>CAXBNP010000008.1:0-127398 GCA_963977145.1 uncultured Colwellia sp.
ATGTAGAAGAAGATAATACGGCTGCAGAAAGTCATGTTGATGTTTCAGACCCTGACGATATTGACGCACTATTAGATTCAATCAACGATACAAAAGACACACCTGATGTAGAAGAAGATAATACGGCTGCAGAAAGTCATGTTGATGTTTCAGACCCTGATGATATTGACGCGCTGCTAAATTCGATCACCGATGAAGTAGCGACACCCGATGCAGAACACGATACTGCCGTCGTCGATAACCTTAGTCGTGATGATAATGACCTACCACTTCCAACAGATGATCAGGTTGAAGAATCAGCCCATGAAAATACTGAACTCATTAATAATTTTAGTGACGAGTATGTGCAATCGTTTATAGATGCTGATTTTAGTGAACTGATGAATGAATTTGTCGATGAAGCTGACGTTGCTGAATCAGAAGTTAATACGACGACAGATAGCCTAAGTGAAAGTACAGCGGATGACAACGAAGATATTTCTGATGATTTTGATATCGATGCTTTGATTGATGAAGTGAGTCATCCAGTGGAAAACGATGATGACGTGCCATTAGATATTGGCGACGATTTACTCGATACTGAATTAGATGATAGTGAATTAACCAGCGAAAATATTGATCATCAGCCTGAAGACAAAACATCGGCCGAGATAGATGATGAGACGCTAAGTGCATTGTCGGGTGATTTTGACGAATCAACGTTAGCACAATTGCTAAATGATGAAAAAGATGCTGACTCTATGGTGGAGTTATCGCCAGACTTTACCGATAGTAATGTCTTAGCTGACTTATTGGCTGAAGATGGTGACAGCAGCGACCAGGACGGTACTGAAAACCGTCAAGTAGACAACACGGAAGAAGTTGACGGTATTAAAGAGCTTGATAATCTAGATTTTGATGACTTATTAGCCAACATTGAAGAAGAAACCAGTCACTCTAACAGTGATGATTTTGAACTCAGTGAAAATTTTGAAATTGGCGATGAATTTGAGCTCGAAACCGCGGATGATAATACTGAGCTAGATGAAGATGATTCGGTTAATGAAAATGCAGACAAAGACTTTATTTCAGTAGATTCTTTGTTATCCGAGAGCCTTTTAGATGGCAAACCAATCGAACCTTATGAAAAAATGAATATTGATGTTGGACTTGGTGAATTTCCTGAATTTTCAGGGAATATCACCGAAGAAGATATTGATGATGATGACAATGGTATGGCCGCCAAATTAGACTTGGCCAAGGTTTATATTGAGATCGGTGATAGCGAAAATGCTGAAGTGATCCTACTCGATGTGGTAAAACAAGGCGATGCTCAACAACAATTCGATGCCCAGCAATTATTAGATAATATAAAATAGTAAAGTTTATTGTTTAACAAAAGGCTGCAATTTGCAGCCTTTTTTAATACTTTGGGCTATTAATCAATAGTCACTTGGTAAAGACGTGTAAAATAATGGATAATGCTTTCCCTTAGCAGTGGAGGATAAAATGCGTTACGCTTTAGGCATAGAATATGACGGTAGTAATTACTACGGTTGGCAAAGACAAAAGAATGTAATCAGTGTGCAAGAAATGGTGGAAAAGGCCTTATCAAAAATTGCCAATGAACCTATTGAAGTGACGTGCGCCGGTCGAACCGATACTGGCGTTAGTGCCACCAATCAGGTCATTCATTTTGATACCGAAAAAGTCCGTAAAGATGTGGCGTGGACATTAGGGGTTAATACTAATTTACCGAAAGATATAGCTGTGTCTTGGGTGGCAGTAGTCAATAACGACTTTCATGCACGCTTTAGTGCAACCGCGAGACAATATCGCTATATTATTAATAACAATCGTTTACGTTCGGCGATTTTAAGCTCAGGCATTAGTTTTTGCCATTTTCCACTTAATGAAAATTTAATGCATCAAGCGGCACAATACTTAGTCGGCCGGCACGATTTTACCTCATTTAGAACGGTACATTGTCAGTCAAATTCTCCGACACGTACTCTGCATTACTGTAATGTCTCTCGCCAAGGTGAGTTTGTTATCATTGATGTTAAAGGTAATGCGTTTTTACACCATATGGTGCGAAATATAGCTGGGAGTTTGATGAAGGTTGGTCAGGAACTAAAACCTGTGAGTTGGCTGAAAGAAGTGCTAGAGGCAAAAAATCGTTGTGTTGCAGGCATAACTGCCCCTTCAGCTGGACTATACTTTGTTGATGTAGACTATCCTGAAGAGTTTGGTATACCAAAGCGTAACCCAGGGCCATTGTTTCTGCTTTAAGAACAAAACAGACCAGTTTTTCCTATAATTGCATAGGTGTTCTATGGTCTAATTCAAAGTATTAGCAAAAATTTTATATTTAATGGTTGTATTTTAAACAATTATTAAATCTTTCGTGCATAGGCAAAAATATATTATGAGCTGGATTGAAAAAATTCTCCCAAAAGCAAAGTCAACACAAAAAAGAAATATTCCAGAAGGCGTCTGGAGTAAGTGTACTAGCTGTAACGCGGTTCTATATAAAGTTGAGTTAGACCGACAAATGTCGGTTTGTCCAAAGTGTGATCACCATATGCGCATATCTGCGCGTAAACGTATTGATGGCTTTCTTGACCAAGGCGAGCGCGTTGAACTCGGAGAGGAGTTTGAAGCACAAGATATTCTGAAATTTAAAGACTCTAAACGCTACAAAGATCGTATCTCAGCGGCGCAAAAAAGCACCGGTGAGAAAGATGCCTTAGTGGTTATGAAAGGTGAACTTCATGGTCAACCCATTGTTGTCGCTGCTTTTGAGTTCGGCTTCTTAGGTGGTTCTATGGCCTCGGTTGTTGGTGCTCGCTTTGTAAAAGGTGTTGAATACTGTTTGGAGCATAACGTACCTTTAGTATGCTTTTCGGCCAGTGGTGGTGCACGTATGCAAGAAGCGCTATTTTCACTAATGCAAATGGCGAAAACTAGTGCCGCCTTAGCGAAAATGAGTGAGCAAGGTTTACCTTATGTTTCAGTCTTAACCGACCCAACAATGGGTGGCGTTTCAGCAAGTTTGGCAATGCTTGGAGATATTAACGTCGCAGAGCCCAAAGCGTTAATTGGCTTTGCGGGTCCACGAGTTATTGAACAAACAGTGCGTGAAAAATTACCTGAAGGCTTTCAACGCAGCGAGTTTTTAAAAGAAAAAGGCGCCATTGACCTTATCGTTGATCGACGCGAAATGCGCAGTACGTTAGCGCGTATGCTTGCTAAGTTTATGGGGCAAGATAGCCCCGCAGCGTAACGGTAATTCCATGTCAAAAATGATTAAAGGCCATTCAGAGAGAAATAATCTCACTGAATGGCTTTCTTATTTAGAAAGCATTCACGCGCTTGAGATTGATCTTGGCTTAACGCGTATTACTAGTGTTGCGAAAAATCTGAACATTGCTTTTCCAACCTCAACGGTTATTACCGTTGCAGGAACCAATGGTAAAGGCACTACTTGCGCTTTTTTAGAAAATGCTTTTTTAGCACAAAAACTGACTTGTGCGGTTTATTCTTCACCTCATATAGAGCGTTTTAATGAACGATTACGCGTTAATCGTTGTGAGGTCTCTGATAGCGCCTTGGTTAAGGCATTTGAGACTATAGAAAAAGCACGTGGTGATATCACCCTAACGTACTATGAATATACCACGTTAGCCGCCTTGCTTGTTTTAACGGTGGAACAACCTGAGGTTATTATTCTTGAAGTGGGTTTAGGTGGACGTTTAGATGCCACCAATATTATTGACGCTGATATTGCAGTAATTAGCACTATTGATTTAGATCATCAGGCATTTTTGGGTGACACTAGAGAAGCTATTGGCTTTGAAAAAGCAGGCATAATGCGCGCAAATCAAGTTGTAGTGATTGGTGATACAAATCCACCTAGCTCGCTAGCGAACCATGCAAACAGTATTGGCGCTAAAGCCTATTTTCGCGAAAAAAACTTTACCGTCGAACAAACGATTAATGACACTTGGTTTTGGCGCAATAGTCATTGCAAATTCTCAGATCTTATTCGCTGTCAAATTCCACAAGATAATGTTGCGACGGCTATTATGGTCTTAGAGCTTTTAACCGATAAACTTAAATTCTCGCTAAATAGTGCTTTCATTAATCAGGTCATTGCGCAAACAAAAGTGCCGGGAAGAATGGAAAAATTTCTATGCGATTGTGATGTTATTTTAGATGTAGGGCACAATCCACAAGCTGCCCGGTATTTAGCCACGCAATTGCATCAGCTCAATTATCCAAAGGTTCATGCGGTGTTAGGGATGCTTGCAGATAAAGATATTACTAATACTATCGCGCCGCTATTGCCAGAAGTAGCGCATTGGTATCTTGGTACCCTTGGCGTTGCTAGAGGTTGTGCGGCAAAAAAAATTCTCGAGCACACACAAATAGACGCTGGTAAGGTAAATTGTTTTGACAATGTCTCTCAGGCATTTAAAATGGCAAAACAGAATGCAAAAGCAACGGAGCTTATTCTGGTTTTCGGATCATTCCATACCGTTGCTGAAATAAGACGTTTATTAGTTTAACAATGTTTGGAGTCTAATTTGTCTACACCGTTTCAAAATCGTTTAGTGGGTACCATTATTGTAGCTGCTGTTGCTATTATATTTTTACCTGATGTGCTTGATGGTGATAAAAAAACCTATCAAGATAGCTTTGAAACGATTCCCAGTGCGCCTCAGGTAGATTTTCCAGCTGCCAATAAAAACTTCCCAGAGGAGAAGCTCGCTAATCTACCACAAGAGCGTTTTTCTGATGAGGTTGCGTTAGACAGTCAAAGTGCCATTGATGCGACAAAAATACTCAACGAAAAAGCGGTTACGGTGTCAACCTTGGTTAAAGAGTCGTCATTTTCTGCTTCCAATGTAGAACCGTTAACGAAAATCTTGGCTGATAACGTGGTAAAAAAAGCACCAAGTAAAGCAATACTTAAGCAGGCTTGGGTAGTTCAATTAGGTAGTTTTCGCCACCAAAACAATGTTGACGATTTGGTCAATAAATTAGAAGAAGCAGGCTACACAGTATTTACAAAACCTATTAAGACCAAGAATGGTAAGTTGACCAAGGTTTTTGTCGGTCCTGAATTAATACAATCCTCGTTAGAGGAAAAACTTCCTGGGTTGAAAAAATTGACTAATGTACAAGGTAAAGTTGCCCGATTTTATCCGACTAAATAGTAAAATTATTAGCAAATTCTAGCGAGATTCTGGTAGAATGCGCGCCTCTAATCAATGAGAATATTCGATTTATGGTTTGGATAGATTATGCCATTTTAGCTGTTATTGGTATTTCAGCTATCATCAGCTTGGTGCGTGGCTTTGTTAAAGAAGCTGTTTCCTTAATAGTATGGATCAGTGCCTTTTTTGTCGCTAGTAGCTTTTATCTAAACTTATCGACATTACTTACCAATATTTCCGATCAACTTCTTCGTAACGCCGCCTCAATTGCTATTTTATTTATCACCACCTTAATTTTAGGTGCACTCGTTAACTATATTATTGGCCAACTTGTTAGCAAGACCGGCTTGTCGGGTACCGACAGAGTATTGGGTATTGTGTTTGGTGCGCTAAGAGGGGTTTTGATCATCGCTGCGGTATTATTTTTCATGGATGCATTTACCCCTGCTTCCTCTACTACTTGGTGGCAGAGTTCTCAATTGGTTCCAGAATTTACATTAATCGTTGAGTGGTTTTTTGAGTACCTCAAACAATCATCAAGTTTTTTAGCTTAGTATTTAAACTTAGTTCGTCGGAGAATAAGTTCATGTGTGGTATTGTTGGTATTGTCGGAAAAACACCTGTAGTTCAAGCTTTATATGATGGTTTAACCGTGCTTCAGCATCGTGGCCAAGACGCAGCAGGTATCGTCACCATTCACGATAACACCTTTAGAATGCGTAAAGGTAATGGCTTGGTGAAAGATGTTTTTCATACTCGCCATATGTTACGCCTACAAGGTAATATGGGCATTGGTCATATTCGTTATCCAACGGCAGGAACATCAAGTTCCTCAGAAGCACAGCCATTTTATGCAAACTCACCATTTGGTATTTCTTTAGCGCACAACGGTAATTTAACCAATGCTGAAGAGTTGAAAATTTGGCTCAATACCCAAGCGCGTCGTCATGTAAATACTACTTCTGACTCAGAATTGTTATTAAATATTTTAGGTCACGAATTACAAAATACCGAGCAACATACGCTAGACCCAAATGATATTTTTACCGCTATCGGTAATGTTCATAAGCGCGTGCGTGGTGCCTATGCAACAGTCGCACTGATCATTGGCTATGGTATGGTAGCATTTCGAGATCCTAATGGTATTCGTCCGCTGGTATTTGGTAAACGTGAAACTGAATCAGGTGTGGAATATATGGTGGCATCTGAGTCTGTAGCACTCGATGCTAATGAATTTGAGTTTGTCCGTGATGTTGCCCCAGGTGAAGCTATTTTCTTTACTGAATCAGGTCAAATTCATAGTCAGCAATGTGCTGAAAACCCGTCATTTCACCCCTGTATCTTTGAATATGTCTATTTTGCCCGTCCAGATTCATCAATCGATAAGATTTCTGTTTATGGCTCTCGTGTTGAAATGGGGAAAAAGCTTGGTGATAAAATAGCCAAAGATTGGGAAGATATTGATATAGACGTTGTTATTCCAATTCCTGAAACGTCTTGTGATACGGCATTAGAAATTGCTCGTCACCTTAATATCCCATACCGTCAAGGCTTTGTTAAAAACCGTTATATTGGCCGCACTTTTATTATGCCTGGGCAAGAGCAGCGTAAAAAATCAGTGCGTCGGAAACTCAACGCTATTGGTGCAGAGTTTGTCGGTAAAAATGTGCTATTAGTTGACGACTCTATTGTCCGTGGCACCACATCAGGACAAATAATTGAAATGGCACGAGCTGCCGGTGCTAATAAAGTATATTTTGCTTCTGCTGCACCAGAGATTCGTTTCCCTAATGTTTACGGTATTGATATGCCAAGTGCTAATGAGTTAATTGCCCATGGCCGTGAACTTGATGACATTTGTCAGCTTATCGGTGCCGATAAATTAATCTTCCAAACACTCGAAGATTTAGTTGCTGCTGTTTCAACGGCAAATCCAGATATTACCGAGTTTGAAACCTCTGTTTTCAATGGTGAATATGTCACAAAGGATATCGATCAAAGTTACTTAGATCGCTTAGATGCTATGCGTAATAACGATACCAAAGAAACCTCAGATAAAAATGCTGACTCAATTATTGATATGCATAATGAAGGTGCAGAATAATTCATTAGCTTGATATTAAGGGTTAAATTTGAAGATAAAAAAACCGCTAATTAAGCGGTTTTTTTATGACTTTTATAGAACTAACTAACGTATTCAACACCTAAGCCAGAGTTAAAAACGATGGCACTTGCCGCCATCAGAGCAACAATAAGTACTAAACCACATGTTACTACTGAGCTTGAATAGATAAAGCCTTTTTCTTCAGGAATGTTCATCATAATTGGCACACCGGAGTAAAGCAGATAAACTGAGTAGCACAGTGCGGCTAATCCTGCCAAAACTACAAACCAGAGCACTGGAAATAGCGCGGTCAATCCTACCATTAGTAATGGTGTTGCTGCGTATGCTGCTAATTCTAATGATTGAGTGAAATCGGGTGTTGAATCAAAGGTTTTTGCCATCCATTGAATCAAAGCAGCTAGCGCAAATACGCCTGTAATTAATCCGAAGTACATGGCGATTGACATAAACATCGCATTTGATTCAGTTAATTTAATGGGGTCCCCTGCGCCGATCGACCAACCTATATGTGCGGCAGCAAAGTAGCCACAAATAGCTGGGATTAACGCAATAGTGAGAATGTGTACCATAGAATACGTCAGACTTTCGTGACGCTTCTCGATGGTTTGCCACTCTTTTTTAGGTGCTGTATAAAGCCCCCATATATGATTTAAGATCATGTTGTATACCTCTCTCTATCCCCAAAATAATGCAGATTTAAGTGAAACTCTGCGACCTTGCCTTTCAATCAACATTTTCTAGTTTTTATTGCTGATACTCTATTTATGTAAGATGGCGAGGGATTCGTCAAGAGTTGTTTGATATTTCAGCGCAAATAAATGATTTTAGCCATCTATCTGTCTGATTGAACATTTTTTTACTATAAATGTGATCAACATACCTTAATGCGAACTATCTTCATGGTCTCAATTTCAAAACCGGCAACCGTCTCATTCGCTGGATAATAAGTAATATTCACTTGCTGGTTCTGTAACGACTTATAAAGCTTCTTTCTTCGATATTTAAACGGGACATCAATGCCTTTGAGCATGATGGTATTAAGATACCAATCATCAGTTTCGCGCTGCACATGGGAAACCACCGTTTGCTGTTCACTATGAACGAGTGCTTGGTGTTTATCTGTTAAGGATTTTGCGTCAGTCTTTTTGTTCATAATCATTACTCTCCCTGTCCCAAAAGTACAAGTGATAATAGTTAAGTTTGATTAGCTATAATAACAAATGATGGAAATTTTTTTCGAGTAATTTCTTTTTATTGCTGTCTTTAAAAAGAAAACAGGATGAATGACCAATTTATCAGCCTTATTTTATAATTTAACCATTTTCTCAGCGAGTGCTGGGAAGAACATTATTAGCTCTGAAGCTATAACTTGAAGCAAAGCGGGGTAGGCCAAAAGCTTCAGCAGTTATCCTTGCCTTGAATGTTGGCTTGGGCAGTTAAAAAAATATTATTTATGGCGATTAATTTTAGTCTGGCTATTGATACTACCTGGGTTGGAAAGATCTTTAGGCGGACACTAAATTTAGTCAGTCTCAACGCCGCTAAAATAGCTTAAGGCAGGAAAAACTATTACCACATCAGGTTTTATCGGTAATGGTAAGGGTAATGGTTGCTTTAGCGCGCTAAAGTTATGCGTAAATAATGATAAAGAGTCGGGCGATTAACGCTAAATATTGTTTCGGATGCTGGATGTGATTATGTCGTAATTTTAACTTTTTTGACAAAACTCTGCTGCTCTAGGTGGGAATAAAGCAAGTAACTAGCGCATAGTTTTGTGCTTAATGGTTATCACACTTTCACGACGCTAGACTGTAAAGTAAGTTCAAGTTGGAGAACGCGATGATAATTTATTTTAGCTCGACTTTAAATTTAAACGATTAGCCCAGCTAAAAATCAATATTATCGATCCCGGGCCAAACTTTTATGGGCCGAAGTAAAATCACCGGCGGCCAGTGAACCAATGATAGATATTTCACCTGCCAGTGCCGCTGCCGCACAAATCTCGGCAAAAGCTCGGGACGGATTCTCTTTCGGTAAATCTACTATTTTTAAACACGCTTGCTGGCTTGGTAGTTTAGTGCCTCCGCCAACGGTACCGACAATTAAGTTAGGTAAGGTTACTGCGCAATATAAAGCGCCATCATCGCATACTTCAAAGCGAGTGATGCCTACCGCAGCTTCAGCAACGCAAGCGGCGTCTTGACCACAGGCAATAAACATCGCAGCAAGACTATTAGCATAGTGCCCCTGTACGCCCAGAGTGCCACTCATCACGCCACCTAATGCCGACATTCTCCAGCAATCAACCATTCGTTGAGGTGTAGTATGTAAAAAGCGTTTAACTAATTTTTCCGGTATCTTAACTTCAACAGAGACTTTTTTACCGCGGACACTGGTATAAGATTGCGCAGTTGACTTTTTATCACCAGAGCAATTAGCTTCAACAAACCAATACTCGGGTTGTACCGGCGTATTAGCGATAATGTATTCGCAAATCGCTTGTGTGGCTATGGTCACCATGTTCTGACCTGCGGCATCACCTGTGGTGTAATCACATAATAAATACAGATGATTACCTTCGCCAGCAATACGAATATCGATCAATCGGCAATAGTTACTGGTTTGTTTTGTGACTTCAGCCAACTTATCTTTATTCAGTAATATCCAATGAGAAAAAATAGCTAAGTTAGCAATAGTATTAAAAGCAAAAGCCGGTGAACGGGTAACCCCTTCAGACATTAATAACGCAGAGCAACCACCTGCTTTAGAAATAAGTACAGAGCCTCGATGATAGCTTGCCACAAGGGCCGCTTCGGTGGTGGCCATCGGTAATAAATAATCGCCTTGTGCATAAGTACCGCGGACTCGAATAGGTCCGGCAATACCGACCGGGACTTTGACGCTACCGATACAGTTTTCGATATTAGACGCGTAAGCACTTAAGTCTTCACCGGCATATAAACTTTCAGCAAGCTTTATGCGGTCGTTGTTTCCTTTAGCCAAATACTGCCAGCGCTTATTAATAGCGTTAATGGTGCAATCGCTACCATTTGGAAATCTGCTATAGGGGCTTTGGCTGTTGGGAGATAGCTCATTGAGCAAGCCTTGGCTTGTTCTATTTTTAAATAAGCCATCAGAAAAGTGTTTGTTTTTCTTGGTGTCAGTAATCATCTTTTAACCAGTATCAAATTGTAGGTAAGGTCTTTAAATTTAGGCTTTTGATGACCTTAAAAGGAAAAATAAGCGAACAGCTTTATGGTTAAAATATCCAGTTTAGTAAGCGCTTATCGCGTATGTTAGCAAAAGGAGGTTTAATTATCTGCTTGGATTGCGTATTTATTTACTTGGTGTCATTAAGTAAGAGATGAGGGCTATTGAAATTTATTCGGAGATTTTGTTGAAATTTAGTTATACTGTTTGCATTCAAGCTTGTCATCTTAAGTAGAGTGGTTGCATTGTAGCAATGAGCAAATCAATTCTTTTTCATACTATTTATCCACATAAAACCAGTAAAGTATGGGTTGTTTTTGTCCATGGCGCTGGCGGAAGCTCAGCCATCTGGTTTCGTCAAATCAGAGCCTATCAGAAAGAGTATAATGTGCTCTTACTTGATCTTCGTGGCCATGGAAAGTCCAGTCATTTAGTGCAAACATTTGTTGATAGTAATTACTCTTTTAATAAAGTATCAGAGGATATTATTGATGTTTTAGATCACAACAATATCGCTTGTGCGCACTTTGTTGGTATTTCTTTGGGGACGATTATTATTCGCAATATTGCGGAAATTGCACCTCAATATGTTTCAAGTATGGTTTTAGGAGGGGCAATCACGCGTTTCAATGCTCGCAGTAATACCCTGGTTCATTTGGGCAATACCTTTAAGCATTGTTTGCCATATATGTGGTTATATCGTCTATTTGCCTTCATCATGATGCCGAAGAAGCGTCATCAAGAGTCTCGACATCTATTTGTTCGAGAGGCTAAGCGCTTGTGTCAAAAAGAGTTTATTCGCTGGTTTAAGTTGGCCATGGATGTGAATCCCTTAATGCGTTACTTCAAAGAGAAAGAAATTGATATCCCTATTCTTTATATTATGGGTAAGGAAGATCATATGTTTTTAGGGCCGGTAAAAGAAATGGTTAAACGTCACAAAAATAGTTTATTACAGACCATTCATAAATGCGGTCATGTTTGTAACGTTGAAAATCCTGATGTTTTTAATCAACATTCACTTGCTTTTATTGCGCAGCAGGGTCGCTAAACGGTCGCATTAATTGCGCACAACGTAAAAAGTTGCCAATCAATTAGATAAGTACTTTTTATGGCTGTAACAACATATTTATAAGCTTATCCAGTCTTTATCGTACTTTGCGGTAATATGGCAGAAAGCTTCATTATTCAAAGCAAATTTTGTGCTTTTTAGCAAAGTAACGTATAATGCCGGCCTTTATAGCAGTAGTATTTAGAAGTATTCAAATATTGAATATCGTATCTAGTAGAAAATATAGGTAGATTTCTTTAGTAAGTTACCAACATTGTGAATGATTGCAAAATCGAAACTTGAACAGTCTGTTGTTGCCTTTTTAAATCGCATGAATACGTACCGTTTGCCTCTTGTCAGGCAGTGAGTATTATCAATATTTTGATAATTTGACCTTCGGTACAGTTAATTCACCAACAGATAAGTAGTATTGAAATGTTCGATTATATAATTGTCGGTGCTGGTCAGGCCGGATTAGCAATGGCCTACCAACTAAAACAAGCGAATGCTAACTTCATCATATTAGATAGCGAAAATGAGATTGGTGCATCATGGTTAAAACGCTGGGATTCACTGAAATTATTTACCCCCACTGAATTTAATCATTTACCTGGCATGGATTTTCCAGCGGCTAAAGGGCATTACCCTGATAAACATGATGTTGCTAATTACTTTAAAGCCTACGTAAAGTTATTTGAACTACCCGTTAAGTTAGCCACTAAAGTACTTAAGGTGGTAAAATCTCAGCATAGCTTTTTGTTAGAATGTGCAGAAAAATCTTATCAATGTAAGCAAATTATTATCGCATCTGGGCCATTTCATACACCTTTTATTCCCCCTTGTCACCAAGCGTTATCATCCGAGGTTAAGCAAATTCATAGCCGGGATTATCGTAACCCAGAGCAACTTATTGCCGGTGATACTTTGGTGGTAGGAGCAGGTGACTCCGGATTTCAAATATTGCAAGAAATCGCGCAGCATGATACCAGTCGACAGGTGTTTTTTTCAGGTAGCACAAACTCACTTACCATTCCACAAGAGCTTTTAGGCAAAACCTTATGGTGGTGGTTTAAATTACTGGGGGTTTTATCGGTCAACAAATACACTTGGCTGGGTAAAAAAATCAAACAAAAAATGCAGCCCGTGATTGGCATTAATATTAAGTCACTGTTAGCGAAAAGTAACGTTACTGCCGTAGGGCATACATTGGGCGCTAATGAAAATACTTTACGTTGTCAGCATGCGACGTTAAATTCAATTAAAAATATTATTTGGTCAACAGGTTTTAGCGCTGACTTCTCTTGGATTGACGACCTTGAATTAGATCTGCAAGGGTATCCAGTTAACTACCGCGGAGTCAGCACAACCCAAGGCATGTACTTTATTGGCTTGCCTTGGATGTATACACGAGGCTCTGCGACACTGGGCGGTGTCTATAAAGATGTTGAGTATCTAATTGATATAATGCGCAAAGACACTTTGCAAGTTTCTGCGCTAGCCGCTGAACCTCAGCCATTACCTGTTATTGGCTAGTCATTTTATTTATTGATTTGTATTGTAATGTAATGGATACAGCTTATCGTGAACGCATACGGTAAGTGTACTTAGTTAAAGCTCGTTGTTAACATAGGGCGATTAAATTGCAAGAGGTACCAATAACAATACTTGGATAAACTACTCGAGCCTATCAATAACTTTCTAAAATGCGAAACGCCACAAAAGTGGCTTAATGAAGCCATTAAAACAGAAAATTTTTCCATCATCTTAATATGATCATTTAATTTGTGAGCTAAATGTAACTATGTGCAAGTTAAGTCTTGTCATCTAAGAAATCTGAATGCCTTCAATAGACGATTCTCTTTATGCGAAAAAAGATACTAACGATATATATACGTTAAATGTATTATTATTATCGTAACCAGAGGTCGTTAGGATAAGTTCTTTTAAGGATGTAGCATTACATTTATTTGCCAGTGGTATTTGTGTTATGCACAGCTTCAACTAATCTTATAGGCGAAACTATTATGCGTTACTTCTCGTGATCAGGCTACAATGACAATTAATTGGCAAGTACAAAGATATTATTAAAAAAACAGGAATACATTTTATTGAAGTAAATGGTATGAGGTAATGCTTATCTGTTGTTCTGCGTTTGTTCAAAAATATAATACAAACAATTAAAGGGAAATTATCATGAACAGAGTATTACTCATTGGATTAGCCATTATGTTATTTAATGGCTGTAGCGAAGCTACCAAATCATCCAGCACGTCAACTATTGCTAAAACTGAAGTTACTAGCGAACAAATGAGTATAGAAAATAGTGTCGTTAACATTGAAGAAACTCAAGCAATTGTATTACTTAGCGGCCTTCCAACGTTAGGAACTGCAGATAGCATCGCCATCATTGAAATTGATCCTGAATCTAACAATTTTGGCAATATTCTCTATGACTACCCTCTACCCAAACTTGATGCTCCCATGCATCATATGTATTACAGCCCTAATGGACGCTTGTACGCGACGGGATTAGGTTCGCAGTGCAGTTTAGCTGAAATTGGCTTGGTCAGAAACGCAAAAGCAGAGCCCAAGATTAACAAGTTTGAGTGCCTGAACACCAATGGGCAAAATGTAGGTGAAGATATCATGTGGCATAGTGTTAATGGTGAGTTATATATGTTCGTGACCTTTATGGGCGGCTCTGATTTAACTCAACTTGATGCTGGTAGTGTCGGCGTATTCAATGCACAAACAAATGAAGTAATCAAAATTATTGAAGCAAGAAAATCTCAAGTAGCTGAAGGACAACCTTTTATCATGTTCCCACATGGTATTTCAGCTTATGGCGATAGAATGGTTGTTACTTCAGCAGTTCACCCAACCATAGCTACAGAAGTTGGTAATACGGTTACCATCATCGACTTAAATACTTTCGAACCGATAGAGACCATTGTTACTGAAGACTCTAAGCCAGTAGGGTTCCCTTCGTCCCCTGTCGAAGTGCTTTTTGTTCGCCCTAGTATTGTCGAGGGTGTAGAGCCTGCCATTTTGGTTAATACCATGTTTGGTTTTGAAACATGGAAAATTCCTTACAACGAGCAAACTAAAACATTTAGTACTCCTGAAAAATTATACGATGGAGCAACAGCAGGAACAGGAGTACCGCTTGAGTTTTATGGTAATGAAGATGAATTATTCATCAGTCATGGCGTACCCGGTATAGTCAAACGCTATGATCTAAAACAGTTACCAAATTTGGTATCTTCAGGTGAAGATATAAAAGCAGAAAGCGGTGCACATCATATGATATTTTATAAAACTGCCTCTGGACGAAAGCTTATTGCCGTGCAAAACAATCTATTGAATTTAGGTGACGCTAAAGACAATGACCCTACCGACATAGATTTTATAGCTAAGCTAAACCACCACTCGCTCACGGTACATGACCTGGCTACAGGAGAGCGACTCGGTGAAATTAACTTTAAAGAGAAGTATAAAAAAGGTATTGATAACATTGAAGCATTATTTGGTTCAGGCTTTACGCACCATCATTAAAACTGATGAAAACTGCAAACATAGTTGTTGTTATCGCGGTTATATTGATTGCGTCAACTATTTACTATTTAAATAATAAGAAACCGGTCACACATCTTGTCGAATTCACGGCACCTTTTGTTTTCGGTCGTTTTATTATTCCACCCAATAATCCCTTAACTATGGAGTCGGTTTTACTTGGGAAAAGACTTTTCTACGACCCATTATTGTCTAGTAATAATCAAGTGTCTTGTGCTACCTGTCATAAGCAATCATTGGCATTCACTGACGGTTTAAAAACATCTGTAGGCGTTTCAGGAATACCACTTGCGTTCAACTCAATGAGCCTAGTAAATTTAATGTGGGGACCAAGACATTTCTTTTGGAATGGACGTTCCTCATCTTTAGAAGACCAAGCATTACAACCTATCCAACATGCTGATGAAATGGGCCGCAATATAGATGAATTAATCGTTGATCTAAAAAATAATGACACTTACATAAACTTATTCATGCTGGCTTTTGGAGAAATCAGTGCGCAAAGCATAGCCAAAGCGCTTGCTAACTTTCAGCGAACGCTGATATCCTCAAATTCACGGTATGACCAATACTTACGTGGTGAAATAACGCTTTCATCCCAAGAAGAAAATGGACGTAAGCTTTTCATGGCACACCCTGATACTAAAGTGACACTTCGTGGCGGTAACTGTATTGATTGTCATAGCCAATTTCTTACCAGCGGCTTTAGTACTGTATTTGACGGCTTTAGTAATAATGGCTTAGATAATGATCAAACATTGAAAGCAGGTTTATTTTCTCTAACGAAAAATGAAGCGCATAGAGGTCTATTTAAAGCACCAACACTAAGGAATATAGCAGTTACTTCACCGTACATGCATGATGGGCGTTTTGCTACTTTGGAGGATGTTTTAGCTCACTATAATGGAGGAATAAAACGAAGTAAAACCTTAAGCCCATTAATTATTGAAGCGGACAATATTCCAAAAACACAAAACGATCACATCAGCCTAAATCTCAATGACAATGAAATAACAGCAATCATCGCATTTTTACATACGTTAACTGATGAAGAATTCTTAGCTAATAGTGCTTTTTCGAATCCCTTCATAGCAGAAAATAACAATGACTAAATCCACTACGCTTACTGTGATTTTTGGTGTTTTAATTGTAACTACTCTTACTACGGTCTGGCTTCGAGCTTTACCCCAAAACTTAACATTACGTTTTCATCCCTATGTAGGCGATAAGCCATTGGTATTATATGACCAAAGTTATAAAAATCCTGGCGGTAATGGTGATTTTTCCATAAGAGATTTTCAATTATTCATCAGCAATATCGTATTAGATTATTCGTCTAGCAGTATCAAAGAGCCAGAAAGCTATCATCTTGTTAGGTTTGACGATAATACAGCCTTCGATAAAATTATTATTCCTGAAATCAAGATTCAAAACCTTAGACAATTATCTTTTGCCATTGGTATTGATAAGAAAGCAAATGGTACTTTAGTAATTTCAGGCGATTTAGATCCAAATAGTAGAATGGCGTGGAACTGGCAAGTGGGTTATAAGTTCCTGTTGTTGGAAGGAATGTTAACGGTTCAAGAAGAACAACTACCATTGGTGTACCATATTGGATTTAACGAAAGTTATACTGAGCTAAATTTCGACGTAAGTAATGAAAAAATTTCAAATAATGGAGTCATTGATTTCAAAATAGATTTACTGCGTTTGTTTCAAATAAATAGTTCACATCTCAACGAATTGACAAACCAACAATCAAGCGAGGTTATTAAGTATATAGATATGTCTGAATTGTCTCATGTGAAATTCTCCCCTGACGATGTAAGAATCATCGCTAAGGGCTTTCATGATTTTATTAGTATTTTGTAATTACAGTATTTTCGTCAGATGGCTTAAAATCGCGCCTACCTGTTGTTGTATAAGGCTCAGAAAATGGGCCAAAAGAAAATTAACACTTGATTTATAGCTATTCCCCTCTTTTAAAAGGTAGAATGAGAAATAAAAATCAATAAAAATATACTTATGACGATTGAAGAATTATTAAGCCCAATCAAGTCCTTTTTACAGTGCGAAACCCCCAAAGATTGGATTGAAAAGGCAGCGAAGCCTGA
This sequence comes from uncultured Colwellia sp., assembly GCA_963977145.1. Lineage (GTDB taxonomy): Bacteria > Pseudomonadota > Gammaproteobacteria > Enterobacterales > Alteromonadaceae > Cognaticolwellia. Next base: position 17,275 of record CAXBNP010000008.1, read on the forward strand.
AAATTTAGACATCATCTTAATTGATCATTTAATTTGTGAGCTGAAAGCTGCGCAATCCGCGATGTTTTTGATCCGAAAATATGTCGTGGACAAAACCAGCGGCGATGCGCTTTTGGCGTGGTTACAACCCTTTGAAACCTTGATATATAAGCGTGAGGGCGATTGGCGCTCATTAGCGGCTAAAAACAAGTTAACAAAATCAATGCTGCCAAAAGCTGATTCTCCCTATGGACAAAGTTTGATTGATAAAATGGTGCTTTTGATCAAAGAAGAGCTACATCACTTTTATCAAGTGCTAGAAATTATGGACGAGTACGGTGTGGAATATCGTAGTATTACGCCATGTCGTTATGCAAAGGGCATGTTACGCCATGTTAAAACCTTTGAACCTGACGCCCTTATCGATAAACTCATTGTCGGTGCTTATATTGAAGCTAGGTCCTGTGAACGTTTTGCAAAGCTCGCTCCCCATGTTGATAAACGCTTAGGTGACTTTTATACCTCATTATTACGTTCAGAAGCGCGTCATTATCAAGATTATTTAACGCTGGCACAAGATATTGCCACTTTTGATATTAGCGAACGAGTTAACTTTTTTGCTGAAAAGGAAAAAGCGCTAATCTCCACGCCCGACAACGATTTTAAATTCCATAGTGGCTTGCCTGCTTAAGGCTACTATCTTGGCTACAGATAATAAGCTGTAGCCAGTGTTTACTTTTTATAAAAAGTAGACACTTCTTAATACCTCACCTAATCTTTAATCATATCTTGTTGCGGATTCAATAAGTAATCGCCTTTTAGATGGCTACATTTACCTCGCTAGCAAAAATTTATTACTTTAAACGATAGGAATAGAACATGACCGATAGCAACGGGTTATTTGTTTTTTCTGATGAAAAAACTGTAGTTGATGCAAAGCTAAAAGTTTGGAAAGTTCTGACCGTTGAAGATGACATTAATTATCAAAATGCGTTAATCAATAGTCTAAAAGAATTAGAGTTAGAGGCGGGGCAGAGGCTTGAGGTACTTACGGCAAACTCAGTATCACAAGCAGCATTAATGTTAAGTGTGCATCCTGATATTGCTTTAATTTTTATTGATGTCGTGATGGAGGATGATGATTCGGGCTTACGGTTGGTTAATACCATCAGAGAAGTCATTGGTAACGCTGAAATGCGCATTGTGTTGCTGACAGGGCAAGCGGGTTTCGCTCCTGAGCAAGAAGTTATGAAGTCATTAGACATTGACGAGTATTGGAATAAGTCAGATGTCACCACTGAAAAACTGCAGTCAATAGTGACCAGCAACCTACGAACTTGGAGCTATATTTCACAAATATCGGCGGCTAAGAAAGGCTTGCAATTGGTACTTGATGCCACCAGAAGTATCAATAGTAAGAATGATATGCGCTCTTTCTCTACTGCGGTGCTGGAAGAAATCAGTAATATATTAAATATTACTGATGGCGGTGGGATTTTATGTTCGAGCAGTGTATTAAAATCAGATGAACACCCCTTGATACTATCAGCAAACGGCTGTTTTAAAGGTTTTGAAGGCAAGATAGTAGAGGCGGGATTGTTATTGGATGACATCTATAACGATGTGCAAAACGCGGTAAATGAAAAAAAGCATATCTTCTCAGAGCATCATACCATTTTCTTTTTTGACGCCGCCAACCTCGTTAATAAAAATTATATTACTGTGGTTAAATCCGATAATCCGATCAGCGAACAAAATGAGTATTTATTAAAGGTTTTTAGTGAAAATGTCAGTACCGGCTTCACTAACCTTGTTTTGCTCAATAAGCTTACCGAGTTGGCTTATAACGATGTTTCTTTAAATTTACACAATCGTAACTGGTTAACCCGTGAAATAAGAAACATGAATGTAAATGAGCAAACGACTACCCGATTGTTAGTTTTAGAGGTTAACCAATTCGAAGAGAAATCCTTTAGGTTTGGCCATGATTTTTGTCAAAAGCTGTTAAAGGAGATTTATAAAAATATTTTCAATCTCTTTGCCGCATATTTCCCTCGCATAGCGCTGATTAATAATAGAAGTTTTGGCATTTTAATTGGTAACGATGTTGAAATTTCAGCGGAGATATATGCCGCCTTACAAAGGCAGAAGTGTGACATTGAGCAGGTTAAGCACTATGCTGATGTGCGCATTTTAGAGTTAGCGTTAAGCACGGTTTTAAATGTTATTCCCGCAAAAATAATAAGTTTAGCCGAGTCAAGTTTAAGTGATAGTAAAACCATTTATGAAAAGTACATTAAACATACCACCGCCAAAACAGAGGCGCTGACAAATCGCTATGACTTATTAGCTAAATTGAGAACCGCAATCGGCTCAGGGAGTTTACGCGTTGCTTTACAGCCTAAAATGGATTTAGTTAATTTATTACCAGTAGGCTTTGAAGCATTAGCAAGATGGCAGTTAAGTGACGGTAGCTTTGTTAATCCTGAAGAGTTTATCGAATTAGCAGAAACCGCAGGCTTAATTAGTGAATTAGACAGCGTTATTTTTGAAAAAATTTTACAGACAATAGAGCAGCTTAAGGCGCAAGGTGTTAATTTGCCTGTCGCTTTTAATGCTTCATCTTATGATTTGGTCAACCCCGCATACTGTGACGGTATCGCTAAAAAACTTGAAGAGAGCAATGTTCCGCCTACTATGCTGGAGCTTGAGGTCACCGAAACTCAGGTCATTAGTAATTATAAGTTAATTCGCGAATCTTTAGAACGCTTTATGGACTTAGGTATTAAGGTCAGTATTGACGACTTTGGCACTGGCTATTCTTCCATTGCTCATATTACTGAAATACCAGCCAATACTTTGAAAATAGATCGTTGCTTTGTCAGTGGTATTGAAGACAATGAAAATAACCAATACATACTAGAAATGATGGTGAAATTAGGCAAAAGGTTTGATTTTTCAATTATCGTTGAAGGCATTGAGACTAAGGAGCAATGCCATTGGGTAATGCAAGCAGGTTGTGACATCGCTCAAGGTTTTTACTTTTCAAAACCGCTATTTATTGATGACTTGATCTTGTGGTTAAAGCCGTATGCGAGCAAATAAACGCTTAATAAAGCTGAGCACGCAAAGCATAGCACTAAAGTTTCTTTTAACCTTAGCCGTGGCATTCATTATCGGTGGTTTAGTTTATCAGCAAGTGCTGCAATCTAAATTGGTGGTTATTCAGGCTAGCCAAGATGAGAAGCTGTTACTGATCAATACTGAATTTGCTAAAGAATTAAGCAGCATAAAAAAATCAACCCAACTTTTGGCCTCTAATGCTAGCTTAAAACAAGTGAACTTAGCCGAGCTACCGTTGCGTGAAAAAGTACTACGAAAGAAAATTAATCGCTATTTTTTAGATTTTGGCCTGCTGTCACCCAACATAGCGCAAATACGTTGGATTGATATTGCGGGTAATGAAATATTTAGGAGTAACTTTGACAAGGGCAAGGGAGAAATAGTAAAACAAGAGCGCTTACAGAAAAAAACATCACGTTATTACTTTAGTCAGGGTATCCCGATAAGCGCACCTGATGTTTTTCTATCAAAAATTGATTTAAACATGGAATATGGCAAATTAGTTATGCCATTTGAACCGACCGTACGGGCAACATATAGAACAAGCTCGAGCGACTATATTATTGACGGTTTAATTATTATTAATTTTAACTTAACGCATTTATTCGACAAAATACGATCGAACTCAGCTAAAGATGCGCAAATAAATATAGTCAATCACGATAGTTATTGGTTGCTTAGCCATACCCCCGCAATAGAGTGGGGCTTTATGCAAAATAAACGCCAGTTAACGGTGAAAAATTTAAAGCCGAAATTGTGGGATGAAATTATCAGCAAAAAAAATAGTCATATTTTTAGGTATGTTGACAGCAATATATACACATTGGGTAAGCTAAATATTTTTTTTAGGAAAAATCAAGAAGATGCAATAAATGATAATGTCTATGTTTATATTAGTAGCGCTAAAGAAACCTTGTCAGATTTAAAATATCTTGCATTAAAGTATGGCTTGACTTGTATTTTTATATTGCTGGTTATTGGTGTTTTTTTTATTTACCGGGAGCAGCGTTATCAACAAGTCTTACAGCGGCTATTTGATGAATTACAAACAGAAACCGTAGCGCTAGATTCAGCAAATAAAGAACTGGACACGACCATTAAGCAACAACATTTACTGCAAGACAGTTTAATTGAAGCGCAAAAACTTTCTTCTTTGGGGCTACTCGTTGCGGGTGTTGCACATGAAATGAACACACCTATTGGTGGTGCTATTATGTCGGTTTCAAATGCAGAAATTGCCGTTAGACGCATAGTCGCAGCAATGGAGTCGGGGTTAACTAAGTCTCAGCTAGAAAAAAACACCGCCAGTATTGAAAGTAATTTAGGCTTAGCAAGAGTGAATTTGGATAAGGCCGGTGTGTTAGTTAAAAGCTTTAAAAGAATGGCAATTGATCGCAAAAACGAGGATATTGTTCAGTGCGATATTAGTAAAATTATTGAAGACTTATTGATAACACTTCATTCCCGTATTAAAAACTCAAAAGTAAAAATAAAAACGCAATTTTTAACAAACGCAACAATAAACAGTCGCCCTGGTATTATTTCACAAGTTGTCGAAAATTTAATTGTGAATGCCCTTAATCATGGTTTTAAACAAGATGAGGTAGGGGAGATAGAGCTAAAACTTGAGAAAACTGAGGAAAACCTAATAAAACTAAGCGTATCCGACACAGGCATAGGCATAAAGAAAACACTACAAAAATCGATTTTTGAGCCATTTTTTACCTCAGCGCGAGGTAAAGGTAATACAGGTTTGGGTTTATACATGGTATTTCAATGGGTGACAAAAGTATTAAAAGGCGAAATTAAAGTTGAGTCTGACCCTAAAAGTGAGCAAGGCTTTAAAACTAAGTTTATGATAATACTGCCTGATATCACAGATTCAGTTAAATAGATCATGAATAATGCAGGATAAGATTTTTAATTTTCATCATAACTCGCTAATATGCTAGCTCGCGCTTTTAATGCGCTGCCTATTTAACATTCATATAAAATACAATAATAAGGAAAATAATTGATGCGCACTATGATTGCATTGGTTGGGGCTGTGGCGTGTTTGTCTGCCTGCCAACCTAATAACTCAACACAAACGACTACGCAAACGCCGGCTGTGGAGGCGGCAACTAAACATATTATAGAAACTAAACTTAGCGAGTCGAATCGCTTAAATGAGTGGTTTGCTGCTAAGTATGAAGAAGAGTTACAAAGTAACCCTATCATGTTGACGTTTCTGGGACGTAAAGAGAAATACGACCAAATCAATGACATGTCAGAAGCGTTTGAGAAAAAACAGTTAGCGTGGCAAGCGGCAACCGTTGCGGAGTTAACCTCTAGCTTTGATTATAATAACTTAACCTCAGAAGCAAAAATTTCATATGATATTTGGCTCTATCAATATCAACAAGCCAAAGCTGGGCAAAAGTTTAACAAAAACGGCTATATCTTTACACAATTTAACGGTATTCAAGCGTTTGCTGCACAATTTTTAATTAATTTTCATCGTGTTGATGAGTTGAGTGATATGCAAGCCTATATCAAACGTATTGCTGGCGTTAGCACTGCGATTGAGCAACTATTGGTACGAGCAAAACAAAATGCTGCGGCCGGTACGCGGCCGCCTAGATTTGCTTACGAAGGTGTTATTGAACAGTCAGGTAATTTGATTACAGGTATGCCATTTTCAAATGCCGAAGGAGCTACAGATTCACCGCTTTGGATGGATGTAAACAGAAAAATCAACGCTTTAGTTGACGCTGGAAAAATTACGGCAGAGCAAGCGCAAGCTTTGAAGAGCGATGCTAAAACGCAACTACTTCAAGCATTTTTACCGAGTTATCGAGCGCTAATCACCTGGTTTGAAAGTGATATAACCAATACCGAGCGTAACCCGACCGGCGTTTCGACACAAAAGAATGGCCAAGCGTTTTATAATTATATGATCAGCGCATCAACAACAACGGATCTATCTTCTGATGAAATCCATGCCATCGGCGTTAAAGAAGTGGCTCGTATCAGCAATGAAATGATCGCAATTAAAGAGCGTGTTGGTTTTGAAGGTGATTTAGCGGCATTTTTTAATTTTATTAAAACCGATGAACAATTTTTTTATCCAAATACTGATGCCGGTCGACAAGGCTATATTACTGATACTGAAAATTATTTAAGCTTCATCAACGAACAGCTACCGAAGTATTTTGGTATTTTGCCAAAGGCGGATTTAACCGTAAAACGCGTAGAAGCATTTCGAGAGCAAGACGGTGCCGCGCAACATTACAATCCAGGTACGCCAGATGGTAGTCGCCCAGGGGTTTATTATGCGCACTTATCTGATATGTCAGCCATGCCAAAAAATGAAATGGAGGGTGTTGCTTACCATGAAGGTAACCCTGGCCATCATATGCAAATATCTATCGCACAAGAACTGACATCAGTACCACAATTTCGCACGCAAGCAAACTTTACCGCTTATAGCGAAGGCTGGGGCTTATATGCTGAATTGCTCGCGAAAGAGATGGGCGCTTATCAAGATGATTTTTCCGATTTTGGCCGACTGGTTAATGAAATGTGGCGCGCGGTGCGTTTAGTGGTTGATACAGGTTTACATGCAAAAGGTTGGACTGAAGAACAAGCTATCGCTTACTTTAAAGAAAAAACCCCGATTGCAGATGAAGCCATTGTTTCTGAAGTTCGTCGATACTTAGTACTGCCAGGACAAGCAACAGCGTATAAAATTGGTATGTTGAAAATTTTAGCATTGCGTGAAAGTGCTAAAAAGGCGCTTGGAGAGCGTTTTGACATTCGCGGTTTCCACGATACTGTGCTTAGTGGTGGCGCTATGCCATTAGCCATTTTAGAGCGAAGAGTGAATGACTGGATCAGTAGTCAAAAAGCTAAATAGCTATTGAATCTAGTAAGCTATGTTCAGGACGAACGGTATATCGCGAGTGCATGGATGCACAGGAGTGTGTATGTTCAGGACGAACGGTATATCGCGGGTGCATGGATGCACAGTAGCGTGTATGCACAGGCCTATCTCAGAGCTCCAGTCTTTCTAGATATAGAGCATCTAGGTAATTGCTCCGGCATTACGCTAATGACTCACATCCCTATTAGAACTTGTACGTCGATGTAAAAGTGTGGCGATGTACAAGTCCCGCTAAGTTTTCCCTGACAATATGAACTAATTAAACGGGTTATTTAATAATTCCATGGTGTCTGGCGTTACTTTCAGCCAAGCACCTTGCTCGTACCAGTCCCCGAGTACAATACGTTGTGCTTTTTGGCCATTTGCGTTTACGTCATGTACTGCTGGCCTATGGGTATGTCCATGGATCAATAGCTGACTTTGGTGTTGTGCTAAACAATGAATAACCTCGCGTTGAGTGACATCCATAATGTCTTGAGATTTCATTGCTGTGGCTGTAGCACTTTGAATACGGTAGTTGTCGGCAATTCTTCGCCTAACAAATAAAGGTAAGCTCTTTATCATGGCTTGCCACCACCAACTGCGTGACTTCTTGCGAAAAGCTTGATAAGCAACATCACGCGTGCAAAGGGTGTCACCATGCATAACGACCACAGGTTTGCCATATAAATCTATTAGCGTAATTTCAGGTAAAAGTTGCATACCTGATTGCTTAGCAAAGCGCTTACCGAGTAAGAAATCACGATTGCCATGAATAAAGTAAATTTTACAACCGAGATTTGATAGGGCTTTTATTGCTTTAGATATTTCTAGAATAAAGGCACTATCGTCATCATCGCCAATCCAGTATTCAAATAGGTCGCCTAAAATATATAAGGTCTGTGCTTTTGGTGCTTCACTTTTCAGAAAATACAAAAAACAGGCCGTAATATCGGGCCTGTTTTGTGCGAGATGTAAATCAGCAATAAAATAAGTTAATGCTGATTTATTTATCGTTTCAGAGATTTCACTCATAGCGTTAATAAGGGTAATTGAAAATTACCCTATGATGGTCTCTTCGATTAAAATCTCTTCTTTTGGTACATCGTCGTGAAAGCCCATACGGCCAGTATCAACCAAAGTCATTTTGTCAACAATGTCCATACCTGCAACCACTTTTGCAAACACACAGTAACCCCAGCCTTGCGTATCTTCACTTTTAAAATTAAGGAAGTCGTTATCAGCCAAATTAATGAAAAACTGTGCTGACGCTGAATGTGGGTCTTGTGTACGTGCCATGGCTAAGGTACCACGGTTATTGCTTAAACCATTGTTTGCTTCGTTTTGGATTGATTCACGGCTATTTTTCTCGTCCATACCTGATGCGAAACCACCACCTTGTGCCATAAAACCTTTAATCACACGGTGAAAAATCGTGCCGTTATAAAAGCCATCTTCAGCATATTGTTGAAAGTTTTTTGCGCTAATAGGCGCGTTATCAAAATCTAATTCAATTTTAATTTCGCCTAAGCTTGTTTTAAATGTGATCATTTTTATTACTCATAAATCTAAAGGAAGTTTAACAAAGCAAATTGTAACTCAATAATAGAAACATTTCTCGGCAAAATTTATCAGTAAATATTACAGCAAATGAAGCTAGGCTAATGATTCATAGCAATACTTGGGGTACAATTGCGCTAATACCAATTGGTATAATGCCCGTTGTGGGAATGATAGAATTTAATCAAGTATTGATATTACATAGGATAAAGTGCCGTTATGTTGCAAATTTATAATACCTTAAGCAGGAAAAAAGAAGTTTTTAAGCCGATCACTTCCAACAAGGTAGGTTTATATGTTTGCGGTATTACTATTTATGACCGCTGTCATATTGGTCACGCGAGAACCTATGTTGCCTTTGATATTATTGCTCGTTACTTTAAATATTTAGGTTACGATTTAACGCATGTGCGTAATATTACCGACGTAGATGATAAAATTATCAAGCGAGCCAATGAAAACGGTGAAAGCTGTGAAGATTTAACCTTACGGATGACCGCGCAAATGTATCAAGATTTTGATGATCTTAATATTATGCGGCCAGATATTGCACCAACGGTTACCGGTCACATGGATGAGATTATTGCGTTAGTAGAGCGCCTTATCGAACGTAAACATGCGTATGTTGCCAGTAACGGTGATGTGATGTTTGAAGTGAGCACCTATAAAGATTACGGCAAATTAAGTTTGCAAAATTTAGATATGTTGCAGTCAGGTTCTCGGGTTGATGTTGATGAAGCAAAACGCAGTCCATTAGACTTTGTGTTGTGGAAAATGGCAAAACCCGATGAGCCAAGCTGGGAATCACCTTGGGGTAAAGGTCGTCCAGGATGGCATATTGAATGTTCTGCAATGAACAGTAAACATTTAGGTGAACACTTTGATATACACGGTGGCGGCTCTGATTTACAGTTTCCGCATCATGAAAATGAAATTGCCCAGTCCTGTTGTGCCTTTGATACACCCTACGTGAATTATTGGATGCATGGCGGCATGGTACAAATTAACAAAGAAAAGATGTCAAAATCTTTAAATAACTTTTTTACTTTACGCAGTGTACTCGATGAATATGACGCAGAAAGTGTGCGTTTCTTTTTGACCTCTAGTCATTATCGTAGCCAGTTAAATTATTCACAAGATAACTTAACGCAAGCCAGAGCAAGTTTAGAGCGTATCTATACCGCATTGCGTGATCTCACACCAATAAAGGTAGACTTAAAAGGCAACGAATACGTTCAGCGTTTTGAAAAGGCTATGGATGATGACTTTAACTGCCCTGAAGCGATGCCAGTGTTATTTGAATTAGCTAAAGAAATTAATCGTCTAAAAATAACCGATGCTGAAGCCGCTGCAAAACTCGCTTTTATTTTAATCTCGTTAGGCGAAGTGTTAGGTGTTGCGCAAAATTCACCAGAAGAATTTTTACAAGGTGGTGATGCTGGCAGTGATGAGGTAGCAGAAATAGAAGCTTTGATCAAACAGCGTAATGACGCCCGCGCTAACAAAGACTGGGCTATGGCTGATGATGCGCGCGATAAGTTAGCGGCGCTAAAGATTATCTTAGAAGATAGTGCTGGCGGTACAACCTGGCGTAAAGCTTAATCCGTTTAGCCTAAAACGTTAAATAAAAGCCTGCTCTTGCAGGCTTTTATGTTTTTGTGAACTAAAGCGCTTCAGATCGAAGTAATCCTAGAGATTCAAAAACTATTATTTATTATGAAACTCTTCACAGGCAATCAGCGTATTTTCAATTAAGCTGGCGACTGTCATGGGACCAACACCACCGGGCACAGGCGTGATATAAGCGGCGCTTTCTTTTGCCTTAGCAAAGCCCACGTCGCCAACCAATTTACCATTATCTAAACGGTTAATGCCGACATCTATTACAATGGCACCTGCTTTAATCCATTCGCCAGGAATAAATTCAGGCTTGCCAACGGCCACAACTAGTAAGTCGGCATTTCTTATTTTTGTTTCTAAGTCCTTGGTAAACCTATGGGTTGTGGTTACTGTGCAGCCGGCAAGTAATAACTCTAGTGTCATAGGTCGACCAACTATATTTGATGCGCCAACCACCACCGCCTCTAGACCATGAGGATCAACGCCAGTCGAGGCAATTAAGGTCATGATACCTTTTGGCGTACAAGGGCGAAGACCGGGTTGGCGTAATGCTAGTTTACCCACATTATTAGGATGAAAACCGTCGACATCTTTTAATGGGTTGATATGCTCAATTATTAAATTAGCATCTAAGCCTGCCGGTAAGGGTAACTGAACAAGAATACCATCGATTGCACTATCGTTATTTAACTCATCAATTAAGTTAAAAAGCTCGTCTTGTGAGGTTGTTGGAGGTAAGTCATAAGAACGTGATACAAAGCCAACTTCTTCACAGGCTTTTCTTTTACTACCAACATAAACTTGCGATGCGGGATCTGAACCGACTAAAATCACGGCTAATCCAGGAGCACGCAAACCATTTTTTGTGCGTTGTTGTACTTTATCTTTAACAGAATGGCGTAGTTGTTGGGCGATCAACTTACCGTCAATAAGCGCTGCAGTCATAATTATTCACAAAAGGCTAAAAAACGTGGCTATTTTCGCATAATAGAAAAGCTATTTGTAGAAAATAAGTGCGTAGACGTTGAAATAATAATTTATCGGGCAAAAATGACGGTGTTTTCATTTTATCAGCCAATATCAGTGGTATTTTAACCAAGATGCTGTAAAAGTGAGCGAACGCACATTTATTTAAAAAAAGTGTTTGACGCGCAACGGGCAACTAGGTAATATCCGCACCCGTTGAGAACGCAAGCGTTTTTAACAAATGTCGGTGATTAGCGCAGCTTGGTAGCGCACTTGGTTTGGGTCCAAGGGGTCGCAAGTTCGAATCTTGCATCACCGACCACTTTTTCTTTTTAGTTATTTTAAAGTTACTTTATGTAGATTTAAAGATTAAGTACAAGGTTTAGATGTCATTAGTTCAGTCGCAAAATTGAATTTTGCATCATAACCATTTTTTACGTTTTTAGTAAAAAAAGAATAAACTTTATAAGTGTAAAGTTTATTCAGCATCTGTAGGCAATGTGCGCCCTTAGCTCAGCTGGATAGAGCAACGCCCTTCTAAGGCGTGGGTCGTAGGTTCAAATCCTACAGGGCGCGCCATACAATGGTGGCTATAGCTCAGTTGGTAGAGCCCCGGATTGTGATTCCGGTTGTCGAGGGTTCAAGTCCCTTTAGCCACCCCATTTTTTGTGTGGATTGTAGTAAAAAGTATATCGGTGATTAGCGCAGCTTGGTAGCGCACTTGGTTTGGGTCCAAGGGGTCGCAAGTTCGAATCTTGCATCACCGACCACTTTCTTAAAATTTTCTAGTTAAATCCTCTCTAAAGACCATGTTTACCTTCTTTTATTATCATTACAGCATTAAATTTCAATTTAATTGCGTTCTATGCTCGACTCTTGTTTAAAGCACCGCTATAATTTCGCGTCATTATTTTAATCTGAACATCTTTATTCGGATTTTCCGGGCTTCGCTTGCTAAGGCAAACAAGCTGAATGCATTGCTTTGATAAAAAGTTTTGTTGATTATATTTAGATGCGTTATAGAAAGCGTGCATACGCTAAATTTTTTGAGGTAATTAAATGCAAGTTTCAGTTGAGACTACACAAGGTTTGGAACGTCGTTTAACGATTTCTGTTCCAGCCGAAACAGTAGATGTTGAAGTTAAAAATCGTCTTCGCCACATTGGTAAAACCCAACGTATCAATGGTTTCCGTCCTGGTAAAGTACCAGCGTCAGTTATTCAAAAACGCTATGGTCAATCTGTTCGTCAAGAAGTTGCTGGTGAATTAATGCAGCGTAACTTTGTTGATGCGATTGTTGCTGAGAAATTAAATCCAGCAGGTCGTCCAGCATTCGTAGCTAAAAGCAACGAAGACGGCAAAGCGTTAGAGTTTGAAGCAACATTTGAGATTTACCCTGAAGTTGTTTTAAAAGATTTAGATAAGATCGCGGTAGAACGTCCTGCTGTTGATGTTACTGATGCTGACCTTGATGAAATGTTTGAAACATTACAAAACCAGCATAAAACCTGGAAAGAAAATAAACGTAAAACCAAGAAAGGCGATAAACTAACAATCGACTTTAATGGTCGTGTTGACGGTGAAGAATTTGAGGGCGGTAAAGCTGAAGCTTTCGAACTTGAATTAGGCTCAGGCCGCATGATCCCTGGTTTCGAAAAAGATATCACTGGTATGAAAGCTGGCGACGAAAAAACTATTACAGTAACCTTCCCGGATGATTACCATGCTGAAAAACTGAAAGGTAAAGCGGCTGAGTTTGATATCGTTGTTCATAAAACTGAAGGGCCAGTTTTGCCTGAAGTAGATGACGAGTTTGCTAAACTTTTCGGTGTTGAAGAAGGTGGTGTTGCTGCACTTCGTGAAGAAGTTGGCAAAAACATGGCGCGCGAACTTAACCAAGCTGTTAAAGCTAAAGTTAAAGAGCAAGTGATTGAAGGTCTACTTGAAGTTAGCGAATTAGATATTCCAGCGGCGCTTGTTGCACAAGAAGTTGACGTATTGCGCAAGCAAGCTATGCAGCGTTTTGCGGGTCAAATGGACCCGAATAACTTACCAGAATTACCGGCTGAAATGTTTGAAGAACAAGCAAAGCGCCGTGTTAAAACTGGTTTGTTGCTAGGTGAAGTGATCAAAGTTAACGAATTAAAAGTTGACGAAGCTAAAGTTGCTGAACTCATTGAGTCAGCAGCTTCTGCTTATGAAGATCCAGCTGAAGTTATCGAGTACTACAAAACTAACAAAGAACTTGCACAACAAATGCAGAATGTGGCATTAGAAGAGCAAGCGGTAGAATTGTTACTTGAAAGCGCAAAAGTAAAAAACAAGAAAGCAAGTTTCAAAGAAATTATGAATCCTGAAGGTAAATAGACCTTTTAGATTGACATTCTGTTGAGCAATCGCTTAAATGGCTTATATGGGGACATATGAGCCATTTTTTTATCAAAAGGAAAGTTAGTTGTTTACTTCTCAAAATAATTCTCACGATTTAACCAGTATGACCGAAAGTACATTGGTGCCTATGGTTGTTGAGCAAACCGCCAAAGGTGAACGCTCTTACGATATTTATTCAAGACTGCTAAAAGAGCGCGTTATTTTCCTTTGTGGTCAGGTTGAAGACCATATGGCTAATTTAATTGTTGCCCAATTGCTATTTTTAGAATCAGAAAGCCCAGATAAAGATATCTATTTGTATATCAATTCTCCCGGTGGCTCTGTTACTGCAGGTATGGCTATTTACGACACGATGAAGTTTATTAAACCAAACATTAGTACGGTGTGTATTGGTCAAGCGGCAAGTATGGGGGCATTTTTGCTTTCTGGAGGCACAAAAGGCAAACGTTATTGTTTACCTAATGCCCGTGTCATGATCCATCAACCGCTAGGTGGTTTCCAAGGGCAAGCGTCTGATATTGAGATTCATGCAAAAGAAATTTTGTATATCAAAGATAAGCTAAATCGTTTAATGGCCGAGCATACAGGTCAACCATTAGAAAAAGTATCGGGTGATACTGACCGTGATAATTTCTTAAGTGCGGAAAGTGCGGTTGAATATGGCTTAGTTGATGCCATATTAGAACAAAGAATCGATAAATAACGGTCTTCTTTGTTATTCGCGTTGTTATTTACGCGATTTATGAAATACTGATCAGTATTAGTTTGTAAAAATTTAAAATAGTAGAGGTACCGTATGACCGATATGAAAACAGGTGACGGTGATGACGGTAAGTTACTGTATTGCTCGTTTTGTGGTAAAAGTCAGCATGAAGTACGTAAGTTAATTGCAGGTCCTTCTGTATTTGTTTGCGATGAATGTGTTGAACTATGCAATGACATTATCCGTGAAGAAATTAAAGAAATTTCACCGAAGCAAGATAAAGAAAGCTTACCAACACCAATAGAAATTCGTGAAAGCTTAGATGATTATGTTATCGGGCAGGAGCACGCTAAAAAAGTACTCGCTGTTGCGGTGTATAATCATTATAAACGTTTACGCAATGGTGATTCACATAATGGTGTTGAGCTAAGCAAAAGTAACATTTTGTTAATTGGCCCAACGGGTAGTGGTAAAACATTATTGGCACAGACGTTAGCGCGTCTATTAGATGTACCTTTTACTATGGCTGATGCCACCACACTAACCGAAGCGGGATATGTGGGTGAAGATGTTGAAAACATCATTCAAAAGCTATTGCAAAAATGTGATTATGACGTTGAGAAAGCGCAACGTGGTATTGTTTATATTGATGAAATTGATAAAATTTCACGCAAATCAGACAATCCATCTATTACCCGTGATGTTTCAGGTGAGGGTGTACAGCAAGCCCTATTGAAACTCATTGAGGGCACTATCGCTTCTGTGCCGCCGCAAGGTGGTCGTAAGCACCCACAGCAAGAATTTTTGCAGGTTGATACCTCTAAGATTTTATTTATCTGTGGTGGCGCGTTTGCCGGTCTAGATAAGGTCGTTGAGCAACGTTGTATTACCGGTACTGGTATTGGCTTTAGTGCTACGGTTCGTGGCAAAGACCAAGAGAAAACTTTAACACAGCGTTTTCAAGATGTAGAACCTGAAGATTTAGTTAAATATGGTTTGATCCCTGAATTTATTGGCCGTCTTCCGGTAGTTGCAACGTTAACTGAACTTGATGAAAGTGCGCTTATTCAAATATTACAAGAGCCTAAAAATGCCTTAACTAAGCAGTTTATCGCGCTATTTGATATGGAAAATGTTGAGCTTGAGTTTAGAGAAGATGCCCTAAGTGCTATTGCGCATAAAGCTATGGTGCGTAAAACGGGTGCTCGTGGTTTACGCTCGATTGTCGAGGGGGTATTACTTGAAACTATGTATGAATTACCTTCTATGGACAATGCCGTAAAGGTGGTGGTTGACGAAACCGTGATTAAAGGCGAATCTAAGCCGATTATTATTTATGAAACGCAGCAAGATAAAGCGTCTTCGGAATAAATATTTCGGTAAATTAAATTAAAAAAGTGACATTAGCCAGCGTGGTTAACGTCACTTTTTTTTATTCATCTGTTGAAAGTATTTACAAACACCCCATATACAAATACATATCCTTATTCATCATACTATTCACCAAGAGAGTAACCAATGACTAAAGAGTTATCTGGCGTAGTTGAAATCCCCGTATTAGCCTTACGTGATGTCGTTGTCTATCCACAAATGGTTATCCCATTATTTGTTGGTCGCGAAAAATCTATCCGTTGTCTAGATATTGCCAACGAAAATGACAAGCAAATTTTCCTCGTGGCGCAAAAAAATGCTGCAGTGGATGAGCCAACGCAAGACGATCTTTATCAAACCGGCACTGTTGCGACTATTTTACAAATGCTTAAGTTACCTGATGGTACCGTTAAAGTATTAGTTGAAGGTGTTCGTCGTGCGCAAATAACCGAGTTTATTGAAACCGATGAATACTTTACCGCCAATGCTGAGTTTTTAAATGTAGAAGGTGTTCCTGACGATAGTACAGAGGTATTAATTCGCTCGGCTATTTCTCAATTTGAAGGTTATGTTAAGTTAAATAAAAAAATACCACCTGAAGTATTAACCTCGGTCTCTGGTATTGATGACGCCGAGCAATTAGCTGATACCATGGCAGCACATATGCCACTTAAATTAGTTGATAAGCAAAAGGTATTAGAAATTACCCATGTTTCAGAGCGCTTAGAATTTTTAATGGCGTTAATGGAAGGCGAAATTGATCTATTGCAGGTAGAGAAAAAAATTCGCACTCGCGTTAAAAAGCAAATGGAAAAAAGCCAGCGTGAGTACTATTTGAATGAGCAAATGAAAGCAATTCAAAAAGAACTTGGCGATGATGAAGAGGGCACAAATGAAGTAGAGCAAATAGAAAAACAAATCGAAGCTGCTCAAATGCCTAAGGAAGCAAAAGATAAAACCTTAACAGAATTAAAAAAATTAAAAATGATGTCGCCAATGTCAGCTGAAGCGACCGTTGTGCGCAGTTATATCGATTGGATGATTAGCGTGCCGTGGAAAAAGCGCAGTAAATTAAAACGCGACCTCAAATTAGCACAAGAAGTGTTAGATAAAGACCATTACGGGCTAGATAAAGTCAAAGAACACATCTTAGAGTATTTGGCTGTTCAACAGCGCGTTAGTCAGTTAAAGGGGCCTATTTTGTGCCTAGTGGGGCCTCCGGGTGTCGGTAAAACCTCGTTGGGGCAATCTATTGCTAAGTCAACGGGGCGTAAATATGTCCGTATGGCATTAGGTGGTGTGCGTGATGAAGCTGAAATACGTGGTCATAGAAGAACTTATATTGGTTCGTTACCCGGTAAGTTGATTCAGAAAATAGCGAAAGTAGGGGTGAAGAATCCACTATTTTTGCTTGATGAAATCGATAAAATGGCTTCGGATATGCGCGGAGATCCAGCATCGGCATTATTAGAAGTTTTAGATCCTGAGCAAAACAGCAGCTTTAATGATCATTACTTAGAAGTTGATTATGACTTGTCTGATGTGATGTTTGTCGCTACGTCGAATAGTATGGATATTCCTGGACCCTTGCTTGATCGTATGGAAGTTATTCGTTTGTCGGGTTATACCGAAGATGAAAAGCTCAATATTGCGAAAAATCATTTGCTCGATAAACAAATTGAACGTAATGGCTTAAAAAGCAAAGAAATTGAAATAGAGGATAGCGCTATTATTGGCATTATTCGCTATTACACTCGAGAAGCGGGTGTTCGAGCGCTAGAACGCGATATTTCTAAGTTATGTCGAAAAGCGGTAAAAGCTATTTTATTGGATAAAACCATTAAAAAAGTAACCATAAATCAAGATAACTTATCAGAATATCTTGGTGTTCAGCGCTTTGACTACGGTAAAGCTGACGATGAAAATCGTGTTGGTCTAGTGACGGGCCTTGCTTGGACTCAGGTGGGTGGTGAATTGTTAACTATCGAAACGGCCTCCGTGCCCGGTAAAGGTAAGTTGAGCTATACCGGTTCACTAGGCGATGTTATGCAAGAGTCTATTCAAGCTGCGATGACCGTGGTGCGCAGTCGCACTGAAAAGTTACGTATCAATAGTGATTTTCATGAAAAACGTGATATTCACGTGCATGTTCCTGAAGGTGCAACACCGAAAGATGGGCCAAGTGCAGGTGTCGGCATGTGTACGGCACTCGTATCGAGTTTAACCGGTAATCCGGTAAGAGCCGATGTGGCTATGACAGGTGAGATTACGTTACGCGGAGAAGTGCTTGCCATTGGCGGTTTAAAGGAAAAATTACTTGCGGCACATCGTGGTGGCATAAAAACGGTCATTATTCCGAAGGATAATGAGCGCGATTTAGAAGAAATACCTGATAATGTTAAAGCTGATTTAGCTATTTATCCGGTAAAATGGATAGATGAAGTGTTAAAAATTGCTTTAGAACATCCAGTTGAAAAGTGGCAGTTAGACAAATAAATGGCCTGAAAAGTAGCTGTTTTTGGCAAAAAACTGCAAAAAACAGTAAAAAATTTGAAAAAAACGTAATAAACGCTTTTCAAACGCTGAAACTATGTTAAGTTAATGACGCTGATAACGCTAGAGCCCCTATTCATAAGGGGTCTAGTTGAAATAAAAATAATTAATAATATTTTTAGTTTTCTTTAACTCAGCGCTTGATGTTCAAAAAGAAGCTTGATATAAGAGTTTCCGCAGGACGCTAAAAACAGAAGATGGCGCTGAATAATAACAATTGAAGGGGAATACACTGTGAACAAATCTCAACTAATCGAGAAAATAGCTGCTGGTGCTGACATTTCTAAAGCTGCGGCTGGCCGCGCGTTAGATTCATTTATCGAAGCGGTTACAGAAGAATTAAAGGGTGGCGATCAAGTTGCACTAGTCGGTTTTGGTACTTTTTCAGTACGTGACCGTGCAGCACGTACAGGCCGTAACCCACAAACTGGTGCGACTATTGAAATCGCAGCAGCTAAAATCCCATCTTTTAAAGCTGGTAAAGCACTTAAAGATGCATGTAATGGCTAATCGCTAGCTTTTGCTAAAGATTGCTGATTAAGCCGCTTTTTTAAGCGGCTTAATTGTTTCTGGTATATAGCTTTTATTGAAAAGTCTTTGAGTTATGATAGCAATTTTCTCTGGCACTTATAAATAATCTCCTGTTACAACTCATTTTATCTTTATCTGTCATTAATCAATTAACTGTCCTTTGACCTCAATCAAGTTTTCCGCTAGTACTGACGAATATCAAAGTTGACCGTCAATATTTTATGGTATTTTATCGCCAGTGAAATAACTAATCGAACATTCTAAGGTGGCCTAAAGGTCTGGGCTGCTGTCAATCGTTTTAGCTATACAGATACTTATGGCTTTTATGAAACGATAAATATGTGCTGTTGAATCTTTCTTGGTATTTATAATAGCTTATTTATGTAATGCCATTAATATTAGCCGATTTTATTGACCGTTAAACTCGTTGCTAACTATAGCGTAAAGTGATCCAGATTTTACATAATCTGTATTAATAGTGTTACGGCAGTTAAAGTGTTACTTTCCGCGTGATATAGCTAGGAAAAGTAACTCATAATTGTTAATCTTACTGCGCTTTCAAGTGGCAGCACATAACATTAGATATCCATGTAAGTTAGGTTAATTAAGATAATCAAAGGTAGAAGTTAAATAATATGACGACATTTTGGCTGGCAATATTACTCTTAATCGTGATTGCATTACTTATTGTAAGGCGAATTTTTACGACTCCTAGGTATGCCATCGGTGCAGAAAACAACAATATTCGACAAGAAACTAACGTCACACTTTATCATGAGCATTTAGCACAACTTGAAAATGACTTAGCAGAAGGCAGTATTGAGCACGACAGCTTTATACAATTAAAAGCAGAATTAGATAAAACCCTGTTACAAGATGCGACACTAAACCAAAACAGTGTTGTTGAACAACCGCAAAAATTATGGTTGTGGCCTTTGGCTATCGCATTTGCCATCGTTAGTTTTAGTTTGTATAGCTATATGACACTTGGTGCCTATCAGCAATTGAATGAACCCGCTGCAACCAATGAGAATCAAGCACATAGTGGCTTGAATCCAGAGCAAATGCTGGCTTATCGTCTGCAGCAATTGCAACAAGAAGTTAAAGTCGACCCGACTAACTCATCCGCATGGTTTAGTTTAGGTCAAGCTTACATTTCTGCCGGTGAGTTTGATAATGCCATTAAAGCGTTTGACCTTGTCATGACGCAAGTCGGCGAGCATGCAGAATTACTTGGGCCAAAAGCACAGGCAATGTATTATAAGAATAATCAACAAATAAGCACGGAAATTCAATTGGTTATTGATAAAGCTTTAGAACTTGACGCACTTGATCCTGCGACTAATGTCTTGTTAGGTATGGATAGCTTTAGCCAAGGTGAATTTGCTAAAGCAGTGCAATATTGGGAAACTATTTTAAACAGTGGCCGCCCAGGAATAAATTCACAAGCCTTGATAGGAGCGGTAGAAGAAGCTAAAAATCAATTACGTTTGACGGGTCAAGTAGCGTCAACTGAAAACGTTGCTGAGCAAATCGATGCAGGTTTACCGCGCCTTGTCGTTGATGTTTCGTTAGCGCAGAGCGTTCAAGAGGCGTTAATGGCCAGTGACGATAAAACAGTATTTATTTACGCAATTGCCGCAGGCGGACCGCGCATGCCTTTAGCTGCGGTGAAAATTAAGGCGAGCGACTTACCTATGCGCATCGTGTTAGATGATACGCAAGCAATGACACCGCAAATGCGCTTAAGTAGTGTCGATAAAGTGCACATATACGCCGTAGTGTCTATGCAAGGTAGTGTGGGTATTAAGTCGGGTGATTTTAAAGCAGAAGTTCTTAATATAAACGCGATGGAAAAAAAGCCAATAGCGATGGAAATATCTCAAAAGGTACAATAAGAATAATTTTTTAATTGCTGAGGTAAAATAGTTGCTAGCGACTATTTTACTGCGGTATTTATTGATAGCAGTATTTATTTGGCACCAGTCTGATTAGTTAGATTATGTCGCCAATAATGTTTAACATGGATTTACAGGAATTATCATGATCCCAGAGCTCGGTCATTTCTCACTTATTATCGGATTAGCTTTTGCGCTGTGTTTAAGCATAGTGCCGCTTATCGGTGTTGCACAGAATAATCACCAATTAATAAATAGTGCCAAGCCTCTGAGTTTTGGTCTGTTTTTCTTTGTCGCTATTAGTATTATGCTATTAGCTTACAGTTTTACGGTCGATGATTTTTCAGTTAAGTATATTGCCGGCCATTCTAATAGTTTATTACCCTATTATTTCAAAATTAGCGCGGTCTGGGGCGGACACGAAGGCTCTATGTTGTTTTGGGTTTTCGCCTTAACCGCATGGACTTTAGCTGTTGGACTATTTAGTAAGCAATTAGAAAAAGAGTTTGTCGCACGCGTTTTAGCCATTATGGGCATGATTGCGGTTGGCTTTATATTATTTACCTTGCTGACTTCTAACCCCTTTGAGCGGTTATTACCGAACTTTCCGATGGAAGGTCGAGATTTAAATCCTTTACTACAGGATATTGGCTTAATTATTCATCCTCCCATGTTATATATGGGTTACGTTGGCTTTTCTGTTGCTTTTGCCTTTGCCATTGCTGCCCTTATGGCGGGTAAAATGGACGCGGCATGGGCACGTTGGTCTCGTCCTTGGACAGTCGCTGCATGGTCTTTCTTATCGGTAGGTATCGCATTAGGCAGCTGGTGGGCCTATTATGAACTTGGTTGGGGTGGTTGGTGGTTTTGGGATCCGGTAGAGAACGTTTCATTTATGCCTTGGCTTGCCGGTACCGCATTAATTCATGCCTTAGCGGTGACGGAACAGCGTAATACCTTTAAACACTGGACATTGCTACTAGCTATTCTTACCTTTTCTTTGAATTTACTCGGGGCATTCTTAGTGCGCTCTGGTGTTATTACATCCGTGCATTCCTTTGCCGTTGATCCGGGGCGAGGTATGTATTTACTGGTTTTATTAGCTATCGCTGTGGGGGGATCATTAACACTTTACGCTTTGCGATCGAGTAAAGTTAGTAGCCCTAGTCGCTTTACACTGTATTCTCGTGAAAACGTTATTTTGATTGCTATGTCAATATTGGTCACGGCGACAGTAACTATTTTATTAGGCACACTCTATCCACTGATTATTGATGCGATGGGTATGGGGAAAATATCAGTAGGAGCTCCTTACTTTAATGCGGTATTTATTCCTATGATGATAACCTTATTTATATTTATGGGCATCGGGCCACTTATTCGCTGGAAAAAAGCCCGCAAAGGCGAGTTATCTAAGCATTTAAACAAGATTTCTATTGTTAGTGTGCTATTTGGTGCTGCTTGGCCATTCTTCTTCGCGGGTGAATTTAACCTTATGGTGTTTGTCGGCATGACGTTAGGCTGCTGGATTTTCTTAGCGGTATTAAAAGATGTCTTTAATCATGCAAAACAGGCGGATGGTCGCTTGAAGTTCTCAGTGGTACCACTTAATCATATTGGTGCCGCGATTGCCCATGCCGGTATTGCTGTTACGGTTATCGGTGTGACTATGGTGTCGAGCTACGAAAAAGAAATTAATGTTAAAATGGCCCCCGGTGAAACGATAAATATATCCGGCTATACCATAGAGTATGCGGGCACTAAAAACGTACTAGGTCCTAATTATAGTGCCATTCAAGGACAGATGAATGTCTCACTTGATGGCGAATTTATTACCTTATTAAAACCCGAACAGCGTACTTATAAAGTGCAAAGTATGGGCATGACCGAAGCCGGTATTCATACAACCTTATGGCGCGATATATATATTGCTTTAGGTGACCCCTTGGGGGGAAATACTTGGTCAATGCGTATATATTATAAGCCGTTTATTGTCTGGATTTGGTTAGGCGCCTTCTTTATGGCAATAGGTGGGTTCTTAGCTATATTGAGCAAACGCTATCGTAAACGCGTACTGATAAACCAACAAGCAATCGACCAGACTAACCCTGTGATTTTACAAGAGGCGTAAATTAGTGAAAAGTATTATTCGTTTTATTCCATTAATTTTATTTTTTTTATTGGGTATTTTACTATATCGAGGATTATTTCTAAATCCACAGGCTATGCCTTCAGCCATGATAGGTAAGCCGTTACCCAACTTTGAATTACCGATATTAAAATCGCTTGAACAACGGGTAGGTCGAGATGATTTAAAAGGCAGTATAGTATTGCTTAATGTCTGGGCAACATGGTGTGTACAGTGTAAATATGAGCATCCATACTTGCTTGAAATCGCTCGTGACCCAAGAATTAAGCTCTACGGACTTAATTTTACCGACGATCGTAATGCGGCCTTACGTTGGTTAAAACAGTATCAAGACCCTTATGTATTTTCGATTTTTGATGAACAGGGCGCGTTAGGGCTAGATATTGGGGTTTTTGGCGCTCCTGAAACTTTTGTTATTGATCACACCGGTATTATCCGCAAACGCTTTGCAGGTCCGATTAATGATAAAATATGGCAAAAAGACTTTTTGCCATTAATTGAGATTATCGAAGCTGAAATTGTTCAAGGTGCGTCTTAATGCAAAACTTAATACTTAGCAAAATATCGATATTACAACGGTTTGTGCGCTTTGTAGTCAGCACTATGTTGCTAAGTATCTTGTGGCTAAGCAGCGTCAGCGCAAGCCCGGTAGATACCTTTGAATTTAAAGATGAAGCAACCAAGTTACGTTTTCAAACATTATCAAAAGAATTGCGTTGCCCTAAGTGTCAAAATCAAAATTTAGCTGATTCGAATTCAAAAATCGCGGTGGATTTAAGAAAAAATCTTTATAACTTATTACAAGAAGGCATGAGCGATCAGGAGATTATTGACTTTATGGTTTATCGCTATGGTGATTTTGTCTTATATCGTCCACCACTGAAAAAACAAACTTATGTCCTGTGGTTTGGCCCCTTGATCGTACTTTTGGGCTTTATTGCTAGTTTAGTTTTCGTGTTACGCAAGCGCAGCAAAGCAAGAGCGGGCGACATTAACTTATCTAATGATGAACAAGCTAACTTGCACGATATTCTTAATAAAAAATAAAGTGATTTAGCTTGGCAGCGTCATAAACTTCTCCTCGGGTAAACGTGCATTTTTTATATTAAGATGATGGTTATTTGACCGTTATTTCATCGTCCGAGTAAAAGAGTTTCATTTTCATTATTATTGGGCTAACATGCCCGTTCAAATGGTGATTTTAAAGCGTATAAGTTAGTAAAATAGCCTTGTTAGTATGCTATTGAGGTGAACTTCACTTTTTTAACTAAACGGTTATTTATTAATAATAACGCATAATAATGGCAAATTAATGCCTCAGATAAAGTCACGCGGAACTTAAAATACCCTCGTGTAAAGAGATAAAGATGTTAGAGAATATTCGAGAAAGCTCGCAAGGATTAACCGCTAAGATTATTCTTGGTTTTATTATTTTAACCTTCGCTGTGGCCGGCATTGGTAGTTATAGCAATTCAGTTGATAGCTCAGTAGCTGATGTTAACGGTGAAAAAATATCACAAGATGAGTTTAATAAAGCTTATCAAGCACAGCGTAACCGTATGGCCCAGCAATTTGGCGATATGTTTGAAACACTTTCTGCTGATCCAAGTTATATGAATAATTTTCGCAACGGTGTGGTTGATAATTTAATTAATCAAAAACTTGTTGATCAAAATTCAGACGTACTTGCTATTCGTGTTGCAGACCAACGCATTAAAAGTACCATTCGTAATATGCCTGAATTTCAGGTTGACGGGGTTTTTGACAACAACCGCTACTTAGCCCTGATTAATCAGGCAGGTTTTTATCAATCGTCAGATTTTCGTGATTACTTACGCACTGAAATGACCCGTCGTCAATTGACTCAAGCACTAGTAACGAGTGAGTTTAGCCTGCCTTACCAAGAAGCTATTTTTAACGCGTTACAAAATCAGCAACGTGATATTCGTTTTGCGACCATTAATGCAGAACAATTTAAAGCGACTGTTGAATTAAGTGATGAAGAAATTAAAGATTACTATCTTGCTAACCAATCACGCTTTGAAAATCAAGAACAAGTAAAAGTTAATTACATTACGCTTGATGTAAATGACATCGCGAAAACGGTTGTGCTAACAGAAGCAGATGTAGCCGCCTATTATCAAAACAATATTAGTCAGTATCGTGATGAAGAACAACGTCGCGTTGCCCATATCCTTATAGAATTTGGCGATGATGAAGCACAAGCTAAAGCTAATGCCGATGCATTACTGGTGAAAATTAATGCCGGTGAAGATTTTTCGACTTTAGCGAAAGAGCATTCAGCAGATACTTTTAGTGGTGAAAATGGCGGCGATCTTGATTGGATAGATGCCGGTGTAATGGATACTGCGTTTGATGAAGCCGCGTTTTCCTTAACAGGTATTGGCAGTGTTAGTGATGTGGTTAAAACCGAATTTGGTTTTCACATTATTAAGTTAACCGATTATAAAGCTGAAAAAGTACAAAGCTTAGCGGAAGTGCGTGATGCTTTAGTGGCTAAAGCTAAAAATGAAAAAGCACAAGATAAGTTTTTTGAACTTCAACAAGAAGTTGCGCGTTTAAGTTTCGAGTTTCCTGACAGTCTAGATGACGCGGCAGCGGCGATCAATGCCACGATAAAGACTTCTGATTGGTTAACTCGTAACGTTAATGTCGAGCCTTTTAATGTCAGTGGTGTTGTTGATGCAGCATTTTCTGAAATCGTTATTGATGAGCAATTAAACTCTGATATTGTCGAGGTTAGCGATAGTTTAGCGATTGTTATGCGTTTAAATGAATACCAAGAAGCAAGTGTTAAAGCGCTTACAGAAGTTACAGTGCAGATTAGAGATATTCTTGTCGCACAAAAAGCTTCTGAAAAAGCATTAGTCGTAGCTGATGAATTACTCGCAGCATATAAGGCCGGTACAGATATCACACAGCAATTAGCTGATATCGGTGCAATAATGGAAGTTAAAACCTCAGTAGCACGCACCGGTAGTGGTTTAGATGCAAGTTTAGCACGTGAAGCGTTTAAGTTACCTCATCCTAGTGAAGGAAAGCTATCGGTAACTACCGTTAATCTTAGTAATGGCAACCTAGCTTTACTTGAAGTGCAAGCCGTTAATGTTGGCGAAGTGAAAGATTCACCGAATCTATCACAACAGTTAACTCAGCAATTAGCACAAGCGGCTTATTTAAGTTACGTGGAGTCGTTAAAAGTAGGTGCTGAGATTGTTCGTCGTAAAGTGCAGGCACCAACGACGCAATACTAACGTAAAGTCAGTAATCGCTTGTAAGCAATTATAGCTTTCAAATAAAAAACCAGCCCATAGGCTGGTTTTTTATTTGCTAAGTTTAACCCTAAACTTGGTGATAAGTTAGTCACAAGCAATAAATAGAGGATTTAGTGGTGGTGATTCCGGCTGCTATTTGGCGTACTTAATACACATTATCCCTAACGATTTAGCAGTTGAAAGTGCTGGCTCATGATCAGTTTTTTGGTGTACTTGTGCTGTGGATTTTTCAAAATATCGGTAGTTTTGCCAAATTCCAATACTTTACCTTTGCATAACACCATCATCTCGTCGCTAAAGTGCCTAACAATCCCTAGATTATGAGAAATCAATATAAACGCTAACCCCATTTGTTGTTGTAAATCTAATAGCAGGTTTATCATCTGCGAACGTAGTGAGGGATCTAGCGAAGCTAACGCTTCGTCAAGAATAATAACTTGAGGTTTTAATATAATCGCTCGTGCTAATGAAATACGCTGCTTTTGACCGCCAGAAAACATGTGCGGATAAAAGCTCATATGCTCTGCTAACAAACCAACTTTTTGTAAGGTTTCTCGGATCAGTTGATGGCGTTCAGTCTCATCGAGACCGGTATTAAGTCGCAATGGTTCATCTAATAGTTGCTCTATGGTTAGGCTTGGATTTAGCGTCGTTCCCGAGTCTTGAAAAATCATCCGAACATGTTGGCAGCGCTGTTTAAAGTTTCCGGGCGCTAAAATTTGCCCATTTAACCTAATATGACCGGTAGTTGGCAATTCAGCACCAACCAATAATTTTGCTACGGTAGATTTTCCAGAGCCAGTTTCACCAACAATCGCTAGGGTTTTATGCGCCATAACATTAAAAGATAGCGGCTCTAGAGCTGTAACGCACTTGCGGTTAAACCAGTGATTTTTGTCTTTATAGGTTTTACTTAGGTTACTGACCTGTATTAACACATCACTCACGAGTAGCTATCCTTTAGTGGGAAATGGCAACTCACTTGATGGCCATGGAAATTTTTAATCTTTGGCGCGTGCACACATTTTTGTTGCGCTCGCGGACATCTTGGGCCTAAACGACAGCCGATAGGTAAATGTTGCAAAATCGGGATACTTCCCGGCAAGGTCATCAGCCGAGATTTATTGGGTATCATTCTATTAGATTTTGGGCTACTGTCGACTAATGCTCGTGTATAAGGGTGATAAGGCTGGTTAAATATTTGCTCGGTTGTACCAGCTTCAACAAACTGGCCACTGTACATAACCGTGATAGTGTTGGTCCAATGCGTGACATTTTCTAAATCGTGACTAATTAATAAAATAGACATATTTTTAAGCTGATTTAGGCTCGCAAGGAGGCGAAATATTTGCCCTTGGTTAGTACTTTCCATTGCCGCAGTAGGTTCATCAGCAATAAGTAGCATAGGACGACGTGCTAGCGCCATGGCAATCATCACACGTTGGCATAATGCATCAGTTAGTTGATGTGGAAAGCTTCTTACACAAAGCTCATGCTGCTTGATGCCGACCTTATGTAATAAGTTAATAGCGGCAAGTTTTCGTTGTTGTCTCTTTTGCCAAAAAAATCCACTTAACTGTTCGGTATCTACCGCTTCTTCTAATTGTTCACCTATGGTGGTAGTGGGATCTAAACAGGCCATAGGCTCTTGAAAAATCATCGCCACGTCTTTCGTTATTATGACTTTTCTTTCTTCTGGCGATAATCTCATCAAGTCGTTACCACGCCAATGAAATCGATCGGCATCAACTTTCCACTTTTCATCCAGCACACCGACAATAGCTTGGGCCAATAACGATTTACCAGAGCCAGATTCACCGACTAAGCCACGCACTTCACCTTCTTTCATGGTCAAGTTAACGCGATCAACCGCCAATATTGGCTTGGTTGTGGTCTGCAATTCGATAGACAGGTTGCGAATATCAATTAGGTTCATTAGTTTTCCTTGCGCACTTTTAATGCATGGCGCATGCCTTCACCAACTAGGTTTGTCGCGATAACCGAAAATAAAATCGCTAAGCCGGGTAGGTAAACAGTCCAAGGTGCTATATAAAATAAATCAACACCATTAGCTAACATAGCTCCCCATTCAGGCATAGGAATGGGAGCGCCTAAGCCAAGGAAGCCGAGCGCGGCAATGTCGAGAATAGCCGCAGACTGGGCCAGCGTTGCTTGGCTAATCAATTTTTCGATGATATTAGGGAAAATAGAGTAACGTAGTATTCTAATTGAACTTGCGCCATCAAGGCGAGATGCCAGCACATAATCTTTAGCAAACTCTTCTTTAACAGCGTTGCGGGTAATATGCACAAACTGTGGTATTAACACCATTATGATCGCCCAGAGGGTGTTTTCTAGCCCTGGCCCTAGGATCGCAACAATGATGATGGCTAAAAGTAGCGAAGGGATCGATAAAATAACATCGAGAAAATGGTTGAGAACACTAGACTTAATACCAGAAGTTAACGCTGATAGCGAGCCAATAACAACACCAATGGCTAAGGAAGCAATAACCACGATAATACTTAAACCAAAGGTTAACGAAGTACCTTGAATTAAACGTGAAAGCATATCTCTGCCGAGATTGTCTGTGCCAAGCAAAAAGCTGACATTTCCGTCATCACTCCAAGCAGGCGGTAATAGTAAATGGTCTAAATGGTTTTCCACTGACGAGTAAGGCGTAATAATATTGGCTAATACCGCTAGGACAATTAAAAATAGGAAGCAGCAAAAGCCAATCATAACAACTGGGGGCTGTTTAAAGTTATGCCACAACTGTACTAGTGGTGTAGGAAACTCTTCTTCTTGGTATATCTTATCACGTGCCATGATTGCGCTCCCGGGCTAAGGGGTTAAGTGCGGCGTAGACAAAGTCGATTATGATATGAACAAGAAATATAAAGGTTGAGAGGACAATAAGCCCACCTTGAATCGCGGTATAGTCTCGCTGATATATACTCTCTATTAACCAACGTCCGATGCCTGGCCAACTAAAAATCACTTCGGTAACCATAGCAATGGTAATGAGGTTGGCGAATTGCAAACCGACATCTCGAATAACTTTAATAAAGGCATTACGCATGGCATGACGGTAAATGATTTGGCTAAAGGTTAAACCTTTTGTTTTTGCTGCTTTAATATAATGGGTGTCGAGAACCTCTAGCATTGCCGAGCGAGCTAAGCGCATAAAAATCGTTGCGGGTGCCAATGCAACAACAATTACCGGCAGGATAAGGTGTCGAGTGGCATCTTGAAAAGCTTGCCATTTATATGGACTGTCACTCAGTAAAATATCAATTAACTGTAAGCCCGTAACATGCGGTATTTCAAAAAGCAGGCTTATTTGGCCAGCCGACGGCAACCAGCCCAATTGGATAGAAAACACCAAAATAGCCAAAATTCCAAGCCAGAAAACGGGTATTGAATAGCCAATCATTGCTATGGCCAAGATAAGGTTATCAGGTACTTTACGATGATAAATAGCGGCACAGAAGCCGATAGGAATACCAAAAAACATTGCCACTAAAAGTGCAACACAAGTCAACTCAATAGTCGCAGGTAAACGATTTAGAATTTC
Organism: uncultured Colwellia sp.; assembly: GCA_963977145.1. GTDB lineage: Bacteria > Pseudomonadota > Gammaproteobacteria > Enterobacterales > Alteromonadaceae > Cognaticolwellia. Next base: position 46,896 of record CAXBNP010000008.1, read on the forward strand.
AGTCATAATAGGCAAGTGACTGGTCATTGAATATCCCATCTCTCCGTGGAACAGATGACTAATATAACTGAAATATTGGCTTAATAAACCGGACTGTTGTTGGTACTCTTCAGCTAAAAATGCCAGTTGTTCAGGCGACGCATCTATTTGCCCGGTTAGGTTAATCAGTTGCTCACCAGGAAATAAAAAACTCAAACTAAATGATAATATTGTTAATAACAACATAGTAAAAAAGAATAAATTAAAACGACGTAGGGTAAAAATTAGCATATCAGTTTTTTGTAACCCCATTAAAATCAATACCGCCGATTGAGCGTAATATAGTGCCGTTTATATTCTTGGCTCTGGCTTGATAGCGTTTTGAGTGGGCAATAGGAATTAACGGCACTTCTTCATTAATCAATTTTAACGCCTTTGAATAGTATAACTTTCTGCTGTTAATATTATTGGTTTGCAAAGCGCTTTGGAGCAGCTTATCGAATTCTTTATTACACCAAAAGGTTCTATTACTGCCGGTAATGGCCGATGCACAACTGAGTAATGTTGAAAAGAAGTTGTCGGGATCTGGATGATCGCCAGACCAGCCTAGCAGCACACTTTGATGCTCCCCTTCAGATATCTTTCGCAAGAAGGTTGACCATTCATAATCTGAAACAATCTCAACTTCAACGCCTATTTTATGTAAATCAGCTTGAATTAGTTTTGCCATAGTCACGGCATCTGGATTATAGGCTCGCTGTACAGGCATTGCCCACAAGTCCATAGCAAAGCCGGCCCCGTATCCGGCTTCAATGAGTAATTTTTTCGCCTTAGCGATAGAATACTCTTGGCTGGTTATCGATTCATCATAAGCCCAAGAAGAATTTGGGATCAGGCCATTAGCAATTTCAGCTTGTCCGGTATAAACGGTTTCAAGAATCGCCTGTTTATTTATGGCATAAGACAAAGCTTTTCGCACTAAAGGGTCGTTAAATGGCGGCTTACTGGTATTAAAACCAAAATAGCCAACATTGAATGAGGTAACTGACTCTACCGTGAGATTAGGATGTTGTTTAATTTTTTCATGGGCGATGGGATAAGCGATTACATCACATTCACCGGCTAATAATTTTGTTAAGCGGCCAGTATCACGCGGTGTTATGTCAAAAACGAGTTGTTTGAGGCCAGACTTGCCACGCCAGTAACCAGCATGAGGCTCATAACGAATAAATGCACCTGAACTATATTGTTTAAACTTAAAGGGACCTGTTCCTATCGGGAGTATATCGATTTCTTGCATGGCGTTAAGCTCAACTAATTTGTTAGCATATTCTTTTGATAAAATAACCGCTGAGTTGCCACCAATGTTGGCTAGAAATGAGCTGTCAGAATGAGATAGTTGAAAGCGAATGGTGTGGTCATTAATTTTTTCTATACTGTCAATTAAATCGACTAATTGTGCGTTTTGAAAAAAAGGATACTTACCGCCAGATATTGCGTGATATTCATGTGTTACATCTAGCATCCGATTGAAACTAAACAGTACATCGTCGGCATTGAGATTACGCGTTGGCGTAAAATAAGCGGTTTGATGAAATTTAATACCTTTTCGCAGGTAGAAAGTCAGCATTTTACCGTCACGAGTTACATGCCATGACTTTGCAATAGCGGGAATAATAGCATTATCGGTTGGGTTAAACTCTATTAAACGGTTATATAGATGGTTTGCTGTTGCATCTATTGTTGTGCCCGAAGAAACAGTTTGCGGATTAAAACTGTCGGGCGCGCCTTCGCTGCAATAAACTATGCTTTTTTTACTTAGCGAAAGCGCTTCGTTTGAATCACAGCCTGATAACACTAATAACATTAGTGTTAGGCAGTTATAAGATATAAATTTACAGTAAGTCATAGCGAGTACTTATTCTTCGTCTGCACTACTTGAATCGAGTAAGTTGTATTTTTTTAAGTAGCCTCTTAACTGATGATAGGTTAATTCTAAGGCGTCAGCGGTTTTCTTTTGATTATATTGACAATTAGCTAGTGCTGATTTGATCAAATCGACTTCATAATCTTGTGATAAGTTTTTTAATGACACCGGGAATTGCAAAGCCTTGGCTGTTGGTTTAAGTTTTTGTTCCAACGTTGACTGAGCTTCGAGCGGTTTTACGCTGGCTTCTATGCTTGGTGCTGCGACAATGCGATCTTGAGTCTTAATGCGTCCAGTGGGGCGATAAGGCGACTCAAAGGGGTCAATGACTAATTCATGTACCGGTAAATGTGGGTTGTTACAGCGATAAACACTGCGCTCAACAACATTTTTTAATTCACGAATATTACCCGGCCAATGATGTTCAAGTAGGGCACGTTTTGCTTTTTCGGTAAAACCACTGAAAAGTTCAAACTCTAATTCACGCGCCATATTAATAGCAAAATGTTCTGCTAATACTAATATGTCGTCTAAACGTTCACGTAACGGTGGCAAAGTGATTACGTCAAAGGCTAACCTGTCTAATAAGTCTGCACGAAACTCACCCGCTGCAGCCATAGAGGGTAAATCTTCGTTAGTGGCAGCGACTAAGCGAGCATTGGTTTTAATGGTTCTTGAGCCGCCAACCCGTTCAAATTCACCATACTCAACAACACGTAAGAGTTTTTCTTGGATTAATCCTGAGGTGTTTGCTATTTCGTCTAAAAATAATGTCCCGTTATCGGCGCGCTCAAAACGGCCTTCGTGACGTTTGCTTGCACCAGTAAATGCACCACTGTCATAACCAAATAACTCACTTTCTAATAAGTTCTCATTTAACGCAGCACAATTTAGTTTAAGATAAGTTTGATCCCAACGTTTTGACAAGTAATGTAAACGAGCGGCAACAAGCTCTTTACCTGTGCCACGCTCACCAATAATAAGTACCGGTTTACTTAATGGTGCAATCTGAGAAATTTGCTCTAAAACTTCTAAAAAGTTGTTAGACTGACCGATAAGGTTATCTTGTTGGTTAAATCGTGTCATTTACTGACCTAATAATTGGTTTTTTTCACTAACAAATAGTGTATTTTATTAACCGCTGAGATAGAAGTCTTTTTTTAAATAATAATAATTTGTTATTTTTCAGTTTGTTAACATGTTTTCAAAACTTGGCGCAGAACGTGAATAGTAAAAGTTAAGACAATTAAAGCAATTTTATGAATGAGGAAGTTATTATGGGTGTTTTTTCAAGGTTCACAGATATCATTAATTCTAATATTAACAACTTATTAGACAAGGCAGAAGATCCTGCGAAAATGGTGCGCTTGATCATACAAGAAATGGAAGACACGTTAGTTGAAGTGCGCTCTTCATCAGCAAAAACGCTAGCAGATAAGAAAGAATTAGCCCGCCAAGCAGAACGATTTGAAAGTGACGCCGGACAGTGGCAAGAAAAAGCTGAACTAGCCTTAAGTAAAGATCGTGAAGATTTAGCGCGTGCAGCATTGATGGAAAAGAAAAAATGCATTGAAAATGCGGGCTCTTTACGTGAAGAGTTAATCCATATTGATGGGCATATCGCGAAGTTACAAGGTGAAGTTACCCAGCTACAAGAAAAGTTAGCTGATGCTAAAGCACGCCAAAAGTCGATTATCATGCGTGAGAAAACAGCCAGCTCTCGTTTACAAGTGAAGAAAAAAATTGATAGTGACCGTGTTAACGATGCCTTAAGTCGCTTTGATCGCTACGAGCGAAAAATAGATGATATTGAAGCACAAGTTGAATCTTATGATATGGGCAGTAAGACATTAGCTGATGAAATTGCTGATTTGGCCTCCGATGAAAAAGTTGATGATGAATTAGCGCAGTTAAAAGCTAAAATGAAGTCAACCACTAAAAGCAAATAGTAGCCGTTAACGTAGCGCAAACCTTGCATTAGGTGCAATTTAAGGAGAGTATTGTGGAAGAAGTTATCATGGCCCCAGTTATTATATTTATGATAGTGGTAGCACCTATTTGGTTGATATTGCACTATCGTAGTAAACGCCAAATTAGTCAGGGCTTCAGTGAAGAAGAATATATCCAACTGACTGAGTTGTCGGCATTAGCTGATAAAATGGCCGATAGAATTAAAACATTAGAAGCTATTTTAGATGCAGAAACCCCGGAGTGGAGAAATAAATTATGACCAGCAAATGCCGAGGTGAGTTATATAGAAATACAAGCCAAGGAAAATTAGCTGGTGTATGTGCAGGTATTGCCGATTACTTTGGTTGGGAAACTTGGCTAGTTCGTATACTGGTAGTTTCTGGTGTGTTGTTAGGTATGGGATGGTTTATTGTTATCTATATTGCCGCATGGTTTATCTTAGATAAAAAGTCAGGTAACGCCGCCTCTGTTAATCGTCATGCACAAAGAGGCCATGCTCAAAACGACCAACAACAGACTAGCCAACAGCGAGCATCACAGCAACATGACTTTGATGAAGATATTACTAATGAGTCGATAAAAGTGAAATCGCGAGTTTGGCAAGCAGGCGAGCCACCAAAACAAGCATTTCACGATATTAGACGTAAATTCCAAACATTAGAATTGGAACTACAAGTTATTGAGCGTTATGTCACATCACCAGAATTTACCGTATCCAGAGAAATTAATAAGTTATAAAAAAAAAGCGGCCTAGCCGCTTTTTTTATAGCTTTATCTAAATAATAACACTAGATAAAGTACTGTTATCAAATCTTAAAAACCGCTAATATCAGAGGCAAAGAGGGCATGGTTGAAATACGGTATAAGTGACTAATCTTTATCTGCTAAACGCGATAGTCGCCACTGTTCTTAACTGCAACATTCTGAAATTAAAAAGATATTATTTAAGTATGGCATTTATTAATAAAGCTAAGTTAGAAAAATTAAAACAAAAAGCCAGTGACATTGTTAATCGTTCTATCGATCAACATATAACACTTGCTGTGACAGGCCTTAGTCGCAGTGGTAAAACTGCTTTTATTACCTCGCTGGTTAATCAGTTACTCAATGAAGGCAGTAATTCGCAATTAAGTTTTTTTAATGTTGTTCATCAAGGTCGTTACATTGCGGCTAAGCGCGTACCGCAAAAACATTTGCATATTCCACGGTTTGAATATGATGGCGCGTTATCAGCATTGTGTCAGTCGCCGCCCAAATGGCCAAAACCGACTAATGGCATCAGCGAATTACGTCTTGCTGTACGTTACCAACCAAGAGATTCACTACTAAAATACGCCACAGAATCGGCAACACTCTATATCGATATAACAGATTATCCGGGCGAATGGTTACTGGACTTACCTATGTTGTCACTAACCTTCGAAGAGTGGTCAAAACAGACTACTCAGCTGCTCAAGCAGGCCCCACGCCATGAGCATGCAAAAGGGTTTCTCGATAAATTGGCTAAATTTGACCCGTTCGACAGTGTTGATGAAAGCGTCTTAGCACAATTATCGCAAGAATATACTGATTTGTTGTTGCTTTTTCGTCATCAACTTGGCTTGTCGGTTATCCAACCAGGGCGTTTTATTCTGCCCGGTGAGTTAGAAGATGCGCCAATATTACAGTTTTTCCCCTTTAGCGAATTCGACAAGCTAGACAGTAATGATTATCAAAATGCCAAAGATGATTGTTATATCGGCATGTTACGCGCACGATTTATTGAATATAAAGAACGTGTTGTCCGCAAATTTTATAAAGAACACTTTATTAATTTTGATCGCCAAATAGTACTTGCTGACTGCTTAACGCCACTAAATAATGGCCCAGAAAGCTTTGTTGATTTACAAAATGCCATGGCGATGATTATGGAAAGCTTTCAATATGGTCAATCGAGTTTATTTTCACGATTATTTTCACCGAAAATAGATCGATTATTATTTGCCGCTACTAAGGCCGACCATGTCACACCTGAGCAACACAGTAATTTAGTTTCCTTGTTAAACAAATTGGTTTTTCAAACTAAGCAACAATTAAATTTTGATGCCATCAAAATGAAGACGATTGCGCTTGCTTCCGTAAAAGCGACAAAAGTAGGTAAGAGTCAATATCAGGGCAGGAATATACCTGTCATTAAAGGGCGACAGTTAAGCAATGATAAAATGCTCACCTTGTTTCCTGGTACGGTGCCTGCGACTATTCCCACGCTTGATTATTGGCAACAGCAACCGTTTAACTATATTGATTTTTCGCCGATTGAGTCGGCCAGCAATGATCAATGTTTGCCGCATCTGCGTATGGATCAAATGTTACAATTTTTGCTTGGGGATAAATTAAAATGATGGAAAATAAAGAAAAATATCAACAACAAATATTATTTGATGTGGCAGATATTACCGACGAGTCAATAAAAGATAATACCCCGCAGATTATTGTTAATGAGCAGGACTGGGTTTGTGATGAGCAAGCTGAATTTGTTGACGACAACTTAGTCATGGTAGCGAAAAAACCAAGCTGGCTTTGGCGTACGTTAGGGGCAGTATTTGTTACTTTAGTCGGCGTCGAAGCCGCACAGTTTTTTATTAACGGCTTTAGTCAATCGCCAATTATTGCCAGTTTATATGCTATTTTACTTAGCGGTTTATTACTGGTTTGTGGCCGTACAGTTTGGCGTGAATTTTCTGGGCTTAGACAGTTTAAATATCAGCAAGATCTTAAACAACAAGCCCAAGGTATTATCGATGAAGAAGGCCAAGTTGATGCGGCAAGCCTGTGCGATAAAATCTCTAAGCGTTTACCTTGTGATTTAGCTGAGTTTGACCACAGTGCATGGCAGAATTTAAACCTTGAAGAGTACAATGGTAGTGAAATAATGCAGTTATATTCGCGTAATGTTTTATCTCAAGTCGATGAAAAAGCGTTGAAAGAAATTGCCAAGTTTTCTTCTGAGTCAGTGATTCTAGTCGCGCTAAGTCCGATTGCCGTTATTGATATGTTGATTATGTTATGGCGCAATTTACGTTTAGTGAATAAAATTGCTGCTTTGTATGGCTTAAAGTTAAGCTATTGGAGTCGTGTCAGCTTAATCAAGCAAGTCATTATTAATATGGCTTATGCTGGTGCGAGTGAGTTAGTGGCTGATTTAGGCGCCAACCTGCTAGGCGCGGAGCTATTAGGAAAGTTATCCGCGCGCATGGGGCAGGGTCTAGGTGCCGGCATGTTGACCGCGCGTTTAGGGCTCAAAGCAATGCACTTATGTCGACCCATCCCCTTTACTGACGACACGCCAAAGCTAGGTAGTGTACGAAAACAAATTGTTAGCCAAATACAGGTGTTGATAAAGCGAGCTTAGTCAAACTAAAAGTTTAGATAACCCTTTGCTTTAGAAGAAGTTAAATAGCTAGCTTTTGTTGCGTGCAAGTACCTAAGCCGGCTATTGCCCGATACTGTGCTGTTTTGCTCTTGCGGCTTACATAGAGGTACAAGGAATTATTTATGCGCTGGAGGCACATATAGCTAGCAACAACGATGTAAGAGTCAATGACACGCCGTGGGTTTGACTATTTATCCTGTGCGCATTTTTCTAGTTCATTTGATTTTTAAGTAAGCTATTGAAATAAAAGTCTAATTTAAAATTTGCAGATAAAGATGTAACACAAATTTTACATTCCTTTGTTCTGGTCGAAAAGTAGCCAATTTGAAAGTCGTGCTTTTTATACTGTTATTGCCTTATTATTGCAGCAACTAAAATAGTTAAATATCAAAATAAAATTAACAATAAACTTGATATTCACTCAGTAAGGTTAGACTAATGGCGAAGGCGACTCAGTACGTTTCAAAAGTTGCTGATGAACATGGCAATATTGCATGGACAACGGCAGAGAACAAAATTTGGCAAGCGTTAATTAAGCGCCAGTTATCAACGGTGAAAAATACCGCATGTGACGAATTTATTGCAGGCTTGAGTAAGCTCAATCTTCCACAAGACCGTATACCACAATTAGAAGAAGTTAGTACTATATTGCGCGCGACAACCGGTTGGAGCTGTGAGCCTGTGCCAGCACTTATTGGTTTTGGTGAGTTTTTCCGTTTGCTGTCTGAAAGGAAGTTTCCGGTCGCGACATTCATTCGCTCTGAAGAAGAGTTTGACTATTTACAGGAACCGGATATTTTTCACGAAATATATGGCCACTGCCCACTATTAACTAACCAATCATTTGCTGATTTTACTCAAGCTTATGGCATGATGGGATTAAACGCCTCGAAGGAAGACCGGGTGTTTTTAGCTCGGCTTTATTGGTTTACGATAGAATTTGGCTTACTCGATACCCCAAAAGGTTTACGTATATATGGCGGTGGTATTTTGTCTTCACCAAGTGAAACAGAATATGCACTAAATGATCAAAATGTTGAGAGAAAACCGCTCGATGTTTTAGATGTATTACGGACACAATACCGTATCGATATCATCCAACCGATTTATTTTATGCTGACTAAGGTCAGTGATCTTGATGATATAAGAAAACTAGAAGTAGCAGACATTATGGCGATGGTAGAGCAAGCGAAAGAGCTTGGACTACACCCGCCAAAATTTGAATTAAAAACAACCTCAAAAGCAAGTTAAGGAATTCTTATGAGCGGTGAATTATCAAATCAGCAATGTGAAGCATGTCAGGTTGATGCACCAAAAGTTAGCGATGATGAATTAGCAAGTTTATTAGCGCAAATACCCGATTGGGTACCTGAAGTACATAACGGTGTTATGATGCTAGAACGGATTTATAAGTTTAAAAACTATAAACTAGCTTGGGCTTTTGCAAATAAAGTATCGGAATTAGCCGAAGCTGAATTTCATCATCCAGCCATTTTATTAGAGTGGGGAAAAGTAAAAGTTACCTGGTGGACCCACGCTATAAAAGGCCTGCATAAGAATGACTTCATTTGCGCTGCGAAAACGGATCAACTTCTGTAACGTTTTCTTACAACATTAATATAGAGCCCCCTACTACAGGGGGCTTTTTTTTGTTGTAAAAAATAGTTTACAATAGCGCTATTAGATTTTGTTGTTTGCTTGAGGTTATTAAATGCGTTTAGAGATTGGTTGCCACGACCGAGTAGGTATCGCACAAAGTGTGTTGGCAATATTTGTTGACCGTGGGATAGACCTACGTGGAATTGAGTTAAAACAACCAGGTAAAATTTTTATTAACATACCTGATTTAGAGTTTTCAGAACTGCAAAATTTTATGCCGCAATTACGCTTGGTTGATGGTGTTTTTGACGTAAAGACAACGCCTTACATGCCATCTGAGCGCGAGAGGAATGAATTTGAGACCTTAGTGAAAACCTTTCCTGACCCTTTTATTTCGGTTGATACTAAGGGCCAGATACGCATGGTTAATAATGTCGCCGCGCAGATAATGTGTGAGTCTCTTGAAGATATAATCGGTGTACATGTCGGGCAATGGTTAAAGGGCTTTAATTTTACCCGTTGGTTAGACAGTGAAGAAGTACTGGCGCAAACACGACGTATTAAGTTCCAAGATGATGATTTTGTTGCTGATATTATTCCTATTCATGTTGCTGAAGGTAATGAAAGACAGGTACTAGCCGGCGCGGTACTAATATTAAAGTCAGAAGCTAGATTAGGTCAGCAAATTAGTGCCTTTAAAAAAGCCAGTGAAAATGATTTTGCCGGTATTCAGGCTAACAGTAGTTCGATGCGGAAATTGATACGCGAAGCAAAGCGTATGGCTCTGCTCGACTCGTCTATGTTGGTGGTTGGAGAAACTGGAACAGGTAAAGAATTACTTGCTCGCGCATGTCATGCGGCCAGTGATCGCGCAGATAAGCCCTTTATGACCTTAAGTTGTGCAGCATTACCGGACGATGCAGCCGAAACTGAATTATTTGGCTCCGGTACTGCAGGTGCTGCAAACAGTAAACGTGGTATTTTTGAGTCGGCCGATGGTGGCACGATATTTTTCGATGAAGTCGGCGAAATGTCGGCAAAATTACAAACTAAAGTGTTACGGGTCATTCAAGACGGTACCTTTAGACGCATTGATGACGAAAAAGAAATCAAAGTTAATGTCCGTATTATTGGTTCAACAAATCGAGACTTGCTGAGTATGGTCTCGCTTGGCGAATTTAGAGAAGACTTATACTATCGCTTAAATGTTTTGGGACTTAATATTCCATCATTACGAGAGCGTCGTTCAGATATTGTGCCGTTAGCGGAACTTTTTGTTGCTAAATTTGGTCAACGTATTGGTAAAACACATATTGCTTTCGATAAAGAGTGTCTAGAGTTTATTGAACATTACCCTTGGCCCGGAAATGTTCGTCAGCTTGAAAATGTACTCATTCGAGCTGTATCGTTAATTGAGGGTAATATGATTATGACTTCTCATCTACAATTGCCAGCCTATACTCGGGAACATGGTTACTTAGAACAAGACTTTGAAGGTACCTTGGATGCAGCAGTGAAAAATTTTGAAGCGGATTTACTGCGTAAGCTTTATCCTGCTTATCCCAGTACTCGGCAATTAGCGAAAAAATTAGGGCTAAGCCACACGGCTATTGCCAACAAATTACGTGATTACGATATTAATAAAAAAACCGTTAAAATTTAACGCTGTACCGATCAGTATTTCTATATCGGCCTTACTTTAAGCTATTTGAGTATTAGACATGAAATTATATGGTTATTGGCGTTCATCAGCAGCGTATAGAGTTAGAATTGCCATGCATTTAAAAGGCATTGCGTTTGAATCAATTCCGGTTCATTTAGTAAAGGATGGCGGGGAACAGCATAAAGCTGCTTACACTCAGTTAAATCCAACACATCTAGTGCCTACCCTTATTGACGGTGACGTGGCCTTGCATCAATCGATTGCGATTATCGAGTATCTAGATGAAAAATTTCCAGAGGTGGGGCTTTATCCCAAAGATATGGTTGATAAAGCAAAGGTAAAGGCGCTTGCACTTGATGTTGCTTGTGAAATTCATCCAGTGAATAATTTGCGTGTCCAACAGTACCTAGTTAAAAATTTATCATTGCAAGAACGTGATAAACTTATTTGGAGTCATCACTGGATGAACCTTGGTTTTGTTGCGGTCGAGCAGCAGTTGAAGGTCAATGCGGGTAAGTATTGTTTTGGCGATATTATTACCATGGCTGATATTTGTTTAGTGCCACAAGTTTATAACGCCAAACGATTTAATCTTGATATGAGTGAGTTTCCAAATATTTGCCGCATTACTGATAACTGCAATAACCATCCAGCATTTATTGCGGCATTGCCGGAAAACCAAGAGGACGCACAGCCTTAGCTTAATGTTTCGTTTAAGTTTAAAGTATAAAAAGTTTATCATTAGCTATGTCATTATTTATATCAATTGAACTAATGTATTCTCGCTAAGTGTTTAATGCATTAATGCATTAATGCATTAATGCAATAGGTACCACATAAAATAAAGGTTATTATGTCAATTCAAATTACTGAACAAAAACAAACGCCTTGGGCTGTTATTACGATAATTATTGCCGCTATTATTGCATTTGTTGTTTATTACTACGTGATTACTGGCGATGAAAATATAGCCACTGCTGACATCGCTACCACAGTGGTTGCACCAGAGCCTGAACTAGTCATTGAAACTGAGCCTGAGTTAATTGAGCCAGAGGTTATTGTCGAGATAATTGCAGCAGACACTATTGAGATTGAACCTGAAATTACCTTACCAACATTAGATGAAAGTGACAGTTGGTTCAGTACTAAACTACCGACACTCACCTGGCGTAAAGAATTATTAAAACTGGTGGTAACAGATGACATGATCCGTCGGTTTGTGGTCTTTACTGATAACTTTAGCCAAGGCACATTAGCTTATGAGCACGCACCGTTAATTGCACCCAATGCAAAGTTTACGGCATTAGAACAGCAAACTGACAACGGCGTTAAGTGGCAGTGGGACGAGAGTAACGCCCGACGCTTTAGCCTTTATGTTGATTTACTACGCTCCATGGATAGTGAAATGTTAATTCAATGGTATGTAGAGTTAAAGCCATTAATTGATCAAGCGTATGAAGAGTTAGGTTACCCGGACCAAGACTTTACCGAAGTACTGCACAGCGCAATAACAAAAGTGTTGGATATGGAAATACCTAAAGTTCAACCAGAGTTGGAACGTCCAAGTGTGATGTACAAATATAAAGATGAGTCATTAGAGTCATTAGATGACGCTGAGAAGCTCTTACTGAGATTAGGTAAAGAAAACTTACTGGTGATTAAATCGGTGCTGTTAGAAATTAACGAAAAGCTAGCAAGAGCCCGTTAAACGTTGACTAAGTAATGGTTAAGTATTGATGAGTAGTATAAAATTACCGACGGTACCGGCGTGTATTCCAACCTGTGAATATGGCTTTTTAAGCCGCATAGCAAGCTACGCTTTACGGCGCAGTGGTTGGACAATTCGCGGCGTGTTGCCACAGCAAGCAAAATTTATCCTCGCGGTCGCACCTCATACCTCTAATTGGGATTTTTTTGTCGGTATCGCTGTGATGTTTACGTTAAAGCTGAAAGTGTCATTCTTAGGTAAAGCGAGCATCTTCCGTTGGCCAATAAAGTCGTTATTAACGGCTATTGGCGGCATTGGTGTTGATCGTAGCCATAGCCATGGTGTCGTAGGTCAAATCGTGGCAGCATTTAATGATAATGACCAGTTTATTTTAGGCCTTGCTCCAGAAGGCACTCGCAGTAAAACCATTGAGTGGCGCACCGGCTTTTTACATATTGCCAAACAAGCTAATGTTCCCGTCGTGCCGGTAAGCTTTGATTTTACTAAAAAGGAAGTGTTATTTCATCCAGCGGTGTTCATAAAGGGTGATATAAACCAAGCGTTAGTTGAATTTAAGCAAATATTTTCTAAAGTTTGTGCAAAAAATCCCCAAGCAGTCTGAAATTAGTAACTAGCGCTTGCAACCAAGCAATTGATTAGCGATAATTCGCGCCGCGCTAAAGTTATTTCTTCAGTGCCATTATGGTGACCCTTTTGGTCCCTCCGCAATGATACTCTGTGAACTCGGCCAGGTCCGGAAGGAAGCAACCGCAGCAGACGACTCATGTGCCGGAGTGTGGCTATTAGGGTTACCACCCAATTCCCTATAATTCAACTATTTACCTGTCTTTTTAGCGTTTCAATATACTTTGCTACATGGAGTGCTACATGCGTGCGGCTAAAGTATCTTTTCTTTATTGTCTTGGTGGTAATCACTATAAAAACTTTCCGCGAGCTCGCCTCTATATGTGATGAGAGGGGAGTAGCGAAAGATTGTTAGCCTTGTTTTAGCTGTTTATTGAGGACATGGTGCTCCGGCATCTATCCATAACCCTCCTGCGCGGATGAAGTCTTGATGCTGTCCTGGTGCTTTTTCTCTTCCTGGGCCATGCGATCAGCTCCACGCCACTAGCGGGTCAAGTTTTACGTGATGTTCATGGAATTCTTTTTTAAACGTTGCAAGATCATCTTTGCCACCTCGTTGGGTTAAATGGTTACTGTTGTGTGCAGGATCTAGCCACTGGTTACATAATTGTTGAGCGGTAATCCCGCCAGGAATCATCATGGTTTGTTGCGGCATATGCCAGACAAAACCTGGCATTGCCGCTGCCATGTTACCCGGCGGCATACCTTGCTTATCGCCATTGCTATGCTGGTGGCAGGAGCTGCAGTTTAATGCAACACCAGAAACTTGCTTGAATGTCTCTCCATCCTTATAAAGCACAACATTATTGGCAACCGTGATATTCATTGGATGCGGACGACCTTGCTCTCCAACCGTAGGGTAAAAGCTACCGTCTTTATCGACAACACCATGGCAATTTTTACAGCGTGGATGTATGGCAATTTAATGTATATATTGAAAGGCGGTATCGGCATCAGGTTTATCGATAAATGCCTGATAAGGAGCATCCGCGCCGGCAGATAATGAGGCAACACTTACACTGAGTAATAAGGTACTAATGCCGATGCAGCTTAACCTATTCATACGGTGTCGCCTTTTTTTGCTTTCATCATGTTTTTTACAACCGATTGAGTCATAGGTAATGATCTGAACCTTACCCCTGTGGCGTTAAAAATCGCATTACCAATTGCTGGCGCGACTACTGTTGTACCTGGTTCACCAAGGCCAACGGGAAATTCATCGCTTTCAACAAAGGAAATATCCATCTCAGGTACATCTTTCATGCGCAACGGGAAGTAATTATGTAAATTACTGCTGGCTACTTGTCCGTTTTTAAATTCAGTGCCTTCATGTAGTGCTAAGCTGACGCCCCAAAGTAATGAACCTTCAACTTGCGCTAGAGCGCCGTCTGGATGGACAACAACACCACAATCAACAACACAAGTTAACTTTTTCACAGACACTTTGCCTGATTCAGGATCGACCTCAATGTGCGCAGCCAGCGCAACCCAGGTTGGCATAGCGCGCTCTTGGCCATAGCTTAATGCGATACCTATGCCTTGATTTTTAGGTAAAAATTGCTGAAAATTGACTTTTTTAGTTAATTTTTCCAGGACATTTTTTAACCGCTTAGCACCGCCAACTGAATGCGGGGCACTGCCTGATTGGCGCCCTTGGCCATCAAGTAAGTCGAGCCTGAAATCAACAGGGTTTTGGCCACTTTTATGGGCTAATTCGTCCATGAATGACTCTACACTCCATTGGATCCAACCCGGTCCTACGGATCTTAACCAACCAGGCACAAATGTGCTTTGTGCTAGGTCATTGTTATACACTAGTACCTTGTGGTTGGGCAGTGAATACCAGTGATCTGAACCGCTGGCTGAAAACATGTCAATTTTTTTCTTGCCATCTTTGCTTGGCGCTAAAAACCCAGGTGCCATGGCCTTAGTTGGCCAACCAGCGGCAAATCTGTGCTCAATGCCAATTACCTGATTGTCTGCATCTAGTGTTGCGTTTAAATGACTTACACTGGGTGATCGCGGTTGATCAAAGTGCGAGTCATCTTCACGGGTAAATATCATTTTTACCGGTTTAGCTATCGCTTTAGCCGCTAATGCGGCCGGAATGATATAGTCACCAAATAGTCGTCGGCCAAAGCCACCACCTAAGTAATATTGGTGAATAATGACTTGTGAATCTTCTACTTCGAGAGCTTTCGCTACTTGTGGAAGCGTCAAAGATTGCCATTGATTACCGCTATGGACATGCCAAACATCGTCTTTATATTCCACCACGGCGTTAACTGGCTCAAGTTGAAAATGCATTGCGCTAGACGTAGTGTAAGTCGCATCAATTTGACTAGCGGCAGTTTTTTGCGCGCTGTCAGTATCACCAACATCAACAAGTAATGCACCTGCTTCTCGATCGGCAATTAAGCGCTGACCCTGTGCTTGTATATTTGCTTCAGAAACACGCAAGGCTTCATTGGGTAGATAGTTAACTTTTATTTTTTCTACCGCTTGTATTGCTGCGGGGTAGGTCTCAGCAAAAACAACAACCCAGCCCTCAAGCCAGCCACTGGGGTCTACTAACACTTTATAGCCATGATAACCTGGGAGATTTTTGGCACTGCTATCGTCAACGGACTCGACCTTATTGCCATAGCGCGACGGCGGCACTACAGGACGCGCGTAAACCATGCCAGGAACTTCAACATCAATCCCATAGACTGCAGTGCCATTAACTTTTGCTGGGATATCCAATGCCTGACTTGGTTTACCAATGATCGTATGATGCTTACGCGATTTAATTGGATAGTTTGCTAGTTTTTCAGT
Organism: uncultured Colwellia sp.; assembly: GCA_963977145.1. Classification (GTDB taxonomy): domain Bacteria; phylum Pseudomonadota; class Gammaproteobacteria; order Enterobacterales; family Alteromonadaceae; genus Cognaticolwellia. Next base: position 62,617 of record CAXBNP010000008.1, read on the forward strand.
CGATACTACTTTACTGAATTTTTGGCTTTTAATTAGCTCCGCGAAGCTGATTCGTTGCTTGCCACAAACAACAAAGCCATTTTCGGCTTGACAGTCTTTTATCGATTGCTTTAATGCTTTTGCGCCAGCCGCAATTAATATTGCTCGACCAGCGGCACCTGCGCGTGATAGTGGCTCATAACTTTGAAATACAGACCAAGAACCACCGGTGACCATGTATCCCCATTTCGGATCAGTATTTACATGCTCAATAATCACGTCTTTCCAGTCTGCGCCTAATTCTTCAGCGACAATTTTTGCTAACGCCGTACCTACGTGCTGACCCATTTCTGCGCGAGCTATATTGACTTTAATGGTGCCGTCTTGTGCTATTTCATACCAAACAGTTGGGGAGAAGTTTTTCTCAGCAAGCATTTGTTCGACGGTAGGGCTCTTAGCAAAAAGAGCCGGCGCAAAAGCGACAACGAAAACAGCACCTACAGAGCCAATGAGCAAATTGCGTTTTGAAAGATCAATATTATCGTTACCTTTATCTAAGATGCTCATGATTGCAGCTCCTGTTCATCTGGATAAAAAATATTAACCCCATTGCCGCTGTCATTTTCTAGCGCTGTTGCTGCACGCTTAATGGCCTTTTTAATCCGGCTATAGGCCATACAGCGACATAGATTACCATTCATGTGGGTAGTAATTTGTTCATCTGTCGGTGACGGATAATATTTGAGTAAGGTGGCGGCCTGCATTATTTGTCCAGACTGACAATAGCCGCATTGTGGCACTTGCTCTTCTATCCAAGCTTTCTGTAGTGGATGAGCATTGTTGAGGCCTTCGATGGTGGTGATGACTTTACCTTGTGCTTGTTGAAGAGGATAGTTACAAGAGCGAACTGCTTGTTCGTCAATATGAATGGTACAGGCACCACACATTGCAATGCCACAGCCAAATTTGGTGCCTTTGAAGCCGAGTTCATCTCGAATAACCCAAAGTAGTGGTGTATCTTTTGGATAATTGGAGACAACATTTTTGCCATTTAGGGTAAATGTCACCATAGTATTGCCCGGTAATTGTTAGTTTATATTCACAATACTAGTACATATTTGTTGTTTTTCTTGATTTTAATGTCATAACGGTCATAGAGTAAACTGTGCCTTAGATGCCGGCAGCTAGCACTGAGTAAATGCCCATGGTGTGGTGGTTTAATGTTAGGTGCAGGTAGGCTGACATGCATATCATCAGTAATTAGCGCGGCAAGAGGTCATGCTAAACTCTGATATTGTGCTAGATAATATAACGATAAATTGTCACTGTAACTATCCATGTTTATAAGCAAGATTCAATCGCATCAATGGTCTTCATTATATGTCGTGTCGCAAAGCTTTGGGTAATCAAGAACTTTGCTTTTTAACTTGGCGTTAAAGCTATTTACCTTATAGATAGAGCCAATTTAAGAGTAAGGAGAGCGTTACCCACATCAGTAAAATCAACGGAATGCCGATGCGCATAAAATCTGAAAATTTATAGCCACCAGCGTTCATCACCAATAAGTTGGTTTTATATGCCATAGGTGTGGCATAGCTCAAATTGGCACCGAACAATACCGCTAAAATAAACGGTTCTGGCGAAAGGTTTAATTGACTAGCCACAGAAATAGCAATGGGGGTACCAATAACAGCCGCGGCATTGTTAGAAACAATATTAGTTAATATCGCTAACAACAGCATCAAGGCTGCTAGAATTCCACCCGGTGGTAAACCATAGGATACTGCAACAAAAACCTGGGCGATATATTCAGCGCCTCCGGTTGTCATCATCGCGGATCCCAGAGCTAAAGACGCTGCGACAATTAAAATTACTTGGGTACTCAGTGCTGATGATGCTTCTTGCCAATCTAAACATCTAGTGAGTAATAAGATAAGTACACCACATACCGAACTAATTTCGATTGGCAAAATACCAAGTGCTGACGATATAACCACCGCCAGCAAAGTGCCTAAAGCTATTGGCGCTTTGCTGGTTTGTGGTAGTGACTCGGCGCCATCAATGACCAATAGACCTGGTTTTGCTTTTAACAAGTTTATTTGTTCTGTTTCTCCTTGCACGAGTAAAACATCGCCGATTTGCAAGTGAGTGTTACCTATACCATTACGGCCAGTTTCCAATGCTTTGCCTGCACGATGTAATGCCACCACTGAAATAGCATGATTTTTAATGAAATTTGCTTGTTGCAAAGTCCTGCCTTCTACCCCTGAACCTGCAATGATGACAATTTCTGCTAAGGTTTGCTTTTCAGCTTTTAAGGGATGTTCATCATCAACTTTATGCAGCCCTGAAAAAAGCGTCGCGCCTAATATCGTTTCGAATTCTTTTAAGCGATCAGGGTAATCATGCACTTTTAACCGATCGCCAACAACAAGCACAGTATCTGGTAATGGCATAATGTTTCGGTAGTCGTGGCCACGTTGAATACTCTCAATTTTTATCTGACCATCAGTTAAGGCAATTATTTCGGTAATGGTTTTTTCGTTGGCGACACTTTCTTCATTGATGTTGAGATAAGCACTAAATAATCGTGGTGAAGTGTCAGGCATTGATGGTGATCGACTGGGCAAAAGTTTTGGCGCCACTAACCATAAGTAAAGCACAGCAACAACGGAGGCAATAAGTGCCGGCTGAGCAAAATCAAACAGGCCAAATTCAGCTGCGCCCATATTTTTTGCAATACTAACCACTAAAAGATTTGTCGAGGTACCAATAGTGGTAGCCATGCCGCCTACTAAAGTTGCTAGCCCCATAGGCATTAGCATAGGTGATGAGTCTGTTTTAGTGCGTAATGACACGCTGATCAAAATAGGCAGTAACAACACCACAACCGGGGTGTTATTTATAAACGCACTCAAGCCTCCGGCAAGCACCAGTGTTATCAATAGCGATAATGTCGGGCTTATTTTCCATAATTTAGCCAAATATCGCCCAATAGGTTCTAAGGCTCCTGTTCGCACGATACCGTGGCCAATAATCATCAGTGAACAAACGGTAACTAGGGCCTCATGGCCAAAACCAAAAAATAATGAACTGGGCTCAAAATGTTTACCATCGAGGTGAAATGGAAACAGCGCAAACATCACGCATAATATAGCGATAACGGCAAGGGATGAGGTTTCAAGTGGGGTATCTTCACGACGAAATAAATATAATGCTAGTACGGTAATTAATAAAACCGCTAAGGCATGATTATTGGGAAGATCTGGAATATTCAAAAGTCGATACCAATTTAATTAAGCTCTTAAGCTGCAAGCGATTGCCTATGTTTTATCGGCATTCAGTTATTCGTAAATTATCTACGTTATTGTTTAATTTGAAGTCGACATCGAGGTTAGTCAATATTTTTTTAGCGCCTTAACTGTAATCGGCCAGTACATCTTGAGCTGAAAATTAAAGGCGGTAAACTTGCGCAATCAATTCAATAGCAAAGTGTCAACAAGGTCCAATAATATAACCTTGGTACTTATAATACATTTAACTAACCCTAAGATAGTTTAATCAGCGGCTAATTATGATCCTTCATAAACTCTAAAGCTTTAGCTACCGCAACTTTGACGTTATTTTCCATTTCAAAACGTTCTGATGCCGGTAGGTAAAAGGCCATATCCACTTCATGACGAATATAGCGTGTTGGCAACTGATTTAAAACTACGCAAACTAAATCCGCTATAAACTCTGCATCATAGTTATCTTCTAACTTAAGTGCGGCAAAGTGCAGAGAAACTAATTTTTCGTAATAGTTGTGAATATCATCAGAAATTCTCATGTCAAAGACCCTTTTTATATTTAGTATATTTTCAAGCGTACTGCTAAAGTAATAAAAACACCAACCTTTTTCATCGATTGAGTTTCATTTTTATGAAAAAATTCTTGTTAGAGAAGGTTACTTAAAATTTTTCCGATTGTGCTATTTCGCGCTCTAACTTAGAGATCGCTTGACGACATCGGCCTAGTCGCTGATGCAGTGCGAGCACCTCTTCAGCAAGTTGTTTACTTTGTTTCATGGTGGCATTTTGCCTTTGTAATTCGCGTACTTGGATCATTTCCACTAATCGCCGTTCAAATTCAAAGGTTTCATTAAGTTTTTTATGTAAGTTATGACTCGATTGCATCACCGCTTGCGCGGCTTTTTTAAAACGTCGAGCTTTCATGGCTACCAGTCTTTGTTCTGGTTCTTTATGCAGCGCGCCATTTGAATTCAGGGCATTACGTAAGGCCGATATTTGCTGTTCAATTAACAGTAAACGACTGTGCGCCAGCGTATTCTTGTTCGCGGCTAGTAATCGAGATAGTTCATTGGTTTTATTTTTTACTTCAACTATATAGGGGTGAAATTGATCGCTGTGGGTAAGGAATAACGCTTCAGAAAATATATCATTTTCTTGGATTATTTTATGTGACTTAGATTGCTTATTTTCCCGGTCAACCGCCATGGCTTGTTGACCGAGTTGCTCAATAATGGCATGAATTTTATTAATGGCACTATGCATAAATAACCTCTCCTAGCTCAGCCAAGCTTGGTAGCCCAAGTTCACTGACATTATAATAACCACAGTAATAAAAACTGGCCGGATAAATTTACCGCCAAACTTAATTGCCCAATGTGCGCCTACCCAAGCACCGAGCATCATAAATAGTCCCATGGAAATACCCAAGACAAAGTTAACGTGACCCAGATAGATAAAAGTTAACAGGCTGAAAAAATTACTGACAAAATTGGTCGAGCGCGCTAACCCGCAACTTAATAAAATATCAATTTTATATAATACATTTGAAGAACTTACCCAGAATGCTCCGGTACCCGGCCCAGCGACGCCATCATAAAAGCCGAGAATTAACCCTTGCAAGACTTGCTTAGCTTTAATCGAAATTGTTTTTATCGGTAAACCATGGTCGTCGTTAGTTATTGCTTTTGAAAATAGCGTGTAGATTGCCGTCAAAATTATCAGTACCGGGATGTATTTATCTAAAAATTCGACCGAAATAAAGTTAACAATTATCGTTCCGGTAATAGCACCAATAGCGGTGGCAATAATAGCTAAGCGCCAATACTTTGGGCTAAAGAGTTTTTTGCGATAGAAAGTAAATGATGCCGTGAGTGAACCAAAAGAGGCCGCAAGTTTATTCGTGCCCAAAGCAACATGAGGCGGTAAACCTGAGGTTAATAATGTTGGTACGGTAAGCATGCCGCCGCCGCCTGCGATCGCGTCTATGAGCCCGGCGACAAAACCGACAGTGCATAAGGTTAGCCATAAACTGAGGTCTAGGACAGGATCAATAACCATAGATTTTTTTTGCTTATAAAATTAGGCGCTTACTATATCACAGTGAAACCTTGATTCTACGGACATTTATTCATCCTTTTTCTCAACAGCCAAGCAATGAATAAAATCTATATCGCGAGTTTTCTGTTGTGGTTGTTTTATAATATTTTTAAATTAAAGGTGTTTATTTAAGGATTTGAACACTTGATGTCGTATTATCAATAGCATCTAACTGAGCTTGGCAGCTATAAGGCAAAGGTCATAGCCTGAAACGTGTTATCGATTGAGTTACAAAATTAAATCCCGATAAATATGGTAAACTGTTTCGTTATCTTTACGCTGTTGTCATAATGTTAAGTTATTGTTTTTATTGTTTTTACTGGTGGCGTTGTTTGGCGCTTTTATTGATGAATTCATGATGTTGAACGCTGTTTGAGTTAAAATGTAATAATGTTGTTTTTATCTTTTAAATTTGTAATCTTCTGTTTTTATTGATGTTCTAATTGTTAATGTCATTTAACGCCGCGATATATAATGGCGCATTTTTATAAAAGTATTTCTCGCAAAGGCTATTTTCTTATCTTATTGTTTTTAACTGTTTTTGTCCGGCTTTATTGTTGCGTTTAGATCTTAACTGTGAATAATGTAATTAAAACGTAACTGTTTGTGTTGACCCGTTAACAAGATTAAGTTTAATATCTTAGCCGATAGATCGGGTCCATGACCAAAATAATTCAACAAACAAGGCAATATAGCCTTGAATTTAAACACTAGAATCACGAAAGTGGTCCAGGGAGTAAACAATGTATCAAAGTAACAAGCTTACTAAAGCTGTTCGCTTAGCTCTTGTAGCTGGCGCAACAACAACTATTTTAGCTGCACCAAGTGCTATGGCATTTGCTGATGAAGCAGCAGCAGAAGAAAAAGGTGTTGAACGTATCCAGGTAACTGGTTCACGTATTCGTCGTTCAGAATTAACAGCTGTAACACCTATCATCGAAATCAGCGCTCAAGAATTCGCAATTTCAGGTAACCTTAACATCGAGCAGAAACTTGCTGAGTTACCTTCTACTTTACCTTCGTTTGGTCCTAGCTCAAACAACCCAGGTAACGGTACAGCAACAGTCGATTTACGTGGTTTAGGTACTTCTCGTACTTTAGTTATGGTTAACGGTCGTCGTTGGGTTCCAGCTGACCAATCAGGTGTTGTAGATTTAAACACGATTCCAGCTTCTCTAATTGAAAACGTAGAAATCATCACTGGTGGTGCTTCTGCTGTATACGGTTCAGATGCAATCGGTGGTGTTGTTAACTTCAAGATGAAAGATGATTTTGAAGGTGTTGAAATTTCATCATTATACGACGTAACAACTGAAGGCGATGCTGAGAAATTCAACGTCGACTTAACTATGGGTGGCAACTTTGCTGATGACCGTGGTAATGCGGTACTTTACGTTGGTTACTCAAAGCGTGAGTCTTTATTCCAAGGCGATCGTGACTTTGCAAGTGTTGCATTAACTGAAGGTGCTGACGGCCTAATCCCAGGTGGTTCTTCTGGTATCCCAGGAACTCGTGTTTTTGGTGGTCCAACACTTATCTCAGGTCCAAATGCAGGTTCAAGCTTAGGCCGATTTAACCAAGATGGTTCAGGTAACACATTTACTGGCGCAGATCGTTTTAACTACGCACCAGATAACTTCTTACAGTTACCACAAGAACGTTTAACAATGAATGCATTCTCTCATTTTTACATTAATGATGAGACACGTATTTACAGTGAAATTTCTTTCATCCGTAACGAAGTTCCACAAGAACTAGCACCTACACCAGCATTTACTACTATTGAAGTAAATCCTAACAGTGCATTCTTTGGTGCTGACGTTCAAGAAGCTATGTTAGCAAGTGGTGACTTAAACGCAGCTGGCAACTATGAAATGTTTGTTGGTCGTCGTATGGTAGAAAATGGTTCACGCCAATCTATTGATACACGTGATGCAATGCGTATCTTAGTTGGTATCGATGGTTACTTTAACGATGATTGGTCTTACGATGTATATTACAGCCGTTCGCAAATGGATCAGTCTAACTTATTAAACAACGATGTTTCAGCTTCACGCTTTAAACAAGCACTTTTAACTAACGATGCTGGTACTGCTTGTACTGATACATCAGGTGGTTGTGTACCAATCAATATCTTTGGTGAAGGCAACATTACTGATGCGGCTGTAGGCTTTGTAAACGTAGGCGCGTCAAACGTTACTACGCTTAAACAAGAAGTGTTTATGGCTACTGTATCTGGTTCATTACCATTTACTTTCCCTGGCGCAGATGAGTCAGTAGGTCTAGTTTTTGGTTATGAAAAACGTCAAGATTCTTCAACTTTCCGCCCGGATGAATTCTTAGCTGCAGGTGATGTACTAGGTTTTAATGCTGGTTTACCAACAGAAGGTTCATACTCTTCTTCTGAAATCTTTACAGAATTTTCTTTACCAATTCTTAGCGGTAAAGACTTCGCTGAAGATTTAAGCCTTTGGGGTGCAGCACGTTATGCTGATTACTCTAACATTGGTGGTGTAACATCATTTGCTACAGCATTAAACTGGGCACCTACAGACTGGGTTAGCTCTCGTATAGGTTTCCAATCAGCGGTACGTGCTCCTAACGTATCTGAGTTATTCCAAGGTTCAGCTAACGGCTTCCCTGGTGCAAGCGATCCATGTTCTGTTGGTGGTTACCAGCCAGGCGTAACTAGTGATGCACTATGTATCTCTACAGGTGTTGCTGCTGACCAAGTTGGTGTATTTACACAAGCTAACTCACAAATTGAAGGTTCATTTGGTGGTAACGAAAATCTTACAGAAGAAACTTCTGATACCTTTACTGTTGGTTTAGTAGTTCAACCAATGGAAGGTCTAGATTTTACTATTGATTATTTCAGCATTAAAATTGAAGATGCTATTTCTTCATACGGCGTAAATAACACACTTAACGTTTGTTATAACATCGTAAAAGATGCGAATGACGAAACTTGTCAAAACATCAGTCGTCGTTCAGACGGTAACGTTGATGTTGTTAAATCATTGAATGCTAACGTTGCATCAATTGAAACATCAGGTATTGATTTCAACGTAACATACAATACAGAACTTGATTTTGGCTTGTTTGGTGACGGTTCTGACTTAAACATTCAATTCCGTTCTACATTCTTAAGCAAATATGACACTGTGCCAATCGTTGGTTTAGATGAAATGAACGAATGTGCTGGTTACTACGGTAATACATGTGGTTTCCCACAACCTGAGTTCCAATCTAACACTCGTGTTAACTGGACAAATGGCGACTTAACATTATCTGCATTGTTCCGTTACATTGGTTCAACTGAAGATGATCAATTGTCAGTTGATAAAGATTTATCTGCTAGCGACTTAATTGTTTCTGAAATCGATGCTGCGGTATATGTTGATTTAAGTGCTGCTTACGTATTTAGCGATAACTTAGCTATTAACTTTGGTATTAAAAACGTATTTGATGAAGAGCCTACTCCTTTAGGTGGTTCACAGTCACAAGCTAACACGTTCCCAGAAACATATGATGTTATTGGTCCACGTGTATTCTTAAGCGCTTCTTACACGTTTAATTAATCACTAATTAAAACTATATTTTATTTAGTTTTAATTAAGTATTAAACCATTAGAAAGTGACCAACATTTGTTGGTCACTTTTTTTTTAATCTAACTTTAGATGGTGTATGGTAATAAAAATTATTCTGACTCTGCTAAATTACATTGATAACAATAGATCCTAATAAAATATGCAAAATGTTAGCTCCGCAACGATAACCCTAAAACTCCAGCAACTTTTTTCCTTACTACAAAAGGGCGAAATTAAGCTCGTACTTAAAGAACTCGCTGTCTTGTTAAGCTCTGTCGATGATAATGCCGACGTTATGCATTTAGCGGCTATGGCACACAAAGCAGATGGTGGAGTAGATAAGGCAATTTCCTATTTCATAAAATCGCTTGATATTAACGATAGTCAACCACAAGTTCACAACAACTTAGCCAATACCTATAAGCAAAATTTAGAGCTTAAGCTCGCTGAAAAGCATTATAAAAAAGCCTTAATGTTGCAGCCTCAGTATATAGAGGCAGCCAAAAACCTCGGTTTACTACAGCTAAGTAACCAGGACTTTACGCAAGCAAAAATAAGCTTTGAGCAAGTGCTTTGTTGGTCAAAAAATGATGTTTCGGCATTAACATCACTAGGTAATATATTTAAGGCGCAAAACAATTTTGACACTGCGATCGCTTACTATAAAAAAGCGCTTACCGTCAATCCAACTTATGTCAATGCCTTGCATAACTTAGGGGTTGCTTATCGCATGTCAGGTGAGTTTATATCGGCGATTGACTGTTTTAAAAAAGCACAGGCCATTGCGCCCAATATTGCCGAACTTGACTACAATGAAGCGAATACCCAGTTTGATATTGGCAACTACTCAGCCGCAGAAGCAGCCTATTGGCGTTCGTTACACAAAGCTCCCGATAATTGTGCCGTGCATGAAACACTGAATGAATTTTATTGGCAAATCGGAAAAAAAAGTGAATTCGGTAAAAGCTTTAAATTAGCCATTGAGCAGCTGCCCAGGCATTTTCCTTTACGACATGCCTATGGCGAAAGTTTGTTATCTTCAGGGAACCAGGCACAAGCAAATATCATCGTAGACGAAGCACTAAAATTAGAAAAAACGCCTGATCTTTTGCACTTAAAAGGTAAATTATTAGCCGCTGGAGGTGACATAAAAACCGCTATTACACTAATAGAGTCTTCATTAGTTAAACACTATAAGTTGTCAAATGCACTTGATCTAATCGAATTATTAATCATAGATTTTGACTATGAAAAAGCCTTGCTGCAAATCGCCTATGCAGAGCACGTAGCGCCACACAATCAATTATTGATAGCCCATAAAAGTCTCTGCTGGAGATTAACCCATGATCCAAGATACCAATGGCTAGTCGACTATGAAAAGCATATTCAAACCTATAATATCCCTGTCCCTAAAGGTTATAGCTCAAGAGCTATGTTTTTAGATGAATTAGAGGGGGTTTTACTGTCGATGCATCAAACGCAGCATGAGCCCTTAAAACAAACGTTGAAATTTGGTACTCAGACACCAGGGAGACTTTTTTATAAACCAATCAAGCAGATTGTCGACTTAAAAAATGCTTTTGAAGCCGTGACCTTAGACTATATATCTTCATTGCCTGACGATGCTTCACATCCGCTATTGTCGAGAAAAACTCAACAAGTCAGTTTTGCCGGTTCATGGTCTGTTAAGCTTAAACCCAACGGCTTTCATGTTAATCATGTCCACCCCGAAGGTTGGTTAAGCTCTTCATTTTATGTAAAAGTACCGGATTTTTCGCTGCACTCACAACCTGAGGAACATGCTGGTGCGATAAAGTTTGGTGAAAGTTCATTGCAATTAAAAGAGCGCGAAAAAATCGCTAGAATTGTTACACCTAAAGCGGGTTTGGTTGCCATATTTCCGTCTTATGTTTGGCATGGAACCATCCCATTTAACGGCCCTGACGATATATTTCGATTAACGGCGCCCTGTGATATAACGCCGAGAGAGGACTAGTATGGAAAATACTGATGCGTGGTCATTATACTGGCAAGGCAGCCACCTAGAAAGTTGCATTACCAACAATAGATCAAAAGACCAAAGCATTCTAGTCGATAGCTGGCGAGACTTGGCGATGAACCTTGAAGTGGCTTCAACGGTACTTGACTTGGCAACTGGCAATGGCAGTGTGCCCAACAATTTATTAAAATTTAATCAATTACTGCAAATAACCGCGGTAGACCGTGCAAATATAGATCCTAAAAGCTGTATTGAACAAAATTCGCTGTTAAATAGTGTCAAATTTATGCCTAATATTGACATCACAAAGTTACCTTTTAAAAAAGCGATGTTCGACGCGATTACTAGTCAATTTGGATTGGAGTATTCGACACTGAGCTTATCAACGCCTGAACTAGTGCGGGTATTAAAACCTAAAGGCCAGTTTATGTTTATTATGCATCACGAGGATAGTGAAGTTGTTGCGCCGGCACGCATTAAAGTTAAAGAATTTAATTTACTGTTTAACAGTGAATTATTAGCAAATTTCGAAGCATTTCTCAAAGGTGCTATCAGTTTGAATGCCCTTAATGTTGAGGGGCAAAAAATTCTAAGTGACCCAGCATGGCTTAAAAGCGAAACGATAACCGGGCAGCTGTTTACGGCAATTGATAAACTTATTCAAATGAAAGAAAAAGGCCAAAGTGCGGCAGAACTGCTGAAAATATATCAAACAATGCGAAACAGAATCATTGCAGAAAGCTCAAGGTTGCAGCAGTTAGTCTCTGCGTCCTTATCTAAAAATGAAGTGATAGCGTTTTGTCATGCGCTTGAAAAACTAGGCACCAAAGCCACTTATCAATCGATAGATTTAACCGGTAATACTGGGGTATTAGGTTGGAAAATTATAGGAAGTAAGCGATGAGTGCAGCAAAATTATTACAACAAGTAGACCAAGCCTTTGCTAGCCAGAATAATCAACAGGGTTTGCAGCTGCTAAGAGAATATATTGCCACTAATGCTAAAGACACCGAGCAACTTTATCGCTTAGCAGTAATTGAAGAACAAATAGGACTCGCTGAAAACGCAGCTAAGGCCTATTTAGCATGCATAAAGAATGATCAGCGCTTTATAAAAGCCTACCTTTACGGTGGCTATTTTTTTCAGCAGTGTGGCCAGATGGCGCAAGCGCTTGCCTTATATTCGCTCGGTAATGATCTCGATGCCAGATTGAGTCTGTTACACCAAAGCGAAAGTTCGTCTTATGAAACCCGGCTTAGATCTTATAGCGCTAATATCGCCCTAAGAGCGCACTTTACTAAGCTACATGCGCTCAGTGTTGAAAATGGCGAGGGTAGTGCAAAAATCGCTAGCGCTGTATGGCCACAAACACATAACAAGGCGGTTAACTATTTAACCAGACAACAACAGCCGCATTTATTTTATATTCCGGAGTTAACTGCTAAAGGCATTCATGATAGCGACAGCTTTACTTGGTGTCATTTGCTGGAAGCAAGCTTTGATGACCTGACCAGTGAGTTTGCTGAACTGCTGGGGTTAATTAAGCACAAAGGTGTGCCTTATTTAGATAACAGTTATCAAGGCAAAGGCTTTGAGTCACTGGTAGGTTCAAAAAATTGGACTGCGCTTAACCTTTATAAGGATGGAATTGCCAATACTAGCCTATTGTCGCTAATGCCAAAAACAACAAAGCTATTACAAGCACTGCCGTTATATAAAGTCGATAATAATCCTTTTGAAGTGTTTTTTTCCTTATTAAAGGCTGGGCAACATATAGCGCCACATTTTGGCCAATCGAATCATAGTTTGACGGTGCATTTACCTATTATTGTCCCTAAAGGCGGTTACTTAACGGTTGCGGGTGAAAAAATAACTTGGCAAAAAGGTAAAGTAATTGTTTTTGATGACTCTTTTGAACATGAAGCGATTAACCCATCAGAGGAAGATCGCGTAGTGCTGATCTTTTCAATTTGGCATCCGGAGTTATCAAGCGCGGAGCAACAAGATATTTTAACTAGCTTTCGCAACCGTACAGAGTGGTTGAAAAATCGCCATCAATCTTTAGTTTCTGACAACTGAAGATAAAAATCACTAAAGATAGCTAATTCTTTTTCATAGTGCCGAGCAAAGTTTTGTTTGGCAGTGTTAATGGGCTGCCTTACTTGTAACTCACTGAAGGTAAAGCTGTTGACATGTTTTTTGTGAAAATTTAAATAATCGTCATGCCACGCCAAACCACAAAATTGAAAAATCCTATTGGCTTCATTTATCGGTGTGTTTGTTAACTGATTATAATTTACATCAATAACCTGCTCAGGAAAGTTATCACGCCAAAAGTCCATTAACTTATTAGCCTGAAATATAGCATGGGCAATATTTTTTAAGTTCGCGGCATAGTTGTGATGTGGAGCAAAGGGTTGAGAGAAAATTGATAAAGCTAAATCTAGCGGTGTTCTTCTCATTTGAATGATTTTAACTTGCTGAAAAATCGACAATATAGCGCCAACATAGCGAAAGTTATGCGGCATTTTATCAACTATAATGTCAGCCTCAAGCGCTGTTTTAGTCAAGTATGCTTGGCTAAACTCTTGGCGTTGACTTTGAAAAAACGCCTGCCAGTTTACCTTTTTATTAGCTTTTTGAGCATTGATTTTGTTTTCAATAAATAGCGCTAACGCTTCATTTTCACCGCTACTTTTAATCTGCGGGTGCTGAGATAACATACGGTCCATCAGGGTTGTTCCCGATCTTGGCATACCCACAATGAAAATATTTGCTGGGATTAACTGTTTTGGTTTCGGCGCCGAGCAGAAAACTTGCTGTAGAAATTGACGATGATTTTCCGCATCAAGGCAGTCATAAGCTAAATTACTGTTGTTAATAATTTCTGCTTGTAAGTTATTTGCCTGATTGAAACTACGAAATGCAAGCGGGTATTGGGCTAATTTTTCATAGGCCTTAGCGAGAATAAAAAGGTTTTGTTGATTTTCATAATTGTTGGCTATCGAGTCATCCAAAAGATGCGCTAATTGCTCAATTACTTGCTGATATTGGGCTCCTATTTCTTGTTTTGCACCCCAAGCGGTATAACTATAAGGGTTGAGTGTTATAGCTTTATCAGCGGCAATCAAGGCTGAATTATTATCGCTTTCAAATCGACAAACTCTTATTTCAATTTCATATCGGGTTAAGCTGATGTTTTTTAGCGCGATAGCTTTGTCGAGTTGAATTCTTGCTTGCTTTACGTCTCTAGCAAGAATATATAAGTCGGCGAACTTTAAATAGTTATCGCTAGCGGGTACCACTTGCTGGAGAAAAAGCTCAAAAGCACTGATAGCACTGTCATACTCTCTTAGTTTTGCAAAACAGATGGAAAGGTTCTTTTGAATATCAGCTTGATTTAGCGGCTGTGTATTGAGGCTTTGCCAAGCTTTGATTGCCAAAGACCAATGTTCGCTTTGCATATGTGCTTGGGCAATAATAATTTTGGTCTGTGAATTATCACTTGGGTACCTAGACGCGATATCAAGTGCTAAAGCCGGCTGCTTTAATGATAGCGCTAAATGGGCAAATGAATTTATTATATAGCCATCGTTGGGCAGGCGTGGTTTAACATCATTAATTAACTTTAGCGCGTGCTCAGTGCTCTTTGCTGCCGCTAAGCACATTGAAAAATTAAGGGTAATATCAATGGCCAAAGGCTCTTCAGTTAATGCTTTAGCAAATAATGTTATCGCCCGATCATATTTTTTTTGATGAGCGTATAACGTCGCCAAACCAAAGGTCGCATCATTACTGTTAAAGTCATTAATAAGCTTTAAATATGCTTGCTCAGCTTGCTGGAAATTTCCTTGTTGATGGGCGGTTTCTGCTATTTTTAGCGCGGTATTTAAAGTCATATTGTTAATGTTTAGTTGCTGTATGTCAAAAGAGTCAATGACATAGACTGGTTATTTAGAATATGCATGGGATAATACAGCAAAATAACGCGCTAATAAAAGTGTTTCACAGTTTAACCTGAGGCAAGAAATGAAATTATCGTTGAATAAAAATCATAATATAGCAAAGCTCAAGCAAAATTTTTTAAACGATGGCTTTGTAAAGTTAGAGAATGCTTTATCAAATGATAGCGCCAGCTTGATTCATGCCAACATAACCAAGCAAGAGCAATGGAATTTAGTTTTTAGAAATAATGCCATTCATCAAGATTTAAATAGCTTAGATGTAGAAGGATGGCATGGCGAAGATAAAAATAATCTTACCGAATTAGTACATAAGCAAGCAGAACAGGCTTTTCAGTATTTTTATGAAACTATTCCCATTTACGATATTTACTATGATAAATTAATGCCAGAGCATTTTTTTAATGACATTGTTAAGTTTTTAAATAGCGAAGAGGTATTAAACTTTTTTAGAGCAATACTTGCAGCGCCAGAAATCACTTTTTTAGATGCCCAGATCACGCGATTTAAGGCCGGACACTTTTTGAATCGTCACAACGATGACGTGAATGGTAAAAATAGAGTCGCTGCCTTTGTCATCAATTTATCTAAAGACTGGCGTGTTGATTGGGGCGGAGCACTGCATATACTTAACAAGGATTTAACTATAGAAAAAAGTTTCGTGCCGTCGTTTAATGAGATTAATATATTTAAAGTCCCAGTCGAACATTTAGTTGGCTATGTTTCACCATTTGCTAATGGGCACAGGTTGTCCATCACGGGTTGGCTTAGAAGTGGCGAGAATCCGAAAAAATTATAGGAACAAAATGACTATTGAAGCAAACGGCATGACAAATGTGTCGGATTTAAAAGATGAGTTTTCTAGAAATGGCATTGTTAGAGTCTTTGACTTTTTAGCGCCAACTAGTCTCGAACAATTAAAAACATCACTGGAAACCAAGGTTGATTTCGCCAATGCTTTTCACTTGGGCGGCCAGAATAAACAAGCAACGGATGCCGAGATAAAAGCACTGCCTATAGCAACACAGCAGCAACTTTATCGAGATATCCACGATGTTGCCGCTAAAGGGGCAGGATTTTTATATGGACGTCATAAAATAGAAAAAAATTCTTTAAATGAACTCACGGATGCACTTGAGCTACTTAATACGGATAACACCTTAAACCTGATCAGAGAAATAACCAGTATGCCAGCGTTAGCATACGCTGACGGACAGGCTACAAGGTATCGCAGAGGTGATTTTTTAACCCGGCACATAGATAATATTCCGGGTGAGACAAGGAAAATTGCTTATGTCTTAGGTTTAACTGAAAATTGGCATCCAGACTGGGGTGGCCTATTACAATTTTTTGAAAAAGACGGCACACCAACAAGATCTTGGTCCCCTGCGTTTAATTCACTGACTTTATTTAATGTTGATCAAGTACATTCCGTGACCTCAATAGCCCAGTTCGCTTTAAAAAACAGATACTCAATAACAGGTTGGTTTAGAAGTTAGCATAGCGCTATTTTTCGGCGTCTCGCTAGTTAGAACAGGCAATGATGCAATATAATTGTCGACTTTATCACTACTTTATCACGACTTTATTAAAATAAACTGTTCATCTAGTAATATGAACAATAGTTTACTATTCTGTAAGCTAATTTAGCGAAAACATTTGCTTTTGTTCAATTAAAAAACAAATGCGCAAAATTAATCTGCAATTAGAGAATAAAATTTGACTTACTACGAAAGAGTTAGTAAAACATGTATAGCAAATATTTTTACAATCTAGAGGGATGTCTGTAACAAAGATTAAATCAATAATATTCGTTACTAGTTGAATGTTTTGTTCAATTCACGTTACAAAAAGTTTATTTCGCTCGTTATGAGCGATTTAGAGCGTCTTTTTAATGTACTTAGTTGACAGCTAGGCTGTCCTCTGTGAATATTGCATGGTTTTATTCTAAAGTAATTAAAACTTAAAATGGCAGATTATTAAATTTGCGTTAACAATAAGCTTGTTATCAAAATTCAATAGCAATTGGTTGGGAACTATGTCCAAATTAAGCAAGAAAAGCCTTATCGCATCGACGATAATCGGCGCATTAGCATTTTCAGCAAGCAACTTAGCTGCTGCAGATTCACTAACAGAACTACAAAAAGCAGAAGCTAGAATTTTTAAAGCTTCAAGTCAATCACAAAAGAAAATTGACAATATTTACGAGCAAACTCAAGATTTATTAGCTGAGTATCGTAATACTGTTGATGAAGGCGATGTACTTAGAGGTTATAACGATCACGTTCAACTTATGGTTGATGATCAAAATGCCAATATAAAGTCATTAGTTAAGCAAATTGCTGGTATCGATAAAACCAAGCAAGGTGTTGTACCATTGATGTACAAAATGATTGAGACATTAGATAAGTTTGTTGACCTTGATGTTCCTATGAACATTGCAGCACGTAAAGAGCGTATTGCTGGCTTACGTGATGTTATGGGCGATTCAGACGTATCGGTATCTGAACAGTTTCGCTTAGTGCTTGAAGCCTATGAAATAGAAGCTAATTACGGTACTGTTTTTGCTGCTTACCAAGCTGAACTTGATCTAGGTGATCGCATGCTTACGGCTGATTTCCTTCATATGGGACGTGTTTCTTTTGTTGCACAATCTCTTGATATGAAAAATGCTTGGGTTTGGAACAATGAAACTCGTGCATGGGAAGCTTTAGGCGATGAATACTTGAAACCTATTACTGATGCAATCCGTATGGCAAGAAATCAATTACCTAAAGATTTAACTAAGTTACCCGTATTTGCAGCAGGAGCAAAATAATGAAAAAAGTTATTAATTTTCTATTACTTGCTGCTTCAATGACAGTAGCAACTTCAGCATCAGCTAATCAGTTAGATGACTTGTTAAAGCAAGTTAAAAATGACCGAATCTCTGAAGCTAAAATCGATAAAAAACGTGAAGCTGAATTCACTTCCGCTCGAGCTGATAAGCAAGCCTTATTAAACAAAGCGAAAACAGAATTAGCCAATCAACAAGCACGTAACAAGCGTTTAACTAAAGAATATGCCGATAACGAAATTATGTTAGCGCAAAAAGCTGTTGAGTTAGACAATGCCCAAGGTACTTTAGGTGAAATGTTCGGCGTAAGTCGTGCAGCTGCAGCTAATGCTTACGGTACGATTGTTACATCAATTGTTTCAGCTGAATATCCAGGCCGCGGTAGTAAATTAGATGCCATTGCTAACTCAAAAGCGATTCCTGAGCTTGAACAACTTGAAGAACTTTGGTTTGCTTTACAAACTGAAATGACTCAATCAGGCGAAATCTCTAAGTTTACTACAGAAGTGACTAACTTAGATGGTTCAAAATCTACTGAAACAGTTACCCGTATTGGTACCTTTAACCTAGTTTCTGAAAACGGTTACTTAACTTATAACGATGAAGTTGGTCAAGTTCAGCCACTAGCTAAACAACCAGCGGGTTATATTTCTAATACAGCGTCTTCGTTCTTTGGTGAAACTTCAGGTTATTCCCCACTTTTCGTTGATCCATCTCGTGGTGCGATCTTAACGCTTGAAACCCGTAAGAAAACCTTAATGCAGTTCTATCATGAAGGTGCTGAAGTTGGTTATGCCATCACAGTATTGCTAATTATCGGTCTGCTGATCGCATTAGAACGTATGATAGTACTAGGTAATATGAGCTCAAAAATTAGTGCTCAAGAGAAAAACCTTGACCAACCAAATGATAACAACCCACTAGGGCGTTTGTTGAAAGTTTACTTCGACAATAAAACGGTTGATGCGGAAACACTTGAACTTAAACTTGATGAAGCTATTTTACGCGAAACACCTAAGGTTGACCGTGGTATTAACTTAATTAAAATGTTCGCTGCCATTGCACCATTAATGGGTCTATTAGGTACGGTTATCGGTATGATTATGACCTTCCAAACGATTATGTTATTTGGTACTGGTGATCCGAAAATCATGGCGGGTAACATCTCACTAGCATTGGTAACAACGGCTTTAGGTTTGATTTGTGCATTACCACTTATCTTAATCCACAGTATTGTTGCAGGTAAGAGTAAATCTGTACTACAGAAATTAGACGAGCAAAGCGCTGGTTTAATAGCTGCGATTGCAGAGAAGGAGTCTAAATAATGTTATTCCTGATAGAGCTTTGGGAATCTGTCAGGAGTTTTATTGCGACAGGTGGCGATGTCTTATATTTCGTAGCCTTCGCACTCTTATTGATGTGGATATTGATGATAGAACGTTATTGGTTTCTATCTAAAAACTATCCCGCAATGAAGGACGATATTGTCCGACGTTGGGATGCTAGAGAAGATACTACTTCTTGGTATGCACATCGAATTAGAGATACTTGGATCTCCGAAGCGACAGCACTACTAGAGCAAAATATGCTCACAATTAGAACCTTAGTGGCAATGTGTCCACTGATTGGTTTACTGGGTACCGTAACCGGCATGATCGGTGTGTTTGAAGTAATGGCACAACAAGGTACTGGTAATCCGCGTCTGATGGCGTCTGGTATATCAATGGCAACTATTCCGACAATGGCGGGTATGGTTGCAGCATTATCAGGGGTGTTTTTCAGTTCAAGGTTAGACGCTAAAGTTAAACTAGCAAAGGCTAAACTGGTTGACAGTTTACCTCATCACTAGAGAGATATTCGAATGGCACGTAAACGTATTCGTGAAGACGAAGAAGCAGCAATTGATATGACACCGATGCTTGACATCGTATTCATAATGTTGATTTTCTTTATAGTAACTACTTCTTTTGTAAAAGAAGCTGGTATTGAAGTTAATAAACCTAAAGCGGCAAATCAGTCTAAGCAAAAATCAGCAAATATCTTTATTGCAGTTAAAGATAATGGCGAAATTTGGCTAGACAAGCGTCGTGTAGATATTGAACGCGTAGCGGCTAATATTGAAAAGATACTAGCTGAGCAACCAACTGATGTTGTAATCATTCAAGCTGACAAAGACGCAAAACATGGCGTTGTTGTTAAAGTAATGGATGCAATTAAAGAAGCGGGCATAGACAGAATTTCTATTGCTGCAGCTAAGGAGTAGTCTATGGTTCGCTTTTTAGTATCTATACTACTAGGCGCTGCAGTAACTTTTGCATTGTTTTCTTTTATGGCCTTTCTTGTTTCTAGCGGTGATAGAACCAAGGATGAGCCACTTGATAACATTATTGTAGAAGTTAATACGACGCCACCTAAGTCAGCAGCTGAACGCCGTCAACGTGTGCCACCACCACCACCGCCGCCGCCTAAAACGCCGCCTAAGCCTCAAGCTCCAGAGCCAGAGACTAATAACGACTCGGGTGGATTGACCTTTAATATGCCTGGTTTACAGTTGGCTGGGGCAAATGCTGGTATTTCAGCACCTGGTGCTGGTTTTGGTCGTGACGGAGATGCAACACCGATTGTTCGTATCGAGCCTAAGTATCCAATACAAGCTGCTCGTGATGGTAAAGAAGGTTGGGTTACGCTTTCATTTACTATCAATGAAATTGGTGGTGTTGAAGATGTTGACGTCATTGAAGCAGACCCTAAGCGGGTTTTCGACAAAGAAGCTAAGCGAGCTTTGCGTAAGTGGAAGTACAAGCCAAAAGTTGTTGATGGTAAAGCCATGCGACAAGTAGGCCTAACTGTACGACTTGACTTTAAAATGGACGGAGGGAATTAGTAATGAATAAGATTTTTACATCTTTACTGTTAATTGTTTCAGTTGTTCTAATTCAATTGCCAACAGCTGCAAATGCAGCTGGTGCAGAAAAGTCAGAACGCAAAACTCAACTTGTTGGCCCAGCAGTCGGTAAAAAGGTTGCTAAAGCCTTTGAGCTTTATTCTGCTGATGATATTCCAGGAGCACTTGTTTTACTGCTGGATATTGAGGCAAACAAAACATTTGATAGAGCCTATGTTGACCGTTTTATCGCTGTAATGTATGCCACGTTAGGAAATGAAGAAACAAAGGCTATTCAATATTTAAAAGCCGCTGTAAAACCTGATATTCTAAACGAGGGTGACCACGGCGATTCAATTAAGTTACTTGCTGATCTTCAGATGCAAACTAAGGATTATGCAGGCGCGCTGGTTAATTATAAAGCTTGGATGGACTTTACCGGTAAATCAGACGGTGATACTTGGACTAAAATGGCCAATGCCCATTATATGTTGAAACAGTTAGATAAAATGATTGTACCAGCAGATAATGCCATTGCAGCTTATGGCGACAAGCAAAATAAAAACCCTTATATCTTGAAAATTACTTCGTATTACGAAACTAAGAAATTTCAAGAAGCGGTTAAAACGCTTGAAACCGTTATTCAAGTTTTTCCAGAAGATAAAACTTGGTGGACGCAACTTGGTATGTTTTATCTGCTAGTTGAAGATTATAAGAAAGGTTTAGAAACACTAGACCTTGCTTATAAACAAGGCTACCTTGTCAAAGAGTCTGAAATTAAAACCTTAGCTAGTTTGTATTCGCAAAACGAAGTGCCATACAAAGCCGCTGCGTTGTTGGAAAAGCATATTGACTCTGGTTTAGTCGCGCGTGATGATAAAAACTTATCTTCTTTAGCTAATGCTTGGCATGCTGCCCAGCATATTGATAAAGCCGCTAAGTATTATGGCGAATTAGCTAAAATGACTAATCTTGCTAAGCACTACAGTAAGCAAGGTATGTTATTAAAGCAAGATGAGCAGTTTAAGTCAGCAATTATTGCCTTAAACAAAGCGCTAGAGCTTGGTGTTGATAATGAAGGTAAACTGCATATGAGTATTGCAGAGTCACACTTTTATTTAGAACAGTATAAACAAGCTTATAAAGCGATTAATTTAGCAATGAAAGATCCGAAAACTCGCAAGTCAGCGAAGGGTTGGGTTGGCTTTATTAAAGATACCGCGCAACGTAAAAACGTTTCTATCTAATAGTTTTCTATAGACTAATAGCTAAAACACCAAAAACCAGCCGACTAGGCTGGTTTTTTTATCTCTAAATAGTCACTTCTTGTAAAATAATTACAGCAAAATTCTTTATTATCAAGTAATTGTGAAGAGGAAGAAAACTATACCGGTTTGAGCTGGAATAAATAAAACTACCTTCATTAGGCTTTTTAGTCTACAATCCGCGCCGTTCAATAAATCTATAGGGCATCATATGTCAGAAGAAAACTTTAAAGATAGCTCGTCTAAACGTCATTTATTCGTCGCAATACTTGTGATGTTCGCCGCACCTTTATTGCCAATGTTAGCTGGTTGGTTTACAGTTCTTGCCAATTAAATTTCAAAGAGTTTAGCCATAAAATGCAAGTTCTTGTAGTTGATGATAAACAAGTAATATTGGATAGCCTTAGCAAATTGTTAATTGCACACGGCCATTTTGTTGATACGGCTAATCACGGGCTAGCGGCTTCTGAAAAGCTGCAAACTAGCGATTATGATCTACTGATTATTGATCACTTAATGCCAATCATGAATGGAATTAAGTTAACTAAACTTGTGCGTCAAAACCAGTGCTATGCCAATGTACCGGTAATATTTATGACAACGCAAGGGCAAAAATCGATAGAAATGCATTGTAATACAGATATATTTTCCGCAATAATTGATAAGCCAATCGATGAACAACAGCTAGTTAAATTGATAAATGAGCTAATATCGTCAAATACTCGTTATCAGTTACTATAATTTTTCGCTGAATTGCTTTATTCTGTAACTAAAATTTTATTAGACGTTTAGAGCATGACTGAATCACAAATCGATACCCTTAAAACCGCAATTCATACCATTCCAGATTATCCAAAAGCCGGCATTATGTTTAGAGACGTAACAGGTATATTGGATGATGCTGAAGCATTCAAACTGACCATAGCTATCTTAGCTGACAGATTTAAAGATGGCGACTTCACTAAAATCGTTGGCACTGAAGCGCGTGGTTTCCTGTTTGGTGCACCATTGGCATTAGCCATGGGTTTAGGTTTTGTGCCTGTGCGCAAGCCAGGCAAGTTACCTAGAGCGACCTTTGCACAAGATTATCAGCTAGAATATGGTCACGATACCTTAGAGATTCACCAAGATGCCTTAACAAAAGACGATAATGTCCTCATTATTGATGACTTACTTGCCACTGGTGGTACTATCGAAGCAACAACTAAATTGATCAGACGTTTAGGGGCGAAAGTAACAGATGCTGCATTTGTTATCTCATTGCCAGACTTAGGCGGAGAAAAAAAACTCGAAGGCATGGATTTATCTGTCTTCTCTTTATTGCAATATGCTGGCGATTAAGGCTGAAGAATGAGCTATCAGGTTTTAGCAAGAAAATGGCGTCCCAAGTCCTTTAATGAATTAATGGGCCAAGAACACGTTGTTACTGTGTTGGTTAATGCGTTAACGCAGCAAAGGTTACATCATGCCTATTTATTTACTGGCACGCGTGGTGTTGGCAAAACCACTATCGCCAGAATTTTTGCTAAAAGCCTGAATTGCCTTCAGGGAGTAACCGCAACACCCTGTGGTACCTGTGATGCGTGTGTCGATATTGATCAAGGTAAGTTTGTTGATTTACTTGAAATAGATGCTGCTTCTCGTACTAAAGTTGATGATACTCGAGAAATATTAGACAACGTTCAATATGCCCCGACAAGAGGTCGATATAAAGTCTACTTGATTGATGAAGTGCATATGCTGTCACGAAGTAGTTTTAATGCCTTATTGAAGACACTTGAAGAACCGCCAGAACACGTTAAGTTTATTCTAGCGACTACCGATCCACAAAAGCTGCCGGTAACTGTGTTATCGCGATGTTTGCAGTTTCACTTAAAAGCGCTAACGGTCAAACAAATTAGCGATAAAATTACTGAGATCCTGATAAAAGAAGCGGTGTCATTTGACGATGAGGCTATTGCGCTTTTGGCAAAGTCTGCACGAGGCAGCATGCGAGACTGCTTAAGTTTAACGGATCAAAGTATAGCCCAAGGTAACGGTAATATATCCAGAGCAGACGTCCAACAAATGCTCGGTGGCGTCGACCGAGATTGGGTTTTTAAAATTCTCATCGCCTTATTAAAACAAGACTCAAGCGCGTTAATGAAGCTTTCGCTGACCATAGCTTCATACGCACCAAGTTATAGCCGCCTATCGGCCGATCTCATTCAGTTATTGCACCAAGTTGCTATGGCACAAGTTGTTGAAACTAACTTTAGTTTACCAGTCGAGCATCAGCAAATGTTGACGCGATTCTGCCAACTAATGTCACCTGAAGATGTTCAGCTTTATTATCAAATTGTCTTAGCGGCAAGAAAAGATTTACCTTATGCCGACGATGAACAAGCGGCATTTGATATGATGTTATTAAGGCTGCTAGCATTTAAACCGTTAGCCAATACTAATAGCTTACCGGTAGCGGGGCGAGAAATCACTGATGAAGTGATAAGTACGGACATTAATGACCTATCACTTATCGAGCCAACATCAGCTCGACAGGCTAATAAAGATGACGTTGTTGAAAACATTGATACAACAAAATCAGCACCAATAGACGATGTGCCAATAGCAATTAACCCTTCGATAGCTGAAGCTATTACGCTAAACGATACCGCGATTACTGGCGACGTAATTCAGCCGCTTGAAGAAAATCAAAACCAGCTTAACGCTACGCAACCGCAGGAAGTGCCTTTCAAGCAAACGTCTATACCTGATAGCGATGTAGATAAAAATTCAGCGTTAGCTGATGAAATGCTAGCCATCGAACAACAAGCTAGTTCCTTTGTTGAACAAATAACCGATGCAGAAGCATTACAAACTCATGAAGGTTATGCTGAGCAAGACAGCACAGCTAATGCTACTGATGAAGTTAAGCCTGTTGAAGCTGAAAGCGATATGACTGATTTGTCGCCATCAGCCCTAGCAGAAAAGCAATTTGCATCACCCGTGGCAGCCGCAATTGCCACTCGAAATATGTTAAGAAGCCGGAAGAAATCTCTGGAGGACGCTGGAAAAAAGTCTAGTGGCGCGTTAGTGCGTCCAACAGTAGAGGCTATGGATAATACCAGCGAAATGGCGACAAGTATTGAATCTGAGCCGGTTAGCTTAGCCGATTTAACAACGATACCAGCGCAACCCTATAGTGAAGAGTTTATTGATCCAGCGACGATAAAATTAGCGAATCAGGTTGATAAGTGGGCGCATATGATTGATAGCATGTCGTTGATTGCACGCCTGAGGCAACTAGCAATTCATGCCACCATTGATGAGAAATCTACCGATGATTTACTGATTTTACAATTAGATCAATCGATTAAACACTTAAATAGTGACACAGCGCATAAACAATTAGAAGCAAGGATTTCCGAATATTTACAACGTAAAGTTACCGTTGAATTAAATATTGTTGATAAAACCATTGCAGACCCTTATCAGATCCAAGCGGATATTAATGCCAAGCGCTATGAATATGCCAAACAGGTACTGGCGGAAGATGAAATTGTTATTGCGCTGCAACAACAATTTCAAGCAGAACTTGATCAAGAAACTGTAGTAGCACGTTAATCGCTACTTGAAATTTTAGTCGTTAAGCACTATCTTTGGCGGCATATTACTTTTGGAGTGAAAAAATTATGATGAAAGGTGGCATGGGCAACTTAATGAAGCAGGCCCAACAAATGCAAGCAAAAATGGCTAAAGCGCAAGAAGAACTAGCTAATATGGAAGTTACTGGTGAATCTGGTGCTGGTATGGTTAAAGTAACCATGACAGGTAATCATAACGTTCGCCGTGTAGCTATCGACGATAGTCTCATGGCAGATGATAAAGATATGCTTGAAGATCTAGTCGCTGCAGCAATGAATGACGCGGTACGTCGTGTTGAAGAGCAAAATAAAGATAAAATGGGTGCTTTAACTGGCGGTATGCAAATGCCACCGGGGATGAAGATGCCGTTTTAAGTTATAAAACACAAAAAAAAGCGCCTTCAGGCGCTTTTTTTAACCTTATTCGAAATCGTAGTAATCGCTTGCGGATGCTAGTCAAAGCATACCTCTATCTGGCAACTAAATTTACTCACCACCGGTTTAACGATAGTTAAGCCAGTACCAAATCCTTGTCGATATTCATCAGGGCTTTTATGCAGTTCGGCTGAACCTTGCATTAACAAGCTTATGCCATTGATAATAACGGTATGCCCATTCGTCACCAGCAGTGTCGAGGTTATTTCTAATAAAAATATTGAACTTATGAATGCTTTTGTTATTTTAACATCAGGACTTATAAGTTAGGCCTGAGTAGGCTTGCTTGTAGAAGTCGTAAACCAGCACTTAACACCACCATCAAGCTAATTATAAAGTAGCGCAAAGTGTGAAGGTTGAAGGAAAGTAAAATAAGAAACATTTAAATGCCTGATATTCATTGCTACTGCGGTAGGGGATTTTTGAGTTCAGCATTTAATTTTCATAATACAAATTGGTTTAGTGTCTAAACGAGAGGTTACTCTGATGATTTATTACCTTAAACCTGTTGCGTTTTTTGGCATTACTAAGCTCAATACGCTTGATGGCTTTGCTCTGCTATTTTTATTTATTAACAAGGTATACCTACTTATAGGTATGGTTAAACTTTGTTGCGATTTGCAGCTAAAAACCGCTGACTATACCCGCTTAATTCTTGTTAACCGAGCTATTCACTCATTCAATGGTTATTAGTGTTCTATTACCCTATAAAGCTTAGCTATAACAGCGTAGGATAAAGCTACTTTAGATAAAAAATTAGGTTTGCACTTCACAGTGCACTTATATAAAAAATTATGCAACTAACAGCAAAAGCATCACTTAATCACGCTTTACTTATTTCCATTTGCACACCACAATTTAAAGGTGATGAAGCAACAGAGTCACTGGCCGAACTCGCTCGCCTAGTAACGACTTTAGGGTTTAAAGTCGTTGGCACACAATCGCAAAAGCTCAGCTCAACCAACAAAGTTAACGTACTGGGTTTAGGTAAACTGGCTGAAATAGCTCACCTGACAGGTAACAAAGGTGAGGTTGAAGAAAATGAAGAAATTGAAGACTTATCTGCAGGCTCAGCTAAGGAAATAGTGGATGAAACA
Organism: uncultured Colwellia sp.; assembly: GCA_963977145.1. GTDB lineage: Bacteria > Pseudomonadota > Gammaproteobacteria > Enterobacterales > Alteromonadaceae > Cognaticolwellia. Next base: position 89,675 of record CAXBNP010000008.1, read on the forward strand.
CTGCTTAGCGCTATGCCATCAGATATCCCATCAGAAAATTTACCGTTCGCCTGTGCTGATGTGGTGGTATTTGATTGCGATTTAAGTCCATCACAGCTGCGTAATGTCGAAAATCAATTAGGCGTTGAGGTGTTTGATCGTACCGGTATTATTATTGAAATATTTAGTCGCCATGCTCGTACTAAAACAGCGAAATTACAGGTTGAAATTGCTCGTCTAAATTATGTAGCACCACGACTTCGTGAATCATCGTGTGGTGATAAAGAGCGTCAAATGGGTAAAGGCGCTGGCGAAACGACGCTAGAGCTAAACCGCCGTGCAGTGCGCGACCAATTAGCCGACCTCAAGCGCGAGTTAGTGAGTGTTCAACATGAAATGAAAGGTCGACGTAGCCAACGTTCTGAGCTTTTTTGTGTTGCTTTGGTCGGTTATACCAATGCCGGTAAATCATCGATGATGCGTGCTATTACGGGCAGTGATGTTGTCGGAGAAAATAAACTTTTTGCCACGCTTGATACCACGGTTCGTGCCTTACATCCCATCACTCAACCTCGAATATTGGTGTCAGATACGGTCGGGTTTATTAAAAAATTACCGCACGATTTAGTCGCTTCATTCCACTCAACCTTAGCAGAAGCACATGACGCATCATTATTGTTGTATGTGGTTGATGCTTCAGACCCATCATTTCGCTCACAGCTCGATGTGGTACATGAAGTGCTGGAAGAAGTTGGTGTTGAAGAGAGTAAAAAACTATTGGTGCTGAATAAGTCTGATCAACTTAGCCTTGAACAACAACAAGCGTTGATGAATGAATTTCCTGATGCCATGATGACATCGACCCGCAACCCGCTTGATATTACTAAGCTGCATAAATATATCGTTGGCGTTGCTGAGCAGGAGATGATTGAAGATGAAATTATTATTCCTTATACCGCTAAAGGCATTATAGGTGAAATTCGCTCAAGCATGAGTGTCACTAAGGAAGAATATGAATATAGTCATATTAAACTCACCGTACGCTCAAACGCGATTGATTTAGAAAGATTAAAAAAGCGCATGCTGAACTTGTAACGTGATAACTTAATAGAGCGCTATTTCACGGTAATTAGTGGTCAAATATGCTCAGGTTTATCACCTAGATAAAATGTTATTTTGTCTACAGGCACGCGAAAATATTGTGGCTATGTTCGTTTAACCTGTTGTCTTGAGGCAAGGTTAGCTTGAAGTTAACGTTCGCTAAGCGCAGTGGATGTTATCGATTTTCCGGTTTCATTACGCGACTTGTAATTTAGAGAAAATTTTTCCTCAGCATTAGCAGGCCAAGCACCTGCTAATGCTTAGTCGTGATTTTAAAAGGAATATATTGCGCTAAAGCTCATCAGCTATTTTTTCGCAGCATGGGCCGAATATATATTATGGTTAATAAGGACCGTTAACCTGCGCTAACAAGACTTAAAACCACCATGTTATGCTGACATCTGGCTTAGCGAGTGATTTTGTAAACAAGGTTAATTTCTGTCAGCAATACTTGGTCATCAATGTTGGCTAATTTGGGCAACAAAATAACTCATTGGGATAGACCATGACTTCAATGATCACTTGGCATTGATTAATCGCTATTAAGCGTTAATAAAGCCGGCAGAAGACAGTGAAAAATTAATCAAGTAGCAAGATGATTAATACAATGAAAACTAAAGTCTATGGTGCGATGATATTTCGCCATGTTATAAAATTTTATCGCCTGCCTAATAGCCGCTAAATTTGGCCAAAAATAATTAAAACTTTGATTATTAGTTGATTTATTTTCGAGTATTTAATATTTTCTTTGTAAATATCTCCATTCATTCCTATAGTTAACTTCATTGGAGTTAGATTGTATAATAATAAATTCAAGGATCGAATGTGAAAGTTATTAACCCACTTGTTAAAGAGACCTCAAGACAATATCAATGCAATATATTAAGTTCAGGCATTGAATGCGGCATCAGCAAAGATATTACAGATCCTGAGGGAAAAAGAGTATTCTTAAAAGCGGGTACTGAAATTACAGATAAAATTCGTATAAAATTAAATCACCTAAAAAAATCAGGGGTGATAGGGCATGACGAAGCTATTGCCGTTACTGAAGAAAAAACCACTCAAGATTTATTAGCGCCGATTCTTCGACTGGCAAAAATGAACCCGGTATTAAATAATTTTCAGCTAAAAGAAACACTTGCAACTATTTCTGAGTATATAAATCAAGATTCAATACCAAATAAAATTGTTGAGCACTTAAACGTATTTTCGCACTTAAACCCTTCGGCTTACGAGAACACGCTGTTAAATTTAGTGTTTGGCATGCATGTGGGTAAAGCAAATAATTATTCGCCAAACGAATTATTTGAGCTTACCTCGGTACTTTTTTTTGAAAATATTGGCTATGCACGATTAAATCAAAGTATGAAAGATGCTGAGTTAGTGCATCCCATTTTAAGTAAAGAAATTGTTAAAATCGCCGGCTTGGACAACCGATTAGTATTGGAATCAATAGCACAGCATGAAGAAAAATTAGACGGCTCAGGATATCCAAAAAAATTAACACAAATCCATGAATATGCTCAAATTTCACAAATAGCGAATCAATATTCACAAATCACTCAACAAAGTAAAAATATCAACACCGCCATTGGCGAGCTATATTTATTAGGTCAAGGATTTGACTTTAGAACCAGTCAAAAAACCAATGCTATTTTTTCTGCTCAATTGCAAAAACCTTTATTAGCGATAATGCAAGAGAGCATAAAAACACAAAGCCACCAGCAAGCGTACGGCAATCATCTATATGACCAACTTACAAAAGTAATTAAATGGACCAATACATTAAATGTTACCGACCCAGAAATGAACTTTATTCAAGCTAAACTAAGAAGTGCATTATGGATTTCCGCAGCATCACAAAAGCCATTTCAAATTAATCGCGAAGAACTAAAAGATAAACAAGTGTGTAATATGTTTATCGACGATGCTAGAAAATTAGTTTTACAAATCTCGCAGTTTGCAAACTACTTCAATCAAATACTGCATTACCCGATTAAAATCGATAATATATCCACCAATAAAGAATACTTCTTAAGGTTAGTTAATCCAATAGCGTCATAACGCCAGTAACTGCTTCTTTAACTACAGAATTAACTTAGTCAGTGTTTATGGCACAAAAAAAATGCTCAAGTTACCTCTTGAGCATTTTTATGACAATTAACCTGCTATTGATGGTGGTCCCTTAGTGGTATTAGCGGTAAAAATACCCTAGTTAACATTAATTATCGTTGGCTTACCCATATACTGTCTTTCATTTCATTTAGCGATTTTTCTACACAGGCGACGTTTTGGTCGCAAGTAATATTGGGCAGTCTTGTGCCGGTAGTTTTAATTCGTTTTCTAAAGCCATCTAACATTTGATCTAATGCCGAGTTTCTATGCATGCCGGTGACAGTTATGACTTCTATATTATCAGATGCTGCGGATTCAACAATTTCATATCTTTCAATAGGCGTTGCTTGCAGTGCATTGTGCAATGACGGTAAGTTCTTTTCATTAAAAGCTTCAGTTTGCATTGCTTGTTGAAGCCAACCGACAATTTTCGTTGGGTGACTTTCATAAACCATGGCCAACCAGACATCGGCTTTAGTGTATTTTTGCTTAGAAAAAAAACTTTGCCCTAATAAAAACGCAGCATTGGGTTGCCCTTTTCTCGATGCTCGTTGCAACCACTTTACCCCTTCATCAAAGTCATAACTCTCTTGATCGGTTAATAATAGCATTCCTGCTTGATAGTCGGCTTCGCGCAGTCCTCTTGAACCGGCTTTTTTATAAAAATTAAGCGCTCGTGATTTATCAATCTCGGTACCAAAGCCATAGTGATAAAACTTTGCTAAATTATACATAGCATTTTTGTGACCGCGATTTGCTGCTTTTTTAAATGATTTAAAATACGTGACGCATTCAGTGGTCATGCATTCTGATACTTGTATTGCAGAGCTATTAAACGCGGCGATTAAGGCTGTAATTGTTATCAAATGGGCTATTTTTTTTAGCATGTAATGTCCTTATTAGTGACTTGTTTTTGAGTGACTAATTAATACCCTACACAGAAGCCATCTGTTGTACAACATCTTTCGTACTTTGTTTTTTAATCGCAGTTAAGACAATTTTTTGCTAAATATTGAGTATGTATAAGGCGATTATGATGAATTATTTGCTTGCAATGGGTATGCTGGGGCACAACTCGCTTTCACGACCCGAAATGAATATGACCACTACGCTCTATTATATATATGATCCTATGTGCAGTTGGTGTTGGGGTTATGCACCCACTTGGAACCGACTACAAAAGGAGCTGGCCACTCATGTTGATATTGTCTATGGTATTGGCGGGTTGGCGAAAGATTCGAACACAATTATGTCAGCGGAAATGCAAACGATCTTACAGCAAACATGGAAAAAAATAGCTCAGCAGCTTGGTACGCAATTTAATTTTGACTTTTGGCAGCAATGTCAGCCAAGGCGTTCTACCTATCCAGCGTGTCGAGCGACACTTGCGGCAAGAGCCTTTAATAAAGAGCAAGAAATGCTAGCCGCTATTCAGCAGGCTTATTATTTACAGGCAAAAAATCCCTCAGATATTGAGACACTGCAAAAATTAGCGATTGAAATAGGTTTAAATGACCATGATTTCCTAGAACAATTGACTAGTCAACAGTTGAACAATAGCCTGCAAGCGGAAATAAAAATAATGCGAGCAATGCCGATAAATGGTTTCCCTGCCTTAGTTTTGCTTAAAAACCAAACTTATCATGCTATTACCATTGATTATAAAGACTGGCGCAAAACCTACGACCTTATCATGGCTAAAGTTTAGCCTGAGTAATTAAAATGCTTAAAATAGGCAAAAAATGCCTAAAATGGCAGATAAAAAGCTAAACTTTTGTAGTATGATATTGTTATAAAAATAGGGTTTTTACTTACTTAAAGTAGAGATTACAGCAGAATAAGGTTTACTATGACATACGCAGCAATTACCGGTTGGGGCAAGTGCTTACCGCCCGCCATTCTTAGCAATGATGATTTAGCGACGTTTTTAGAAACGGACGATGATTGGATCACGTCTAGAACCGGCATGAAAGAGCGAAGAATTTCTCATGTTTCGGTTAGCGAGTTAGCCTATGTAGCTTGTGCGAGAGCTTTAGCCGCGGCAGGTAAAACTGCAAAAGACGTTGAGTTAATCGTTTTTGGCAGTACCACTTTTGATGAACTTTGTCCTAATGCGGCCTCTAATGTGCAGCGCTTATTAGGTGCAGAGAATGCCGCCTGTATCGACGTTAGTACCGCATGTACCGGAGGTATGTATAGTTTAAGTGTTGCTACCTCTATGATTAAAAGTGGCGTAGTTAAATCGGCCTTGGTGATTGGCGCCGAAACTATTTCACCTATTATGGACTGGAGTAATCGCGATGTTGCTGTGCTATTTGGTGATGGCTCTGCAGCACTTTATTTAGAAGAAAGCACGGAAGAGACCGGCGTTATAACTCAGGCTTTAGGTTGCTATGGTGAATCTAGAGACATACTTTCTGTTGAAGGCTGGGGAATGAAATATGCCAATAAAGGCCGTATGCTTGGGCAAAGTAATTGGGCGTTCTTAGGGCAAGAAATTTTTAAAAAAGCGGTGTCAGGTATGGCACAAGCGTGTGAAAAAGCACTGGCGCAAGCACAGCTTAGTGCCGATCAAATGGCCAGTGTTGTACCTCACCAAGCTAATTTACGTATTATCGATACGCTGATAAAACGCTTGAAAATGGACAGGGATAAAGTTTTTATCAATATCCATAAATATGGCAATATGTCGGCAGCAACAACATTAGTCGCTTTTGTCGAAGCTATAGAAGAGGGTTTTATTGCCAAGCAGTCTTATGTGTTACTTCCTGCTTTTGGCGGTGGTTTAACCTGGAGTGCACACATTGTAAAGTGGGGCGATAGAACTCATGCATTATCTACCACAGACATCGATTTACCTGAAAGTAAACAGTCGGGTTTAGACTTAGTTAAAGCGCTCATTGCTGCTAAGCCGATTTAGTTTTTCAACGTCATTATAAGTTAACTATGAGCTAAGGCTATTTTGTCATTAGCTTGTTATATACCTACACAAGGATATCTATGCGTTTTCTATCTCGTCGGTTAATTTTACCTAATGATTTAAATTATGCTAATTCATTATTCGGTGGTAGAGCATTGGCTTGGATTGATGAAGAGGCTGCCATCTATGCCATTTGTCAGCTCGAAACAAATTGCTTGGTAACAAAGCACATAGGTGCAATAAATTTTGAGTCGCCTGCGCAACAAGGTGATGTAGTCGAGTTTGGTTTATCAACGAAAGCGGTTGGCCGTACGTCAATTACCATTACATGTCTTATGCGTAATAAGATAACTAAAAAAACCATATGTTTGGCTGACGATATTGTCTTTGTGCAAGTAGACCCTGAAACTAAACAACCTATACCACACGGAAAAACTCTGGCTTCTTTGACTGATCCGTTTGAAGAGTAGTCACCGAAAATTAGCGGAAAACATGGCAAGTAAGCGTATATTCACTTTTCAGCGTTTTATCTTTTAACTACTTAGTAGTACGCATTGAAATAGTGAATCCGCCAACTTAAGATGCTGAATATCGTTCAGCTTGAAAAGGCATTATTTTACTCAATTTTTGTTTTATACGCTGCTTTACTTGTTTCGATAAGCCGAGTGTAAAAAGTAATGCTGAAAGCGTGAATACTAAACTGATTGTTTTAAAAAGCTTAATACCAGACACCAAAATGAGTAATAACATCAGTATCGTATAAGCAAAGCCTAATGCTGCTAAGCAGAGAAATAACCCTTGAAGCTCTTTATTCATTATATACCCCTTATTGCCTGCTAGCTTAACAAATCTTGCTGCGTCGAACGAGTAGAATAGTGGCGCTAAGTGTTACGAAACTTGTCAGTACCATCATGATGAATTGCTTAAGAGTTCTCCTAGCAGGATTTGTGCTGGCGGAATATTAGCTGTTCGTTGCAGAAGAAATAAATAACAGCCAGTGCTTAGTCACTTTCATCAATGAGGAACTGTTCAAAACCCTTGACCGCAAAATAGCGAATTGACTTTTTTAGCGTGATTTTTTTCGCAATAAGCCGTTCGTTTCGATAAATTTTAATCACTTGCTTGTCGCCATTTATATCGCTCTGATAGTCATGCAGGGGATTTTTTCTTAAGTTATCAAACTCAGTTCTCATGATTAATTTCATATTAACACTTTAATATTAACAAGATGGCCAATAGCGTTAGCGTGTAGCTATAGTTTATTAATTTCTTTTTGTACGTCGTAGCCTTCATCAGTAACAATTTTCTCTAACACTTGTATCCGCTCTTCAAGGGTTTGTACTTTTTTCATCATAGCAACGGCTTGCTCATTACTGTGACTGTTGTGATTTAAGGTTTTTTCTTTGAATTCTAAATGTTTTTTGTACATGTCGTACATCACACCAAAACCTACTGAAATAAAGACAATTGCCACCACCATTGCTGTACCTGACATAGTGTAAAATCCTTGTTATTAAATAGTGAGTTATGACTCATTATAGATAAGCCTAGCCATAAAGGCGGTATTAAACGATAACTAACCAGTCGCAAGGCCACTGAGTTCTTGTTTAGCTAAATAATTATCCATCGTTGAGCGCAATAGTTTATAGAGTAAAATTGAACCGTCAATCTCTTCTTTTCGGTTGGTTAAGCTCTCAATATTAAGCCCTAATGGTAATTTATAGGGTAATACTGCATCCATTATCTGTACTAAGGTGTTGCTGCAAATTCTAATCGATTCGTATAACGGTCGTTCGGCATTTAAAATACGTAAACTTGTCGCTTCGGGCACACTCACCCCAAGCCACTCAATAAATTTTAAGGTTTTTTTACTACCACAAGGTGAGAAGGTTAAAATAATGCGTTGTGGCGTTAGGCCTTGTTGCTGGCATTCAATTGCGTATCGGGTCAACATATCAATAGTGGCTTGTGCATTGTAAATGGCCTGCGAAATAAAAAAGTTACAACCTTGTTGGTGCTTTTCAATTAACTTAGTGTGTTCATTGCCTTTATTCGCGTGACGCTCTGCGATAGTGATGCCGCCGATGAAAAAGTCATTTTCATTGGCTACCAAGGTTTTATAGGCCTCAGCTAAAGGTAAACTAATATTGTTTTGCTTTGAAGGACTGCCAACGAGCACGATATCGCGCACACCATAGTCATGCCAAGCTTCGTTAGCCCATTGATTGAAATCTTCACCATTTGATTGCACGACACTCTTATATGTGATCACCGGTCTGGTTGATTTTTGGTTTAAAAGTGCAGCGTAAAGTCGAGGGTCGTGAGTCAACTTAAAAGGAAACGGACGCGGTCTTGAAGTACGAGAATCTTCATTTTGAATGTCATAAACAATTAAACCATCAACGTCAATGTCGCTAACTCGTTCGAGCAGTTTATCAGCAATAATAGATACTTGCTCGATTGGCGTATCACTTTTCGGCGGCGTTGTGCCAATAAAGTATACACCGCGATTGACGTCGTTATATCGTGCTCTTAACTCTGAACCGTTCTTCACTATTGCTACTTCTCATCTAGGTGATTTAATTGTCTTTACTAACAATTATATTACCTTGTTAAATGTTAAAAAGCTGCGTTAGTTTAAGACTTTTTTTATCAAAATTTTGATTATTACTCATAAGAATAATAGCGGAATTTTATTTTGTTAGCTTAAACCACACTATCTATATGATGAAGGATTTCATCTTTATTTTTTAAGGGTTTTATGGCGTTAAATAGTCTGTCGGCTTCAGGGTATTGCAATTTTAAGTAGCGTAACCATTGTTTTAAGCGACTTGAAAAGTAAAAGCTTTTATCGCCTTGCAACTCTAACTCGCTATAGCGTTTTAACAAGTTATTGAGTTCAGACCAAGGCATTGGTGCTTCATCAAACTTAATTACATTGGCTAAATTGGGCAGCGCTAACGCGCCACGGCCAAGCATTAAGTTAGCTGTTTGGCTTTGTTCAATGCAGTTTTGTGCATCCTTTTTATTCCAAATTTCACCATTAGCAAATATTTCGATAGGGTATTTTGCTTTTACTTTTGCAATAAAGTGCCAATAAGCCGGTGGACGATAACCATCCTGCTTGGTGCGGGCATGAATAGTTAACTGGTTAACATTGGCTGACTGTATGGCGCTAACAATTTCGTCAAGCTTTGAAGCATCGTTGAAACCAAGCCGTATTTTTGCTGATAATATAGCGTCAATATCAATAGCGCTTCTAATTTTACTCAGTATTTGATAAATTTTTTCCGGCTCGTTGAGTAATACCGCGCCACCTTTACTTTTGTTGACCGTTTTGGCTGGACAACCAAAATTCACGTCAATACCGTGCGAACCCATGTCGAGTGCTCGAACGGCATTTTCAGCCATCCAATCGGGCTCTTGGCCAAGTAGTTGCATTCTCAAAGGCGTACCACTTTGGGTAACACAGCCGCGCTCTATCTCAGGACAAATCCGGCTAAAAACATGTTTAGGTAATAATGCGTCAACAATGCGAACAAACTCTGTTATGCAAAAATCATAACGGTTGAATGATGTTAGCATCTGACGCATTAATTCATCGGCAACACCTTCCATAGGCGCTAGAATTATTTTTTGAACGAGAGGGTTTTTCGGCGTATGCATACTTTAGTCGTGATATCGTTTTAGGCGAAGGAAGCGTAAGTCAAGGTAGTTTTATAATGGCTATTTCAAATGGTTAGACTTTGTCTATTGGTTGTTTGATTAATAGTCTTTTTCACTAGCTTTAGGGTGAAATTATTCAGTGTAAGCCTCGAGCAAACAAAGCATTAAGCACATCATAACAGCTAAAATTGAGAAGGGTACTTATATTCCCCTTCTCTTTATTTAAATTAATAGTTCGCTCGGCGACTAAATATTTTTCTTCAAAAAGCTTAAAACATTCTTCATGTACTCAGCTCTATTTTCAGGGTCAAAAAAGCCGTGGCTCTCTCGACTAAAGGTATGCCATGTATAAGGTTTATTTGCCTCATCTAGCGCCGCCTTTAGTCTTTCGGCATGCTCAAAAGGAACTTGGCTATCTTTTTCACCATGCGCGATAAACAATGGAATTTTAATTTTATCAACATGATGTACAGGAGACATCTGTTTGCGAGCGGCTTCATCTTTACCTAAAGTTTCATGTAAATAAGCTTTACCGGAATAAAAATTTTTGATGTTACCTGCTTCAAACATTAAATCAAGATCATAAACCCCGGCATAGGCAATAGCGCAACGGTATGTTTTGGGGTATTTAATCGCACTTTGCAGTGCCGAGTAACCACCAAAGCTAGCACCCATAATGCAGGCGTTATTTTTGCTTGCAAGCCCTGATTTTATCGCCCATTGGTAGCTTTCATAGATGTCTTGTTGGATACTCGCGCCCCAGTTTTTAAAGCCCGCATTATGAAATTTTTCACCATAGCCGGTCGAACCACGAAAGTTAACTTGTAACACCGAATAGCCATTGAGCGCTAAATACTGGACATCTTTCGAATATTGCCAATAATCACGTGCATGCGGACCACCGTGCACTAAAACAACCAAAGGCGCGATAGTGTCAACGGTTTGCTTTTTCGCTTGGGTAAAATAGCCCCTTATTTTAAACCCATCAGAAGACATAAATTCAATGGGGTCAGTGAAAGCCAGCTGTTGGGTGGCTATATTAGGGTAGTATTTGAATAGCCCCGACAGTTTGTTATTGACGTGGTCATACATATAAAATTGACCCGCTTCAATATCAGATGACACCCGGACAATATAAATGTCACCTTTTTTTGTGCGACTGGTTATATTGATTGATTGCTCTGGAAACGCAGCGACAAGCTGTTTAAATACTTGTGCTTCTTTAAGTTCGGGATTAATTAAGTGGTAACTTGGGAAGCCGTCTTGAATTGCAACCGCGTAGATGTTTTTACCATCGGCGGTAAATTTCACATGCCCTACATCAGCATTTTCATTGGAAAAAACAGACGTCATTTTACCACTGGTTAAGTTCAACTTAAATAAGCCTAATTTATCCTGTTGAAAATTATCTCTGACAAATAAATTTTCACCGGTCTCATCGAATGTTAATGGAGTGAAGTTACTGCCAAATTTTTCGGCGGCTAATTCTTGCCAATCATCAGCTTTGCGAATATGGACCTCAATAGCATTTTGCTTGTTGATGCCAGTGACTAATTTTATTTCACCTTGCTCATCAGTAATGAAATTGGCATCGGCAACCGGGGAGCCAATGACTAATTTTTTTGTTCGACCATTATAAATATTAAGTTTATGCAAGCCGGCAAAGCTACTGCCAAAGGGGGTTGAACTGATTATAATGTGATCTTTTTCGTCTGGCAGCATATCGACAATGTCGGCCCAACCATCTATTTTTTTCTTCTTCTTAGTACGAGTGCCTAAAGTGTTATCAACATTGCGATAACCATAAATCAGTTCAGGATCGCTGCCGTCAAAATTAACGGCAAATAATTCACCGTAAAAGCCCAATTGCTCTTGCCAAGGTCGGCGTTGAAAAATTTTAATCACCACTCGCTCGTTATTGGCCCAATAGTAACTGCCGACTTCATTTTTATTGGGTAATTTAGTTGCACCGACCATTTTCATTGTACTGCGGGAAATAAAAATTAATGCTCGCTTGCCTTCTGAGTCCATGGCAACGGCTAAATGTTTGCCATCTGGAGATATTTTTACGTCTTGATATTTTGCGCTTTGAAACAAGTGTTGCCAATCATCTGCATCTGCCGTAGCAATACATAGCAACAACATGAGGGGGAAATACATCGCTTTCATTCTTAGGATTACCTTTTTTATTTATTCATAGATCTATTGAAATACTATGTTACAAAGATGTTAACAACTTATTGTTCTATCGGCAAATCACTGAAGAGTTAACGGGCTTACTTTTTAGTGAAACTGGTAAAGTTAAGCTGTAATTCAACTGGTTTATGTGCTGGATTTTAGAAAATTTAACAGGATAATTAATGCTATTGACCTAAGCATGTCAGCCGCTAAGATTCGACCGGACATCTCTATGGGCTAAGGTGTTTTTTTACTTGTGGTTTCATAGATATAACGCTAGTCTCGATTGTGTGGTAAAAAATAACAAAAATTATTGTCATAAACGTAAAAAAATTTATAGTGTTTGAAATTTATTTATACCGTGTATGGTCTTTGTAAATAGCTATACTTATAGATGTAGTGTCAAATTGAAACATTAAAAGGAAAACAAAATGAAATTAATTAAAAAATCTTCAATGGCGGCTTTATTAGGCTTGTTCGCATTAACTGTAGCGGCAACTATGCCTGCAAAAGCAGAAACTAACCCATTTGCTGTGGCAAATGTCATGACCATAGTAGCTGCTGACGCTCATGAAGATGGTAAATGTGGCGAAGGTAAGATGAAGGATAAAGCCAAAGGTAAATGTGGCGAAGGCAAATGTGGTGAAGGTAAAGCCAAAGCTATGGCCGAAGGCAAGTGTGGCGAAGATAAAATGAAAGCTCATGCCAAAGGTAAGTGCGGTGAAGGCAAATGTGGTGAAGGCAAAGCCAAAGCTCATGCTAAAGGTAAATGTGGCGAAGATAAAATGAAAGCCCATGCCGAAGGTAAATGTGGCGAAGCTAAAATGAAAGCCCATGCCAAAGGTAAATGTGGCGAAGGCAAATGTGGTGAAGGTAAAGCTAAAAAAGCCAAAGAAGGCAAGTGTGGCGAATAAAACTTAGCATTTTGTAAAACTTATCATTTGATAAATATTAAAAACCACTTCACTTGAAGTGGTTTTTTAGTTTTATAGCAATTACATTAAGTAAGTGTTCCATGATGTACGAGAATAAATATTCAAAAGCAAGGTGCTTTATTGAGCAACAGCTAGCTATTGAAATTAGTATGTTTCGGCAATAAAAATAAATTCACTTAAGGTCAGGGTATTAAAATGAGCAAAAATGTTGTCATTACCGGTGCAAACCGTGGCATAGGTTTAGCGATGTGCATGCACTTTCAAGATCAAGGCGATAATGTCTTTGCACTTTGTCGACACTCTTCTGCAGAGCTATCAGCTCTTTCAGTCAATATAATTGAAAATATAGATGTTGCTAGCGACGAGGGTATTGTCAATATGGTTTGCGCATTAGCAGATGTCAACATCGATACATTGGTCTGTAACGCTGGTATCTTGCGAGATGAAAGTCTTAGTAGCCTAGATCTAAATACCATACGCGAACAGTTTGAAGTTAATGCCTTGGCACCACTAAGAGTAGTTGCAAGCTTACGAGAGCAACTAAATAAAGGCGGTAAAGTAGCCCTTATTACCTCTAGAATGGGCTCTATTAGTGATAATGGCTCTGGTGGACGTTATGGCTATCGAATGTCAAAAGCGGCATTAAATGCGGCAGGAATGTCATTGTGTCATGACCTTGCTAGTCAAAACATTGCAGTTGGCATATATCACCCAGGATATGTGCAAACCGAGATGGTGAACTATGGCGGCGATATCAGCGCTGGTGATTGTGCTAGAAAATTAGTTGGGTTAATTAATCACTTAACCATGGCCGACAGCGGCGTTTTTAAACATTCTAATGGTAGTGTTTTACCTTGGTAGCAAAAAATAATATAACTTCAACTCATAGCAAACCCCTTAATAGCAAGCATATAAAAATTTGGCAAGCTGTGCAGGCTATCCCGCAGGGGCAGGTGGCTTGTTATGGGCAAATTGCCGATCTCGCAGGTTTGCCTGGTCGTGCTCGATTAGTGGGGAAAGCCTTAGGCGCTGTGCCGCAAGAGGGGTGGCGCGGACAAGGCGTGCCTTGGCATCGGGTGATTAATGCTCAAGGTAGAATTTCATTTGCGCCCGGCAGTGAACACTTTGTTAGGCAACGTGATTTACTGCAAGATGAGCAAGTTGTGGTTATTGGCGCGGGTATTAAATTAAAAAGCTTCCAATGGCAGCCTGATTTAGCGGAGTTGTTGTTTGTATTGGAGGGCTAATACTTGGCTTAAGCTATGGTTTAAGCGCCGAACTAAAGAAAATATTCGTTCAGCGCTCGCTATCGTCATTGTTTATTATAAGTGGGTTCGCACTTCAAACAGCTCAGGAAAAAAACTGACATCTAAGGCTTTTTTCAAGAAGCCCACCCCTGACGAACCCCCCGTGCCTTTTTTATAGCCAATAATACGCTGTACGGTATACATATGCTTAAAACGCCACTGTTGAAATGCGTCTTCAATATCGACCAGCTTTTCTGCTAATTCATAGAGTTCAAAATAGGTTTCCGGTTGTTGATAAACACTTAGCCACGCCGCCAATACGCTGTCGTTACGTTGGTAGGGCTGCGTAATATCACGTTGGCTGAGGGTTTGGTCAATATCAAAACCTGCTTTTGCTAACGCAATAATCACTTCATCGTATAAGCTGTTTTGATTCAGTAAGCCATCCAATTCTTGATAGGCGCTGCTGTTCGCTTGATGAACTTTCAACATATCGGCGCTTTTATTGCCCAGTAAAAATTCTAGTTTACGATAACCGCTAGATTGAAAGCCGGATGAGCGACCTAAGTCATCTCGAAACTTTAGGTAATCACTGGGGGTGAGGGTCGATAAAATATTCCAAGACTGGGTCAGTTGCAAAAATATTTGTTTTACGCGGGCAATAACTTTAAAAGCGGGGCCAAAATTTTCAGCTTTTATATAATCAATGGCACTTTGCAACTCATGTCCGGCTAGTTTTAACCATAATTCGCTGGTTTGATGAATGATGATAAACAACATTTCATCATGCTCACCACTTAGTGGCTTTTGCGCGGATAACACGCGGTCCAATTGTAGGTAATCACCGTAAGACATCTCATTATTGAAATCTTGATGAATACCGTCTTCTAGTGCGCGAAAATTATCTTCTGCGGCGCTTGGTTGCTGGTGAAAAGGACAGCCAGCGACATTACTTTTATTGTCAGGTGCTGACGTGGCTTTAGCTTGCTTTGGCTGGATTTTATTTGGCTTAGCTTTAGTCATGACGATGGCCTGCTGCATTTTGTTGGGCAGAAATATTAGCTTCGTCAGCGTTTAGTGCCGCTTGTGCGAGTTGCTGTAACTCATCATAAACAAATGGTGCTTGCCAGCAACTTTCAATATTGGGTATTTGCATGATTTGTTGCATAATTTTCTCTTGCATATCACCTAAGGCTAAGGCCTGTGAATAAGGTAATAAAGGTGAAAACGTCACCATAGTATACAGTGGTGTCCAAAGGCTTGGGTGGCGCTTGTGAAACTCTGCTTCAATTTTTTTCTGTAATAAAAACTTTGCCTGACCTGAAAGCTCACTCATTTCGACAAAGTTTCGTTTCGCTAGTTCAGTGATGGCATCGGCGTTTATTTTCCGTGCTTGCTGGTAAGCGGGGAATATTTTTGACCAGTCATGTTGATGCTGGGTAATTAATTCATCTAATACCCGGCAATCTTCAAAGCCACAATTCATGCCTTGACCATAAAATGGCACCATCGCATGGGCAGCATCACCAATTAAGGCGACTTTGTCATTGATCACCCAAGGATCGACTTTAAGCAGAAATAACGGATTGGCGGTTTTACTGAGAAACTCGTCTATCGGGTTTTCCAGCAATGTCATCGCATCGGCAAAATTCTCTGCAAAAAACGCGGTGACTTCAGCACGCTCTGTTAACGATGAAAATGAAACCTGACCTTGAAAATCTAAAAACAAAGTACAGGTGAACGAGCCATCAGGGTTAGGTAGGGCAATTAACATAAAGGCTTTACGCGGCCAAATATGTAAGGCATCTTTGGCCATTTTAAATGAGCCATCTGTATTCGCTGGAATGTGTAATTCAATATAGCTTTGTGGCATATAAGATTGATTATAGCTAAAGCGGGGAGTTTCTTGAGCTAAACGCCGCACTTTTGAATAAGCGCCATCAGCGCCAAATAACAGCTCGGCCGATACTTTTTCAATGTGATGTTCATGGCTAAAGCTAGCGCTGGCGTCGGTAAAGTTAACATCGACCAAGCGCTGTTCGAATTTAATATCGATTAAGGGCTCTTGCTCCGCTAACTCAAGTAATTGCTCGTTGATACCCGCACGAGAAACCGACCAAATTGCTTGGCCTTCTTGGCCGTATGCTTGCTCGGTAATGGTACCGTCAATAGCATGCATGACACGCTTATTCATCGCAATGGCATGCTGTTTTACTTCGGCTTCGAGACCGACCGATTTTAACGCCAGCCAACCGCGATCAGACAGCGCAATGTTAATCGATCGACCTTGATAAATACTATGGGTTCGAGAATCCGCTCGTGACTCAAATAAACTTACCGGGTGACCTTGGCGCGCTAATATCACAGAAAGTAGTGTTCCAACGGGGCCAGCACCAGCGATGGTGATTTTCTCTCTTGTTGACATTAGAGGCACTCCTTTAAAATTCTAACAAAATGATAAATATCTTGAAAACTATTGTATAAAGGCACTGGCGCTACCCGAATAACATTCGGTTCACGCCAATCGGTGGTAACACCATTTTTTTCTAAAGCATTAAACATGGCTTTGCCATCAAGACCAGGCACATCAATCATTAGCGACAACTGACAACCGCGCTCGCTGGACTCTTGTGGGGTGATAATACGAATTTTTTCGCCAAGTTCTGTCTGTATCAAGCTCATCATGTAATCGGTTAGTAGTAATGACTTCTGCCGCAAGGCCGGCATACCACCGGCTAATTTAATGGTATCAAAAGAGCCTCGTACAGCAGCAAGTGATAACACCGGTGGATTGGATAATTGCCAGCCCTCTGCTGTAGGAATAGCTTTAAAGGTATTCTCCATCTTAAAGCGACTCGATTTGTCATGTCCCCACCAACCGGCAAGGCGGTTCAGTTCAGTGTTTTCTACGTGTCTTTGATGGACGAAACAGCCGGCGACAGAGCCGGCGCCGCTGTTGAGGTATTTATAACTGCACCAGCAAGCAAAATCGACTTGCCATTGATGTAACGCTAACTCAATGTTACCGGCCGCATGCGCAAGGTCAAAGCCGACTTTAATACCTCTGGCATGTGCGACTTGGGTAATACGCTGCATGTCTAATACTTGACCGGTGTAATATTGCACACCCGGCAATAAAATTAACGCTATTTCATCCCCGTGTTGTTCAATTATTTGCCAAAGATCATGATAGTTTAGTAGTTCTTCACCGGCTCTTGGTGTCCATAAAAGTAGGTTGTCATCGACACTTTTACCGTGATGCTTTAACTGTGATTCCACCGCATAGTGATCAGACGGAAAAGCATGATCCTCGATTAAAATTTTCGACCGTTGCGCAGTGGGTTGATAAAAACTTGCCATCATAAAATGTAAATTGGCGGTTAGTGAGTTCATCATCACTACTTCTTTGGGTAATGCACCGACAATTTCTGCCGCTTGTTCAGTTAAAAACTCATGATAAGGCAACCAAGGGAATTCGCCTTCGAAATGACCTTTTACGCCGCGCTCTTGCCACGAATCCAGTAATTCAATAACCGCGGCGCGGGCTAATTTAGGTTGTAGCCCTAGCGAGTTGCCGGTGAAGTAATACTCATCAGTGCCATCTGCTTGCTTGGGAATGGAGAATTGCTCGCGCATTGCGCTAAGCGGATCGTTACGATCTAAATTTATTGCGTAAGCTAATGAATTGATATTAGCGTCAATATTTGCTTGGTTATTGCTTTCGTTGCTCATCTTGTACTCATTTTTAATTATTATTGCCCAGCGCTATGTTATCAATGCTGTTGCTCGAGTTCAGTTCTGTAATCCAAGTTAGCTCGCTATAAGCTCTGCCTGATATAGCATAGGGCGACTTGGTGCTGCATCATTAATAAAAGCCGGTGTTTGTAGATTAAGAAAATAAAAACCGTCGTTTATGGCATTGTCAATGTAAGCCATTTCGGTAATGGTTTTATTAAGTAAACTATTTGGGCTCGGTTGATGCGCGCCTTCGATAACTTGCCAAAATAAATGATGGCAGGTCAGTAGCCCGTCATCATTAAGCCGGTCTAACGAAGGCAGATCGAGGATAAGATGTTCAATTCCTCGCTCGTTAAGGTATAGCACAGCATCACGGCTGAAAAAGGCCGGTTGATTATGGCTGTTGTAGTTTGCCTGACATTTATCATCGCTATTGGGTAGCGTTCTTACTGCTAAACACTGCAGTTGTTGATCGTGATAACGCGCAAGCTGCTGTTCGAGCTGCGCGCGAGAAATTATCATATCACTGGCGGCAAAGCTTGGCGTATAGTCGTCGTTAGTTTCGCTCGCGGTTATCGGGGTAATTGAAATTAAAGGGCATGGCATTAAGGGCGGCAATTCAAGCGCGGCAATACTCAGCGATAGTGCATTATCGGCATCGCATATGTGGCGAATAGTTTCGCTATGGGTACCATTACAATGCGGGTTAAAGGTTAATTCATTGACATTGCAACTGCCACCTTGTTGAGTATCGCCAATAAATCCACCCGCTTGCATAGGGCTTGTTAATGCTGGCGCTGCGCCAAAATGATTAGGTTGATGAGCACTTTGCTGAAAATCTAGCGCGATAGCTAAAGTATGGCCAAAATCAGTATTAAGCTGATAATTTTTATCCGCTAAGGCTATGGTTATTTTCATGGTGCAGTCCTGAACACTTTACCGCGACTAGGCTGATAAATTGTTCGAGTAATAAGGCGTATCATAAAAACTGCTCCTTAGTTAAGCCAAGCCAATTCAGTGCGCTGCCATGTAATAACTTGGCTTTAATATCATCGCTAAAGTGGCTATCTTCAATGAGTTTACCTGGGCTGAGTTCACCTAATGGAAAGGGATAATCGGTGCCTAAGGCAATATTGTCTGGACCCATTAAATCTACGAGGTATTTTAACGCTAGCGGGTCGTGCACTAATGAGTCTAAGTAAATTTGCTTAAGAAAATCACGTGGATTGACTGGGCAATCGACGGCGCAAAGGTCGGGACGAACATTAAAACCGTGTTCAATACGGCCGATAGTCGCGGGGAATGAGCCGCCGCCGTGGGCAAAAGCAATTTTAAGCTTAGGTAAACGCTGCAAAACACCGCCAAAGATCATCGAACAAATCGCCAAACTAGACTCTGCCGGCATACCAACTAGCCAAGGTAGCCAGTATTTCGGCATTTTTTCTTTCGCCATCATATCCCATGGGTGGACAAACACCGCTGCACCTAAATCTTGTGCCGCTTCAAAAATTGGAAATAGCTGTTCATGATCTAAGTTCCAATCATTAATATGCGAGCCGATTTGAACACCAGCTAAGCCAATGTCATTAACACAACGCTCTAATTCTTTTATTGCTAAATCAGGGGCTTGCATTGGTAAGGTGCCAAGACCAATAAAACGCTTAGGATGATCGTTAACAATACCGGCAATATGGTCATTTAAATATTTTGATAAATCTAAGGTGTCGCGCGGTTTCGCCCAGTAATTAAACATTACAGGCACGGTAGATAACACCTGCACGTCAACCTTATGCTGCTGGCAGTCTTTTAAACGAACTTTTGGATCCCAGCAGTTATGATCTATTTCGCGGAAAAATTTTTCGTCCACCATCATGCGAGCACAACCACATTTATGGTGATCTAAGCTGACAAAACCACCATAGCCATACTTTTCACGTAAATTAGGCCAAGTTTTTGGCAGAATATGAGTATGAATATCTATCTTTAACATTAGACCTCCTTAAGCTTTTTTAGCAATATGACCGCAACTTTTACATTGGCAATTTTCGTTATTACCATAAAAATTACTGAACACTTGTGGTAAATCGGTTTCTATATTGTCTAAGGTAAACTGCTCATTATATGAAGGGCTTTTGCAATGTTGGCAAAACCAAAACAGTGCGTCTTGTTGACCTTTCGCTCTTTTTTGCTCTACCACTAGGCCAACGCTATGCTCAAAACGCTGCGGCGAATGCAAAACCTTAGGCGGCAGCAAGAATATATCGCCAGCTTTAATCGCAATATCGGTAAACTCAAAGGCTTTGTTAGGAGACTTTGCAATTTCTTCACGTAATTGTTCATAGCTCTTTTGATTACTTTCACCAGCAGAATCAATATCGTCATTGACCACACGCAATACCATTTCACCTTCAAGTTGGTAAAAAAGCTCGGGGGTTTCATTATAATGAAAATCACTACGATTATTTGGCCCGCCAACGACCATAACAATATAATCGTCTTGCTCGAAGATCTGCTTGTTGCAAACCGGCGGCTTAAGCAATTCACGGTGTTCATCAATCCATTGCCGCAAGTTAAAAGGTAAAGAAAATTTAGCCATGATTTATGCTCCCGCTTTACTCGGCGCAGTTGCTAGCGCCGCAATACATTTTAATTCAATGGCAATAGGCGTAGGTAATTTGTTGATTTCGACCGTGGTACGACAGGGCAGATTTTCCGAGAAATAGTCCGCGTAAATACGATTATAGGTGGCAAAGTCATCCTTCATATTAGTCAGAAAAACCGTAACATCGACTAAGTCCATCCAATCAGCGCCAGCGGAAGCTAATATTGTACTGACATTTTGAAAAACACTATGGCACTGGGCCTCAATGTCGTAGCTAATTATCTCGCCGTCTTGATCTAATTCGACCCCAGGAATATCTGAGCTGCCGGCTTGACGCGGCCCTACACCGGATAAAAATAATAAATTACCCACTTGGCGTGCGTGCGGGTATAAGCCAACGGGTTTTGGCGCTTGTGCGGAATTAAATATTTCAGACATAGTTTTTCCATTTACTTATTTTATAAGTTATTTTAATTATTTTAGTTGAACTGACTCATTTACCCACTAGTACTCGACATTTAGCATGCATCGATTGGTAATAAAGTTTGTTCATTGATGAAAACTTCGCGAATTGTTAAGTCGCCAAGGTTAAAAATGCAGGGGAGATGATTCAGATCAAGGTCCATTTGCAGCCCAAGACGCTGGCAAAAATCGCTCCTGATGATTTAAATTTACAACATATTTGGTTCATAGTTTACCAATCTCAATAATTATCTGATCATGTGTACTGGTTAAAAATAAGCTATTACTGCGTTATTTATTTTTATTGAATATGTATCGCTGCATTGATGCAGCCTATTCGACAATACACCAGCATAATGTTCTGAATAACTATTTTTACCCAATTCAATAAATAATCGCTCACGCCATGGCGAACTAAAAATACAACATCTGCGTTGCTTTCAACCCCAAGAGATAATTTTTCAATCAAGCGTCTTATCTTTGGTCAATTTCCCGGTGTAAAAAGTTGGCATTAATACTTCACGCAGACATTTTTACTTTCAGTAAAGAAGCGCATGGCATCTAAACCGCCTTCTCGACCCAGGCCTGAATGATTCATACCACCAAAAGGCGTGCGTAAATCTCTTAATAACCAGCAGTTAATCCAAACAATACCGGTGTTTATATTTTCCGCCAGTTGATGCGCGCGCCCTAAATGATTAGTCCAAATAGTTGCTGCTAAGCCGTAATTACTGTCATTGGCCAATGCTAAGGCTTCTTGGTCTGTGTCAAAGGGTTGCAGGGTGATCACTGGACCAAAAATTTCTTCTTGGTTGCAGCGAGCGTTATTCGATAGACCTTCGATAATGGTGGCTTGTAAAAAGTAGCCCTCTTGGCAACGACCGGTTAATTTAACTTGTTCACCACCAGCTAAAACACGGCCGCCTTGTGCTTGCGCATCCGCAATATAGCTCATAACCTTTTTAAGGTGTGACTGAGAGACTAAAGCGCCCATTGCACTGTTATCGAGTAGCGGATCATTCGGTTGTAAAGCTTCGGTCTTCGCGATGAGTGCCTGTTTAAATTTTTCATAAATTGGCCTTTCAATATAAAGCCTTGAAGCGCATAAACAAATTTGCCCTTGATTAGCAAAACTGGCGCGAAATACTTGTTCGACTGTGTTGTCAAAATCACAATCGGCAAAAATTAATGCCGGATTTTTACCGCCAAGTTCAAGTGAGAGCTTTTTGAATTTTGGCGCTAAAAGTTGTGCGATAGCGGCGCCAGTAGCCGTGCCACCGGTAAATGAAATAGCCTTTACTTCATCATGTTGGCAAATAGCTTGGCCAACATTTGCGCCAGTGCCATGCAAAATATTTAAAACCCCGTTAGGTAAACCGACCTTTTGACATATTTCGCCCAACATAGCGGCGGTTTTTGGTGTGACTTCAGAAGGTTTAGCAATAACGCAGTTGCCAGCGGCTAAAGCCGGCGCTATTTTCCAAGTAAATAAATATAGCGGTAAATTCCACGGCGAAATACAGCCGACCACGCCAACAGGTTGCCTTAAAGTATAGTTTATTGCGCTACCCGCCATCGCGTGTGACTCACTGGCAAACTGTGAACATGCATGAGCAAAGAACTTAAAATTACTTGCTGCACGAGGAATATCAACGCTGCGCGCTAGGCTAATCGGCTTGCCGTTATCTATGGCTTCGGCCAATGCTAACTCATCAATGCGTTGCTCAATTTCTTGTGCTATTGCGGTTAGATAGTCGGCACGGATTTCCAAGGGCAAAGCTCGCCATGCCGGCAGGGCTTTTGTCGCCGCCGCCACCGCTATTTCAACATCATCGCTGCTACTATCAGGTATTTGACCGTAAACCTTACCGGTTGCAGGTTCTATATTATCTAAGTATTGCTGTAGGCGCGGCGCTTGATATTGGCCGTCAATAAAGTTGGCAATAATATCCATTGATTACCCCTTACAAACAGCTAGTTCTGCCGCCATCAACGGGTAAGTTAATGCCAGTAATATAACCGGCTGCAGGTGAGGCTAAAAATGCCGCGGCGGCCGCAAATTCTTCTGGGGCAGCGAAACGACGCATCGGGATTTGTGCTATCTCGTTATTGGTGGCTTGTTCAATCGAAATATTTTGTTTTTTTGCTTTACCACTAATAATGGCATCTAAGCGTGCTGTTGCTGTTGCCCCTGGTAAAACATTGTTGACGGTAATACCAAATGGACCAAGTTCATTGGCCAAGGTTTTAGACCAGCTAGCAACCGCGCCACGAATAGTGTTTGAGACACCCAAACCAGGAATCGGCTGTTTCACTGAGGTTGAAATAACATTGATGATACGACCATATTGCTTTTCTTTCATAGCTGGCAGCAATGCTTGTACTAAATGATGATTGGTCACTAAGTGTAAATTGAATGCATCGATAAAAGCACTGACATCAGTACTGTTCGCTGGACCTGGTGCTGGACCTCCGGTGTTATTGATCAGAATATCAAAACCGCCGTTACTGGCAACATCCGTGAGAATAACGTTATTGACTTGTTCAGGTTGGGAAAAATCAGCAATTAACACTTGATGCTTTTGCCCTTGTGCACAGCACAGTTCACTTTTAACTGTTTCGAGCTTTTCTTGATTACGTGAAAATAGCGTAACGCTGGCACCTAAATTGGCGAGCTCTATCGCACAAGCGCGGCCAATACCTTGACTACTACCACAGACTAATGCTCTTTTTGACGCTAAATTGATATCCATTACTGACCTTATTATTGTATTTTGTATTGGCAAATTTATAGAAAAAAATGGTTAAAAATAACCGGTAAATTTGATTGTTATTATTTTATAGGCACTTTTTTAACATAATAAAAAATTTAATGTCAGTAAAATATTAACAATATTTTCGCAAGGCTTTAGCTCTGCTGTCAGCTTTAATTGCCGCAGAATAATGAAGTATTACTACCGTTTAACTACCTTACCTTCTCATCGATAAAGCAATAGCTTAATAAACAGTATGTTTGTTACCGGTAAGTGCTAGTGTAAATTTGATTTAGCTAGCGATTACCAAAAGATTATCGCTTAAATGACATGAAGCTAATAAGGTGAAATTAGACTGCCATTTGCTGAAAATAACGAAAATTAAAGTTGCTTGTCGTTCAATGTTTACCTATCAACGAAAACAACAAGACATTGATGATTAGGCTAGGTACATTAAGTTAAGAAAAAATAATTATAATTGGAGCCAAAAATGAACCGTAGCGCACTATCAATGTTAATTGCATCAGCACTCGCCATATCAACTTTTACCACCAGTAATGTTTTAGCATTTGAGCAAAATACTGCCGACTTTATTGCTAAAGACTATCAACAGCATTTAGCACCCTTGTGGGATCATTTTCATCGTAATCCTGAATTATCTTTAATGGAAACTAAAACCGCGAAGCGTTTAGCGCAAGAACTAACAGCGGTTGGTTTTGAGGTTACTCAAGGCATAGGCGGCACAGGGGTTGTGGCGATAATGAAAAATGGTGCTGGCCCTATGGTGATGGTGCGCGCCGATATGGATGGCTTGCCGGTAGTTGAGCAATCCGGCTTAGCTAATGCTTCAACGGTGAAAATGCAGGATTGGAACGGTGAAACTGTCGGCGTTATGCACGCTTGTGGCCATGACGTTCATATCACTAGCCTAGTGGGAACTGCTCGCTATATGGCTGAAAATAAAGCTAAATGGTCAGGTACGCTAATGCTTATCGGACAACCTGCAGAAGAAAAAGGCCCGGGTGCCTCAGCAATGATGGCAGATAATCTATGGCAGCGTTTTGGCCAACCCGATTATGCTTTTGCTTTTCATGTCAGTGCTAATTCAGAAGCCGGCAAGATCATTGTTGACGAAGGTTCGCCTTATGCCGGCGCAGATACGGTTGATATCACGGTTCATGGTATTGGTGCACATGGTGCTTCTCCACATCAAGGTAAAGACCCTATCGTCATCGGCGCGCAAATTGTTAATAACCTACAAACCATTATTAGCCGTGAATTAGCCCCTCGTTATGCTGGTGTTATCACGGTAGGAGCATTCCACGCTGGTACCAAGCATAATATTATTTCCGATCAAGCTAAATTGCAGTTAACAGTGCGCAGTTTAACGCCGGAGGTACGTGAGCAACTACTGTCAGCGATAAAGCGTATTGCCATTGGTACGGCGCGTACTGCCGGTATGCCAGAAGATAAATTACCCGAGGTAGTGATTAGTGAGTTTTCCTACCCGCCAACCTTTAACGATAAAAAGTTAGCTAAGCGGTTGAAAGCGGTACTAAGTGAAAAAATGGGCGCTGATACACTATTAGAGCCGGCTGAAACCGGTATGGGCGCAGAAGACTTTGGCTTTTTTACCACAAAACCTTATATTCCTAGCGTTTACTTTAAAGTCGGTGGCACAGCAAAGGCCGATTTTGAGCGTGCTGAGGCAGGTGGCGCGGCTGTGCCAAGTCATCATAGTCCGCAATTTAAAATAACGCCTGAGCCCGCAATCAAGGCGGGTGTTGAAGCAACGATTCATGCATTACTTGATGTGATGGCTAAATAATTACCCTAAGATAGCTTGAATAAGCAATGGTCATAACGACTGGCGGTTGTTTATTCAAAGCATGAGAATTAACAATCTGCAGAATGTTAGAGGATATTGATCATATTACCTTGCCACTTCTTTTTGATGTCAGAAAAAGCGCCTAGCTGCTCTAGTTTGTTCATTGCTTGTTTAAGTGATGTCACAATCGTCTTTTCAGTATTTAAACTACAAGCAAAATAGAAGTCTAAGAGTAGTTCTTTAAACATATAAACATTTTTATATTTAGCCATATCGCTAACCTTATCTAAACGCCTATTAAGCAGATCGTCATTAATTACCACTAAATCAATTTGACGACTAGGTATCTCTAGTATCTTAAGTAACGCATCATTATTATCCATCACGTAGAGGTTTTTGTTTTCTATAAAGCCTTTTGACAGCAGGAAATGATGGGCGACATCATCCTTTATTACCGCAATTTTATAATTTTTTGCTTGCGCTAATTTACTGATAGCTAGAGGGTTACTGTTCAAGGCATACAGGGAAGTTGAGCTGGTTGTGATATGACCTATCCATTGAAAAAGTGCGCTTCGAGTTGGAATTCGGGCAAGCGAGTAAATACAAGTGTTTTTCTTTTGTAATGCACTGTTGTAAGAAAGCGACCAAGGATGAGCTGCTAAACTATAGGTTATGTTTGCCTCTGTTAATGTTGCCTTTATTATCTCTGTAGATAGGCCGCTGATATTATCCCCTTTCACTATTTGAAACGGTGCAAGATGTTCTGTGACGATATTTAATGTTGTAGATATGCTCTGACCAGAAAATAAAATTGCCAGTAACATGAAGCCCGTGATCAGCTTGTTTTTGGTGCTTGCGCTCAAGAATAACGTCCTTAGTACTACTTTGTTAAATTGATTAAATAACATACTATAGTAATATGAATTCAATCATAATGAAATAGTCCAGAATGTTGTCTT
Organism: uncultured Colwellia sp.; assembly: GCA_963977145.1. GTDB lineage: Bacteria > Pseudomonadota > Gammaproteobacteria > Enterobacterales > Alteromonadaceae > Cognaticolwellia. The sequence goes on from CAXBNP010000008.1 coordinate 116,158, forward strand.
AAGTCAGGTTCATAAAAAGTAAAAAACTCTTGTTATACGCGATACGCCTAATTCACTATTGGCGATATCTGTCGTATAAAAAAGCCCAGTCAAAGACTGGGCAAAAAAACAAAAGGGAGAAACTATTGATAGCCATTTGACTAATTAAGTGTGCTCATTTTACCATTAACAGTGGGCAAATAATTAATCAACTGGGTATTGTACCTAGGTGTTAACTTTCTGTTATTGAATGGCGTTGTTTTAATAAGCTTTTACCATTAATGGCAATTTTTCTTGGTTTCAATGCTTCAGGTATTTCTCGTTCTAAATCTATATGCAGTAAACCGTGTTCGATAAAAGCACCGATGACTTTAACATGCTCGCCTAATTGAAATTTGCGCTCAAAATTGCGATCTGCAATACCTTGATGTAAAAATTTACGTTCGGTTTTACTGCTGTTATTGGCTTTTGTACCAGTAACAATAAGGGTGTCTTGTTTGGATTCAATTTCCAGTTCTTCTTCGGCAAACCCGGCTATTGCCATGGTAATGCGATATTGATCTTCCGCAAGTAATTCAACGTTATAGTGAGGATAAGAAGACTGTTTGTCTGCTCGTGAAGCTTTATCAATTAATCCAGCTAAGTGATCAAATCCGATAAATGAGCGATAAAGTGGGCTGAAATCTGTCGTTGTACGCATAATTCATATCCTATTAAAGTTTAGCAATATGTTGTCTCTATCAATGTTTTCCGATGCTAAAACCAGCATAAGCCGCGAATTATTACATCTGAAATTTAATATTGTAGAGTTTAATTGTGCCTTTCAATATTGAACAGGCGGTTAATGTAGCCCCTATTGGCGACTACACTATTAGAGATGGGATTGAAGAGATTTATTTCAAGTAGATTATCAATGTTTTTTTAAAATCATGTCGGCATTGTTCTTTAAGTCATTGATTTTAAGTTATTTATTTTTCACCAAGTAATAGCGATAAATGCTATTGATTTATTGTTATTACTTGGTGCTATGAAAAACTTTAACCTGACTGCTTGCTTGTTGTGGTATCAGTAGGCTTTACAACCTGAGTCATGGCTTTCAATTTTGCCAAGGCAGTATCGTAATCTGGGTGTTGAGAAATATTAGCCACTAATTCTTTATAGGCAATTTTTCCATTGCTATCAATAATAAATATCGCGCGAGTTAATAAACCCATATCTTTGATCAATAAACCATAGTTTTGACCAAAATCGCGCCAAACTGCATCTGATAGCACTTTGATATTTTCTATTTTTTCCGCTTTACAAAAGCGCTTTTGAGCAAAAGGCAAATCATTGCTAATGGTTAACATCACAACGTCTGCCGGTAAATTTGCTAGTTCGTCATTAAAGCGCTTGGTCTGAATAGAGCAAACACCGGTATCTAAACTCGGTACCACGGAAATTAATACTGATTTATGTTTGAATTCAGCTAGTGTAACAGGCGAAAATGATTCGGTTACTACCTTGAAATTGGGCGCTTCATCACCGACGTTGACTTGATTACCCAGTAAGGTGACGTACTTATTACCGGCCATAACTAAATTGGTAGTTTCTGTCAGTTCAGGAGCAAAAAGTTCAGCCGCAGCTGTAAACACAAATAGCGAGCTAAGCAGAGTAATTACTGGTAATTTAAAAATATTCATAATATTGTGCTTTAATGAGGATAACATGTTGTTGAAGTTTACCTTTGTGCATTAAAAAATGCGAATAAAAGGTGCTTTTTTTTCAAAGCAAACTATGGTTTATTATAATAGTGTTAACATCTATTAAGCATATGTTTACTGAACATAAATTGTTGAATTTCTATAGAGCAACCGAGGGTTTTTACATTTATGCCAACACCTTTACTAATTTGTGATGATTCTAATATGGCGCGTAAGCAAGTTGCGCGCTCGCTCCCAGATGGCTGGGATGTTGATATAACCTTTGCGACCAATGGAGTTGAAGGTATAGCGGCGATTAAGGCGGGTAAAGGAGATGTGCTATTACTGGATTTGAATATGCCAGAAATGGATGGTTATCAAGTATTAGAAGCAATATTAAAACAAGACTTACCCACCTTAGTTATTGTGATATCGGGCGATATTCAACCTGAAGCGCACCAGCGAGTAAAAAGCTTAGGTGCACTAGATTTTATTAAAAAACCGGTTGATAAAGAAAAGCTTACTGAAATATTAAAGGCCTACGGCTTATTTACCAAAGATGATCTGATGGTTAATAAAGTACCTGAGCCCACACCTGTAGATAAAACACCCGATAAAGGGATATTTAGCCCCGTTGCAACACCGCCAATAGCCAAGATTGAAGCAGTAGCACAAGCAGAGCAATCAACCATTGAAATTGACGGTGAAATGCGAGATTGCTATCAAGAAATAGCTAATGTCGCCATGGGGCAAGCAGGCGATTTACTCGCGCGCCTATTAGGGGTCTTTGTTGTTTTACCCATCCCTAATGTTAATTTGATTGAAGTCAGTGAGCTAACTATGGCGCTTTCTGATGTTGAAAATAAAGAAAAAACCTCGGGTATATGTCAAGGTTTTATCGGCGCGGGTATTTCTGGCGAAGCATTATTAATTCTTAATGACTCGAGTTTCAAAGATGTCGCGTCTTTGATGAAATATGACAGTGAACTCGACAGTAATGTCGAATTAGAGTTGTTAATGGACATGGCTAACTTACTTATTGGCGCATGTTTAAACGGTATTTCTACCCAACTTGATATGTCCTTTAGCCAAGGCCATCCTGTGGTATTAGGTCAGCACAGAAAAATATCTGAATTAATTGCCACTAATACCAATAAGTGGAAAAAAACCCTCGCTATTGAAATTAGTTATAGTATTGAAAATTACCCGATTAAATGTGACCTTCTATTGCTCTTTACCGAAGAGTCGGTAAAAACGCTTAATAATAAAATCGCTTACTTGTTGGATTAGCCATGTCAGTACAAACAGAACAATTAAATGAATTACACTGGTTGATGGAAATGCTCCATACCATCGATGTTGGACTTGTGGTACTTGATAGGGATTACACTATTCAAATTTGGAATGGTTTTATGGAAAACCATAGTGGTCTGCTGCCACGTGAAGTTAAGGGTAAAGTGTTGTTTGATCTTTTTGACGAAATACAGGAAGACTGGTTTCGTCGCAAAGCTGAATCGGTTGTCATGTTGAAAAACAAAGCCTTTACCATTTGGGAACAGCGGCCTTATCTATTTAAGTTTAACAACTATCGTCCTATTACGGGTACCGCTGAGTTTATGTACCAAAACACGACATTCATTCCCTTAATGTCGACAACCGGTCAGGTTTCTCATTTATGCTTGCTAGTTTACGATGTCACTGACAATGCTACTCATAAGCTAGAGCTAGAAAAAGCCAACGCCAATTTGGCTATATTGAGCCAAACTGATGGTTTAACACAATTATTTAATCGCAATCATTGGCAGCACTGTATTGAAGCTGAGTTTAAACGTTATATCCGCAGCCAGCACCCCAGTAGCTTGGTCATGTTGGATATAGATCACTTTAAGGTGGTTAACGATAACTATGGTCACTTAGTTGGCGATGATGTCATTCGCCATATAGCGAAAGTTATCCGTGAACAAGTTCGAGAAACCGATGTTTCAGGGCGTTATGGCGGCGAAGAGTTTGTTATATTATTGGCGGACACCAATGCAATTGATGCGTTGGTGTTTGCTGAACGTTTGCGTAAAACGGTAGAAGAGTCAGTGGTGATATATAATGATATTGAGATTAAGTACACGGTTAGCCTAGGCATTGCCGAAGTTGATCCAAGTTATAGCTCAGTATCACAATGGCTTGAACATGCTGACAATGCTTTATATCAATCGAAAGACAATGGTCGTAATAAAGTAACAACCTATCAAAAATAACGCTTTTACTGATAAAATCATTAAATATAAAAAAAGCCCTTTGGGCTTTTTTTATATTTAATGAAATACTGTATATTCTAACTAATAAAGCTGAAAAATTGCTAAAAGTCAGCTAATTAGCTATTTCCACTAAATGGCAGAACAGCCAATCTAATCGCATTATGCTACTTTTCACTTAGGGCTAAACAATATAAAAACCTGAGTTATTACTATGGCGATTAGCACACCGCCAGCGTTGGCTGCGATATCTAACCATTCACCATAGCGATTAACATATGGCTGAATCAATTCGATTAAGCCACTGTAAATAATAAAAAATAAGGCAAACGCCAGCCAATACTTAGGCCGACGTAAAGCAACAGGCAACATTAAAACGCAATAGGCAATAAAGTGATGCGTTTTGTCACTACCTGGTGCTGTGGGCAGATGTTCGACCGGAAACAATGACGTAACCGTTATCATGACTAACATCAGTAACGTTAAGCTTCGCCAATATTGCTTAAGCAATTTGCTTATTGATATGTTCATTACTGTTGTTGATAAACTAACTTGCCATTAACCCAAGTTTTATCGACTGACATTTTCCAGATATCTTGCTCAGGCATGGTAAATAAATTATTGTCGAGTAAGACAAAATCCGCTTTCTTACCTTTGGCAAGACTGCCAATGATGTTTTCTTGATGGCCTGAATAAGCCGCATCTAAAGTAAAACTTCTAAAGGCTTCTAACGGGGTCATTTTCTCTTTAGCAAACCAACCGCCTTGAGGGCTATTTTTATGATCTTGACGGGTGATGGACGCATGCAGGCCAAAAAATGGATTGGGCGATTCAACCGGAAAGTCAGAACCGGCGGCAATGATCACATTAGCATTAAGTAACTTTCTCCAAGCATAAGCGCCTAATATTCTGTTCGGCCCAAGTCTATCTTGCGCCATGTTTTTATCACTGGTTGCGTGCGTTGCTTGCATTGAGGCAATAATATCTAGCTCAGCAAATCGTGGTATGTCTTCAAGACGTAATACTTGTGCATGCTCAACACGGTGGCGTAAAGCTTTTGTACCTGTCGAATTAATATATTTCTCATAGGTATCGAGTACGAGTTTATTAGCATGGTCACCAATAGCATGACTATTGACCTGAAAGCCTTGATTCATCGAGGTTATCACCAGATGATCAAATTCTTCAGGGCTATTTAAGAGCAAACCCTTTTGACCAGGCTGGTCGGAATAATCTGCAATTAATGCTGCACCACGACTACCTAACGCACCATCGGCTTGAATTTTCACGCTATTAAAGGTCAACATGTCATCTTTGCTGCGATAGGCTCCCTTGATTAAGGCTTGTTGCCACTTTGGCGAAGGTAAATACAACATCGCATTAACACGAATACTCATGGCATTTTCTTCACTCAACGCCTTAAATGCAACCATGTTTTCCGTGTCTATACCCGCATCATGTACACTCGTTAGGCCAAAGCTGGCCAAAGATTTCATGGCTTTTACTAATACTTTTTTTTGCTGTTTAATCGTTAAGGGCGCAATACTTTTATCAATCAGTGCCATGGCTCTGTCGATAAATACACCAGTAGGCATACCATTTTTATCTTTAATAATATCGCCGCCCTCAGGAGATATTGTGTCCTGCGTTATGCCGGCTAGCTCCATAGCCTTTGAATTTGCCCAACCGGCATGGCCATCAACACGTTTAAGCCAAACAGCTTGCTCAGGGAACAGCTTATCTAAGCTTTTTGCACTGGGGAAGGCATTACTTGGCCATTGGGTTTGATTCCAACCTCTGCCTTCTATCCAGGTCAAGCCACTATTAGCTTTAGCGTATGCGAATGTCTTGCTAACGGCATCTTGCTCTGAAGTACTATTGACTAAATCCGCGCGTAATAAGCTTAAACCGTAACTTAGAATATGACCATGGGCGTCAATCAAGCCAGGAATTAAGGTTTTGCCATGGCCATCAATAATGGTTACATCTGCTGAGCTTGGCAATGGCTCTGTTGCTAAATAGAGTTTATCGATTTTATCGTCGGTAAAGCTAATGGCCGTGAAACGTTCAAGTTCATTGCCTGTGATGGTATAGCCCTGAATGTTTTTAATTAAGGTGGTTTTCGCAAACACCAGTGCGGGACTCAATGTTGCTATGAGTATTGCCGACTTTATTGAGTTCGATAGTCTATTCATTATTTGCCCTTGCTTTACTTTCTATTATCGCTAAATACTAGCATGAAAAATAACGAAAACTTTAGGTTTTTTATTGAGGCACTCAGACTTTTAAATACTAAAAAAGGCCCGAAGGCCTTGAAAGTTAAGCTTAGATTTAATTGCCTATTGGCTTAGGTCTTAAGTTTCCTGAATAACTGATGATTACACGGTTCTAGTTGCTATTGCTGGCGCTATCATTGCGGCTTTTCGGGCGGGGTAGAGTACCGCTAATTGTCCAACAATAAACAAGGCCACCACACCAAAGGCAACTAATTCAAAGCTAATCGGCGATAAGCTAAAGCTATTAACTAGCCAGATATTCAACGCCACAGCACCAATACAGCCGATAATATTACCAAAACTAGTAATAATGAAGTTCTCCATCATGAAGTAACGCATAATTTGTCCTTTAGTGGCACCCAGCGCACGGCGAGTTCCTATTTGTTTAGTGCGACGATTAATACTGAAAATAGCTAAGCCAACAATGCCAAAACCCGTGATCAAGGTTAGTGTTATAACCACAGTAGTTAAAATGGTATTAGTCGCATTATGCTGCTGATAACTACGTTTTCTGGTTTCTTCAATTGTGGTCACACGACGAATAATTCGCTCTTTATCACTCTCAGCTAAGGCTTTTTCAATTATTGGCATTAACTCATCACGTCGTCCAGCTTCAGTGCGAATAAAATAGTAACTGCCTTTTGCTTCGCGATGAAATGGCACTAACATGCTACGCTCTACACCATCCCAGCCATTCCAAGGGGCTTGTAATGCTTTTACCACGCCGATAATTTGCATTGGCTGAGTTTGTGAAATATAAACGGTTTTACCTATAGCTGACTGCCAATCGTCAGGATACAAATTTTCCGCGAAAGCTTTAGTAATAATAGTTTTTGCTGGCCACGTTGATTGACCATCTTTACGTAATTCTACATCTGCTTGCTCGAAATTAGTACCGGCGATCAGTGCTAATCCCATACTGTTAATCCCATGCTCATCGACCATGTAAATCGCAGAGCCAATAGCGTCTTTATCTTCACCTGATTGGTGTTGTAGCGCCATTGACCAACCACTACCACTTAATGGCACGGCATTAATTTGAATAGCATCGACAACGCCGGGTGTGTTGCGGATGAGGTGTAAATCCGTTTGTAAATGGGCTTGAATATTATAGTCTTGCGCAAATACGGTATTGGTTAGATAAAAAGTATTGGCTTCATCTAGACCACTTTCTCGTTGCATTTGCTGCTGACGGTCTTGGATCATAAAAATAGCGTTGACCATAATGGCCATGGTTAACGCAATTTGCAGCGCCACCAGTAATGCTCCTATTTTATTGCGCGTTAACGCCCGCAGTATCAGTCCAGTTTCTAACATAGTTTTTTCCTATTGTAGCTAAAGCTTATTGGCTTTTAAGTTGCTGGGCAGGCTGGATATTGCAAGCGCGCCATGTCGGATATAAGCCAGCGAGTATGGTAGAGACAAGCGCAAGTCCTACCGCTAATAAAGCCATGTTGGTATCTAAACTCGCTAAGCCTTGCATATAATCACCATACAGACCTTCGACACCTTTCAAGCCAAGGTAAGCAAGTATTAAACCCAGTACGCCACCTAAAATGCCAATACAGGCAGACTCAATAATATATTGGCTAAATAACGTAATTTTGCTAGCGCCTAATGCTTGTCGTAAGCCAATTTCTGGCGCTTTACCTAAAAACTTAGCGAGTAATAAGCCGACAGTATTGAGCAAACAAACGATCAAAAACATAAATGACATGGCCATCATCATTTGCGCGTCATCAGCAACCACTTCTTGTGTTTCTAACCATTGCATAACGTTACTTAAACGGTTATCTATTGGACGTTGAAAGCGGCCAAACTGCTTTTGCTCACCAACATAAGCGTTGAGAAATTGCAGATAATCTTCTTTGTCTTGTGGCGTTTTTAGTTCAACCCAAAATTGTGTCCAAATACATTCAGAAGCAAGAAAAGCTTTAAAGCCATCACCGGTGGGTTTCCAACAATTGGTATTGCCTGAGCGTGATATTTTTTCGTCAGCAATTAAATGAAAGGGCACAAATATATCTTCAGAGTCGTTAAACGCGCCTGTGGTGATGTCGTAGAAACGTGGTTTTGGCTGCCAAGTATCAATAACACCAACAACACGAAACATATTACCGTCGAGCTGAATGGACTTGCCGACCGAGTCTTTACCACCAAAAAGTTTGTCATTGGTTTCTTTACTTAAAACCACGACAAGCTCCTTACTCTCATCACTTTGACTTGACCAACCGCTACCGTAAATAAAGGGCACATTAAACATCGAGAAAAAATCGGCTGAGTTAGCGCGGCCATTAACAATTAATGGCAACATTTCAGGATCCTCAGGTTCGATTACGCCAAAGGCTTGGGCTTGAACATTCTGTCGAAAAGCTTGTTTAGCACGCATTAAATTGCTTGAATCAGTAAAAGTGAGCTGATCTGGCGGATTTAATCCGTCGTCGAACGGGTCATTGACATCCCAACTATCAAGTTGTACATAAAATAATTGTTGGCTTTTTTCAGGGATCGGATTCGCCGACATTAAATAATTTACCGTCACTGTGGTCATCGCCGTACCAATGCCTAAGCCAATGGCAGAAACCATTAATAGGCTTAGACCCCAGTGCCGAATAATGCTTATCCAAGCGAGTCGTAAATAATAGCTAAACATAATATTGTCCTTGTGGCTTTTGTGCTCTCGTCATTATGCTTGAATACGTTAGGCGATAGCTTGGTGAATTTGTGGTGCTACTATGGCAAGTTCACTGACTCTGCCATCTTTAACTTGTATGGTACGTTTCGCTCGCTGGGCCAACTGTGCATCATGCGTAACCATAATAATGGTGGTGCCTTGCTGATTTATTTCTTCAAGTAAACTCAAGACACCTTGCGCCATTTCAGAGTCGAGATTACCGGTTGGCTCATCGGCCAATAAGAAACGTGGGCTAGTGGCAAGCGCACGTGCAATCGCGACACGTTGTTGTTGGCCCCCGGATAATTGACTCGGTAAATGTTTCATGCGTGAAGCGAGACCCACTCGCTGAAGATTTTCTTCAATTCTGCACTTACGCTCTTTGGCATTAAAACCACGATAGCGCAGCGGTACGTCAACATTGTCATAGAGATTTAAATCGGGAATTAAATTAAAGCCTTGGAAGATAAAACCAATTTTTTGATTACGCATGCGTGAACGACCATTGTCATTGAGTTTACCAACGTCTTCACCATCTAATAAAAACTCGCCGTTACTGTAAGTTTCAAGTAGTCCTGCTATATTCAAAAAAGTGGTTTTTCCTGAGCCAGACGGGCCGGTAACACTGACAAAGTCGCCTTCATTAACTTGTAAACAAAAGTCACGTAAGGCATGAGTCTGAATATCAGCGGTTTGGAAGATTTTATTTATATTTTTCATTACTAGCATGTTGAATTCCCTATATTTTACGAACAGATAGCTGTTCTGTTTTATGCATTTACTATTTAAATTTAATGGTGAAAATCGCGCTATAAGCAATTATAGCTAGTGCATTAATCACTAAGCAGCACTTGTTCTGCAGCATTGAAGGTGTCAGTACCGGAAATAATGATTTGATCGCCAAGCGTTAAGCCTTGCAAGATTTCCACATGACTTAAGCTACGAGCGCCGGTGGTAATAGCGGTTTTCTTGGCTAAACCCTTGGTAACTTTATAGGCAAAGCGACCACCGCTACTTTCAAGAAATTGGCCGCGTTGAACTTGCAAGACGTTGGCTTTGTACTCCAAAATAATCTGCGTATTTAACCGTTGATTTTGACGTAGTCTTTTCGGGATTTCGTTGATAAAGCGTACTCGCCCGGTCACCTGATTATTCAGTATTTCGGGGGAAATCGTGACCAGACGAGCACGAAAGGGTTGTTGTTCAAATTGAATATTAACATCCATACCTATGGCTAAATCGTCGGCGTAACTTTCCGGTATGTCAATCTCCACTTCAAACTGTGATAAATCTACTATGGTTAAGATGGCTTGATTTTTACTTAAAAAAGTTTTGTTATTCGTGCTGAGGTTGCCAACGATACCATTGACCGGCGATGCGATATTTAAACCACTTACTTGACGTTGTAATTCTTTCACTAGTAAGGTTTGGCGCCTAATATCTAATTGCAATGATTGGCTATCAAAGTCTAAGCTTTCGATGTTGAGGGCGGCGTCTAGTACCGCATGTTTATGTTGCAGGTTTGCTTGCTCTAACTCGTCTTGTGCTTTTTCATAGTCAATTTGGCTAATGGCATTTTTTTCATAACCTAAGTCAGAACGACGTTTCTCTCTGTTGGCGGTAATGAGTTTTACGTTGGCTAAGTCAACGGCTTTTTGATCTGTAAGCCTTTGTTTTTTTGCTTGAATCTTTTGCCGATCAAAGCTTGATTGTAAGCTTTCTAAGGAGGTTTGCTGCTGAAATAAACGGCTATTAAGCTCGGGGCTTTCAAGTTTTGCTAATATTTGCCCTTGCTTTACTTCATTTCCTGCTTCTATCATTAAAGTAATCGTGCCATCAGCCGGGCTATATACCGTCGGACTTACTGCTGCAACGACGCGTCCTAACACGGAAATATCCCGAATGAAATCGCCTTGAGTAATGGTTGCGAGACGCACGCGGTCTAAGGCGATGGATTGTTCTGCTTTACTCCAGCGAGATGCTGAAGGTGCCACTTGCCAGATAATGCCAGCAACTATTATTGTGGCTAAGGTGATGGTTGCCCAACGCTTTTTTGGTGCAGCGTTTTGCTTTATTGGTATATCTTGTTCACTGGTGTCTTTAATTGACATGACTTATTCCCCCGAATGATGTCAAATCAGCACTTAATCTTTAGCAAGGCCATTTGCTAAAGTGCACTGACATAGACTAAGTAGCGACGGGGAAGAAAAAGGTTTAAAAGTAATAAATTTATTTTTACCAAGGCTTTTCGCCGGTGACTAAAATAAGCTTATTGCAGGGGATTTATAGCGTTTTTAGATAAAGGTATGCGGCGGTATTCTTTGCTTTAACGCTTGGAAAAGTACGATTAATAAAAGCTAAAAGCTAAAAGCTAAAAGCTA
>CAXBNP010000009.1:0-125211 GCA_963977145.1 uncultured Colwellia sp.
CGTCGATAGACGTCGATGTGAAAGCATTAACTTTTTAACTTTTTAACTTTTAGCTTATAGCGCAAATAAATTATTGTGCGTTTAGTCTTTGGCTGTTCACTGTTTTACTGTCGTCTGCCATTAAATAGACATAAAGTGGCATGATGTCCTCAGGAGACGCAATATCAGCTTTGTTTTCCGCAGGATAAGCACTTGAACGCATATTTGTATTAGTGGCTCCAGGGTTAACTACATTGGTTCTTAACGAGCTGTTTTCATATTCATCAGCAATGACTTGCATCATGCCTTCTGTAGCAAATTTAGAAACACTGTAAGCGCCCCAATAGGCCTTACCTTTATTGCCAACACCTGATGAGGTAAAAACTAATGATGCGCTGCTAGCTTTTAATAGAATTGGGATCAAAGCTTGCGCTAATAAAAACTGCGCATTAACGTTAACCTGCATAACGTCTTGCCATATTTGTTGATGAATTTGGTTAAAGGGCGTTAATTCGCCTAACATTGATGCATTGAGTAAGGCGCCATCTAATTGACCAAACTGGCTGGCAATGGTTGCCGCTAAATCAATATAGTTTTGTTTTGTCGCACCTTTTAAATCTAGAGGTACAATGGCTGGCTCAGGATAGCCTTTTGCCAGGATGTCATCATAGACCGCCTCAAGTTTTTTGACGGTTTTTCCTAATAAAATGACCGTAGCACCTAACTCTGCATAAGTTAATGCGGCTTGGCGACCAATACCAGCACCTGCGCCGGTAATTAAAATGGTTTTATTGGCTAAAATTTGTGGTGTTATTGCGTAGTCAAACATATGATTAATTACTGAAAAAATTTGTTAATAATTCTACTACTTTCATCACTATGCTGACGAGTGTTTTTGTTAGTAAACGACATTTGCTGAACAAAAACTGCGAATAAAGCAAAAAATCACTAGCACTTGAGCTATTCTTGAGTTAAGTTTGACTGGTCGAACAAGTTGAAGCTAATGCTAGGATAAGTATGGAAATCAACGATAATAATGAACAATAATAAATATATGCTTAAATAATCATTAGGTATATAAAAATAAAGATTAGTCCGTGGGGAGATAAAATGAAAAAGCTAGTACTCAGTCTCGCAATAGCCAGCACATTAGGTTTAAGTGCTTGTGAAGACGAAACCATACAAGATATTGAAAAAGAAGTTGTTGATAACGGCACTGTCGTAACAGCAACCGCGCGCGTTAAATTTGATCCAGCTGCCGGCGCTGCCGGGCTTTCTATTCCAAATGATTTGATTTTTTCTGGTACCACCGATGGCACATTAGAGATCCCTGTAGCTGATCCAACTGATGGCTCAGACCCGTTTGTTGCTATTAGCGCACTCGACGGTTGGTCTATTTCTCAACCTTTCTCTCTCGGTATTGAATTTCCAGCCGGTACTTCTTTAGATGCTAGCAGTGTTTTTGATCCTGCGTCGGTAAGAATATTTCAAGCCGTAATGGGCGGTGACGCTACGGACAGTGATTGTACTGCTGTAACACGTGGCCTGGCGTGTAAAATCGTTGACGAGCTAGTTTACACGCAAGATTTTGTTACGCAAAAGTCTGGCAATAATGTAGTCGTTGTGCCTATGAAGCCACTTAAGGCAGAAACCACTTATATTATGGTGATGACTAATAATCTTCGTGATAATAATGGCAAAGCTATTGCGGGTTCTAGTACCTATGAATTAGCGCGCCAAGATATTAATACCTTACCATTAGGTAATGCCTCACAATTAGGGTTGCAAGCTGCAATTAACAGTTATGAAGCTGCGTTAGTTTCTGCTGGTGTTAACAGCGATACTATTATTTATAGTGCTGCAATGACCACACAATCAACCACGCGTGTATTAAGCACGGTTAAGTCATTGATGGCTGCGGGTGTACCGCAAATGCTTGCCAATGCTCAACAAGGTATTCCAGCTATTGGCGTTGCCGATACTGGTTTGTCAGTGGCCAATGTTTTAGCTGGTTTGATCCCTGAATCATTAGTGCCACTATATTCTGCTGCAAACTATATTCGTGGTTCAATCACCTTACCATACTATTCTGGCGTGCCTTCGGCTGAAAACCCACTAGCACCGGTTAATGACTGGTGGCGTGCACGTTGTGATTCAGGCGCGACACTTGCCGGTTTAGCGGCAGCAAACCCAGCGGCAATTCCAGCAGGGCCGTTAGATGCAAATGATGGCTTTTGTATGAATTTTGGTTTACGTGACTTAAGCTCTGTTGTTGCAATCGATACCGAACGTAATTTAACTAAGTTCAATCCAATTCCAGCGACAAGTGCGATGTTGCCAATTGATGTACAAATGACTACGCCAGATTTAACTTATGCCAATGCTGTACGAGCAAGTATGAGTTTGCCGGCCTTAGAAGAGCCTGCAAATGGTTGGCCTGTAGCAATTTTAGTGCATGGTATTACTTCAACTAAAGAGCAAATGTTACCGATTACTGGTTTACTTTCTCTATATGGTATCGCGACAATAGCGATAGATCAGCCGTTACATGGTAGCCGTGGCTTTGACTTAAATGGCGATGATGTTGACGATATTAATACCAGTACCGTGTCGACATTACATTATGTCAACCTAGGTAGTATGTTAACTATGCGCGATAATACGCGCCAAAGTACTGCTGATTTATTAGGTTTACGTTTAGGCATGAACTTTTTAGGCGGTGTTGATAGCGATGGTAAGCCAATTAAAATTGATAGCAGTAAAGTACATCTTTTGGGTCATTCGCTAGGTGGCATTTATGGTATGAACGCTGTTGGTTTAGCAAACACTGCACTAGCACCACAAGTAGATGGTTTGTTTAAAATTGCCAGTACTTCTTTAGCGATGCCTGGTTTAATGTTAGCTAACTTTGGCTTGGATTCACCAGCATTTGAAGGCCTAGCAAAATCTAACTTAACCTTGCAACTTTCACCTGATTTTAAAGCCGCGGTTGAGGCCAACTTACCTGCTAATTATAGCCAAGGTGAATTAAGCGCTTTCTATTTTGCCTTTTATGATTCTTTAACGGTTGAACAAAAAGCAACATTAGACGGTGGTTTTGCACAATTTACTTTTGCAGCACAAACGGTAACAGACTCTGGTGACCCTATTGCTTATGTACAAGCATTGGCGGCAACACAAACCCCTACGCATTTCATTGAAGTAGTCGGTAATGGTGTTGATAACCTATCAGATCAAACCGTGACTAACAGAGCGCCATTCACTCCTATGGGTGGCACTGAACCTGCAATTGCATTATTAGGCTTACAAGGGGTGAGTGAAACCACTCAAGGCTCTGGTGCGGTAAGGTTTGTTAACGGTCACCATAGCTCAATTCTTGACCCACGTCCTAATGCAGCATCGCCTGACGCGGCATTAAGTGCTCGTGCTACGCAGGAAATGCAAACACAAGTAGCGACATTCTTTGCTTCAATGGGAACACTGATTAAAGTAACAGATACCGCGATTGTAAAATAAAATCTTAGTGGAAGTTAATGTTGAAAAGGGCCCTCGTTTGAGGGCTTTTTTATGTTCAGGACCAAGGGTCGGTCGCGATCACATGGCCGTTCATCGTCATCTCGGTAATTCTCTTGCATTACGATATTAACTAACGTGCTGGTAGAACTTGGTTCCGCGGCATTGGTACATCCGTATCCGTGGATATGAATGAGTGATGATGTTCAGGGCGTTCTCAGCTATCCTGTCTTTCGGGCCATTCAACCATCTCGGTAATTGCTGCTGCATTGCCCTAATGACTTACATCCATGTAGACTTTGTGTATCGATTAACGGTAAATTTTTTGTATTAAAAAAAACTAAGTAGTGGCATCCTGACACGTCAATAGGCAAGAATAACGGTGATTTTTTAACTTGGCGCGTTAACTTTTTGACTAATTTTAAAGCTAGCCTTTATTTATTAACTAAATCCCCCATATCGTTAACTAGCATGATTTTTAAATTAATAGATAACAGCAAAGTTAGCACAGGCTAACTTGTCGGTTAGGAGAGAAAGATTGGAATTTTTATATGAATACGGCTTGTTTTTAGCGAAAGCTATTACCTTCGTAATTGCGGTGATTGTTATTATTATTGCTATTGCATCTTCAGCAATGAAGCAAGGTGGTAAGAAAGGTGAGTTAGAAATCACCGATTTATCAGAGCAATATACGGAAGTTGAAGAAGATATTACCCATCACTTATTATCGAAAGAAGAATTAAAAGCAAAAGAGAAAAAAGATAAAAAGGCTGAAAAAGAACAAGCAAAAATTGATAAAAAAGCTAGCAAAGACGGTAGTGAAGACAAAGCCGCTATTGCACGTTTATTTGTGGTAGATTTTAATGGCAGTATTGATGCCAAAGAAGTCGGCTCTTTAAGAGAGGAAATTAGTGCTATTTTAACCGTGGCACAACCCAGCGATGAAGTTTTTCTGCGCTTAGAGAGTGGCGGCGGCATGGTACATGGCTATGGTTTAGCAGCATCACAACTTGATCGTCTACGTCAAAAAAATATTCCATTAACCGCTTCAGTTGATAAAGTAGCGGCTAGTGGCGGCTATATGATGGCCTGTGTCGCTAATAAAATAGTGTCAGCACCGTTTGCCATTATTGGCTCAATCGGCGTTATTGCCCAAGTGCCCAATTTTCATAAACTATTAAAGAAAAACGATGTCGACTTTGAGCAATTCACTGCCGGTGAATTTAAACGTACTGTGACCATGTTTGGTGAAAATACCGATAAAGGTCGTGAAAAGTTTGTTGAAGAGTTGGAAGACACTCATGTGTTATTTAAAAACTTTGTTAGTGAGCATCGACCAAGTTTAGATATAGCTAAAGTTGCAACCGGTGAACATTGGTTTGGAACGCAAGCAAAAGATTTAGGGCTGGTCGACGAATTACAAACCAGTGATGATTACCTGCAGGCACGTTGTAAATCTCATAAAATAGTACAAATTAAGTATGCAACGAAAAAAGGCTTAGCGGAAAAGTTCTCAAAGGCAGCATCTTTGTCGTTTGATGCCATCATCAGTAAAGTTTGGCAAAATAATCGTATTTTTCCAGGTTAACGGCTCAGCGATACTGGCGGTGCTATGAATGGAAAGTAGTTTTTGGCATAAATGTTGGGAGCGCAACACTTTGGGTTTTCACCAGAGTGACGTGCACCCGTTATTATCGCAATATTTCAATAAGCTGTGCCTACCCTCAGATAAGCATATCTTTGTACCCTTATGTGGTAAAACGCTTGATATGGCCTATTTAGCGAAGTACATGCAAGTTACGGGCAATGAATTAAGTGAAATTGCCTGTAGAGACTTCTTTCTTGATAATAGCATTGAATATCAAAAGCAGACTTTAGGTGATTTTACACACTTCTCTTGTCCACAGCTTTTGTTACTACAAGGCGATTTCTTTAAGCTTAATGCTGACAATATCGAAAGTATTGATTGGATATATGATCGGGCGGCATTAATTGCCTTGCCAATAGCAATGCAACGCGAATATGTTAACCATTTAAAAAGTTTTTTCTCTTCGCAGACACGATTGTTTTTAGTGACCTTAGAGTTTCCAAAAGGGCAATTAAAGGGGCCGCCATTTTCGATCAACCGTGTTGATGTCAACAGCTTATTTTCGGGCTTTAATATTGAGTGCATAGCTAAAAATGAAATCAAGGGTAAGCAATTTGCCCAGCGAACGCTTGAGGTTGATTACCTAATTGAGAAGCTTTATATCATTTCAACTAACAACAGTGAATATTCGTAACGTTAATAACGTTTAGGCTGGATAACAAAAAAGGTGCTATGAGCACCTTTTTTTTAGTATTAATTCTAGCAGAATTAATTTTTTGCAACTTACCTATTCGGCAAATACTACAGCCTTACTGATATTTTTATTTGCTTTGCTTAGATGTGCGCGATTCATTGCTACTTGAGCACGAGCCGTTTTTTCGATAGGGTTAATCGCTAGCGTATTAAATTTAATTGATTGTGCTAAATTTAATGCAGTTACTTTTGCGAGTTCAGCCGTGTTGATTGTTTGTACTTTTACTAACTCTGTTGCTTGGCTATTATTTGCCACGAAAGCGAGTATTGCGATTGTTGATAATTTAAATATGTTGTTCATAAGTCACCTGTAATAAAACGTCAATTGTCCTTATAGATGTTTTGGGACTCTTTCTTTTACATACAAACAAGGGTTGGGAGCCTGTTTGATTACTACCCGACTATTACGGGATAAAGATGAAGTCCTTCATCTATGGCGAGTATATTACGGTAATACTGGCAACTTTTAAAACGACAAATTATAATGATATCCATTAGAAAAACTAATCCGACATGATTATGTCGAAAATCTGATGAATTATGCAGGTGCAGATTCATTGTTAACGTGATTTAATAGGTGTAACTTGTCTAATAGACTCCCTCCACTCAACGCTTTGCGGGCATTTGAAGCGTCCGCTAGGCAGTTGAGTTTTACCCGGGCTGCAGAAGAATTATTCGTTACTCAAGCGGCAATAAGTCATCAAATAAAAGCGCTAGAAGATAATTTAGGCATAAAGTTATTCATGCGTAAAAATAGGGCGTTGTTATTAACAGAAGAAGGGCAGTCATATTATCTCGATATTAAAGATGTTTTTAATGCTTTGCATGACGCGACCGAACGTTTGCTCGCGCGCGGTGAAAAAGGCGCTATTACTGTAAGTATGCAGCCAAGTTTTGCCATTCAGTGGCTGGTACCGAGATTAAACACTTTTAGCTTGCTACATCCGGATATTGATGTCCGTATTAAAGCGGTTGATCAACCCGAAAACTCCCTGACAGAAGATGTAGATTTAGCGATATATTATGGTCGAGGGCGCTGGAGAGGTATATATGCTGAGCAACTACATACTGAGTATTTGATCCCTGTGTGTTCGCCGTTGTTATTAGCGGGTAAAAAGCCATTGGATGAAATTGAAGACTTAGCAAACCATACCTTACTGCATGATACCTCGAGGCGAGACTGGAAACGTTGGTTTAAGCATGTTGACGTCAGAGGCGGGAATGTTAATCATGGCCCTATATTTAGTCATTCTGCCATGGTGCTACAAGCTGCTATTCATGGTCAAGGGGTTGCGCTCGCCCATAGTGTCTTGGCTAAGCCAGATATCGACACCGGTCGCTTAGTTTGTCCATTTAAAGAGGTATTGGTCAGTAAAAACTCTTATTACATTGTCTGTCGAGAACAACAACTGGAATTAGGTAAAATAGCGGCGTTTCGCGAGTGGGTATTGCAAACTGTTGCTGACGAGCAATCTATTATTGAAGAAGGGCAAGTGCTGTGAACAATCAAATCGCATTAATAAGTAGCTTGCTGAGTAAAGCTAAAGACGAAAAAGCACTAGTCATATTTGCTCATGGCGCAGGGGCTGATATGAATCATCATTATATTGAAGAGCTTGTTGGCTTGATGAACGCAAAGCAATTAAGTGTTTTGCGGTTTAATTTCCCTTTTATGGATAAGCGTAAACTCGATGGTAAAAGACGACCTCCCGATAGGATGCCAGCGTTAGTTAGCTGTTATCAATCTGTGCTAGCAGAGGTTAAGACCAGCTTGCCGATATATATTGCTGGTAAATCTATGGGGGGAAGAGTTGCGGCTACCTTGGCTGGCGATAAAACTTTGTTATTGCGTCATAAAATACGTGGCGTTATCTGCTTAGGCTATCCATTTCATCCGGTAAAAAAACCAGAAAATCTACGTTTAGCACCATTACAAGAAACACAATTACCTGTGCTGATATTACAAGGCCAACGAGATGCTCTGGGTAGCGAAATAGAGATTAATTCCTATGAGATTTCTCCGCGCTGTCAGTTACACTACTTTAATGACGGCGACCACGACTTAAAGCCGCGGGTAAAATCTGGTGACAACTTAAAACAGCACCAAATTACTGCAGTGAATAAAATGAGGAGCTTTATCGATGAAATTAATAACAGTTGCTAAACTACTGATGATATTTGTTGGTATCAGTGGTTGTTTTTCTGTATTATTCGGCGCTTGGTTAGCCCATGGTGGGCAATCGCTACCATTGGCGTCACAAGAGCGACTAATGACGGCATTAACGTATCAATTTATTCATACGTTGGCGCTAATGCTAACCCTTATCTTATATAAGCTAGATACAAAAGCTATGTTATTGATCGCAGGAATATTATTTGCGTTTGGTATTGTATTTTTTAGTGGTAGTTTGTATATCAAAACTTTATTCGATGTGTTGAGTATTGGAAAGTTGGCGCCATCAGGCGGCCTGTCATTTGCACTTGCATGGTTATTGGTTGGATTTGCAGGTACTAAAGTGTTTGTTCATAAGTTAGGTAATTAATCAATATGACTGCAATAGTTTTATATTGTCGCCCCGGATTTGAAAAAGAATGTGGCGCAGAAATTCAAGAAAAAGCCTCATGGAATGAAGTTTACGGCTATTTAGAGCTAAGTAAAAATCAGGGTGTGGTTTATTTTCATTTAAATAAACCTGAAGAGGGCGAAGTTTTAATGGAAAAAATTCCATTAAAACGACTTATATTTGCTCGTCAATGGTTTGTCACTGTCACCGAAAAAATTGACTTACCTGACTATAATCGCGTCGAAGCTATTGTAGAAGCGTTAAGCACTGAGTGGCAATACGCAGATTTGCGCATGGAAACTCCGGATACAAACGATGGTAAAGAACTGTCGAAATTTTGTCGAAAATTAGCCGTTCCATTGCGACAAGCATTGAGAAAAGAAAAAATATTAACCGAAAAAGGCAATAAAGACGGCGCAGTTTTACATGCGTTATTTTTATCCGGCAAAGAAGTTATATTTGGCTTTTCACTGGCGCGAAACACCTCTCCGCATATTATGGGGATCCCGCGTTTAAAATTCCCTAATGCTGCGCCAAGCCGTTCAACTTTGAAACTCGATGAAGCATTTTTATATTTTATTCCTAGAGAAGAATGGGATATACGTTTAACTTCAGGCATGAATGCGGTTGATTTAGGCGCGGCACCAGGCGGTTGGACCTATCAACTGGTTCGTCGAGGTATGATGGTAACGTCTATCGATAATGGTCCAATGGCCGAGTCATTAATGCAAACAGGGCAAGTTAAGCATCGCACTATGGATGGTTTTAAATATGTACCGCAAAAGCAAAATGTTTACTGGTTAGTATGTGACATGATTGAAAAGCCACAACGTGTGGCAAAGCTCATGAGCGAATGGTTATTAAAAGGCCAATGTAAGGAAGCGATTTTCAACTTGAAATTGCCAATGAAAGGTCGTTATCAGCAAGTTAATGATGATTTACAAGCCATTAAAGACGCATTTGCACTTCACAAAGTAAAATATGAATTGTTTGCTAAGCATTTGTATTATGATCGTGAAGAAGTGACCGTACACGCTAGATTATTATCACCTGCACCGTTAGATATTTACGCCAGTTAACCAGCAATTGCTCTTAGTATAACGCCTTAAATTTATAATCAAATTTAAGGCGTTTTTATATCCTCACTGTTAACTTTACCTCAATAATTAAACTGTCTTTTTAGCATAAATAGCACGCCAGCGAATAACAGCATAGCTAGTGATTTTGGTTCAGTAACCGTTACAGTATTAGACATGCCTTGAATGAGAATATTTTGAAAGGCAATAGCTTCACTGCCGCCATTGGCTTTAGCTCTTAATTCAAGCGTTAACATATTGCCTGTGTCTAAAATAGATGATGAAAATGCTTGGAATTCATTACTGAGTAATTGTGAATTTACCATCATAGGATCGTTAAGTGAAACTAAACTTTTATTTTCTAAGCGGTAATTTTGTCTAGTGCTTTCATTACTCATACCTTGGAAAATAGTGCTATATGGATTATTGTCAATACTGTAGTGCCAGAAAAATTCATCACTACTCTCGAAATCGCCCATCGCTGCCATGTCGATAAACAGTTTGATTGCTGATAAGTTTTCGATGTTAATTTGCCAGCTAGCTACCGCCTCACTATTTGGATTATCTGGGTTGACGCTATCGACAATACCAAAATATGCCTGAGTATTTTTACTGGTGATAATACCCAAGTTATCAGCTGGTAAAAGGCGACTTTTATCTAATAATGCTTTGGGTGCATTGGCACCTTGTTGATAGATTTGAAAGCCATCATCGTTACTAGAAAAATTGCCGCTGTGAGGATTACTATAACTTAACTGTGGTAATGAATTAGCGGTTAATAGGTCATAACTTATCAGTGCAGCATGGCTGTTAAAGCTGATAATAACTATGGATATTATCGCTACTAATTTTAGGTAATGCAGTTTCATAACAAAGTCCTTTTTGCGTTTAATGAGTGGTGGTTAAGTTCCTCTAAGAAAGATACGCTTTATTTGCAAAAGCGGTGATTAACAATTTATACCCGATCCACTTCAAGATGCAGATTTCAGCAAGTCGAGAACGGGTTAGGTACAAGGTATGAATTGAAGAGAATAGTTGTTCTATTGTCGAGATCCATAACCCAGGAGATAACCCTTAATCGGCTTGCCCGAAGGGAACTAAGCTAGAAAACCAGTCCTGCAATGCAATACTCGATAAGGCAATAACCATTGTCTTCGTATCACGCTTTGAGCTGCTTTCCTCGCTTAACGCTGAAACTGCATATTGAAGTGGAGCGGGCATATAATACGGCTACCTTCCTCCTTGGAACAGTATTGTATTACAGTATTTTATAACGCCGACATTATTGCGTGTGGGTCTATAAAACATTAGAAGTATAGCTGTAGTTTTAAAAAGTGCGAATTACTAAAGTTAATAGTGGCAGTTGCGTTAGCAATAACATAGGGGATATCCTTGTTGTCATGCAGCTGCAAAAAAGTGTCATAGCGTTTGGCAACAAGATAAAAAAACCAAGCGCTGCGGCTTGGTTTTTCATTTTATTTATTTACGCTAATTGGCATGAATATATTATAAACGTTCTAACACTGCTTGGGTGAAGTCAGTAGTGCCATGTGTGCCGCCAAGATCTCGAGTTGTACGATCGCCTGACTCGATAACTTCCGTTATAGCGCGACGAATATTATTGGCTTTATCAGCCATGCCTAAATATTCTAGCATTTGTATGGCGGCTAAAATAACTGAGGTCGGATTGGCTAAATTTTTACCTGCAATGTCTGGTGCGCTGCCATGAACAGCTTCAAATATCGCACAGCCATTACCTATGTTGGCGCCAGGAGCCATGCCTAAACCACCGACTAAACCGGCACATAAATCTGACAATATGTCGCCAAATAAGTTCGTCGTAACGATGACATCAAACTGTTCAGGATTCATCACTAACTGCATACAACAGTTGTCTACGATCATTTCTGTTGATTCAATTTGTGGATAACGTGCGGCAACTTCTCGCGCTACTTTAAGAAATAGGCCGGATGTCGACTTTAGGATATTAGCTTTATGAACGGCAGTTACCTTTTTACGACCTTCTTTAATTGCGGTTTCGTAAGCAAAAGTGACAATACGTTCAGCGCCTTCACGGGTCACTAGACTCATAGCCTCAGCTTGATTACCGTCTGCTGAAACTGTTTGTCCAAGACCAGAATACATACCTTCGGTATTTTCACGAATAGTGATGATATCAATGTTTTCATACCGTGCTTTCGTGCCTTTAAATGACAGCACAGGACGAACATTAGCGTATAGTTGAAAATGCTTACGTAGGGTAACGTTAATGGATGTAAAGCCTTCACCTACCGGTGTGGTTAATGGGCCTTTTAGAGTGATTCTATTTTTTTCAATCAGCGCTAAGGTTGATTCAGGCACTAAGTCGCCATGATTTTCCAGTGCGGTTAATCCCGCGTCAGCATACTCATACGCAAAATTACAGCCAGCTTTATCTAATATTTTGATAGTAGCGTCTATTATATCTGGACCTATGCCATCACCGGGGATCACTGTTATGGTTTGTTTAGCCATTGTTTAATTGCCTTTTGAGTATTACTTTTTTTGAATTACGAGTATCGAGGTTTGTAGGTTAAATATATAGCAGTTATCTACAGATATACTTGATCTAACACTAATATTATTGATTTAACCGAGTTAATGCCGCAATTATAGCAACTAATCGGATCAGTTAGTAAGTATTCCAAGGATACTTTAATCTAGAATACGAATGCATTAATGAATTCGTATTCTAGGTTAAAATCAAAAGTAGACTTATCTTCGAGTATCTGATCTTGCTATGCCTCTGGACAAGAATGGCGCTTTGATAATACGAAGCTGTTAAATAAAGCTATTTAACTCGCTATAACGCCTTGAATTGTTGATAAGCAGTTTTGCCAATGGCCGTTAGGATGCCGTTGGTGAACAACAACGCTGTGCATTCATCTTGGGTGGTGATACCATCAGATTTAACGTGTTGTGTACGGTAAAAACTCACTTGATAACTGCTTTCGTTGACTATTTTAGCTTCGGTAATATCCGGGCTGCCTAGCTGTTCAATGGCACTATTAAAATTGAATTTTTTCAATTCAAGCTTAGCTATAAATTGACGATTATAGGCTTCTCTGTCTTCCCATTGCATTTTTGCTGGACTATCGTCGTAAAAATTGACCACTAAGGCGACAAATAGGCCGTATGCAGCTAAGGCGACTAATATTCTAGCAATGATTTTTTTATTCACTTTTAATCCTTGAAGCTTTCTGTAACCTAGCATTTTAAATGCTATCTCTTAACTAACCTAGGTTGAAAGTAGGTCTGAAAATTTAGCATTGAGAATACTGCTAAGTTCATGCACGACATGTTAACTACTGACTCTATTCTTATTCAAACTTTAGGCTAGTTATAATCTTAAATCCTATTATAACTAGCCCCTTCATTATATTCTTTTGAGGCTATTGGCAATAATAAGCTATATGGGGGTGATGTTACCAGATTGTTAAGTGCTGGCAAGTGTATTTTCACACGGTAATCTTATGTCTTTTAAATTAAAGCCTAACGGGATGTCGATTTTTAACGTCAGTAGCTTTCGACTTAGTATAATTTGTTCATCATGCAGGGATAGTTTTTCACTGATGTTATGTTTTAAGTCTGTGGCATTTAGAATACTTTTAATCGAACCGTACTGGTTTAGTAATTGTGAAGCCGTTACTTGTCCAATGCCAGCAACACCAGGGATTTTATTGGTGTTGTCTCCCGTTAATGTCCATAAATCCATTAATTTATCAGGCTTTACATTGAACTTATTGACGACAAATTCTTCGTCCAAGTAGCGCCGATTAAAATAATCATAGACTTGTGTTTTTGGATTAAGTAGCGATAAAAAACCCTTGTCAGTAGAGACAATAGTGACATTTTGGCCGCGTAGCGCGACTTTTACTGCCAAAGTAGCAATTAAGTCATCAGCTTCATCGGCTTCTGAAACTAAAGAGTCAACGTGTTGTTTCATAAACCGGTCTTGAATATCGGTTAAACTTTTGGCCAAATGTTCGGGCATTTTCTTGCGGCCTTTTTTATAGTCAGGATAAAGCTCATAACGCCAACATGGCGCCTGAGAATCAAACACGGCAAGCGCATGACTAGGCTGTAATTGTTCAACAATTTTTTGCAACGCTTGGTCACAAGCCTTGGCAGTATTAAATAACACTTGTT
Organism: uncultured Colwellia sp.; assembly: GCA_963977145.1. Taxonomy (GTDB): domain Bacteria; phylum Pseudomonadota; class Gammaproteobacteria; order Enterobacterales; family Alteromonadaceae; genus Cognaticolwellia. The sequence continues at coordinate 13,662 of CAXBNP010000009.1, forward strand.
GCTTAGTCTTGTCAGCCAACTCATTGTTTAATAAAAATGGCCGCTCTTGTACAGCGTAAATTCTTCTGATCAAATTTAAAGCATCAATTAATACCAAATGAACCGTCATAGCATTTAACCTTCAATGACCTTGTAACAAGGAACATAAGCGCTACCCGGCAGTTTCATTCTTTGTTGCTTAACGAATGAATTCAATAAAGTATCCATTAATGTCATCATTTTTCTGTCGCCACTAATTTCAAATGGGCCGTTTTCTCGGATTGCTTTTATGCCACTGGCTTTAACATTACCGGCAACTATACCTGAGAATGCCCGACGTAAATTAGCGGCTAGGGAAGCAATGTCTTGCTCGTAATGTAAATTTAATGACGACATGTTTTCGTGATCAGGTTCAAAGGGCTGTTGAAATTCAGGCTCAATAACTAACGACCAATTAAAATGATAAGAGTCCCCGGTTTGTTTTCGATGTGCGACCACTTCTTTAGTGGTTGCCTTAAAGGTTTTTGCCACTTGTTCGGGATCGTCAACAATTATTGTATAGAGTTGCTGTGCTTTTTCACCCAAGGTGGCGGCAATAAAACTGTCAATCTGCTGAAAGTATTCAGCACTTTCAATTGGTCCGGTTAAAATTATAGGTAATTTTTGCGATTGATTTTTTGGATGCAGCATAATACCTAAAATATAAAGCAATTCTTCAGCAGTGCCTGCGCCACCAGGAAATATAATAATACCGTGGGACATGCGAACAAATGCTTCTAAACGTTTTTCAATGTCGGGCATGATAACTAGTTCATTGACGATAGGGTTTGGTGGCTCTGCGGCAATAATGCTCGGCTCTGTTAAGCCAATATAACGTCCAGTCGCGTTACGTTGTTTGGCATGACCAAAAGTAGCGCCTTTCATTGGACCTTTCATCGCACCGGGGCCACAACCTGTACAAATATTAAAGCCACGTAGACCAAGATGATAGCCGACTTGTTTAGTATATTTATATTCAGTGCTGTTGATAGAATGTCCACCCCAACAGGTGATCAAATTAGGAGAGCTATCAGGTATTATAGCGTTGGCGTTGCGCAGCATATCGAACGTCATATTCGTTGCGCTATCCGTGGCTTTAGTATTGGCTGTGTAACAATCACCAATAAACAATATGTCGCGTAAAACTGCAGAAAGATGCTCTTGAATGCCTTTTATAATAACGCCATCGACAAAGGCATGTTCTGGAGGGTTATCAAGTGCTAGTTTGACACCACGTTCACGTCGTAAGACTTGAATATGGAAGTCTTGAAATTGTTGATATATATCTTCGGCATTGTCAGTATGACTGCCAGCATTGAGCACGGCTAATGAACAATTACGATAGAGATTATAGAGTTCACTGGTTGCTGATTGCTGCAAGTGATCCACTTCAGCTTGTGATAACAAGTTCATTTTGCCTACGGGATTAATTTGGGTATGCATAACGCGACTTCCTCGTTTTTATTTTTATCCGTATATCACTCTATTTTTTCCGTTTTTCTTTGCTTGATACAATGCCGAGTCAGCACGTTCAAATGCAGAGTGAACATTATCATCTTTTTCTATCAAGGTTACGCCGATAGAAAGGGTGATACTGACCCGGTCATTTTTAAAGGTAAAAGGTAAGCTTGCCACCTTTTGGCGCAAGATGTTGAGCTTTTTTATCACGGTGGGTTTATTCACCTCACTAAAAATCAATACAAATTCTTCGCCACCATAACGGCCAATAAAAGCATCTTTACCAATTACTTTTGTTAAGGTATTAGCAATAACTTGTAAGGTTTTATCGCCAGCGATGTGACCATAGGTATCATTAATACGTTTAAAGTCATCTAGATCAACAACAGTAATCGCTAAATCAAATGCCTTATCATGATAACGGGTTATTTCTTTGGCAAAATATTCATCAAATGCGGCCCTATTAGCCAATTTAGTTAAGGCATCTTGTAAGCTTTTAGCTTGTTGTTCTTGAATACGTTTTTCAAAACTTTGACTTTGTAGTTCTAATCTTTTCACTTGTGCTGACATTTTAGTCAATTTTTCTTGTAAAACTAAGCGTTGCTTTTCTTCTAATAGTGTCTTGTTTTTAAGTGCTTTAGCAATTTGTTGCAGTTTATCATTCACATCTACTTTCATATCGGTTAGCGAGCTTGCGTCACTAATTCCTATACTCATTGCCGTTATTTTATTTTTTAACTCTTTATTTATTTTATCATTTTTAAGGTTAGACTCTGTCGTACTGGCAATGGTTGAGTTTACTGACGCCTGAACAGAGCTTAAGGTTTCGCTTAATGTTGATAAAAATACTTTAGCTGTGCTACGTTCATGCTTTAAATCTTCGATGATAAGGTCAAAAACATTAAGGCATTTTGTCATTAAAATATGGTTTGATATATTGCCTTTTAAACTAGACTTTATTTCATTGATGTCAGCTTTATGCTTAGGCGAAATGACTAAAGTATTTAATATGCCATTAAAGCGCCCGAGTATCTCTTTTGATGCGTTTTGATCATCAGCAACGTTGGTTTTCTCAAGGTTGTCGATGGCAACTTTATTGATTTTCTCAGCAGAAATAGCATCATTTGAGCTAAGAAGTCCATGGTTTTGAACGTTGTTTTTTGTCGGTAATACGCTGTCAAAAAAAACAATAAATTCACTCATTAACGGTACGTATTGAATCAGTGAGGCTTGACCTTGCTGAATGCTATCGATGAGCGTTTTTAGATGGCGACGGTTAGCAGCAGGCAGATTTTTAACTTTCTGTAAACGAGCACCCGAAAAATGCAATTGCTCTTGTATTTTTTTTATACTGTTATCGTTTTGAATTGAGTGTTGCTGTAACAGTGCTGATATGGTTTTGATTTCTTTTTCTAAATCAGCGAAGCTAGTGGCTTTTTTTAGTGCAGTTCTTAACTTCGCTAATTTATTATCAAGTAATATATCAGTGCCTTTGCAAGCTTGTGATAATTTACCAATAAAATTGGTCAACAATGCCGACTGTGCACTGAACTCTTGTTCTAGTTCGCTGCGAGCGTTAATAGCGGTATCAAGTCGTGACTTTAAATGACTGATTGTTTTTTCCGCGACAGTATTTTCGCTCATAAAAGAATCTTCCCTAAAATATATGCCAATAGATGTAATAAGGCGCTATTAATGCAATTTTAAAAAATTGCTTACCATTAAAACTAAAGAAAAGTTTTACCTATATGCTAATCATAAACGTAAGTGCCTAAAAAGCTAGCATAAGCGCGTATCCAACACTTATCTGCCTAAAAACTGGCCATTATTTTAGTTTATTGCCTTAGTGTTCTTAGTTTAGGTGCTTTATTATCAATTGTAGAGCGAAAAGGATTAATATCTAAACCACCTCTGCGTGTGTATCTGGCAAAAACCGTTAGGCTTTCGATTTGGCAGAAGCGCTTGATGTCACAAAATATGCGCTCTACACATTGCTCATGAAATTCATTATGTTGACGGAACGAAATCAAATACTTTAATAACCTTTCATGACAAATTTGTCTACCGCTGTATTTTATATAAACACTTGCCCAATCAGGTTGATTAGTGATTAAGCAATTTGATTTTAATAAGTGACAAACTAAATGTTCTGTTACATTATCAGCTTGTTGGTAATCGACATTTTCTAATATCTCAGGCGCTAATTGATATTGGCTAATTTCAATATCTAAATCGTCTATGCATCTTGCTGTATCAACAGATAAGTCAAGTGCAGGGCAGTTATTAACAGGGAATAGCTTTACCTCTGCCGCAGCGCCAGCAGTGGCTGATAAATCATGAGTTAAAGCAGACTCGACACTTTGCCACGAGGAGAATTTAGTCTGATTAAAGCTATTTAAATACAGCTTAAATGACTTCGACTCTACAATGTTAGGGCTGGTGCATGGGAAACTAAATTCAGCAACCGCAACAACCGGCTTACCCTTGTCGTTTAACCATGATAATTCATAGCCATACCAAACATCTTCGCCGATAAAAGGAAGTTTATCAGCGTCTATGCTTAAGCTATCTCTATTTAAGCTCCTTGGTACCGCTTGCAGTAATTCTGGGTTATATTGGCTACAATAATCTGTTGCTTTTCCAAGTGTTAATTTATTTAACGCTTTTGCGTTGATATAAGTGCTCATTTTTGAGTAACGTCTTCTCTGGTTGTAACAATGTAGATAAAATTTTCTTTATTTTATAGGAATTATCCGTTAGATGAAAATATCAAATTATTCTCTTAATGAACTTATATGGCATTTCTCTCAAGATTACTTACAAGCATACCAACATAGGTTTGAACATTTACCGATTACTCATAAGGTTGAAGATTGGGCGTCACCCTGTGAGCAAGGAGTGCATCAAGAAGATTTTTCTTTATGGCACCCTATAAAAGTCGATGAGGCGTTAACTTTCGACAATGTTGAAGTGGCCTTGGAAATAAAACTCCATGATGATATTAAACAATATTTTACCACTATTTATAGTGATAGCTTAGACGCAAGTTGTGTTGAAGGAGATTTATCGTTGCTATTTGCTTGGAGCGTAAAAGACTTTGCACGTCTTCAAGAAAATATTATTGGCCATATTTTAATGAAAACGAAATTAAAGCAAAAGTTAACGGTATTTTTTGCTATTACCGATGATGACGACCATATTATATCACTAGATAATGACACCGGTTCAGTTTGGGTGGAAAAAGTAGGCTGTGATCCGCATAAAAAAATAGCGGATACGCTTGCCGAGTTTATGTCGCAACTTACGCCACGAATACCACCAAAAGGGCTAGAAAATCATTAGCATGATATACGTTGCCTATCTATAATTTAGGCCGTCAGCGGCAATGCGTTTATATTTCTGTGATTTTTTAACTGTGGCTTTCTAACAACTTTCTTACTTGTTGTTTTAATTCTGTTATCTCTTGTTGCAGTGGTTTCAAAGCTTTAGCTATGAGTAAGTTTATTTCTTCGTTGTTAGGTTTCGTTATCGTCAGCGCTTTTGTCGAAACTTGCTGATGCTGTATAAATTTTGGATCGTGCTGCCAGCTTTTTAAAACCGCAATGATTTTTGGCAAGGGTGCGCTTTGATTAAGCTGACTCTTAATCAAAGCGACGCTTGGAACTTTACCATCATTAGCAAGTTTATTGGCGATGATGGAAATTTCGTCAGATATAGTCATAACGCATAACTCAAATGTTAAAGAGACAATATTTTAGCGAAAAATACTAACCTTGTCTTGACTTTTTTTGAGTTTTTTTATTTATATTTAATTTAATCAATTAGTTACAAAGGTGGATTGGTATTTGCAATATACTTTAGCAAAACAAACACTTTTTGATGAGAGAAAAATAAAATGAAAAAATCGTTATTAGCACTAATCGTTGTGGCACCGTTAACCTTGGGTTTAACCGGGTGCGTTATTGCCGTTGGTGGCGAAGATGGTCATTCAATTTCAGGCGATTTTGAAGACAGAGAATATGAAAATAGAAAGAAAATTGCGCGTATTCAATTAAACAGCACTTTTTCTGATGTTAGTCGTGAAATGGGCGTCGCAGATTTCACTGAAACTTATCTCGATGACGGAAAAACTGTTAACGCGGTATATTATCGTACCCACCGCATACATAAAGACGATTTAACCACTAAAGATGAATGTACAAAATTAGTATTTGTTAATAATAGCTTAACTGCAATAGAGCAAGGTCGTTAAATAATAGCTAACAAGTTTTTGCTGTTAGGCGTTAATGCTTTTACTGAATGAAAAAGGGCAATGCCATTGAATGGTATTGCCCTTTTTGCCTCTTGCAGCCCTTTAGTCACTGCTAGTTATGCTGCTTTGCCCGACTTTTATGTGTGCTACTCGCACGGCTTTTATCGTGGCTGGCTACTTTAGCCGTTGAACGTTTATGCACTCTCTTTTCACTTTTTGAGTTTTGGCTTTTTTTGTAACTGCTCCTGCTAGGGGCATTGTCAGCTTTGGTATAACTTTTTTCAGCCTGTGCTTTGCTAGTATAGGCATGACTATTTTGTTTGTTACTGTGCTTATAATTGTTCTCCTTTACGTAGCTTTTAGTTAAATTAGGTTTATTTTTATATTGCTTCGCGGGCGATTTAATCGTTTTGGCTGATTTTACATTACCACTATAAACATGTGGTGCTTGCTCATTTTTTCGCCACTTTTTACTTTTGTACGGTTCATGTTTAGTCAGCGAACTTTTTTTCACCTTATGTTGATCAATTTTGACTGCTCGATTGACCTGGAGTTTATGTTTCAGGCTTTGACTTTTACTATCGGTATATTTACGATTTGCGTGTTTAGTTTCGTGTTTAGTTTCATGTACGCCATATTTTTGTTTTGAACGCAGTACTTTATGTTGTTGAACACTCGGCGTATGGCTACGATATTTTTTTTGTATCTGTGAGGTACGATATGCAACGCCTTTTCTATGGCGAGGGTTATGTTGCCAGCGCGTAGCTTGATAACTGCTAGATACCTTTTTATTACTGTGGTGTTTGTAATATCTAGATTTGTGATGATGCACGACAACATGATGGTTGTTCCAATGTACAGCACCAAAAAACAACCCGAGCGTTAGATGTACAGGGTTATCCCAATAATATGCGCCATGATGCGAAGCATAGTGCTGTGGGTAGTGCCAAAAAATAGGTGGATGATGTGACCAGCGCCAGTCGCCATAGACGATACGAGTGTCATAATAAGGCACATAAATTATATCGGGCTGTCTTGATTCAATAATGATCGTTTGGCTTTCTCGAACTACGTTGACGTTGTCCATGTCTTTAAGATTACCGGCATGGTCTGCTTGTTTACGTAATATTTGTATACTGGCAAGCACTTGTGCTTCGTCTTGTAAAAAAGCATCACCTAAATTACGCATCCAATGTAAATCATCGCTTAATTTTTTCAAGATATTTGGAAAAGGTAACAAGGCTTTAACGCTAGCATCCCAATCTTTGTTTTCAGCGGCATCGGCCAATGCTTGCGCACTAAGTTGACTGTTTTTATTTAACCAACGCTCAGCGTCAACTACTTCAATAGGATAGGTTGTGGCAATAAGAATATGGCTAAGCAATGCGTCTGGATATAAGGCGATGGGGGCCAGCATTTGCTCCAGTTCTGCATCAGTAAAGCTAACGGCGTTACTGAGTTGCTCCGTTACCGTTGTGGTATCGTTTGATGCATAACTCGTTAGGTTGGTATTGTCAGCGGTAAAGCCGGAGGCTGAAAACACTAGTGCGCTTGATAGCGATAGAATCAAGTAACTTAGTGAACCTTTGAATTTAATTTTTTGCATGTTGGCACTCCTTAATAACGAATGATTAACAGGCCGCCTATGAATTAACAGTTTAGGGTAAAACTGCTTAGATGACTTCTTAAGTTATGCTTGCAATAGTAACCGCTGTAAACTGAACGTTAGCTGAACATAAGTAGTCTTTAGGGGAAAATGATTAGTCAAATTTTTAAAAGGGGAATTTAAGACTAAATTTTGCACCTTTTAATTGCTCTGACGTCTCAATGAGTATACTACCTTGGTAGCTATCTACTAAATCTCTGACAATGGCTAAACCAATGCCATGGCCGTGCTGATAAGTATCGGCGCGAGTGCCACGTTGCAATATATCTTTTCTCATCGCAGGAGCTATACCAGCGCCATCATCTTGAATTATGATCGTCATATTATTTACGTTGGCGATGATATCAAGTTGAATTTCTTTGTTGGCTGCTTTGCAGGCATTATCTAATAAATTTCCCAGTATCTCTAAAAGATCAGCTTCGTCACCTTTAAAGTTACAGTCAGTAGTGATATTAATGTTAAATACTAATGATTTATCTCGATATATTTTCTCTAAGCTGTTAATTAATTTCTTTGCGATTGGTGCTACCGCTGTCCCCAAGTACCATGAAGATTGTCCGGCGCTTTGTGCCTTGCTTAACTGATGCTCAATAATCGCATTAATCCTAGTTAACTGCTCTTGAGTCAATGGCGATAGTTCTTGCTGGGTTTGCATAACAGCTAACGGTGTTTTTAAGCTATGAGCGAGATCTGACAGAGCATTACGATAGCGTTGACGTTGTTTCTGTTCGGCGTTTAATAACAAATTTAATTGCTCAGTAACTTGGCTTAGCTCAGTTGGGTATGCGCCTGTAAGACGGACACTTTTGCCTTGTTCGACATCACCAAGTTCAGTTTGTAAGGCTTTTAAAGGCTTTAATGTCCAAACAGACCAAAGGTATTGGATCATTAAAAGTACCAGCATTAAACCTGCTAACCCTAGCATGAGTTGTCGATGAAACTCGGTCATCATCTGAGTTAAATCGTCTTGCTGCTTGATAATATGTAAGGTCATTGGCAAAGGATATTGCTCACTGCCATAACTGACACTTAGGCTATAGACGAAGTGCAGCTCAGTTGCTACCTGTGCTTGATAGAAGGCACTTTCTCCTAAGGCGGGTTGCTGAAAATTTTCGGCCTGCCACGGCGTTAGTAAAGATTGCGAACTCCAAAGTTTTTCTGACGAGCTTGGGAATGTCTGCGCAGTATGCTTTTGCAATACCTGTGAGCTGGTCGTCAGTACGGCATATAAACCTGATTGGCTGACATTAAATTGGGTTTCTAATAACTGCTCTGGCATAACAAGTGCGTTATCTTCCACTTCAATTATGGCTAATATAGAATATGAGTAAGCAGAAAGTTCGTTTTCTATACTAGCAACCATATGTTTTTCATAAGCATTACTGATAATTAATCCAACAATAGGCAAGAGAATAAAAATCATCAGTAAGGCACTAAATAGCACGCGTGTTTTTAATGAATTGAATGATTTTTTTAGCGAATTTAACAACGTGTCTTACCTTGCTTTTTTGTTACGAAAATTCATTAATCACAGCTAAGTAAATTAACTTTCGTTGCGGGTCAAATCTTTTAATAAGTAGCCTTGACCACGTAAAGTTTCGATAAATTGATATTGATTATCAGGATCGAGTTTTTTTCGTAATCGGCGAATAAACACTTCAATAACGTTGGAGTCTAGGTCAAAATCTTGATCATAAATATGTTCAGTGAGCTGTGTTTTTGACTTTACTTCACCTAAGTGGTGCATTAAATATTCAAATAATTTGTATTCATAGCTACTAAGCGAAATGTGCTGTTGATTAACACTGACCTGCATACTGAGTGTGTTTATGGCAAATGGTCCATTTTCAATTAGCGGACTCGCTTGTCCAGCGCTGCGTCTAATTAAAGCATTTAATCGGGCTAATAACTCTTCAATGTGAAAAGGCTTAGTCAAATAGTCATCTGCACCAGCGTCTAAACCTGAAACTTTATCTTGCCAACTACCACGAGCCGTTAATATTAATATCGGGAATGCAAAGCCTTGCTGACGTAATGACTTTACAACACTAACGCCGTCGAGCTTTGGCAGCCCTAAGTCAATAATAGCCGCATCGTATGGAAATTCCTGACCTTGAAACAACCCTGACTCGCCATCACTTGCGACATCGACACTATATTTTGCCGTGATCAAATGATCTTTAACGTGTTGTTGCAGGTTTTTATCATCTTCAATGAGTAATATTCGCATTGATTAGTATCCTGATACACGGCCAGATTGACCGTCAACATTGACTGAAATCACATGACCGTTGTCTTTAAGTAACTTCACGCGGTAGCTTGGATTGTTTTTAGACCCGCTATTGCTAACTTTTAATACTTTACCGCCAAATTTATTTTTCACTATGCGGGCAGCTTGTTGAGCACTCAGTAATTTTGAGCTACTCGACTTTGCATATTTAGCCTTTATATTCATCGCACTACTTGAGGCAGTCTCAATTGCAGCCAATACAGGGGCTGCTATTAATGAAGCTATTACGCCTAGAATAAATAATTGTTTTCTCATTGCGACACCTTCTCAAAACGACATTACCAAACAGTGTAAAATAATGATTGATGTAAGCCAAGTAGAGCTTACTTTAATATAGGGCAGCTGAATGGACGATGAACATATATTTTTGTTTCTAGGGCGCAATAGCTATTGGTTTTGAAAGTAATGTTTGATTTAAAGTTCAAACATTATTTGTTCAGCTAGGGTTCAGAATAACTCAGGTTAAATGATAGCCATACTTTATATCGAGGCTGTCACTATGATTAATGAAATGTTTAATAAAAAATTTGCAATGAAGTTAGTTGCTGCTGGGTTTTTGTTAGTAAGCCAAATGTCTTTTGCGCAAGTTGAAGGCGAGAGTCATTCTTTCGGTACGCTAAAAAAGAACACAGTCAGTAAAACTACGCTTTTAGAACAAGACCAGACCACACAGAGAACATTAGCATTTAAAGGTATGGAGAGATCGGCTGTAAACACTGCCCGTCAGCAGAAAGATAAACTACTTTCCCCGACATATTTACTGAATCAAGTTGTTGAATATAAAAGCGCTTTGCATCATAGTTTTTCAATTTATAGCGGTTATAGTCAACTTATTGCTGATATTGATGAAGATGGTTATTATCAGACCTTTAGCGTCACGTTTGATGCCGATATAATATCGCCTTTTGCTAACGATGAGGCACTTGTTTATGCCGATTTGTATTTAAGCCAAAATGGTGGGCCTTGGGTTTTGTATTTTTCTACTGATAATTTTGTGATTACCGGACAAGATACCGAAGATGAATTTGAGGTTATTACTCAACTAGACTCGGGTTATGCGCCAAATCACTATGAGGTGTTAATTGATCTATATGAAGTTGGTTATCATGAGGTTGTTGCTACTTACAGTTCGAATGACAGTAATGCGCTTTATGCACTGCCATTAGAGAGTCGAGACTATGACCCTGAGTATATAGAAGTTGACTATCATGATGAACATGGAGGAGAGGGCAGTTGGTTGTTGTTTAGCGCATTATTAGCCTTAGTTGCTCGCCGTCGTTAAGGTATATTTACCCGTTAATACAACTAATTAAAACACCTAGGTTGCGCTATTTTAGCTACAATAAATCGCTTGATTAAGCGAAAATAGCGTGACAGCTCTCCTGGCTCTAAGAATATAATTTGACCTGATTTCTAATATCCTGATATGGTGAGTGAATAAAAATAATAAAAATTCGTTTCATTTGTCGGGGATTCTAGATGTCATCAGCAGTCGTTGAAAAAAACAATGTCGATATAAAAGCCGCTTATCTTTCAGCGGAAGAATTGAAATTAGCAGCATCACTATTATATCAGGCATACCACGATGATCCGGTATTTCTTGAAATATTCTCTGCTGATAAAAGTGATTACGAACAACGTTTACGCGCATCGATACGTGAAGAACTTAATGTTTTTTGGCAAGCGAAACAGCCGATGATTGGTTTGTATTTAGGGGAAACTATGGTGGGTGTAGCCTGCTTAAATAACCCTGAAGAAGGAGTGTCATCTGAACGTTTTTGGCATTGGCGTTTAAAAATGTTGCTTGGCGCAGGCTATTTCGGCACCAAACAAATGATTGAAAAAGAAAGAATTGTATTAGCTTCTGTGCCGCTGAAAAAATTTCATATGCTGTCTTTTATTGCTATACACCCATTGCACCAACATCATGGTTTTGGTCACTACTTAATGGCGGCGGTAAATACCATTTTAGCAGAGCATAAAGACAGTGAAGGTGTAGCCGTTTATGCGACGAGTAAAAAATATAAAGCATTTTTTAATGACGTAAATTATGAGTTTATAAAAGAAGTTACTGTCGGTAATGTCTCTGGTTCTTTGATGGTTTATTATCGAGAAAAAAGCGAAAATTAATAGCTGAAAATATCATCTAACGCTAACTAAGCTTATCAATATTACTTAATCGATTATATTTACCCTTTTATATGTTAAGTAAAAACGCTAGGTGTGTTTAACTTTGATTTTATTAATTGAATTTAAATTAAAGTAGTCATGCCATTAGCATCCTTTGCTCGTTAAAGGTTTTAGACGAATATCATAACGATTCTACTCAAATACCAAAATCTCATTGTCCATAACTCAAGTTGCAACTTTATCAATCACTAACCATTAGCTAATGCAACTAAATTCCCCAATCGCTTTCGCGGTTCCTTATATGGCTAAATATGCCCATTTAGTGTGAGACATGTCTTACATTGCTGTAGGATATTGTGCCTATGTCGTGTATTCAAATCCACCTGTATTTTTTAAGTCGTTGTTTTTGAGGTGTTATTTATTTTGTTTTGCTGTGGTTGTTTTTTTGCATTTAATTATTTTTAATTGTCTACTTTGAAAGTTTTGTGTTTAGTCTATTATTATAACTGTCAGGGAGACAAAGGGATTACGAATAAAGGTAAAGGATTTACCAAAGGAAGCTTAGTATAGCGAAGAGATAGGATGTCTCACAAGGATAGAAGGATAAATTGTCACGGAATAGTCATCAGGAAGATGAGTACAGACAATTGATGTAGCTAGGGCAGCTATTGTTAAGGATAATGAGGACAGCAAATGATTTGCTAGGAAAGGCTAAGGATAGCTCTTTATGGATGAAGCGGGATCATTATATATTAATGCAGGATGCATATAAGCTAGTTATAGAAATGCGGTTCATTGAACCGCATTTCTTTTATCTAAAATTTACTAAACTTCGTTATTTTCACTGCAAATGTTCATTGCTCACCGTGCAATAATAGCTCAATCAAATGACTCTTTGATACAAAATCAATAGTCAGTCGTTATCTAATTAATCTCAGTGCACGATAAACAACGTTATAGAGTTAACTATAATATCGCCGTTATGGCATATCGATATGGCTATATTTCGTTTAATTGAATATTAATAAACCATGATTTTTGGCCAGCAGCCAAAATTTATTAGTACAAGAAATAAAACCATGATTGGATAATAAAGTAACGCTCATTGGTGTTAGAAAATTATTTAATTTTTAAAGCTGATCTCTGTATATAAACTAATACTCGAGTAATTCGGCATAATAAGGTGACTTACCTAATTTGGCTTGGCTGCCGGTCAATGAAAAATTATAGCCGCAGAGTGAAAATCTGCTTTTAAAAGCAATATTTTTAATTAACGCTTTGGTGTCTAAAGGCGAAAAATAGGCATAATAATCGCTATTCATTACCCTAACACTATAGGTTCTAATCGTTTCGCCATTATTAAATGCGATATTCTCACAGTTTCTCTCGCCTTTAGCTTTATCTAGTGCCCAAACTTCGTGATTGTCGTCAGTCTCTGCTTGCCATTGGATGACAAGAGCGCTATCAGAAGAAAGCATAAGAGAAAAATTATCTGGCAGTGTGAGTTTATTTTGAAAGTCTATCGCTATTTCTTGGACTTCGCTTATTTGTTCAAGCGAAGTTTCCGTTGTCTTCGGATTACCAAATATCAATGATATGAGTAGCGCTGATACAAGTAATAAGCCAATAACAGCGATGGTGATCCGGGCATTTTTTTTGCTAAACAACACTAAGCGAATTGATTCACCAATATCATTATTATCTTGCTTGTCGAAAGCAGCTTGGTTGGCTTTGAATGTGGTTGAAGGTTTGTTTGTTAAACTGTCGGCAAGTGCTCTGTGCTCATTTTCATTTAAGGGTGACTGATAATCTTTACTGGCATGCATTGTTGGTTCAACACGTTGGCTATTACGTGAATTCGATGGCTTTATCGGTTGAAATTCTGTTAAATCAACAGGGCCGTTATAACCAAGTATATAGTGTTTTTGACGTTTACTTGGATAAGTTAAAAGTAATAGTGCCAAGAGTAAAGGGATTGATAGCAGCCAATAACTGCCAGCATGATCAATAAAAATAATAATTAGGCCCGTTATCAAAAAACTGCCTGCCGGAGCTAGAATCCAATTGTTATGGAGTTGTGCATCATTAAGTCGTCTTCGAGTAGCGGCTAAGCAACTTGATGAAAACAATAGCAGGATGACCACGGCGCTTAATTTATATTGACTCAAGCTTTCATTTAAAATAATAAAAGCAATAAGATTTGAAATACTAATAATGATAAAACGTTGTCTGTTATCAAAACCATGCCAACAAAATAGCGACTTAATAAATTGCACAAAACCTCCGGAAAATAAGCTAGTGTTAGTTTGTAAACGCTAACTTGAAAATGACTAAAATTAAAACTCGATGACGATAGGGCAGGGTAACCAATTTAACCGCTAAAGTCAGTCTATCAGGGCTATTTGTTTCTTCATTTAGCGTGTTTTCTGCTCAAGCTAATGGATATTATAAGTTAATTTAGTGAACGATGAAGACTAGCGCTGGTTTATACCGAGATATTAGCTTCATCGATATAATTAACCTCAATAGCTAACAGTTGCTCGTTAGGCGATGAGTGATTGTAATTTATAAGTCTAAATCTAAATCGTTATTTGATAACTATAACGTAAGATATATCTGCATCTTTCGTCAGTTTAGACGCGAAAATCTTATTGATTCACCTTATTTAATTTTTATCTACTTGATTTATTGGTAAATAATTTTAGTAATGGTTTTTTCATAACACAGGTTAAATAAAGCATAATATTAAATTGCTTCATTTAAACTGTACTTCTACTAAACTTAATTATGTCAAGGAGAGACAAGGTTAGGGAAACCGAGTAGATACATAACGAGGAACGTATTGTATTTATGGATTAAATGGATTTATCCGTAAGGAAGTAAGTTAGATTATTTACGCTCAGGTAAATAAGGATATCATGCAGGATGCATAGCTTATTCATGGAGTGAAAAGGCATTTATAGATGATGTGCCAAAGGATAGCAAACCAAGGATATAGCGGGTAATCAAAAAGAAAAAGCGACATTATGTCGCTTTTTCTTTATCTGCTCGTTGCAACGATACTAAGTTAACTTACTCGATAAGCAGGCAGTTCAATGTTATCCAGCTTGTAGCCACGTAGAGTCATCGTCCCGTGATAAGTAGATTCACCATCGCCACTAAATTCAAAATCGAAATTACTGAGCCAGTGTGGACCAAAACGCTTAGAAAATCTAAATCGACTAGATAGGCGTGCTATTGCGATAAATTGCAGATTCTCTTGCTGACAATATTTATCAGCATGAGAGCGGGCAAACTCAGAAACCTTTCGCAAATAAACGAAATACCAAAAGAGTAACCCGATAAAAAGTAAATAGTAAATGTTTTCCACGGCAATTCCTATTTTTTAAACAGCATGCCAATGGCTTGGGCCAAATCAGGGCTGCGTTTCGGTGAACGAATTACTTGCAATAGTACGGGGCGTATTAGTGGTATTGCAACTAAATCTTTAAATATTGCTGAAAACAATTCATTGTCATTATCTTTTATTAAATGTTCTAAATAGCAATAAAGGACTTGTTCATTACTGAGTATTGGCCATAAACGGCCGGCAATAATAATTAATATCTCTTCAGGTAGCGCTGTATTCGCTAATAAATCAGTCAGTAATTTCTGACTTGATAGGTGCTCAGTACTGGATGCTAGAGCACGTAATAACGCTATGGCAATACTGTGGTTGTTCTGTGTATAAGCTCGTTGAAAACGTAACGCTATTTGTGTAATCGACGCACTAGGTAATGTGATGTTTTCTAGAGCTGAACACAGAGGTAAAAGTACCGGTTCAGGGAGATTATTTATAGCGTTTGCTAATATTTCGCTATTGTTAGCTTCGCCGAGTCGAAAGGCAAAATCAGATAAACCTTGTACACCAAGTTCTTGCCAGGCTACCCATCCGTCTGCACCCGATAAGTAATTTCTTGCCGGCGCATAATACTTGCTAGCAGGATGCTTTAGCGACGCTGACACTAGGCTATTTACTGCCGCTAATTTATATTGAGCCGGGGTAAAGTGGTAGGGGTTTTTTTTAAGTAAAGCTTCTTGCTGCTCAGTTGGTTGGACCGAAATATTTTCACCTAATGCTTCAATAATAATAGCTATAAAATGATTTCGAGCGCCTTGGTTTAATAAGCCACGCTCATCTAACGGTAGTTTAACAAACCATAAGTAAGGGCTCGTTGATTTTTTTTGCCAAAAAACGATAGCGAGCAAAGCGTGGCCTTGAATTGGATATGGATAGGGCAGTTGAGCCGCTTCAATCTTTTCAAATTGCGCTTTTGATATTTTGTCTATTCGACGACCAATATCATATACGCGATATTGCGAGTCGGATAAACTCAGTAGCGCTGAAATTGAAGTAATAGTGTCTGAATTTGTACTCATGTAATAAGACTGTCGCTATGATAAAGTTGAGAGAGTTGTTATGGCGCGACATTATAGAGATAATAACGCTTTAACTCCACCGTTAATCTTTTCTATGCTAACTAACCGTGGCAATGTGCTGACAGTTTTATCAAGGTTTTTTCTGCGGTAGGATTTATCGCTAATAATTAAAACAACAGGGCTTTGGCCGCCAAGCAAAAAATAGCGCTTTAAAAGTAGCGATTAAACCCGATGTTTTGCTGCATTTATGTCACAGCAATGATAGCAAAATATTTTTTATAGATTAATTAACGGTATGATATAACACAAACGATGCTAAAAACATCGTACTAAACCCCATGGTGTAGGTAGTATTAAGATCTTATAACTCGTTAAGCACTATTAATAATACTGTAATGAGTGTTGATAAGTTAATCAGCGCGTACCTATCAATCGGCCTTGATGAAAAATTAGTATGACAGAGAAGAACTCATTCGCATGACCATTATAAATGCTGGTACGGTAATTATTGATAAACCCCAATTAAAGGTTTTATATCAAGATGAGTACCTGGTTGCTGTTGATAAACCTGCAGGCTTATTTGTTCATCGTAGCTTTATGGACAAAGATGAGATCTATTTTGCTTTGCAACTTATTCGCGATCAAATCGGCCAATATGTTTACCCCTTACATCGGCTCGACCGGCCAACTTCAGGGGTTTTGTTATTTGCCTTAACCCAGGACGTTGCTCGCTTAATGGGACAGGCATTTAGTGAGCGAAAAATTGCAAAAACTTATTATGCGTTAACACGCGGACATCTATTAAATGATGGTGTCATTGATTATCCTTTAAAAGAAAAACTTGATGATTTAGGTGATAAAAACGTCAGTCGTGATAAAGCGCCGCAAAGTGCGAAAACACACTATCAATCGATTGCTAGCGCGGTATTACCTGTAGCGCTAGGTAAGTATTCAAGTGTGCGATATTCTTTAATTAAGTGCCAACCTCATACCGGACGCCGTCATCAAATACGTCGACATCTCGCGCATTTACGTCACCCGATTATTGGTGATATCAATTATGGTGACAATAAGCAGAATCCATTTTTTGGTGAGTACTTTGGCTTTAAGCGATTGATGTTAATTGCTAAGCAGGTTGATTTTATTCACCCAGTAACCGGGCTGTCGATGTCAATTACTGCTGAATTTGATCAACAATGGCGGCAAGTATTTAATGAATTTGAATGGCTAGTGACAGTGTAAAGCGTACGGTACTATATTTTTTGAATTCACTTTTTTTAGCTATTAATTTGGACCACTAATTTGTACAGAATTAAAGTCTTGACTGATTAAGTAACTATAAGAGTGTTGGGCTCTTGTAGTGGTAACTTGGTTAGCAGTCGAATCACTTTTTGGTCCTTTTATCGTTACCATATTGACGAAGTAAGGGCTTTGATAATTTTCACTTTGCTGTGCAAAAGCTAGCATCATTTGTTGATCTTGTGTCATGGGGCGATTTAATAAGCTAAGCATTAAATAATGATCAGAAAACAGCGCTTTCTTTTCAACGACAACTTTTGATGTTGAACTACATGCTGACAGTATGGTGACAATTAAAAGTGCGATTAGTATCGATAAATTTTTCATAATACATTTGATGATTAGGTTCATATATCATCACTATCGCAAAGGTTATGCCAATTGTAATTTTGACTATGCTAGATTATGTTGCTTAGCAGGGGGTGGGGTTTTATTTTATTGATTTTAAAGTGAAATTTATTATATTTAACGGTGTGGAATATTCTAATGCAGCCTGATGTTTTACGTTTGTTTTGAAAAATGATGTCATCAAATTATCTGATAAGTTAAGTGTCAAAAAAACAGCGTTTTGTAAAATCACACAATATCAGCTTATATAATATTGTGTGATTTTTGCTATAAAATCGCTTGATTACTCTTCAGATACAGAACGAAGTAAAGCGTTAATACCTACTTTAGCACGTGTTTTTGCATCGACTTTTTTAACGATTATCGCCGCATATAAACTATAGGTACCACATTTTGACGGTAAGTTACCTGGAACAACCACAGAGCCTGCTGGTACTCTACCGTAATGGATTTCACCGGTTTCTCGGTCATAAATACGAGTGCTTTGACCTATATATACGCCCATTGAAATTACTGCACCCTCTTCAACAATGACCCCTTCGACAATCTCAGAACGAGCGCCGATAAAGCAATTGTCTTCAATGATTGTAGGACCCGCTTGTAGTGGTTCAAGTACGCCACCAATACCAACACCACCAGATAAATGCACGTTTTTACCTATTTGCGCACAAGAGCCAACAGTGGCCCAAGCATCTACCATGCAACCTTCATCAACATAGGCACCAATGTTAACGAAACTTGGCATTACCACAACGTTTTTACCGATATAACTGCCGGTGCGTACTGACGCGCCAGGGACGACTCGGACGCCATCTGCCTCAAAATCCGCTTGGCTATAATCACTATATTTCATCGGTACTTTGTCGAAAAATTTACTTTCGGCGCCATCGATAACGTCGTTATCCCAAATTCTAAATGAGAGTAAAACTGCTTTTTTCAACCATTGATGTACCACCCACTCACCAGCAATTTTTTCAGCAACTCGTGCAGAGCCACTATTTAGTGCCGCGAGTGCCTCTAATACAGCTTGTTTTACTTCCGCACTAACACTTGCGGGGGTAATGTTCATGCGTTCTTCGAACGCTTGCTCAATAATCGTTTGTAATTCTAACATTTGAAAATTCCTAGTACTTATTTGGTAAATTTTATCGCGGGCTGTCAGCGCGCAGCATAGCTTCTAATGCATTTTCTTGTTCTTTGCTTAGCGCTTGATTATCATTATTTGATACGGTAAAAACATCTTCAGCCTTTTCGCCAAAAGTGGTGATTTTAGCTGAATGTATTTGTATGTTACATTTTTGAAAAATAGCGGCAATATTGGCTAATAACCCAGGGTGGTCCAATGCGACTATTTCTAATAACGTCCGATTCTTCGCAGCCCCATCTATAAAGCTGACATGGGTAGGCACTTTAAACTGGCGAAAACGCTTTGCCAAAGGTTTTGGCTTAATACGGATTTGCTTTGAAGCGAGCCTGATACTCAATGAACGGGCTATCGTCAACGCTCTAGCACTATCATTAATCGCCTTATTACGGTTATCTAACACTACAAACGTGTTTGCCGTATAGCCAGATTTATTCGTGGTTATTTTAGCGTCATGAATGGAAAGTTTTTTCGCACCAAGCAGTGAAACAATATTAAAAAATATATTGGGTTTATCTTTAGTATAAACAAAAACCTCTGTGCCACCTCGATAAGGTTTTGGACTAATAATGACTAAAGGCTTAGCTTTGTTATGTGACAATATATGTTGAAAATGCCAAGCTATTTGTTGAGGAGAATAACGTAAAAAATAGTCGGCTTTAAACTCTTTCCATAATAGTTGCAAGCGCTCTTGATCAATAGTTTGTGCTTTCAAAATTTCAATAGCTTGCTGTTGGTTTTCTCTGATTTTTGCGCGTAAATCTACCGGTTTTTCAAGACCACGTCTAAACGCGCGCTTGGTACTATAATATAAATCTTCCAGTAAGTTAGCTTTCCAACTATTCCAAAGACTTTCGTTGGTAGCACGCATGTCGGCGACGGTTAAGCAATATAGATAGTCAAGGTGGGCTTCATCTCGCACTATTTCCGCGAAAGTCTTTATGACTTCGGGATCTGATATATCTCTTCGTTGAGCGGTAACTGACATTAATAAATGTTGCTCAACCAGCCATGCGATCATACGGCCATCATGATCACCTAACTTATGAATTTTTGCGAAGTCTAGTGCGTCAATAGCACCAAGTTTTGCGTGATCGCCACCACGGCCTTTCGCAATATCATGAAATATACCAGCAAAGTACAATAGCTCAGGTTTACGCACGCGTTGCACTATTTTACTGCACAAAGGGTATTCTGCATTATGCTTTACTTGACTAAAGCGATAGAGGTTTTTCAATAAGCGATAACTATGCTCGTCAACAGAATAGGCATGAAACAAATCAAACTGCATTTGACCAACGATATTACGCCACAGGGGTAAATAAGCGCCAATAATAGAGTGGCGATGCATTAAGGTAAATGCCAGACCTAAACCTCGAGGGTGTTTTATTATGGCAATAAATATTTCACGGCAGCGTTCATAGTCAATCATGCCTGACACTAGACGCCGGCGAGCGTTGCGCATTAAACGCAGGGTTTCAGGATGTAAATCAGTTATTTCTTTATGTTGTGCAATTAGCAAAAACATTTCCATGATCATGGTTGAGCGAGTAAATACGCGTTTATTACAGACCTTGATTTGACCATCAATAATGACGAAGTCATCATTGAGAATAATTTCTTTACTGTGTTTTTTTTCGTTTAAAATCGCATATTCAAAATGCTGTAAAAGCATTCTATTGAGCTCTGAAACGCGGGAAATAATGCGGAAAAATCGCTTCATCATACGTTCAATTGCCAGTTTTCCACCATCACCAAAGCCCATTAACTCAGCAACATCAGCTTGATAATCGAAAAGTAGTCGGTTTTCGTTTCGTCCAGCGATAAAGTGTAAGGCACAGCGCATACGCCATAAGTAATCTTGACATTCGATAAGCTCGAAAAACTCATTACTGGTTAAGTAGTGATGATCGATAAGTTGTTCAAGGGTATCGGCCATAAAATGACGCTTGGCAACCCAGCCAATCGTTTGGATATCTCGTAAACCACCGGGGTTAGCTTTTAAGTTTGGTTCTAGGGTATAAGAGGCACCATGGTATTGCTGATGACGTTGATATTGTTCATTGCGCTTGGCAATAAAAAATTTTTCAGAGGTCCAAAATATGTCTTCGATTAATAATGGCTGTAATTGGGCAATTAACGCTTCATTACCACAGATTTTGCGCATTTCCATCAAGTTGGTGGCGATCGTAACATCATCAATTGCTTGATTAAGGCATTCTTTGATACTGCGAACACTATGACCAATATCAAGTTTTACATCCCAAAGCTGGGTAATAAACGCCGATATTTTTTCGGCTAAATCATCCGCTATTACATCTTGGGTAATTAATAAAATATCAACATCTGAATAGGGATGAAGCTCGCGACGACCATAACCACCGACAGCAGCCAAGCTAATTTGATATTCATCCAGATGGTGCTGACACCAAAGTTTGGTCAAAATAAGATCGACATAAAAGGCTCTTGCTGCAACGAGAGAGTCCACCTCGGTAATGGGGAATTGCTCTTGTTGCCATTGCAGAAACTCTTTACTCAGGGCACCTATTTGTGCGCTGCTTAATGTAGGGGCGCTAATGGCGAAAGCTTCACAGTAATGTTCTGGAATTAATGATGATGTATTCAACAATAAGCTCTCATGTTTTTTATTAATATCGCCGTTAGCCTTTAACTTTCCAATTCGCTATCAAATTACTGCCAAATCGACAAGTTAATTATGCAGCATTCTAGGTATCGTATCATCTTTACGTAAAGTTAAGATTTCACAACCGGTTTTAGTCACCACAACCGTATGTTCCCATTGTGCTGATTTTTTACCATCTAAGGTGTATACCGTCCATTTATCTTCTTTATCAAGCAGGGTATTGGCTCGGCCTAAATTAATCATCGGCTCTACCGTAAAACACATACCTTCTTGCATTTTATCACTGTCATTATTTTTATAATGGACAATTTGTGGCTCTTCGTGAAATTCTTTGCCTATGCCATGGCCACAATATTCTTTAACTATCGAATAACGACCTGATTTTTTGATGAATTTTTGAATTGCGGTACCTATTTCACCAAAAGTATTACCGGGTTTTACTTTTTTAAGGCCAATATATAAAGCTTCTTGAGTGATACGGCAAAGACGATTATCTTCAGCAGAGGTTTCACCAATGAAAAACATTTTACTGGTATCACCGTGATAGCCATCTTTAATCACCGTAATATCAATATTAATAATGTCGCCATCAACTAATGGTGTGTCGTTTGGAATACCATGACACACCACGTGATTAACTGAAGTACAAATGGATTTTGGAAAGTTGTGATAATTTAATGGCGCTGAAATCGCATTTTGTACTTTGTCGGTATATTCTGCACATAGGCTATTGAGCTGATCAGTGGTAACGCCAGCTTTAACGTGAGGCTCTATCATTTCCAATACATCTGCAGCAAGTTTTCCCGCAATTCTCATTTTTTCAATTTCTTGCTGATCTTTAATCGTAATTGTCATAAAACCTCAAATGTGCCTGTGTAAATAATGTGCTTAGGATAAATTAGCTAACGACTTAATAATATTTACTATTAAAAAAGTCAAAACCTAGTCAGTGATAAATAATTATTGTCGATGATTTTACCTGCTTTCTTAGCCTTTTCCCAATCGTAATACACTAGCGGGGGTAATTAAGTGGTAAAACATGCTTGTTGGTTTGCAATACCTGTCAATATTAATCGCTGAACAACCGTAGACCTTGCTCAATACGTTACTGTCTACTTTCACGCTTGTTGAATAATAAATGATGGCAGCGCAGCGCTACCATCAATATCATTACGACAACTTTTCTAATTCAACATTTACCGCATCGATGATCGCTGCTGGCTCTGCTAAATAAAGGTTGTGATTTAACAACACTAGACTTTCGTTGCATGCTAATAACATCGCTGGAATGGCTTGAGTGCCAATCAATTCTTGAATTTCAATAATGTCATGAATGGCAAATTCAGCATCTTTGGTTAATTTGTTAGATTGCAGACATTTTGCTGGTGGTGATAGTTTTAGTTCGTCAATAATTTCATTAACACTGTCTTTATCGGTCAACTCATTACCTAAAACAAAATGGGCATGCTGTAATTTTGTTAATAATTCAAAAGCTGATTTTGCTGATTTATTTTGCACCCAAGCCATTAAGTTCGCAGCTAAAGTAGAGTCTTTAGTATAATTGAGTGTATCAATATAATTGGCACCAAAAGTTACCTGACTCAGTTCGCGCACAGCAGCAATGGTAGCTGGTGATACTGTATTATCGCCATCGTAATAACCTACGTGCATCGCTCGGAAGGTAATAGACGGGAAAGCAGTTAATACTTTTTCAACCAATACGGTAGAGGCATAGCTCCACGGACAATGACTATCGTAGATATAAAAAAGTTCTGCATTTTGTGTGTTCAGTGACATGATTTGACTAGCATGATGAAAAAAGTAAGCTAATTTTAGCGCGCTAGAATTAAAGATCCTAGTCTTTGGTAAAATAAAATATCATTAAGATCGATTTCAAGCTAAAAACTAGTCAATTGCTCGTGTTTATGGTATAAAGTGCGCCGTTAAATTGTTTGTCGAAATCTTCAATAGATTTTTCTAATCTCTTTAGCCTCAAACGGTATTGAAAAAATTCAATACATTAAAACTAAACTCACATACATCTAGCAAAGGTATACCGGGGTGCCCAGCGTATTTACGTTAAGTAAAACGCAAAAAGGGTCGTGTATATTGGATGTATGAACGCTTAACCCCACAAAGGAAAAAACATGCCAAACGTTTCTATGCGCGATATGCTTAAAGCCGGTGTTCATTTCGGTCACAAAACCCGTTACTGGAACCCAAAAATGAAATCATACATTTTTGGCTCACGCGATAAAGTTCATATCATCAACCTTGAGCAAACTGTACCAATGTTCAACGAAGCCCTTGCTGTATTAAGTAATGTTTCTTCGAAGAAAGGTAAAGTTTTATTTGTTGGTACTAAACGCGCAGCAAGCGATGCTATAAAAGATGCTGCTATAAAATGTGATCAATTCTACGTAAATCACCGTTGGTTAGGTGGTATGTTGACTAACTGGAAAACAGTACGTCAATCAATCAAACGTTTAAAAGATCTTGAAGCACAAAGCTCAGACGGTACTTTTGAAGCACTTACTAAGAAAGAAGCTTTAATGCGTACTCGTGAAATGGAAAAACTTGAGAAAAGTCTTGGTGGTATCAAAAACATGGGTGGTTTACCTGATGTTTTATTCATCATTGATGCGGATCACGAGCACATTTCTATTAAAGAAGCTAACAACTTAGGCATTCCAGTAATTTCTGTTGTTGATACAAACTCAAATCCAGATGGCGTTGACTACATCGTTCCAGGTAACGATGATGCGATTCGCGCTGTGACCTTATACTTAGATTCAGCTGCTAATGCTGTGCTTTCAGGTCGCGAGCAAAACATTGCAGTACAAGCTGAAAAAGACGGTTTTGTTGAAACTGAATAAATTCAGTTTTAAGTAACGTTTTATGCTGTTATGACCACAACAGCCAAGGTGGTTGTGGTCATTACTGAACACTTTTATATTGAGGAAAATTTCATGGCAATTACTGCTGCACAAGTTAAAGAATTACGTCAACGCACAGCTGCGGGCATGATGGATTGTAAAAAAGCTTTACAAGAAGCTGATGGCGACATGGAGCTTGCGATAGAAAATATGCGTAAGAACGGCCAAGCAAAAGCGGCTAAAAAAGCAGGCAACATTGCTGCTGAAGGTACAATTTTAATTAAAACTGAAGCTGGCATTGCTGCTTTAGTAGAAGTTAACTGTCAAACTGATTTTGTTGCAAAAGATAATAACTTCCTAGCTTTTGCTAATGAAGTAGCGGATGCCGCTCTTGCTGCTAAAGTAACTATCGAAGAGCTACAAGCTCAATTCGAAGAAAAACGTATTACTTTAGTGACAAAGATTGGTGAAAACATCAATGTTCGTCGCGTAGAGTACATTGAAGGCGCTACTTTAGCTTCTTATAGCCATGGCGCTACAATTGGTGTTGTCGTTGCTGGTGAAGGTGATGCAGAAGCGCTTAAGCACATAGCTATGCACGTTGCTGCAAGCAAGCCTGATTACATCAACCCTGCAGATGTTCCTGCTAGCGTAATTGAAAATGAACAGCGTATTCAATTAGATATTTTGAAAGCTGAAAACGATGCGCTTGAAGAAAATAAGAAAAAGCCAGTTGATTTACTTGAAAAAATCATCATCGGCCGTATGAAGAAGTTTACTGGTGAAATTTCTTTAACAGGTCAAGCTTTTATCATGGAACCTAAGAAAACTGTTGGTGCTATTTTAAAAGAAAAAGGCTTAACAGTTTCTGCGTTTGTTCGTTTAGAAGTTGGTGAAGGTATCGAGAAGAAACAAGAAGATTTTGCTGCTGAAGTAGAAGCACAAATTGCTGCGGCAAAGGCTTAATTTACCTTGGTGAATTAAGCTCAGTTAAAGCTCCTTTCTTGAAAAAGCGCCGGTTGGCGCTTTTTTTATAACAAAATTTCAAAGCCAGTTTAACTATTAAAGCAATGCTGACTTGGTATTACAACTGATTAACGCATAATTATTGTACTACTTTCCCAGATAAAAGCCGATAAATGACTTCAGGGATAGACTTTTTTCATATTTGGCTTTCGAACCGTCGCTAAACGTATTAAAATAGTGGCGGTCGATCAGGCCTAGACTTATTTTAATTTAAAAATTCTTAAGGAATGTTTATTACATGAGCATCAATCCCAAACCAATGTATCGTCGAATCCTTTTAAAACTCAGTGGTGAGGCCTTAATGGGCGAAGAAGGTTTTGGCATAGATCCAAAAATATTGGATCGTATGGCGCAAGAAATTAAAGAATTAATCGAAATGGGCATTCAGGTCGGCTTGGTTATTGGCGGTGGTAATCTGTTTCGTGGTAAAGGCCTAGCTGAAGCAGGTATGAACCGTGTTGTTGGCGATCAAATGGGCATGCTTGCCACTGTGATGAACGGCTTAGCAATGCGAGATGCTTTACATCGTGCCTTTGTTAATACGCGTTTAATGTCCGCAATTGATCTAGCGGGTGTTTGCGACCGTTACAACTGGGCTGAAGCCATTAGTTTGTTAAAATCGGGTCGTGTGGTGATTTTTAGCGCCGGAACGGGTAACCCATTTTTTACTACGGATTCCGCGGCGTGCTTACGCGGTATTGAAATAGAAGCTGATGTAGTGTTAAAAGCGACAAAAGTTGATGGTATTTATTCAGAAGATCCAGTTGCTAATCCCGATGCAACTTTATACAGCCACTTAACATACCAAGAAGTTTTAGAAAAAGAATTAAAAGTGATGGATTTAGCTGCGTTTACATTAGCACGTGATCACAGCATGCCGCTACGGGTATTTAATATGAATAAACCGGGCGCGTTAAGATCTGTCATTATGGGTGGTGAAGAAGGTACGACGATAGATCACGCCGAAAATTTAAATTAATTAGTGCAGGAATAACATAGTGATAAACGAAATAAAACAAGACGCTCAAGAGAGAATGGCGAAAAGTATCGAGTCATTAAAAATTAGTTTGAACAAAATACGTACTGGACGCGCACATCGTTCATTACTTGATAATATTGTCGTTGAATATTACGGCATGGATACACCACTAAACCAAGTGGGTAATATCTCGGTGCCAGACGCACGAACTTTAGCTATTACCGTATTTGATAAAGGTATGATTGGCGCGGTTGAGAAAGCTATTTTAAAATCTGATTTAGGACTTAATCCTTCATCACAAGGTACGTTAATTCGTATTCCTTTACCCGCATTGACAGAAGAACGTCGTAAAGATTTAGTTAAAGTTGTCCGTGGTGAAGCCGAAGGCGGGAAAGTTGCTATTCGAAATATTCGTCGCGATGCAAACTCTGATATTAAGTCATTGAATAAAGAAAAAGAAATCAGCGAAGACGAAATGCATCAAGCAGAAGATGACGTGCAAAAAATCACTGATACGTTTATTAAGCAGGTTGATGATATTCTGACGACTAAAGAAAAGGAATTAATGGAAATCTAAAGTTTTCATTGCTTAATAGATGACGCCGTAGATAATGACTACGGCGTTTTTGCATATAACTGTAAAATATTCATTATCCGCATTTAGTACCTTGGTTTGATTTCCTAGTGTAGCGCTAAAGGAGAATCTTGAAGTGGAACGGATATATGCATAAGATATTTTAATACTCAGCGTTTAGCTTACTGTGGAGAGTATGTGAGTAAAACAGATAAACAAGCTAATCAACCGTTAGCCGAAACAGTGAAAACACCTCAACATGTCGCCATTATTATGGATGGTAATGGTCGCTGGGCGCAGCTACGAGGTAAAAAAAGGGCTGTAGGCCATAAGTCTGGCGTTGAGTCGGTCAGGTCTTCAGTTGCTACGGCAGCAAAGCATGGTGTTAAGGCATTGACCTTGTTTGCCTTTAGTAGCGAAAATTGGCAACGCCCAGAAAGTGAAGTTAGCGTTTTGATGGATCTGTTTATGTTCGTACTAACCCGTGAGGTTAAGCGTTTGCATAAAAATGGGATTAAATTTAATGTTATTGGTGATTTAAGTAAATTTTCTAGCAAATTACAGAAAATGATTAAAGAATCAGAAGCATTAACGACTGAAAATACCGGTATGGTGTTATCTATTGCCGCTAATTATGGTGGTCGTTGGGATATCACTCATGCAGCAAAAAAATTAGCTGAAAAGGTCGAGCGCCAAGAAATATGCGCAGCTGAGATTACTGAAGCTTCATTGAATGAATATACGTGTTTGGCACAATTACCTGAGTTAGATTTACTCATTAGAACCGGTGGTGATTATCGTATTAGTAACTTTTTACTTTGGCAGGCAGCCTATGCAGAGTTATATTTTACCGATGTATTGTGGCCTGACTTTAATGAAATAGAATTTACTAAAGCGATGACACTATTTGATCAACGAGAACGACGTTTTGGTCAAACAGGTGAACAAGTAACTAATAAAAACTAAAAATACTTAGGGTTGTTGAAGCTTCAGCTGAAAGCTGAATTAAAGCTCAACAAACCCGCGCACAAATTAAGGAATATCGTTTGTTAAAACAACGCATCATCACTGCATTAGTACTAGCACCCGCTGCGATTTTGGCGATTTTTTATTTACCGTTAATTAACTTTGCAGCAGTAATGTTAGTGGTTATGGCTATAGGCGCTTGGGAGTGGGGGCCGTTAATGGGCTTTGCAAATAAAGGGCTTCGTTTGGCTTTTGTTGGCATCACTAGCATCTTAATAGCGACATTATGGTATTTTTTACCACTTGAGTACTTATGGCAAGCGCCAAAAGTTTTAGTTGAACAAGTCAACATAGTGCTTTGGTTAGCGGTTGCTTGGTGGTTTTTGTCTGCCGGTTTAACGTTCCTATACCCTCGTTACAGTAAATTTTGGTCAAGTCACCGCTCTGTACGTGGGCTTTTTGGTTGGTTAACCTTAGTACCGACATGGCTTGCTTTTATGGTCTTGAGAAGTAGTGATTATCAAGTTGATAATTATCACGGCGCGCAATTACTGATGTTTTTATTTTTGATGGTTTGGAGTGCTGACGTTGGTGCATATTTTGTCGGTAAATCTATAGGAAAACGCAAGTTACTGCCGAATGTCAGCCCAGGAAAGACCTTGGAAGGTTTCTTAGGCGGCGTTATCTTTGCCTGTGTCATGGTGGCAATTGCCGGTTATTTCATTGATTGGTCTATGGCTCAATACCGTATTGTAATACCGGTCACGATCTTGATTACCACCATTTCGGTATTGGGTGATTTGAATGAAAGTATGTTTAAACGTCAAGCAGGTGTTAAAGATAGTGGCACGATATTACCTGGCCATGGTGGTGTGCTTGATCGTATTGATAGCTTAACAGCAACAGCACCTATATATGCTTTATGTTACGCATATTTGGGTTGGTAGAATAAATGCAAAATTTGTGTATTTTAGGCTCTACCGGATCAATAGGTAAAAGTACCTTAGACGTTGTGCGCTTACACCCTGAAAAATTTAATATTGTCAGTTTATCTGCTCATTCGAGTGTTGAACTCATGTTTGCTCAATGCCTAGAATTTCGTCCAAAGAAAGTGGTCATGGTCTCGACAAAACATGCCGAGCAGCTTACTGGTAAACTGATGACCGCAAACTTTAGCGATATTGAGGTGGCATCAGGTACTTGTGAGCTTGAAACTATTGCTCAAGATTCTGCCACGGATACAGTAATGGCGGCGATTGTTGGTGCATCTGGGTTATTACCGACATTAGCGGCAGTGAAAGCCGGTAAAAAAGTATTACTGGCAAATAAAGAAGCTTTAGTCACTTCCGGTGCGATATTTATTGAAGCGGTAAAAAAATCTGGTGCCCAGCTTTTACCTATTGATAGTGAACATAATGCGATATTTCAGTGTTTACCGTCAAGTGCACAGCAAAAACCGGGGTACTGTGACCTAGCCAATGAAGGTGTTAGTAAGGTGTTACTGACAGGCTCAGGCGGCCCGTTTAGAACGTGGCAATTAGATGAACTTGACAATGTAACTCCAGCGCAAGCATGCGCGCATCCTAATTGGGATATGGGACGTAAAATATCGGTTGATTCAGCCACTATGATGAATAAAGGCTTAGAATTTATTGAGGCTAAGTGGCTATTTAACCTTGAGCCGGAAGATATTCAGGTGGTGTTGCATCCACAAAGTACCATTCACTCTATGGTGCAATACAAAGATGGCTCAGTCATTGCTCAAATGGGAAACCCAGATATGCGTACACCCATCGCCCATGCGTTAAGCTTTCCAGAGCGCATTGAGTCCGGGGTTGCACCATTTGATTTCTTTTCAGCTAAATCCTTCGAATTTCAAGCTGTTGACTTCATTAAATATCCAAATTTAAAATTAGCCATTGATGCCTGTAAAAGTGGCCAAGGTGCTTGTACGGCGTTAAATGCTGCTAATGAAATAGCTGTTGATGCTTTTTTAAACGAAAAAATTAAATTCACGGATATTGTGAAAATAAATGAAACTTCTGTGAATAAATTTGTCTCAGAACAGGTGACTTCAATAGAAGATGTTGTTGCATTGGATAAAAGTGTCAGAATTTTTGCATTGTCCTTAATAACGCAAGCCAAGCATTAGCGCAATTATAGAGTAGTAGCATGATAGAGTTTATATGGAATCTCGCATCTTTTGTCGTTGCATTAGGCATTTTGATTACCGTTCATGAGTATGGCCATTTTTGGGTCGCACGCAAAAATGGTGTGCAGGTTGATCGATTTTCTATTGGTTTTGGTAAGGCTATCTGGCGTAAATATGACCGCCATGGCACCGAATTTGTTATCGCTATGATACCTCTGGGCGGCTACGTTAAAATGCTCGATAGCCGAGTTGATGAGGTCAGTGAAGCGCATATGTCTCGGACATTTAATGCCAAATCCGTCTACCAACGTATCGCGATTATTGCGGCCGGTCCCTTTGCTAATTTTGCGTTTGCCATTGTCGCTTTTTACCTAATGTTCTTAATCGGTGTGCCAAGTGTTAAGCCTATTATTGGTGAAGTTATTGCTGGTTCAATTGCTAGCGAGGCTCAACTGCCTAGCAACAGTGAAATTATCGCTATCTCAGGGCGAGAAACTTTAGATTGGCAAGATGTTAACTTAGCGTTAGTCAGTGCCATAGGTGATAGCGACATAACCTTTACCGTAAAGTCGGTTGGCAGAACAGCAAGTCAAGACTTTAACTTAAACACTAAAGACTGGGCGTTTTCTCCGGAAAAGGAATCAGCCATGGCGAGTTTAGGTTTTATGCCATACCGCGCTAAGGTTCAAGCTAAATTGGCCGTTGTCGCAGCAGGTAGCCCGGCAGAAAAAGGCGGCTTACAAGTTGGCGATGTATTACTATCCATTGCTGATGAAAGCATCGAAGGACAGTGGCAGAAGTTTTCTGATGAAATTAAATTGTATCCAGAGAAAAATGTTGCTGTAAGGGTATCGAGAGCTGGCAAAGAACTGACCCTTAACGTTAGGCCTGAAGCAAAAAGTTATCAAGATAAGGTGGTAGGGTATTTAGGCGTGCAGCCTTTATCAGATCCCTATCCGAAAGAATATTTATTTGAACAAACTTATGGTCCAATAGTCGCACTTGAGCAAAGTGTGCTAAAAACTTGGAATTTAGTGATTTTAAGTTTTGATATGATTGGTAAGTTAATTACTGGTGACGTATCAGTGAAAAATTTAAGTGGCCCGATATCTATTGCACAGGGTGCAGGTAATAGCGCAGATTATGGTTTTGTCTACTTTTTAGGCTTCTTAGCCTTAATTAGTATCAACCTTGGCATTATTAACCTTTTACCGCTACCAGTTTTAGATGGAGGACATTTGTTTTATTATTTTATCGAGCTTTTAACAGGGAAACCTGTACCGGAAAAAATACAAGAAATAGGTTTTAAATTTGGTACTATAGCGCTACTAAGCTTAATGAGTATCGCCATATTTAACGATTTATCGCGATTATAACTAAAAGAAGTAATAAAGTTAATATTTTATGATTATTAAAAAACTTGCCCTGGCGGTATTATTAGGTAGTTTGGGAACATCAGTGCAAGCGGCTGACGATTTTCAAGTAGAAGATATTCAAGTTAAAGGGTTACAGCGTGTAGCACTAGGAGCTGCATTAACGCATATCCCATTTAATGTTGGTGATAGCTTAAATGACTTTCGAGTATCACAATCGATTAAAGCACTCTATAAATCAGGCCATTTTAGTGATGTCGTGGTTTCTAGAGATGATAATACCGTTATTTTTCGTGTCCGAGAAAGAGCGACTATTAGTGCTATCACCTTTGATGGCAACAAAGATCTCAAAGAAGAACAATTAACCGAAAGCCTTGATGGCAGTGATATCCGTGTTGGTGAAACACTTGATATGACGGTTATCTCAGGTATTGAGGTTGGTTTAGAAGACTTCTATCATAGTGTTGGTAAGTATAACGCCGATGTTAAGGCTAAGGTCACTCATTTACCGCGTAACCGCGTTAATATTGATTTCGCTTTCAATGAAGGTGATGCTGCCGCGATAGAGCAAATAAATATTGTTGGTAATGAAAAGTTTTCTGATGCTGAGTTGTTAGAGCGTATTGAATTAACCTATGACTCTCCTTGGTGGGATTTCATGGCGCAAGATCGCTATCAAAAGCAAACTTTGCAAGGTGATATGGAAACGATTAAAAGCTATTACCTCGATCGCGGGTATTTGCAATATAAAGTCGATTCTACACAAGTTTCAATGACACCAGATAAAGAAGCGGTTTATATCACGCTTAACGTCACAGAGGGAGAGGTTTATACCGTCAGTGAAGTTGATTTTATTGGTGATATGGCAGGTTTTGAAGAGACTATTCGAGCCATTACTCCGATAAGAACCGAAGAACTCTATAATGGTGCATTGGTGACTTATTCAGAAGAATTAGTCAGTAAGTTTTTAGGGCGCTATGGTTACGCTTATCCGAAAGTAGTGACTATTCCAGAAATTGATGAAGAAAACAAAACTGTAAAACTGGTGCTATCTGTAGACCCAGGGAAGCGTGTTTATGTTAATCGTATTAACTTCAAAGGTAATCATGTTACCGCTGAACATGTTTTACGCCGAGAGATGCGCCAAATGGAAGGTGCCTGGTTATCAAATAACTTGGTTGAAGGTTCAAAAGCTTGGTTACAGCGTTTACCCTATATAGAAACTGTTGAGTTTGAAACTAATCAACTGCCAGGTGAAGACGATTTAGTCAATATTGATTTTGATGTGAAAGAGCAACCTTCAGGTTCATTTACCGCGGGTATTGGTTATGGCTCACAAACACAGTTAAGTTTAAATGCGGGTATACAGCAAAATAACTTTTTAGGTACCGGTAATCGCTTAGGCTTTAGTGTTAACACTTCAAACTACTCAAAAAGCGCTAATGTTTCTTACACCGACCCGTATTTTACTGTTGATGGTGTTTCACTTGGTGGTAATATTTTCTATCAAGAGTTCGACGCCGGTAATGCTAACCTAGTTAAATATAATAATAAAACTTATGGCGTCGGTATGACCTTAGGTTTTCCTGTCAATGAATATGTGCGCTTAAGCTTTGGTTTAGGTTATAAAAATAACGGTATTACGCGTTTAGACACTTATGAGCAAATTCAA
Organism: uncultured Colwellia sp.; assembly: GCA_963977145.1. GTDB lineage: Bacteria > Pseudomonadota > Gammaproteobacteria > Enterobacterales > Alteromonadaceae > Cognaticolwellia. Next base: position 46,948 of record CAXBNP010000009.1, read on the forward strand.
AAATTCTATGAATTATATTCAGAGCCTAATGATCCTGATGGTGGTTTGAATTTTGAAAACTTTGATTTAAATGCGGCAATATCGCGTTCAACGTTAAACCGCGGTACATTTCCGACTGACGGATCGCAGCAAAGTTTGTCGTACAAAATGACCACGCCTAATTCTGATGTTAATTATTTTAAAATTAACTTAGACACTAAATGGTATTTTCCGCTAACGCGCGATCAACGCTGGACTATATTGACTAAATTTCAATTAGGCTATGGAAATGGCTATGGCTCAGTTGAAGGTAACGACCAAGTTTTACCATTTTGGGAAAACTTTAGAGCCGGTGGTTCTGGGACTTTAAGAGGCTTTGAATCGAATATAGTGGGTCCACGTGCTATATACCGCAGACCTACAAAAATTCCAGGTACGCCTGATTCATTTGACTCATCTGGCGGTTGTTGTTTAGGGCCCGATCATGATTTCATCGCAGTATCTCCTCGTTCTGTTGGCGGTAATGCCATTGTACTTGCGGGTGTTGAGCTGATTGTACCGACGCCATTTTTAGATGAAGGTTTTAGCAACAGTGTACGGACAAGCTTCTTTATTGATGCCGGTAATGTTTGGGACACTGAGTTTAACAAAGACGACTTTAAAGACATGGCAGAAAGTGAATCTTCAAAAATCGCAGATTTTTCTGATGTTGGTCGTTATCGAGCGTCTGCTGGTTTATCGGTACAGTGGCTGTCTCCGATGGGACCCATGATCTTTAGTTTTGCCAGAACATTGAAAGAAGAAGAAGGTGATGATACTGAATTCTTTAGTTTTAATATTGGCCAAACATTCTAAGTAAAACAAAATAAAGTGCGTAAATGGATAGAATTTTGCGTTCTTTATTTAAATAGGCTTGAACCAAATTACCTGAGGCGGTATAACTACCGCATAACAAATGTATATAAGAAATATTAGAAAATATTTTAGGAGTAAAAATTGAAAAATTTGATTAAATCTATTGTAATCGCTACTACGGCATCAGGATTTTTATTAGCAAGCTCAGCTATGGCAGCAGATCAAAAAATTGGTGTAGTAAACTTTCAAGAAGTTATGGGTAAAATTCCACAAACTGCGGCAGTAATGAAAAGTTTGGAAGCAGAATTTAAAGACGAAAAAGCTGTGCTTGCTCAACTTGAACAAGATATTAAATACCTTCAAGAAAAGCGCAAGCGCGATGGCTCTTTAATGAGTGCGAAAGATATTGAAGAGTTAGAAGCTAAAATTGGTACGCTTTTTCAAGATTATCAAGTGAAAGGCAAGGCATTTCAACAAACAACGGGTACACGTAAAAACGAAGAAACTAACAAAATTGTCGCATTGGTTCGTCAAGCGATAGACAACATTGCCGCGAAAGGTAATTATGATCTAGTACTCGAGCAGAGCGCAGTAGTTTATGCAAAACCGGACAGTACCATTACATTAGAAGTGGTTGAGCAAGTTAGTAAACTGAAATAGTATTTTTCAGTGCGATAGAATAGGAGTTAATTAAGACTTTTATTCTGTACTTTCTCGTCTATTTAATATTCCGAATCAACTTGATTCGGAATATTGCGTTTAGCCCTAAGATGGTTAACGCTTTTCTTCAATTTACCTTATACCTGTTTCATTAATTAGGTGATCTAATTTATAGGCCGAGAAAACAGCCAAATACAAGGCATTTATTGTAATAACTAGTTGTGCTAATTATTAAATAGATAACGCAGTAGTTGGTAGTTTTAACCCGTAGAAATGATCAGATAATTAATGAGATGGGTATTAGATCATATTTAAAAGAAGTTTATGCTTATGAGTTACTTTCTTGCAGACATCGCAGAAAAAATAGGTGCTGTTGTTCAAGGTGATGGGCAATGTGAAATATCCAGCATTGCCACCCTAGCTGCTGCAACAGTCGGACAAATCGCCTTTTTAGCGAATAGTAAATACAGTGCTCAACTATTAGACACTAATGCCAGCGCGGTAATTGTAACCGAGGCTGAAGCCGCAAAGTGTCAAACTAATGCCTTAATTATGGCTAACCCTTATATGGGCTATGCCTTAGTTGCACAGTTACTCGATACAACACCAAAACCTGCTAATAGCATTCATGCCAGTGCAGTTATTGAAGATGGTGCTATTATTGGCAAGGGTGTCACTATAGGCGCCAACGCGGTTATTGAGACCGCAGTCAACTTAGCTGACGGTGTTAGTATTGGTGCGGGAAGCTTTATTGGTATTGCCGCTCAGATAGGCGCTAACTCAACGATTTGGTCAAATGTTAGTATATATCATGGTGTGGTTATTGGTGAAAATTGCGCCGTACATGCCAATACAGTCATTGGCTCCGACGGTTTTGGTTATGCAAATAATAAAGGCAGTTGGGTTAAAATACCGCAATTAGGCTCGGTAATTATTGGTGACAATGTTGAAATTGGTGCCAGTACCACGATAGATCGCGGCGCTCTAGGTAACACTATTATTCATAGCGGTGTGATTTTAGATAATCAAATACAGATTGCTCATAATGTCGTTATCGGTGAGAATACCGCTATGGCTGCATGTAGTGTTATTGCCGGCAGTACAGAGATAGGAAAAAATTGTGTTATTGCTGGTCTTGTTGGCATAAATGGTCATATTAACATCGCTGATGGCTGTGTCTTTACTGGCATGACCATGGTAACAAAGTCGATATCTGATTCAGGGGTGTACTCATCAGGCATGCCTTGTCAACCGAATAAAGAATGGCATAAAAGTAATGCTAGAATTAGAAAGCTTGAATCATTAACCAAACGCTTAAGCACTTTAGAAAAAGCTAGCACAATGAAGCCATAGTTGAGTAAATAGAGGAAAAAAATTTGGAACTGCAAAATAACATCATCGATGTTGAAGAAATTAAGACAATTATTCCACATCGTTACCCGTTTCTCTTAGTCGATCGTGTACTTGATTATACACCTGGTAAATCTATCCATGCGATAAAAAATGTCACGGTCAATGAGCCTGCATTTTTGGGGCATTTTCCAAACTATTCTATTTTCCCAGGCGTACTTATTCTTGAAGCACTAGCGCAAGCTAGCGGTATTTTAGGGTTTAAATCTGTGGCAGATAAAGGCGAAGGCGAGCTGTTTTTGTTTGCTTCTATAGATAAGGCCAAATTTAAAAAGCCTGTTCATCCTGGCGATACCATGCATTTACATCTAGAACTTATTAAAGAACGTCGCGGTATGTGGAAATTTTATGGTGAAGCTAAAGTCGATGGTAAGGTCGTCTGTAGTGCTGATTTAATGTGCGCAAGAAGAGCATTGTAATATGGTGAATTCAACGTCATTGATCCACCCACAAGCTATTATTGAAGATGGCGCTATTATTGGCAAAAATGTCAAAATTGGTCCATGGACTCATATCGCAGGCAATGTGATTATTGGGGATAATTGTCATATTAGCTCACACGTCGTTATTAATGGCCCTACCACTATTGGCCATGGCAACCGTATTTTTCAATTCGCTTCCATAGGTGAAGATTGCCAAGATTTAAAATATGCCGGTGAATTAACCGAATTGGTGATCGGCGATAATAATACCTTTCGTGAAAACTGCACCGTGCATCGCGGTACGATTCAAGATAATAGCTTAACCAAAATTGGTAGCAATAACTTATTTATGGCTTACACTCATGTTGCTCATGATTGTATGGTTGGCAGTAACTGTATTTTAGCGAATGGTGCCTCAATCGCAGGTCACGTTCATGTTGCTGATCATGTCATTATCGGTGGTATGGCTGGTGTGCATCAGTTTTGTCATATCGGAGCGCATTGTTTTGTTGCCGCCAATTCACTCATTCTTAAAGATGTACCTCCTTATGTCATGGCTTCGGGCCAACCGGCAAAACCTTTTGGTTTAAACAGTGAGGGGTTAAAACGTCGAGGCTTTGATAAAAATGTTATTTTACATATTAAACGTGCTTATAAAGCAGTTTATCGTCAAGGCTTAACCGTTGATGAAGCCATGAGTAAGATTGCGGAAGGAGACGATTATATGGCTGAACTGACCTTATTTACTGACTTTATTAAGCATTCTAACCGCGGCATTATCCGATAATTATCTGGTGATGGTAGCGAATTTTAAACCTTTAGCAAGCAATCATTTATCATCTAGTCAAACTATGAATAATTCTCTAGTAACATTCGCTATCGTGGTTGGCGAGCATTCCGGCGACACTTTAGGTGCTGGTTTGATGCAACAACTTAAACTGAGTTACCCCAATGCGACATTTGTCGGTATTGGTGGCCCTAAGATGTTAGCGTTAGGCTTTGAAAGCCTATTTGAAATGGAAGAATTGTCGGTAATGGGGGTGTTTGAAGTACTCGGACGTCTGCGTCGACTATTGTTTATTCGAAAGTCATTAAGTGAATATTTTATTGCCAATAAACCTAATGTTTTTATCGGTATTGACGCACCAGACTTTAATATTACCTTAGAGGCGCGATTAAAAGCACAAGCGATTAAAACTGTACATTATGTCAGCCCGTCGGTTTGGGCTTGGCGCGAAAAGCGTGTTTTTAAAATTGCCAAAGCAACCAATATGGTATTGTCGCTATTACCGTTTGAAAAAGCGTTTTATGATAAACACCAAATACCTTGTACTTTTGTCGGACATTCACTTGCTGACGATATTCCACTAATTTCAGATAAGCTTATTGCACGACAAACGCTTGGTTTGTCCGAGTCAGCGAAAATACTGGCGTTGATGCCAGGTAGCCGAGGTGGAGAACTATCAAGGTTAGTTGAGCCATTTTTACTGACAGCGAAAAAATTATTAAGTTGTGAGCAAGCCAACGCTACTGAGCTTATATTTGTTGTGCCAATGGTTAGTGAGAAAAGGGCAGAGCAATTTAGTCAATTGCATAAGAAAATTGCGCCAGAACTAGCGGTGAAGGTTATTGTTGGTAAAACTCAACAAGTGATGGCGGCCAGTGACTGCCTATTGACGGCATCAGGCACAGTAACCTTAGAAGCTGCTTTAGTGAAGCGGCCAATGGTCATTTGCTATAAATTTAATCCCTTGACCTATTATATGTTTAAAGGTTTTGTAAAATTGCAGTGGTTTTCGTTACCCAATTTATTGGCTAATAAAAGTTTAGTGCCTGAACTTCTGCAAACAGATGTTAGCGTAGAAAATATTCTGCCCTTAATTGAAGAGCGCTTGTTTGAAGATCAGTCTGCATTAAACCAGGCATACACTGATATCCACTTAATGCTTAAGCAAAATGCCAGTGTGCAAGCAGCTAAAGCTGTTATCGACCTATTATAATTTTAAACCAGAGTAATTATGCCGGCAGTTAAAAAAGTTTTTCCACCTTTTGAGTATCCCATTGCTTATTGTATTGCAGGTGTTGACGAAGTCGGGCGCGGACCGCTAGTCGGTGATGTAGTTACGGCTGCGGTTATTTTAGACCCGGATAATCCTATTGAAGGCTTAATGGACTCAAAAAAGCTTTCAGAAAAGAAAAGGCAGAACCTGTCAGTAGAAATTAAGCAACGTGCTATTGCTTGGTCAATCGGCCGTGCGTCACCAGAAGAAATTGATACCCTGAATATTCTTCATGCCACCATGTTGGCTATGCAGCGTGCAGTGCAAGGGTTAAACGTAATACCCGATTTTGTTTTAGTTGATGGTAACCGTTGCCCAATATTTGTCCATGATTCGGGTAATATTGCTTGCCAAAGCGTGGTTAAAGGCGATGCGCGGGTATCAGAAATAAGTGCAGCGTCTATTTTGGCTAAAGTAGTCAGAGATGACGAAATGATCGCATTAGACAAGCTTTACCCTTACTATGGTTTTGCACAACATAAGGGCTATCCGACAAAAGCCCATTTAGAAAAAATTATTGAGCATGGGGTACTTGACTGTTATCGCAGAAGTTTCAAGCCGGTAGCAAATGTACTCGCTAATGCAGCAACGCATAATAAAAATAATTAGAGCACTAGATGTCTGAATCTGACTTCCCAATATCCGACGGCCAATCTGGTCAATTAGTCACCGCTAATGATCCCCAGTTTATTCATCTAAGAATACACAGTGACTATTCTATGTCCGACGGCTTAAAAAAAGTTAAGCCGATCGTTGCTAGAGCTGCTGAGTTAAATATGCCAGCCATGGCATTAACCGATCAAACTAATCTATGTGGTTTAGTTAAGTATTACCATGCGGCGCATAGTGCAGGATTAAAACCGATTATAGGGTGTGATTTTTGGGTTAAAAGCGACGTACTCGAAGATGAATTATCACGTTTAGTCGTGCTAGCAAGCAGCAATGTTGGCTATAAAAACCTAACAGAATTAATTTCCAAAGCTTATTTACGTGGTCATATTCAAGGTAAAGCGGTATTAGACCGAGATTGGCTCATTGAGCGCGCAGAAGGCTTGATTTTACTTTCAGGTGGCCGTGAAGGCGACGTAGGTAAAGCGTTATTGAAAGGAAATCATGAGTTTGTTGAGGAAATGCTTGGCTTTTATCAGCAATATTTTCCTAATTGTTATTACCTTGAGTTAATTAGAACCGGTCGTAATGACGAAGAAAATTATCTCCATCTTGCTGTAGAACTCGCGTCTCGCTATGACCTGCCTATTGTTGCCACCAATGAAGTCATGTTTTTAAGCCCCGATGACTTTGATGCCCATGAAATTCGTGTAGCAATTCATGACGGTTATACCTTGGACGACAAACGTCGGCCGAAAAAATACTCTAAAGAGCAATATCTGCGCAGCGAAGCGGAGATGTTAGCACTGTTTGCAGATATTCCTGAAGCGCTTGGCAACTCGGTAGAAATAGCCAAGCGATGCAATGTTACCGTGCGTTTAGGCGAATATGTCTTACCAGATTTTCCTACCGAAGGCTTGTCAATTGAAGACTATTTAGTGAAAGTTTCGGAAGAAGGTTTAGAAGAAAGATTAGAATTTATCTTTGATAAAGACGCGCCTGATTATGCCGAAAAACGTAAACCCTACGATGAACGTTTAGCCATTGAGTTGAAAGTTGTTAATAACATGGGTTTCCCCGGTTATTTCTTGATTGTGATGGAGTTCATTCAGTGGAGTAAAGACAATAATATCCCTGTCGGCCCTGGACGTGGTTCTGGGGCAGGTTCACTGGTGGCTTACGCGCAAAAGATCACCGACCTTGATCCACTTGAATATGATTTACTGTTTGAACGTTTTCTAAACCCTGAACGGGTCTCGATGCCCGATTTCGACATCGATTTTTGTATGGACAGGCGCGATGAGGTCATTGATCACGTTGCTGAATTATATGGCCGTGATGCGGTATCGCAAATCATTACCTTCGGTACCATGGCAGCCAAAGCCGTCATTCGTGATGTCGGTCGAGTGCTGGGTCATCCTTATGGTTTTGTTGATCGTATTTCAAAGTTGATCCCACCAACACCAGGCATGACTTTAGCTAAAGCCTTTGAAGAAGAGCCAAAGTTACCTGAACTTTATGCCCAAGACAGTGACGTAAAAGATCTGATTGATATGTGCCGAATTTTAGAAGGTACAACGCGAAATGCCGGTAAACATGCCGGTGGTGTGGTTATTTCTCCCACCACGATCACCGATTTTGCACCACTTTATTGTGATGAAGAAGGTAAAAATCCGGTCACGCAATTTGATAAAAATGACGTTGAGGACGCCGGTTTAGTTAAATTTGATTTTCTTGGCCTGCGTACTTTAACCATTTTGCAATGGGCCATTGAAATGGCTGATGCAAAACTGCTAAAACAAGGCGAAGAGCCGATCAATCTGGCGACAATTGATCTCGAAGATAAAGCCAGTTTTAAAGTCTTATTAAAGTCGGAAACAACCGCGGTTTTTCAACTTGAGTCCAGTGGTATGAAGTCACTGATTGCCAAACTTAAACCAGATTGCTTTGAAGATATTATTGCTTTGGTGGCGCTGTTTAGACCCGGGCCTTTACAATCAGGCATGGTTGATAACTTTATTGAACGTAAACATGGTCGTGAAGCGATCAGTTACCCCGATGCAACCTGGCAACATCTTGACTTAAAACCGATCCTTGAACCGACTTACGGCATTATTCTTTACCAAGAACAGGTCATGCAAATTGCGCAAGTACTCGCTGGTTACTCGCTCGGTGGTGCAGATATGTTGCGTCGAGCTATGGGTAAGAAAAAGCCGGAGGAAATGGCAAAACAGCGAGAGGGTTTCGAAGCCGGTGCTGTTGGTCGTGGGGTAGATGGCGAGCTAGCGATTAAAATTTTCGATTTAGTTGAAAAATTTGCCGGTTATGGTTTTAATAAATCACATTCCGCCGCTTATGCGCTAGTGTCTTATCAAACACTTTGGATGAAAACCCATTTTCCAGCGCCTTTTATGGCAGCAGTAATGTCGGCTGATATGGATAACACCGATAAAATTGTCACCTTAGTTGATGAATGTGCCAACATGGGGCTTGATTTATTACCGCCGGATGTTAACCGCGGGCAATATAAGTTTACCGTCAATGATGACGACCAAATTATTTATGGTATTGGTGCGGTAAAAGGGGTAGGTGAAGGCCCGATAGAAGCAATTATTGCCGCCCGTGAAAGTGACGGTGAATTTATTGATTTATTCGATTTTTGTGCCCGAGTTGATTTGAAAAAAATCAATAAGCGGGTATTAGAAAAGTTAATTAAATCCGGTGCGATGGATGCGCTTGGCCCAAATGCTAAAGAAGGGCCACATCGAGCGGCATTATTTGAGTCTTTACCTGAAGCGTTAAAAGCTGCCGAGCAGCATGCTAAAGCGCAAGCTATTGGTCAAAATGACTTATTTGGCTTAATCAATGAAGAGCCAGAAGACAATCGACAAGCGTATAAAGAGGTTGTTAAGTGGCCAGAACAACAATGGCTCGATGGCGAAAAAGAAACTTTAGGTTTATATTTAACCGGTCATCCGATCAATCGGTATTTAAATGAAATTAAACGTTATGCAACTGGCCGCTTAGTCAGCTTACAACCAACCAATAAAGACAAAACTTCTGTAGCCGTAGGTTTGGTGCTAGCTGTACGGGTATTAGTAAATAAGCGAGGTCGTCGTTGGGCATTGGTAACACTAGACGATAAAAGTGCTCGTATGGACATTCGTTTATTCCCAGATGACTATGATAGGTTCGCAGAATTGCTTATTTCTGATGCAATTTTGGTCTGTAGCGGACAGGTCAGCTTTGATGATTACTCCGGGGGTATTACAATGACCGCTAGAGACATTATGACCATTGCAGATGCACGTGAAAATTATGTCACGTCATTAGATTTGCAAATCGATAAAAATCAGCTTTCAGGACGATTTATCGAACAATTTACGGAGGTGCTAACGCCTTATAAAGATGGTATTTGCCCAATTCGCGTTTTTTATCAACGAGATGAAGCGCAAGGTATGCTAAAGTTAGGGGTACAGTGGCGCGTATCGCCAAGCGACATGCTATTATACGATTTGAAAACCCTGTTGGGTGAAGAGCAAGTCGAGTTAAAATTTAAATAGGTAACGTTTCTTAATAACGGTACTCAAAGACAACATAGGTAAGAATAATCATATGTCATTAAATTTTTTAGATTTTGAGCTTCCAATTGCGGAACTTGAAGCGAAAATTGAAGAATTGCAATTGGTCAACAATGGCCAAGAACTCGATCTTGATTTAGAAGATCAAATTTCTCAGTTGCGAGAGAAAAATAACGAGCTAACTAGAAAAATTTTCTCAGGCTTAGATCCTTGGCAAACAGCGCGTGTTGCACGTCATCCGCAACGGCCATATACCTTAGACTATTTGCCACGTATTTTTACTGAATTTGATGAGTTGGCTGGCGATAGAGCTTATGCTGATGATAGAGCTATTGTTGGTGGCACTGCACGCTTAGATGGCCGACCTGTGATGGTCATTGGTCATCAAAAAGGCCGTTCAACCAACGAAAAAGTTAAACGTAATTTTGGTATGCCTCGCCCAGAAGGTTACCGCAAAGCCTTGCGTTTAATGAGAATGGCCGAACGTTTTAAAATGCCGATTATTACTTTTATCGACACCCCTGGTGCTTATCCTGGTATTGGTGCAGAAGAACGTGGCCAAAGTGAAGCCATTGCCATGAACTTAAAGGTTATGTCACGCTTAAATGTGCCTATTATTTGTACGGTAATTGGTGAGGGTGGCTCTGGTGGCGCACTGGCTATTGGTGTCGGCGATAAAGTGAATATGCTGCAATATTCAACTTATTCTGTTATATCTCCTGAAGGTTGTGCGTCTATCTTGTGGAAAACGGCCGAGAAAGCGCCAACCGCAGCAGAAGCGATGGGCATTACGGCAAAACGCATCAAAGAATTGGGACTTATTGATAGTATTGTTGAAGAGCCATTAGGTGGCGCTCATCGTGATATGGATCAAATGGCGGCGTTTCTTAAGCAAGCTCTGAAGTCTGATCTTGCCGAACTTGATAAACTTTCAAATGAAGAGTTAATTGAAAGTCGTTATGACAAGTTAATGTCGTTCGGTTACTGTTAAGACCTAAAAAGCGACCGACAATAGGTCGCTTTTTATTTTCATTAACACTATTCGCCTTAGCCACAACACTTTACGCAATGTTTTTAAATCTGTGAATATAATTGAATCAGCACTGCTGCAGTTTTTTAACCGCACGCCAGATAAAACTATTATTATTGCTTATAGCGGTGGTGTTGACTCCCAAGTGCTGCTCGTCGCATTGGCAAAATTAAAGCAACAGGGACAACTGGCTAATAACATTGTTGTTTGTCATGTTAATCATGGTTTAAGTCCTGATGCTGATGCATGGCAAGCGTTTGCACAACACCAATGTAATAACTTTTCCCTACCTTTTATTAGCTATAAATTAAATTTAAAAAAACAAGCACAGCAAAGCTTAGAAGCGATAGCACGGGATGCCCGTTACCAATGCTTAGTGCAAGCAAGTACGGAACCTGCGTTGATTGTTACCGGCCATCATCTTAATGACCAGGTGGAAACGTTTTTGTTAGCCTTAAAACGCGGCTCAGGCTTAAAGGGTTTGTCGGCAATGCCAGCAAGTTTGCAACTAGCGCCGCATAGGCTTGTTCGTCCGTTGTTATCGATATCTAGGGCAGATATTGTTGTTTATGCGAATCAGCAGCAATTAGACTGGATAGAAGATGAGTCCAATACTGACCAGGGCTTTGATCGAAACTTTTTACGTCACACCATACTGCCAGAGTTAGCAAGCCGTTGGCCAAGTATCAATAAGACTATAGCCCGCAGCGCAGAACATTGTTTTGAAGCCCAACAACTTATTGATGAATTAGCCCAGCAAGACTTAGTGCATTGCCAACTTTCTCCTTATAAGCTATCGGTCTCTAACTTAATTAAGCTCAGTGAAGCGCGTCTTAAAAATCTTTTACGCTATTTTTTAGCTAGTCATCATTATCTAATGCCTACGCGTTCGCAATTAGCGCAAATCTGCCAGCAGCTTAATGCTGAAGCCGATAAGTCACCGGTTATTCAACTGGCCAATTGTAGTTTCAGACGCTTTAAAAATGCGCTGTATCTAACCGCTATTTATCAGGACCTTTCATTGTGGCAAGCCAGTGTTAACTTCGATGAATTGGCTAGTGAAACACCATTAAATGTTATGCTCCCTGATGAATTAGGCACACTGAATTTTTCGACTCGCCCCGAACAGATTGAAATTAAAAATATTTGGCAAGCATGGATAAAGAAACCTAATACTGAGCAATTAGTAACAGTAAGCTTTGCTCACGAAAATCCTAAATGTTTACCACAATACCGACAACGTTCACGCACGTTAAAAAAAGTATTACAAGAGCTTGCTATAGCGCCATGGCAAAGAAAAAGATTACCTTTTATTTATTATGACAATGAATTAGTCGCGGTAGTGGGGTACTTTGTTTGTCAGGACTATGTCGCTGATAGTAAAGACGGTGAATGTATTATTTCATGGCAGGGCGAAGCAAAACTTTAAAGTAACCATCTAACGAATAAACTAGACAGTGTCGGTGAATAAGTGTTAAAAAATATTTTACGGGAAATTACTTTAAGTATTATCGTAAATTAAATCGCAAATACAAATCATCATCATAAATACAATAACTCAAATAAGAAAAACTATGACAACAGACAATACTTCATTAGAAACGCAGACACTCTTAAGCAAATTAAAATCTATTAACATTGTGAACCAAATCATTATTGCTATTGTTTTCGGGATTGTCTTAGCACTTATTTCCCCTGACATTGCTAAGTCATTTGCCATACTCGGTAGTTTATTTGTCAGTGCCTTGAAAGCTGTTGCCCCGATTTTAGTCTTAGTCCTAGTTGCTTCATCTATTGCCAATCAAAAAACTAACAGCGATGCCAACTTAAAGCCTATTGTCGGACTTTATTTAATCGGCACAATCAGCGCCGCATTAGTCGCGGTAGCACTGAGTTTTATTTTTCCCGTGCAATTAACCTTAGATATCGTTGGCGCTAGCGCTAACCCGCCACAAGGCTTAGGGGAAGTCTTAGCAACATTAGCCTTTAAAATTGTTGATAATCCTTTCAATGCCGTTGTTACTGGTAATTTTATTGGTATTTTAGCGTGGGGCTTAGGTTTAGGTTTCGCGTTGAAAAAAGCCAATGACTCGACCAAAGTGATGGTGCATGATTTTGCCGAAGCTGTTTCAAGTGTGGTTAAGTTAGTTATTCGTTTCGCGCCCCTAGGTATTATGGGCCTTGTCGCCAATACCGTTGCGACAACAGGCTTTGAAACCTTAGGTGAATTCAGTCACTTAGTGCTCGTGCTGTTAGGCTCAATGTTGATTATTGCCCTGATAGTTAACCCATTAATTGTTTATTTTATTATGCGTAAAAACCCATACCCGCTAGTACTAACATGTTTAAAAGAGTCGGGTATTACGGCATTCTTTACCCGTAGTTCGGCCGCCAATATTCCGGTCAATATGGAGTTATGTGAAAAACTTGATTTACATGAAGATACTTATTCGGTGTCAATTCCTTTAGGTGCCACTATCAATATGGCGGGAGCTGCTATCACCATTACGGTGTTAACCCTCGCTGCGGCGAATACCTTAAATATTGAAGTCGACTTTGCGACTGCTATCTTATTGAGTGTGGTCGCTGCAGTATCGGCTTGTGGTGCTTCTGGTGTTGCTGGTGGCTCATTACTACTTATTCCTTTAGCTTGTGGTTTATTTGGTATTAATACCGATATAGCCATGCAAGTGGTCGCAATAGGTTTTATTATTGGTGTTATTCAAGACTCAGCAGAGACAGCCCTCAATAGCTCTACGGATGTTGTTTTTACCGCCGCTGCTTCACATCATATCACTAAAAATTTAGATTAAATTTACTTAGCAAAGCCATTGTCTTGAACTTCGTTTTGGCTGGTGGTTTTGTTGTCTTTTTGCGGTTAAATATTTTAATCAATCAGTCTCGTCGCTCCAAAGACTATTTTTAATTAATTTATAATGCTTAAATCTGCCGCACGCCTAATCAGCACTTTTTAAATGGTTTAATTAGGAGCATAATAGCGCCAAAAATTTAGTGAGAAAATTTTATGCCTACTGAAAACGCTTTGAAAGCACGTAGTAATGATAGCTGTGAATTATGTACGTCAACCGATAACTTAACGGTATTTCCTGTGCCGCCAACCAGTGATTTAAGTGCTCAGCAAAGTATTTATTTATGTGAGAAATGTCTAGGGCAAGTCGAAGGTAATAGCGAAATTGAGGTTAATCATTGGCGCTGTTTAACGGATGCAATGTGGAATCAAGAGCCAGCAGTACAAGTGATGGCTTATCGCATGTTGCATAAATTATCAACTGAAAGCTGGGCACAAGATGCTCTAGAGATGATCTATCTTGAAGACGCTGTGAAAACCTGGGCAGAGCAAGGAATTGCTGCTGCAGAGCGAGAAGGCCCGACACGCGACAGTAATGGTGCCGAATTGCAAGATGGCGATAATGTTACTTTGATTAAAGATTTAAAGGTTAAAGGGGCAAACTTTACTGCTAAACAAGGCACTATGGTACGTGGTATCAGCTTAACAGACAATCCAGAGCATATTGAAGGTAAAGTGAACGGTACGCGTATTGTCTTAGTTGCCAGCTATTTAAAGAAAGCTTAAATTTATCAGCGACTGCTGGGTTAAAAATTTCAGCCGATAAATAGCTTGGTTGATTAAAAAAGCATTACCAGCGACACCGCTGTTAGTGCTTTTTTTAAGCGCAGCATTAATGCCATTGGAATAAAATAACCACTGAACGCCAAGTAGGGCGATCATTATAACCAACGACGCACGCAGCTTTTGTAGTGAGTGTAATCATCAGCGAACAGCTTGGTCAACATACGCTCTTCCGGTGTAATTTGATATCGACCAATATACCAAACAAAAAGCCCACAAATAGTAAAAGCCAAAAGATTCTCTAGATAACAAGCATACGCTATTAGCGCTAAAAGCATCGCCAAATACATCGGATTACGAGAATATTGATAAATTCCACTATCCACCACTTGCGATGATGTTTCAGGTTTAGTTGGGTTAACGGTTGTTTGGTGCTTACTAAAGCTATAAATCGCCAAAAATCCGATTATTATGGCAATAAGCAATAATATTAATGCCATGATTGAACTGATCGAAGGCGCAATAAATTCACTATAGTTTAATGTCGGTAAGTAATATTGTATTAGTGTCATTAGAGCCAGTGCAATAATTACTTGTACAATCGGGATAACTTTTAATTCCATGTTCGCTCCTGATAAGAAAACTTATTTTTATTGGTTTTTTCATTGGATTATAGCTAGCCATACTTGGTTAATCGAGCCATTTCAATCTGCCGGAGATAAACTAAAATTTTATCCTTTTTTATTGACATTTATTAGCGTCCCCGCCAGTATAATATCCATCCTAAACTCAAAAACCATTTAATTTATAGTTAATTAGCAAAAGCTTATGAATTATTCCCTTAATAAAAATAATATGCAGCGAAATTTGTATTGTTTGAGCAACCTCCAACAGACTTATATGGTCAATTGTTGGCTAGTGTTGGTCAATGTTTTTTGCGGGATGAAAAAGTAGCGTTTAGCTTGTTGCTTTCTTACCGCAGAGACTCAGGCTGCGGTTTTTTGTTTTCCTTATCTTAATCAAAGCCTCGCCTCCTTTCTCGGTATTTTCGTTGCATAGTATGGGCATATTTTTCTAACCCACAAGTTGATTAATAATCGGCTCATTTTTTATGGGTAAAAGAAATAATAGCTCACTTAATTAATTTTTATAAAAATACCGCTTAAAAATCAATTCAATTTAAAGGAGAAGTTAATGCAGGTTTCAGTGGCGTATTTAGCCGTGATTATTATTTGGTCGACAACGCCACTGGGTATTGTTTGGAGCAGTGAAACGGTTAGTCCAACATTTGCTGTACTATTACGTATGCTAATCGCCATTATACCGGGTTTAGCTATCATGAAGCTTGCTAATATTAATTTACCTTGGTCGCGACAAGCACTTAAAATATATTGCTATTCGAGTATCGGTGTTTTTGGCGGCATGATTTTTTCCTATTTTTCTGCGCGCTATTTGTCATCGGGTCTAATGTCATTGGTCTTTGGTTTAGCACCGATACTGTCTGGTTTATTAGCACAAAAAATTCTTAATGAGCCTAAGTTTACTCATATCAAGACCTTAGCCCTAACAGTTGCATTACTGGGCTTATTGATTGTGTGTTTCGATAGTATCTCACTTGATGGGGCTAGTATTATTGGTATAGTATTTATTTTACTCGGGGTATTTTTCTTTAGCCTTAGTGGCGTCATGGTGAAAAGTGTCAAGATAGATATTCATCCGTTGGCAACAACCGTTGGCGCGTTAAGTTTTAGTTTACCGCTATTTGTACTGACTTGGTGGTTAACAGATGGCACTTTACCTTATCAGCAATGGCAATCTCGCTCTATATTGGCGATTTTATATCTCGGCATATTTGGCTCTTTGGTCGGGTTTTTGGCCTACTTCTTTATCTTGCAGAAATTACGAGCCAGCACGGTCGCGCTGATCACTATGATGACACCTATTGTAGCGTTGTCTTTAGGCGCTATGTTAAATGATGAACCGTTAAGTATAAACTTAGTCCTTGGTGCTTTTTTTGTACTGTGCGGTTTAGCACTATATCAGTGGGGCGGTAAAGTGATACGGCGAAAAGTAGCACCGACTCAAACGTAGTGAAGGATAACCATTGACATAAAAACGCCAAATGCTGAGGCATTTGGCGTTTTTAAATCTAGCGCAATAAGCGCTAGTGGCTTTAACGAAATTTAGCGTTAACGATTGTTCGCAATATAGTCATTAACCATATCTTCAAGTACGTTAAGCGGCACGGCACCATTGGTTAACACCACATCGTGAAACTGTCGAATATCAAATTTATCGCCCAGCTGTTGCTTGGCCTTAGCGCGTAACTGAACAATTTTTAACATGCCAATTTTATAAGCTGTCGCTTGTGATGGCATAACCACATGGCGTTCCACCATTTTTACCGCATCAGACTCTGCATTGGGGGTATTACTTACATAATATTCAATGCCTTGTGCTAGATCCCATTTTTTATTGTGAATGCCAGTATCAACCACTAAGCGACATGCGCGCCATAATTCCATCGCTAAACGTCCAAAATCTGAATAGGGGTCTTGATAAAAGCCAATTTCTTTCGGGATCATTTCTGAATATAAACCCCAGCCTTCACTATAGGCGGTATAACCGCCAAATTTACGAAATTTGGGAATGCCTTCAAGCTCTTGCTTTAAGGCTATTTGCATATGATGACCTGGAATGCCTTCATGATACGCTAAAGCTTCCATTTGGTAGGTTGGCATAGCGGCCATATCGTAAAGATTAGCGTAATAAATGCCCGGGCGTGAACCATCAGGTGCTGGCTGTTGGTAAAACGCTTTACCGGCTGATTTTTCTCTAAAAGCTTCGACTTGCTTAACTTTTAAATCAGCTTTTGGCTTAGTTATGAATAGCTGGTCAAGCTCACCTTTCATAGTGTTTATTAAGTCAGTAGCTTCAGTTAAGTAGCGTTGACGACCAGCATCATCACCAGCATAGTAAAATTGCGGATCATGGCGCATAAATTCGAAAAATTCATTTAAATTACCTTTAAAGCCAACTTTATTCATGATCACACGCATTTCATCATGAATGCGCTTAACCTCATCCAAGCCAATTTGATGAATTTCATCAGCGGTTAAATCTGTGGTTGTAGTTCGGCTTAAGGCATTGTTGTAAAATTTATTACCTTGTGGAAATTTCCAGGCTCCGTCGGTGTTATCGGCTTTTTTCTCAAGCTGTGTTAAATAACTGACTAACGCCTGGTAGCCGGCTTTAAACTCGGTGGTTAACGCTGATGTTAATTCAGCTGTTAAAGCCTGCTTTTCTGCGTCAGAAATCTCTAATGTAGCAATTTTTTTATTAAAATCAGCATATAAAGTACTATCAGCGCCATCATCAAAAGGTGCGCCGACAATTAGGTTTTTCGAGTCACGAATAACATGACCAAAAACAAATTTTGGTGCAATAATCCCTTTTTCGGCTCTAATACTAAGTTGTTCAATGAGTTGCTCAAGCAACACTTCTGAGTTCTTTACCCGTGCAATATAGTCATGCGCTTGTTTAACATCGGTAATGCTATGTTGGTTAATTAATAATGCCGGGATGCGAGAATGAACACCAAACATTTGATTAACGGGGTAATTATGGTGACGCCATTGATAATCATCGATTTGTTGTTCGAGCTTTTGTGATAGTAACTTGTAGCTTAACTTGGTTTGCTTATCGACTTTATTTACGTCAATAACTTTAATGCGTTGTAGCGCTTCTTTAGCAAAAGTTAATTCTTTAGTACTATTTTCTTCTGAGAGATCTTGCCATTTGTCATAATCGGTTTTAATACCCAGATAAGTTTGCATGACAGGGTTACGATTAACACCTTCCATAAAAATTGTATCAAATAGCTCGTTTGCTGCTTGAGAAGCCGCAGCAGTGCTATTTAGTTGCGTGACAGCCTCAACAGGTAGCGCATTATTGGCTTTAATCATTTGTGCAGTCTCACTACTACAGGCTACGCAGAGCACCGCAGATATTGAGATGGCTATAAGAGATTTAGTGAAGGTCATATTATATTCCTATTTTAGTTTTATAAGCCATTTTGCCGCTATTGTTAGCCAGCAATCAAGCGTGGCGCGCTCAACGGTGGCTTTTATGCGATGGCTTTCGGTTACCCTTCAGTTACCTATCGTATGTAGTGAATAGCTGAATTACTCTGCAACCAATGCATAGGTTTTAAGGCTTTTAATCTTCGCTAAGTGGGTATCTAGTGAATGTGCTCAGAGTCTGTTGACCTTTCAGTCTATAGCAAAGACTAAAATGAAAGATCAGCCGACGCTGCAATTATTATTATGCTTTAACTCATTTATTAACTTGCTATAGTAGTCTCATGTTTTTGGTCACTATCTATGTTTGATGTCTGAAATTAATAAAGCGATTAAAAATAAAGGTAGCGGACAAGCGAGTACTGCGCTTGTTAGCTTTCGACGTGCAATTGCTAACGACAGGGCGTTTCTTCTACGGTTACGCAAAGCGTCGATGACCGAGCATTTAAACAGCGCTGGAATTTACCTTGATGATGCCGCACATATGGTGCGCGTTGATGAGTACTTTTCAGACTCTCATATCATTTCATATCAAAATGTCGCGATTGGCTTATTAAAATTAGGGCAGTTTCCCGATAAAATTCATTTACGGCAATTTCAGTTATTACCTGAGTACCATGGCTTAGGTATTGGTAGCCGCGTACTTGAATTAATTAAGCGTAAAGCGCAAGAAAGGCGGCTGTGCATTACCTTAAATGTGTTATTAGAAAATCCTGCCAAGCAGTTATATTTACGCCATGATTTTAATGTGATCAGTGCCAATGCATTAGAATTACAAATGCACTGGCAATGCCAAAAATAATGGCGGAGCTTTTATGCCAGAACAAGTGAGTTATCTTTACCATTAAGGTTTTAACTATTTTCAAAAGCTTCTTGAAAATATCATGGGTTGTTAAGTGTCATTGCTATTTTTATCAGCTTGCTAAAATGTCAGCGATTTTTTCACACTAACACTTACTGGCTAAATATCACTTTCATTATATCACCCTGTGGAGGCTCTCGAACGGCAAAAATTGCTTTGTTACCCTCATTATTGTAGTCAGTCACCATAGACCAATTAGGTAAGTCCATTAACCATCTACCTTTATTATCTGTGTCATTTTTTATGGTGTATTGTAGTAATTTTCTCAAAGGACCTTCTTGTTTAACGGATAAAATGGAGTCACCTACTACTTTCAACTCTCCGGGGATCAAAGACAATAGATTGCTTATTGAATTATTAAGCAATACTTTTTGTTGATTGATCGTATTCTTATTTATTAACCCATTCATTTTGTAATCAATCAACATGAGGTTTTCCCCGTCATGATCTTGCTGTGCAAAAAGTCCGGCTCTTTTTTGTATTAACGTAGCTTGTAATGTTTGTCGATCGTACTGATAAATATTGACTTGTCCTTTATGTTCACTGATAAATATACTGTTATCATCTTGGCTCCAAGCTAAAGGGAATTTCTTGTTGGGTATTTTAATTTCGTTGATTGACTCACCTGTTAGTAAAGAAATTACAGCAAGAGTTAGGTGTTCTTTCTCATATACCACAGCAATATATTCTTCCCCATGAGATAAAATAGGCTTGTTGATAAATGCAGCTTCTAATTGAGTAATTTGTTTTGCATCTTTGCTATCTAAGTTATAAGTCCATAGCTCGTAATAACCCGTGCGATTGGAAACAAAATATAAGGAATTGTTATCTTTTGAGTAAATCGCAGAGTATTCATGGGCGTCGCTATTAAGTGTTGGTAGTAAATCGAAGTGCTGATTTTTAATGTCTGCCACTACTAGGTTCATCGATGCTTTGTGAGTAGCGTAATAGAGTTGTTGGTCTTTTATAAATGCTTGAACTATGCTTTGCCCACTTGCGCTAGGTAGGATATTTTGAATTGAGCCATCGTTTATGTGTAATAACCAAATTCCTTTTGTTGATGCCAATTGCCCAGAGATCAGCAAGTGTTCCTCATCCACTAAAGCAATGTGTGTCACTAATCTAAATTGATTGGCAATCGTTGTATATTGATTGTTTTTAAGGTCTAACATAACAATGTTTTGTAGCCGGTCACTATAGTCAAAAAAGTAAAGCGAATTGCCATCTAAAGAATATACCAGGTGGTGCATGTCGCTTGGCAAGTTAAGCAAAGTATCATGTAAATAATGTGTTTCACCACTGACTAGGTTAATTGCTTTTAATTCATTTAATCTATTATGTTGATAATTATCATATTCACTGAATGTTAGCTCATCTGGTTTAACTAAATTCAACGCTAAATTAGAAATACTATTCGTAGATTCATAGAGTATTTCAATGTTTTGAGGTTCAAATAGTGGTTGACGAATAATTTGATATAAACCTGATTTTTTTCTGATGTAAATGAATGTTTTTGCATCTAACCATAAAGGGGAATATTCAATCCATAGATCATTGGTTAGTTGTTGTGACTGGTTTATATCTAACTTTCTTAAAAAGAGATCGGTACTTTCTTTGCTAGAACGCACATATATCATATTGTTGTGTGCTTGATGAAAAGCAAAGTCACCTTCGACACCGCTTTGTTTTGTTACGGGTAAAATATTTTCTACATTGAAAGCATTAATATATTTAGGTAAAAATAAATTTTTGGCAATTATTGCAAAAATAACTGCAGCGATAATAACTAAGCCTATACTCGCCAGTTTTTTATGTCTTTTAGTTTTACTCATGTTTATTGACACTGCTTCTGAATGTGCAGTAGCAAGGGGACTTTCTTCAAGTGCTGTAATATTGACCTTAACCATGAATCGATAACCTTTTTTAGGAATGGTCTCGATATATCTTGGTTTTTTGGCATCATCACCTAAAACATTACGTAAAGAATAAATAACTTGAGAGATGACTTCATCACCAACGATTACATTTGGCCAAAGTGCTTCTAAAATTTCTGCACGGGTAACTACTTCACCGCTTTTTCCGGCTAACAATATTAATAAAGCCATTACCTTTGACTCTAGGCGTTTTTCTCTCGCATTTTTTATTAATAAATTAGCTTGTGGATCTACTTCGAAATCGAGAAAACTAAATTTTTCATCTATTATTTTCTTGTGCAACATTTGTAACCTATTGAATTTATAATAAATAAAACCATGATTTTTTTATGAGGCTTTTATTATGTGTTTATCTTGAATATTAACACAGAATTCAGATGCAAAATTAATTCATCGTAAATTCTCTTTTGAAATATGCAATGAAGCGCATCGGCTAAGACACATATAAAAATAAAGTGACGGATCCGCTATTTATAAAAATAAATTTAAGGAAGTTAAATGAACATAGTTAAGCTCACGAGTATTTTTTTGTTAGTTGGCGTTACAGCATGCGGTGGTGGAGGCAGTGATTCAACAGCGCCAATAGTAGTAACAATAATCGACGTAGTCAATTGTGAAGAAGTGGCGTGTGAAGATAGTCATAAATTTGTTATTGAACAAATATATGTCGATGTTATTAATGGTCTAAATAGTGGTTTGGTGCCATCATTATACACTGAAGATTTTATTCAAAAAAATACCAATATCACTGCAGGCATCAGTGGTCAAACCGCATACTTTGATAGACTCAGTACAGAAAATCCAAATCATGTTGCTACCATTAAGCATATTGTTGCCGATGGTGATTATGTTGCTGTGCATTGGCATTACTCAGATACGCCCGAAAATGAATTCTCTGCAAGCGCAAAGGTTGATTTATATAAGCTTATTGATAACAAAATTGTAGAACAATGGTACTTCTCTATGAATTCAACTACCAATACCGCAAGTGGTAATTCGGTGTTTAGTGATTTGTACGATTATACGGATAAACAGCCTAATAATGATGTTGCTATTGAAGAAGAGAACAAAATTATGATTGCAGATTTTTATACTACTGCCTTTAATACTCAGAATCTGACCTTAATTGAAGAGCAAGTTGATGTAAATTATATCCAGCATAACCCTTTTGTTCGAAATGGTCGTGCAGGCTTGAGTGAATATATTGAAAGTGGATTTGCACCGACAAACGTGACTATTTTTATGACCTTAGCTGAAGACGATATGGTATGGACATTTAGATCCGATGCTAGGGTTGTCGATTTATGGCGAGTAGATAACAATAAAACAAGCAATAAGATCGTTGAGCATTGGGATATTTTTTAATGCTAAAAAATTAATAAACACCCTTGGTTTTTTGGCGTTGCGCTGCTTGCTTATTAGTGAGCGCGCTAACGCCTTAAAATATTACTTTGAGTCAATAGTCAAAGTGTTTATTCCATGCTAAATGAATCAGCATTAGCTAAATTTAAAGCGTAGCACCCAGAGATTTTGAAGCTAATTCAACCTTACTAAGTAAATATTGTTTGGTGCCGTTCTCATAAATTAACTATAATTACTTTGATTTTATATTTAAATATCAGCATATTAAAAATAAGACATTTGAGCCTTACTCTCATTAGCAAGTCATATCGATTTCTATTCAGCGTTTTTCTAAAATTTAACTTATAGCAGTTTCACCACGTTGGTGATTTTGTTGCGTGTAGAAAAGTAAAACAGGGTAGACGCTCGATTGCAACGCTGTCATGGCGTATTTTAAGCAGGAAAGAGCGCAATAATTTTATAAAATTGGTATTAATACGAAAAGGTAATGTAGCATTTTTAATAAATTTTACCTTTCTCTATGACTTGTGCCTTATCAATACGCGTCGGGGTAACGCTGCCGTCAATAAGTGATTGTGTTGCTGTGGCTAATGATTCGATCACTTTATGCATTGACGATAAATCTAGGCTATTAATATCGTCGCTCACTTTATGATAATGTTCATCTTTGTCTAATTGAGTGCTGCTAAAACTATGGGCAGGCACACCTAAACGCGCTAATGTTGCATTGTCAGAGCGATAAAATAATCCTTGTTCTGGATAAGGGTCTTGATAAATTTTCCTATTGAGAGGGCTAAGTTTTTCGTTAAGTAATGCCCCTAAGTTTGACCTTTCCATGCCTGTCATCCACACCGTTCCTGCACCAAATTTTGATGGTTTACCGATCATTTCAATATTGATCATAGCAACAACATCATCAGGATTAATTTGCTCAGAAAAATATTTCGAACCAAAACCGCCAATTTCTTCTGCGGTAAATGCACTAAACATTAAAGTGCGCTGGTTGTTGCCTTTTTCTGCGTAATATTGTGCTAAATTTATCACCGCTGTGGTACCAGAAGCATCGTCGTCAGCGCCATTATATATTTTTTTGCCATCAGCAGTGGTGCCCAAATGGTCATAATGTGATGAGTATAAAACGATTTCTTTAGCGTTTTTTCCTGGCAACACGCCAACAACATTGGTCAACGATTGTTCAGTAATTTCGGCACTAGCGTTTACGGTAAAGTTTTTAATTTCACTGTCGTCATTCAATACCATGACAATAGCACCGCGGTGCTCAAGTGAAATTTTAGTTAAACCACGATTAAAGTAACCCTGATAGGCCTTAAAGGTTTTGGCATGAGCACTATTAACGAGGACTAAGTGTTGGCCGCCATGTTGATTTAACTTAGCTAGGGTTTTACGGATATCATCGTCTTTACCCACAATATGACTTTCAGCCTTGCCTAATTGCCAATTTAATGCAGCTATTGTGCTGGCAATGGCTAAATTATCAGCGCTAATTTCGTTGTCATTTAACACTACCTGAAGTGTTTTAGGTTGAATTTGACTTACTGTAAAACGCTGTAAAAAAAGCGAGGGTGCTACTGCAGCGCTAAGGGACGAATTAACCATCAAGTTACTTGATGAATTAGTTGTTTGCATCGGCTTAAGGCCAATATCAGCAAAGCGCTTGGCAATATAGTTCGCGGCTTGGTCAATTTCAGGGCTAAAGCTTGCACGACCTTTTAAATCATCCGCGGCTAAATAGGTAATGTCTTTAATGACTTGCTCTGATGATATTAGTTCAGCAAGGCAGGAAAAGCTGCCGGTCATTATTATCGTGGTAAGTAAGGTTTTCAATTTTATATTGCAGTAGGTTTTATTTTTTGAATTTATTTTTTTTATCATAAGACTTAGTGTTGTAGTAGCGTTATTCAATTAATTATTAAAGGGTTAAACAATAAAATATAGTTTACATTAAGCGTTATTGAGAACATCGCTTTTCCTTTTGCTCAGATTATTTAAGTTTATTGAGTTCAATCAGCAGTGTTTGCTCACCACTGGTAAGCCAAAATTGTCCATCTTGAATACTGACTTGAAACTCCATTGAACGATCAGCTAGCAGCTCTAAAGCTTGCGAAGTTTCTTCGCTGAAGCTTTCGATTGATAATTTATTAAATTGGCTTAACTTACTTTTAGACTGCTGCCACCAAGTGTCTACACTACTACCAAAACAATAGAGCTTAACTTCTTGTGCACGGTTACAGGCTTTTTTCAGGCGTTTTTCATCCAGTTGACCTAGCTCAATCCATAGCTCAATAACTTCACTGTAATTTATGCGCCAAATCGCGGCTTCATCTTCATCACTCACCCCTTTGCCAAATTGCAGATTTTCACTGGCGTTAAGCACATAGGCGATGAGTCTGATCATCATACGACGGTCATTTTCTGAGGGATGCTGCGCTATGGTTAATTGCAAAGTGTCATAATAATTACGATCCATATCAGATAAATGAATCGTCGCTTTATTGATGGTTGATTTTAAGGCCATGAAAATTCAGAGTGCTATTTTGAGTAATTAATTCAATATATTAACTTTTATTACGCGCGCGTGATAGCAACTTATGCCAATAAACATTAATTACCATATTCTTGCTGAATAGCTGGCATAAGATGGATTAATTTAAGTCGTGGCAATTTAGATGATAAACTTAAGACATATCACTATTTTTATTGGAAATTTTATTTATGGCTATACAATCATTTATTCCCCCACAGCGCACATTAATGGGCCCTGGGCCTTCAGATGTTAGCCAAAGAGTTCTATCGGCTTTAGCTCGACCAACCATTGGTCACCTAGATCCCACGTTTATCGGCATGATGGATGAACTAAAAGAGCTATTACAATATGCCTTTAAAACCGCTAACAGCAATACCATGGCTATTTCAGCGCCAGGCTCTGCCGGTATGGAAGCGTGTTTTGTTAATTTAATTACCCCAGAAGATACCGTAGTGGTTTGTCGTAATGGTGTTTTTGGCGCCAGAATGATCGAAAATGTGACACGCATTGGCGCAAAATTAGTGATTGTTGATTCGCCATGGGGCCGGGCGGTTGAGCCACAATTATTGGAAGATGCACTTAAAAAGCATCCACAGGCTAATTTTGTTGCTTTTGTCCATGCCGAAACATCAACCGGCGCACGCTCAGATGCCAAAACCTTATGTGAAATAGCGCAGCGTCATCAATGTTTAACGATTGTTGATGCAGTAACATCCTTGGGGGGTATTGAACTTAGAGTCGATGATTGGGGCATTGATGCGATTTACTCTGGCAGTCAAAAGTGTTTGTCTTGTGTGCCGGGTATTTCACCGATAAGTTTTAGTGAGCAGGCTAGTGATGTTATTCGCAAAAGAACCATACCGGTACAAAGTTGGTTTTTAGATCAATCGCTGGTGATGGGCTATTGGTCTGGTGAAGGCAAACGAGCATATCACCATACCGCACCAGTGAATTCACTCTATGCATTACATGAGTCATTATTGATGCTACAACAAGAAGGTATAGAAAATAGTTGGGCTCGACATAAAACGCAACATGATACCTTAGCAAAAGGCTTAACCAAGTTAGGATTAGATTTTATTGTTCCTGAAAGCGAACGTTTACCTCAGCTTAATTCAGTGTATATTCCAAGTGGTATTGATGACGCCAAGGTCCGGCAATTTCTGTTACAAGAATATAACCTCGAAATTGGCGCAGGGCTTGGACAATTTGCCGGTCAAGCATGGCGTATTGGTTTAATGGGTTTTACGGCCCGCAGTGAAAATGTTGCTTTGTGTTTGGCGGCGCTGGAAAATGCCTTAGCTAAATTTAGCTAAACTTTCTAATTGGCTATTGAGAAACTAAAACGGCATCAATTTGTGCTACTAACGCTATTTTAGTTTCTCGTCGTTACGGCAATTAAGGGGATTTACCAACTACCTGAATTTTCCATACTTAACCAAGGTTCTTGTGGTGCTAATCGTTGGCCTTTTTGTAGCAATTCAATGGAAACATTGTCTGGCGATTTAACAAATGCCATATGGCCGCAGCGCGGTGGTCGGTTAATGGTAATATCTGCCGCCATTAACTTTGCGCATAAACTATAAATGTCATCAACCTCAAAGGCTAAGTGGCCAAAGCTTCTGCCAATCGTGTACTCTTCTTCTGAATGCCAATTATGCGTAAGCTCTATTTCAGCTGCGCCAGGTTCAGTCGCTAAGAAAATTAAGCTAAATTTTCCTTCTGGGACGTCAGTACGGCGAGTCTCTATTAAACCTAGTTGTTTAATATAAAAATCGAGGGATTTGTCTAGGTCCTTAACGCGAACCATCGTATGTAAAAACTTCATAGGTTACTCTTCAACTTTAATTTTAAATTGACATATATCGACAATAATACAAGATTCATATCGGATTTTCTAGCAAAGCGCGTGTCGTGATTAAGCCATATTAGTCCGCAGCGCACACAGATATTACATGCTTTTATCACCAGCGATATGAGTTTGTCTCCAGCTTGTGCTAGGTTTTCCTTGATAATATGTTTAGTGCGATTAACCCCCGATAAATACCGGTAAAAATCGTTAAGTAGCCAAGCATTAAAGGGGGGGTATCACGGACATTTAATGTCGAAAAAATGCCTCGTTGCACGGTTTTATATTAGCAAACGACTAAATAAGTTAAAGTAACAAAGTCTACGCTGCGTGCAGTGCCGAGGTTACGAATAACTTAGGCGAAGCCATTTGAGCCTATTATGTCGTTAACTTGAGGCTAAGTTTATATTTTAAAAATATCATTTAGCTTGCCAGCAAGGCGAATACCAGCTTTAGACATTTGCTCATTTAATATTGGCGTATTTTCATACGCGTATTGATAACCTAATTCTTTATCTTTAGCAAAACCATAGACACATTGTCGCTTTGATTTGGAATCTTGGGCCCAATCAAGGTAATCAGAGTTTTGCCATAAATTAATAGTAGCTACAGTTTGGTTATTTAAAAAATCGGCATACTCAGTATAAGACAATTGTTGATTTTCAATAATAGATGAGTCCCACACAGCATGAAGTTTTGTTGGTTTTCCAAACCATTTAACCGTTATTTCATTTCCCCCTCGGTCATCTCTACGACCGACATGCAAAGGTTGGTGAATATCTCCAACAAAATGTATGTAAAAAGCTAATGCTTGCCACTGTGCTTTTTTGCTGGTTTTTTTGTCTCGCAGTTTTTGCTCAAAATCAGCTAACGCTGTTAATATATCACCGGCTTTATTTCTTTGCAGGCCATTAAATATTTCATCATCATCAATAGATATATAATGCCAAGGTTTAGCATGATCCCAATTTTTATCTGAACGGATACTATCGGGCCAATTTGCTAATTTTGCTAAGGGATCGCCGTTTGTTATTTGCATTAGCGCCTTTTTAGCGCCAGGTTCGAGGTTATCTTCTGCTATTTTAGCAACGATACGATGTCCGTTAGGGCCAAGCGCCCAAGCTGTTTTTATCGGTAAATGGGCTAATGTCATTATCATGACAGCCATTAAACTTTTATTTATCATATATATCCTAGTTTGAAATCTTATTATTGGTGTTTTTATCTGGTGCTTTTTTATCTAAATGAAATAAAGCTAACTTAAGTGATAGTTTTTTAGACTATATTTATGTTGATTTTATTGTCATTAATTACTGAAACGAGGTGAAAAAGTTAAAATAATAACCTTGTGTATTATCGTGTTTTGCTTTTTTACCGGCAGATAATAGGGTCATATATCAACTTATACTTTGACACTATGTGCTGTAATAGCTCAGTAAAATTAGAGATACTTTTTGATAATACTTTAAAATCATGACGTAAAATGATCATAGCGAGGTAGTTAAATTCTTCTCATTGAATCATCAAAATTTTTCACTGGCTTTTAAACCATGGGTTGTAAATTAAGTTCGAATTTATTTACGTTTAATCATAATATATCTCTTATTGCTTTATCTGATATCCACTCTTAAATATCCAAGTAATGGCTAATATACAAAAGGCTAAAAAACCACTTATCACCGAAAAACTTGCGATTAAACTTACCTCAGCTACTTCATAAAAACTCCATCGAAAACCACTGATTAAATAAAATACCGGGTTAAATTGTGTTACCGCTTGCCAAAATGGCGGCAACATATTAACCGAGTAAAAAGTGCCGCCTAAAAAAACAAGTGGTGTAATAACTATAAGTGGGATCACCTGTAGTTTTTCAAAGTTGTCTGCCCATATGCCGATAATAAAACCAAATAAACTAAAAGTTATGGCAGTAATCACTAAAAAGAATAACATCCAAAAGGGATGTGCTATTTCAAGCGGAACAAAGAAATGCGCGGTAGCTAAAATTATTAGCGCTAATAAAATCGATTTAGTCGCTGCAGCGCCGACATAACCTAGCAACACTTCAAAAGAGGATACCGGTGCTGAAAGTAATTCATAAATAGTCCCGGTGAATTTAGGGAAATAAATACCAAATGACGCATTGGAGACGCTTTGTGTTAAAAGCGATAACATAATTAAGCCCGGCACAATAAAAGCACCATAACTGACACCGTCTATCTCAGTAATTCGAGAACCAATCGCAGAGCCAAAAACAATGAAATACAGTGACGTTGAAATCACTGGAGAGATAATACTTTGAAAAATAGTGCGTTTTGTACGCGCCATTTCAAACTTATAAATAGCCGCAACCGCGTAGTGATTCATGTAGACTCCCTTACTAATGAGACAAATATATCTTCCAATGAACTTTGATCAGTTTTGATATCTTTAAAGCCAATAGCTGCGACTGACAGGTGTTGAAGTAAAGCAGAAATTCCGGTGTGCTCACTGGTCGTGTCATAACTATAAATTAATTGCAGTCCCTCATTGTTAAGCTGTAAATTAAAATCAGCCATACTTGCAGGTATTTCAGTTAATGGTGCTTTTAAATCGAGGAGTAATTGCTTTTTACCTAATTGATTCATTAAGGTTATTTTATCTTCAACCAGAATAAGTTGACCATTTTTAATAACCCCAATACGGTCTGCTATTTCCTCAGCTTCTTCAATATAATGTGTGGTTAAAATAATTGTCACACCATGGTTACGTAATTGTCGTACCAATTGCCACATATCTTTGCGCAGCTCTACATCAACACCAGCGGTAGGTTCATCTAAAAATAAAATACTAGGTTCATGAGAGAGTGCTTTAGCAATCATCACTCGGCGTTTCATACCGCCAGATAATTCGATCATACGATTGTCTTTTTTATCCCAAAGAGACAATGATTTAAGTGTTTTTTCAATAAAAGCAGGATTTGATTTTTTGCCAAATAATCCGCGACTAAATGAGACCGTAGTCCATACCGTTTCAAAGGCATCGGTGGTCAGCTCTTGCGGTACTAAACCAATAAGTCCACGGGTATGTCGATAACCCGAAACTATATCTTTACCGTCGACGGTAATTTGCCCTGATGTAGCATCAATAATCCCGCAAATAGTACTAATAAGGGTTGTTTTACCGGCACCATTAGGTCCCAATAATGCAAAAATTTCAGCGGGTTCTATTGATAAGTTAATATTATTTAGTGCTTGAAAACCACTCGCATAAACCTTATTAACATCTGTGATTTGAATAATGGGCTGCAAGTGTATTTTCCGTCAATATTTTAATAGTACTAAGGTATACGACATAGCCTATTGCTGGCTAGTAAAATCACTAATTTAGCGACTGAATTTTCTCCGCTATCATCATTAATTCAATAAAATGACCGGTTGTAATCAAACCAAACCCTCACTTAGCTACGAAAGTAAAGGTTCTCCCCTTGTTTATCTAGCGGCTCTTAAAATGGGGACAATGGGTAGTAAAGCTGAGTTAAAGGTAATTAAAAAATAAAGCATAGCGATGCTTAATATCAGTTTTGTGAAGCAGCAAGTTATCGACTATCAATATTGAAGTACTGGTTAATGATTTCAGTAATCTTCCCTTGGCTTTTTAGCGTAATAACGGCTGCCTTAAGCTTGCTCCGTGTGCTTTTAGAAATATTATAAGAACAAAATAAATGGACATTATATTGGGAGAATATTAACGGTTTTCCTAGTTCTGAACTTTTCATACCGGCTGATTTAGCAAGGAACTCAAGCGTTGAAATAGCACCTGCAACAGCGTCAACTCTATTTATTTTTAGCATTTTTATGGCATTTAAATATTGAGAGGGGAATACTTTCAGCAAACTATTATCTTGATGAAATTTATCATCAATATTAATACCTAATGGAACGGCAATTGTAATGCCTTTTAAACTTGAATAGTCAGTAAGTTTAATTCCCTCTCGCGGTAAAATACCAGCCTGAATAAAAAAATTAGTAGCTGCAATATTATCAAGTTTTTCTAACATTAATGGCGTGTCGGCGGCGAGAGTACAAATTTTTGTCTTCGAATTTATCAATTTATAAAGTCGTTTTGAAGGCGTAATAACGTTTTCGGTGTTTAGGCCTGCCAATGTTACGATTTCATTCAAAATATCATAAAATACGCCGGTTGATTCGCCATTATTTGAACTATAGCCATAAGGTAGCTGGGCCATTGTGAGGATAGCTATATCGTTTCCCTGTAAAGAATCGCTTTGAATTGGCTGTGCATGTGCAGGGAGGGTAATACTAAGGAGAGACATTAGTAAAAAATTTGAGACATTATTCATCATCATTTAATATTTCATTTACCATAAATAGGCTAATCAGAAGCAGTAAACTTACTATTTTTCGACTCAACATACACAGCTTAAATAGCTATTTTTAATCATCACGATATGTTGAGTCGTCACGGTTTTAAGCAAGTAACCGGGTGTTATGATGCTAACGTTTATAGGGACACATTACGCCATTAGTAAACGATAATTTGGACTGTGATTTTTGTCACTGTGATACATATATTTACCATTTTTATAGCGAATATTAACGTTATAAACACTAAATGAAGCATTATTATAAGCTCGAATTTATCCACTTAATTGCGCACTATGAGTAAACATTTTTTGAAGTCGTTTTTATCTGATACATTCTTTTATCAGCTAAACTAATCAGCTGATCCAAAGTAGTGCCATCTTGAGGGAAAACAGCAAAACCGGCAGAGAAAGTGATAGCTAAGTTGTTTTTAATGACTTTTAGTTGTGTGCATTCTAAATTAATCTGAACAATTAATTTATGAATATATTCTTCATCATTGATATCAGTTAATAATAAAACAAACTCATCGCCACCTACTCTAGCTATAATATCTGTACGTCTTAGTATGTTTTTTAGACACTGAGAGAAATAGATTAAAGCCTTGTCTCCTAAGTCATGTCCAAACTTATCGTTAATAGGTTTAAAGTTGTCGAGGTCAATAAAAATTACTGCAATACTATGATTGTTACGTTCTGCAAGCGCCAATAAAGTTTCAGCATTAACTGCGAGACCACGTTTATTGTTTAAATTTGTCAGGGGGTCACGCAACGACTTCTCACGATAACTGATACGATCTAATGTAATTGACACAATATTTGATAAGGCTGAAAAATAAGTTATCTCATCAATAGACATTTCTTGCACGCCTTCAGTCGCAAATGCCCCAGCCCCTATAAACCCCATGCTTTCGCCATGTAAAAATAATTGGCAGTTTATAACTGTACGGTAGTCCAAGGTATTAACGATTTCTTTATCTGTTATAGGATCGGTTCGAGCATCTGCAACATATACAGGAAAGTCACTATTAAAGATTTTTTCCATCATTTTATCATTGGTAATATCTATGGTTGGATATTTAGATTGAATCTCTTTATGATTTTTTCCAACGACAGAAATAAGTTGCGAAGTTTTTTTACAATTATCCTTAAATGCATACAACCAAGTTACACTGAAGCCAAATAACGATGCCATTTCAAGTTGCAATGATGCCATCATTGATTCAACGGTATCAACGGTATACATATTCTTGGTTAAGCTGCCAAGTGAATTGATCAGTGTTGAGCTAGTATTGATGTAAGTCATCCTTTTTTACATTTATTGTGATTTAACTTACCTCATTTCAAAAAGAAATTACAATTAATTTTTATCAGAGTAAGCTAAGTCATTGGTAAATTTTACCTCAAAAGCCATAAGATAATAACGGGTACTTACGAATCAAAAAAGTTTTAAAACTGTCGCATTGAGCACAAAGCGATCACTAGTAAAGGTTCATTTTACAGCGCTTTTTACTCACACTGATAAGATACTGACGTTATTGATTTACCCTCAAAGAATCATTGGCTAATATAATAATCGCTCAGTTTAAGCTAAATCATGAATAAATATAGCTAATACACCCGTTGAACGTATTAGCTATTTAAATTGAAACATAGTTAAGTATAAGTTAAATGAAGCTTACTTCAGATCAAAGCGGTCTAATTGCATCACTTTTACCCATGCATTGATGAAGTCATCAACGAACTTTTTCTTGGCATCATCTGAGGCATAAACTTCGGCAATGGCTCGTAACTCAGAGCTAGATCCAAAAATAAGATCGACAGATGTCGCTTGCCATTTTATCTGACCTGAAACACGGTTATGACCAAGATAAACACCGATGGTAGACTTATCTTTAGTCCATACGGTAGACATATCTAATAAGTTTACAAAAAAGTCATTGGTTAACACACCGGGCTTATTGGTGAATACGCCATAAGACGAGCCATCATAGTTTGCATCAAGCGCACGCATACCACCGACAAGTACGGTCATTTCGGGAACATTTAGACCCAGAGAGTTAGCTTTATCCACCAACATGGCTGTTGGCGACATATAACTTTCATCCGTGTAAAAGTTACGGAATCCATCTGCTTTTGGCGCTAAGTAATTAAAGGACTTAACGTCAGTTTGCGCTTGGCTAGCATCTGCACGGCCAGGAACAAATGGCACGGTAACTTTAGTGCCGGCTTCTTTAGCTGCTTTTTCTATTGCGGCTGCGCCAGCTAAAACGATTAAATCAGCGAGAGATACCTGCCTCTTAGCCGACTTTTTGTTGTATTTCGCTTGAATAACTTCCAGTTCAGCTAATACTTTTTTTAACTCTTTCGGGTTATTTACCGCCCAGCTATTTTGTGGTTCAAGCTTGATACGAGCACCATTTACACCACCACGCATATCAGTCACACGATGACTTGCTGCGGCTGCCCAAGCGGTTCTTACTAGCTCAGAGGTGGTTAAACCCGATTCAGTGATTTGTTTTTTAAGGCTGCTGATATCTTTGCTGGTAATAGGCTTGTAGCTCACTGCTGGAATAGGGTCTTGCCACGTCAGCACTTCACTGGGCACTTCAGCACCCAAATATCTTGCACGAGGTCCCATATCACGGTGCGTTAACTTAAACCAAGCTTTAGCAAAAGCTTTATCAAACTCAGTTGGGTCTTTTACAAAGCGCTCAACCACTTGACGAAAACTAGGATCTTCTTTTAACGCAATATCCGTAGTGAACATAATAGGCGCATGACGCTTATTCGGGATATGGGCATCAGGTACTAAATTAGCCGCGGCTTTATTGTCGGGTATCCACTGTTTGGCACCCGCAGGGCTTTCGCTTAATACCCAATTAAAATTCATTAAGTTATCTAAATAATTAGATGACCACTGCGTAGGGGTTGTCGTCCAAGCACCTTCTAAGCCACTTGTTATGGTGTCAGCGCCAACCCCTGCACCACATTTGTTTTTCCAGCCGAAACCCTGTTCTTCAATAGCTGCCGCCGCTGGCTCTGAGCCAACACAGCCATTAGGCTTTTTAACGCCATGGGCTTTACCCAGCGTATGACCACCAGCGATTAACGCGACTATCTCTTCATCATTCATTGCCATACGAGCAAATGACATTCTGATATCTTGTGCGGCTAGCAGTGGATCGGGCTTACCGTGGGGTCCTTCAGGGTTAACATAAATCAATCCCATTTGTACCGCGGCAAGTGGGCCTTTTAATTTACCTTTCTTGTCTCTACGCTCGTCCGACAACATGGCTGTTTCGGGTCCCCAGTAAACTAAGTCTGGCTCCCAATCATCGGCTCTACCACCAGCAAAACCATAGGTTTTAAAGCCCATTGATTCAAGTGCAACATTACCTGAAAGCACCATTAAATCTGCCCAAGATATTTTACGGCCGTATTTTTGTTTAACCGGCCACAATAATCGACGTGCTTTATCTAAGTTTGCATTATCTGGCCAACTGTTCAGCGGATCAAAGCGTTGTTGTCCGCCAGAAGCGCCGCCACGTCCGTCATGTACACGATAAACGCCGGCACTGTGCCAGGCCATGCGGATCATTAAGGGGCCATAATGTCCCCAATCGGCAGGCCACCAAGCTTTTGAATCAGTCAGTGTGGTTTGAATATCTTTTTTAAGTTGGGTTAAATCAAGGCTAGCAAACTCCTTAGCATAATTAAATTTCTTGCCATAAGGGTTTGACTCATCGCCATGTTGACGTAATGGACTAAGGTTTAGTTGCTCTGGCCACCAAAATTGATTGGTTTTAGCTTCACTCGCCGCTAATGCAGTTAAAGGCATTACCATTGAATAGAAAACCACTGAGATTGCCGCGGCAATCGAAAATGTTATCTTATGCATCGTATATTCCTTGTTGTATAATTATTCTCATAAGGTACTTGTTATAAAGTAGCCATAAAAATTTCAAATAAAGTATAGGAATATAAAATATATTTGAACAATCGATTAACTGGAAGATAACGTTCTATTTTTATGGTGATTGATGTTATATTTTTGATTAAGATAAGCATACGTTCAATAAAATAGGTTGTTAGTAAAATGATCTCATTAAAACAACTGCACTATGCGTTAGCGATTGAAAAAACGTTACATTTTAAAAGAGCGGCACAGGCGTGCAATGTTTCTCAATCCGCCTTAAGTACGGCCGTAAATGAACTTGAAAAGCAATTAGGTGTCACGATATTTGAGCGAAATAACAAACAAGTATTAATCACCAACCTCGGTCAATTAATACTTAATAAAGCGAAAAAGGTGACGTTAGAATTAGATGAGTTGCTGCAAATATCACAAATCAATCAGCAGTCCTTTGCTAGTGCTATGGCTATCGGGGTGATCCCGACCATTGGCCCTTATCTTTTACCTAAAGTCTTACCTGAAGTAAGAAAGCAATATCCAAACTTTAAATTAAAAATTGTTGAAGAACAATCACATACTTTAGTTGAAAAGGTACGCACTGGCGAAATTGATGCAGCAATACTGGCCTTACCTTATCCAGTTGAAGGGCTAATGAGTTTTGATTTTTGGCAAGAAGATTTTTATTGGGTGTGTCACAAAGATGAATGCCCGAAAAAAGTGCTGGAAATTACCAGTGAAGAGTTAGACATTGATAAGCTGATGTTGTTAAAAGAGGGACATTGCTTAAAAGATCACGCCCTAGCGGCTTGTAGTTTGCAAAACAAAAAGCAAGATACTGATTTTGATTCGGCGAGTTTACATACCTTAATACAAATGGTCGCCGGTAAACTTGGTACCACGCTGGTGCCACAAATGGCGTTAGATCAATTAACTTATAATGAATCAGAACTTAGGGCGATTCATTTAAATGAACCCGGTCCACATAGAACGATTGCTTTAGTCATTAGGCCTAATTACGTAAGAACCAATGAATTAACAATACTTAAAGATATTTTCACTAAACAATTAACTAAAAAGTGCAGTCGGGTCTAAAAACAACTTAGTTTTATTAAATATATTTAACTACCTAAAATTAACTATCAATTAATTTGCTCTAAAAATAAGTAGATAACTGTAATAAACAATACTGCTAAATAAATTTTCAGTTATCAAAAAATCGTAATGGCTAGCGACTATAGGGCTTAGAAGTCATAAGTCAATTATTGACACTCACATCCGTTGTGTCGCAGCAGCAATCATTATTGAGACAATGTGGTTAATATCCGCTGGTCAGAATTGATCCTAACGGCTACCAGCTGTTTAAGTAAATCTTTAGTCTTCAGTCTTATCTTTAAAATCGCATAAGTCTTCAATGATACAAGAGCCGCAGCGGGGCTTTCTGGCTACGCAGGTATAGCGGCCATGAAGAATTAACCAATGATGCAAATTAAAGAAGAATTCTGTTTTTCTTGGCGTGTGTTTGACAATGTTTTTTTCGGTTTCTTCTACTGTCTTGCCTTTAGCGAAGCCTGTGCGGTTTGCTACTCGCTGGATATGCGTATCAACGGCAATAAAGTATTTACCTTCATTATCTTTTAGCCAACCAAAGGCGGTATTAAGTACCACATTAGCGGTTTTTCTGCCAACACCGGGTAGCGCTTCAAGCGCCGCTCGATTTTTAGGTACTTCACCACCATGTAAGTCGATTAACATTTGACAGGTTTTAAGGGTGTTTACCGCTTTAGTATTAAACAAACCTATGGTTTTAATGTATGACTTTAAGCCAACAAGGCCAAGTGCAAGCAGGGCCTGTGGGGTGTTTGCTACAGGATAAAGCTTGTCAGTGGCTTTATTCACACTAACATCTGTCGCCTGAGCCGATAATAATACTGCGATTAATAGCTCAAATGGACTGGAGAAATTAAGCTCTGTGGTTGGCGTTGGGTTGTTATCCCTTAAGCGAGTCAACATGGCTATGCGTTTTTCTTTATTCATTTGATTTATCTATCTATTATTATTAAATGTCATATTGCAAATAGAGAACTTAATTTTCTATGAGCCTTAATTTTCAAAATTGACTCGAACTCGCTCAATTGCTTTTTCTAATTTTTTAGGCTGTGCTTGAGCTATTTTGTTATCAATGACGTTTTTACCAGCGATTAAAAAACCCATAGCAATAAAAGCACCGGGTGGCAATATAGCTAATAAAAATTGGCTATCAAGATGGTAAACTTGTATTTTTAGCTGTGTTGCCCATGGGCCTAATAGTAAGTTTGCGCCATCAAATAGCGTTCCTTGTCCTAAAATTTCACGTATAGCGCCTAAAACCACTAAGACCATTAAGAAACCAAGGCCCATCATTAAACCGTCAAAGCTAGCTTGTTTAACTGGATTTTTAGAAGCGTAAGCTTCTGCTCGACCAATAATAGCGCAGTTGGTGACAATCAGCGGCAGAAATATTCCTAATGACTGGTATAAGCCGAAGGTGAAGGCGTTCATTAATAACTGCACACAGGTAACAAACGCAGCGATGATCAGAACGAAAATGGGGATGCGTATTTCTTTTGGCACCCATTGTCTTATCGCTGACACTGTTGCGTTAGAGCAAACCAGCACAAATAACGTCGCTATGCCCAGCCCCAGCGCGTTAACAACCGTTGATGTCACTGCTAATAGTGGGCATAGGCCAAGCAATTGCACTAAGCCTGGGTTATTTTTCCATAAACCTTGCCAAGCCAACTCTTTATATTCGGGATTTATTTTCATTGTTTGGCTCCACAATTACTGTTGGTAGTGAAAATAGTTTCTTGGTTAGCTTGAAAGTAGTTTACCGTTTTTCGTACCGTGTTGACCACAGCTCTAGGTGTGATGGTAGCACCGGTAAATTGGTCAAACATGCCGCCATCTTTAACTACAGCCCAGCGGTTATCGTTTTCATCTAGTACTTTTTTGCCGGAAAATTTAGTGATCCAAGTACTTTTTCTCAACTCAATTTTATCGCCTAAACCTGGAGTTTCTTTGTGTAGTAAGGTTCTAACGCCACTAACACTGCCATCAGTGTTTATGGCGATTAATAATTCAATATTACCGCTATAGCCATCGGGTGCAACAGTTTTAATCGCTGCCGCTGTTGGTACACCGTTAAATCGAGCACGATAGATAACATCGATTAATAAGTCTGAATTGTTATCAGTAACTACTGTAATGCAGTCACGAAACATTTCATTGTCATGGCTATCTATTTGAATAATTTGGTTTAATTGGTTGACTAATTGTTGTTGCGCCTGAATTTCAATACGTTCTTTAGTCAGTAAATGCACCATACCAACGGCCGCAGTACAGCTAATAGCAAATAATGCCAGTATGATTGAGTTTTTACTGATGGCAGGAGTTAAAGACGACATTATTTTTTCACTCCTAAGTTATGACCATAGGTGCGTGGACGAGTATATTGGTCTATTAAAGGTGCAGCCATATTACAGAGTAAAACCGCAAAAGCCACAGCATCGGGGTAACCACCAAACTTTCTGATCAAATAAACTAATAAACCAGCAAGGGCGCCAAATACCAATCGACCCTTAACACTTGTAGCGCCCGAAACTGGGTCGGTCAGAATAAAAAATGCACCTAACATAGTAGCGCCAGTAAACCAGTGAAACATGGTTGAAGCACTGCTGTCAGGGCTAATAATAAAGCCAATAAAACTACAAATAAATAAGCTCGCTAAGAAACTTACTGGTGTTGTCCAGTGAATGGCTTTTTTACTGAGTAAAAATAAACCGCCAAGTAGAAAACCGGCATTGATCCATTCCCAGCCAATACCAAAGTGTTCACCTATGGTTGGCGCATTCATGCTTTCAACTACGGTTAGTCCTAAGGTTATATTAGTTTTGACGGTATCTAGTGGCGTTGCCATGGTAAAGCCGTCAATATGTGTCCGGATTTGTTCGACAGAATAGCCCTGTGGCGTATAGCCAGAGAATATAACCGATAAGGTATCTGCTAGTTGTAAATCCATGGTCAGTAATGATAATGGCGGTTGCCATTGCGTCATTTGTAATGGAAATGAAATGAGTAGCATGACATAAGCGGCCATCGCCGGATTAAAAGGATTGTGGCCTAAACCGCCGTAGAGTTGTTTAACAACAGCAATGGCAAATAAACTGCCGATAATCGTTATCCACCATGGTGCTAAGGCCGGTAAACTTATGCCCAGTAAAACCGCGGTTAATATCGCGCTACCGTCAAATAACTGTGAGGTTATTTTTTTATTTCGTAATGATAGTACCGTAAATTCAGCCACAAGTGCAGTCACGACAGCCAAAGAAATATGGACTAAATTGCCCCAGCCAAAGAAGTACCATTGCGCAAATATGCCGGGGATAGTGGCATAAATCACTAACCTCATTAGGGCTGATGTTTCACTTTGTTGGTGATTATGGGGGGAACTTGCTATCCAAAATGCCATGGCGATCAATTACTCTGAAGGTTGTTTTTTATCGGATGATGCAGCCAGCTTTTTTGCTTTCGCTTTAGCGACTGCGGCTGCAACTCGCGCTTTTTTATTAGCGGTACTAGCGGCTTCTGTCGTTAGCTTACCATCCGCCACATTGTCATTTGTGCTAGTTGTTGCTTTGGATACTTGTTGAGAAGTTACTGATAATTTTTTTGCTTTCGCTTTTGCCACCGCAGCAGCAATTTTATTTTTTCGATCTTGGTTTGTTGTCTCATCTTGACTAACCGCACTTACCTGGCTTTGTTGTTTATTGTCTGTAGCGGCTTCAGTTATTTTAACTTGCTTTGTATTATCAGTAGATTTTTCAGCAACGAGATTAGTCGTGGAATTTTTCTTTGTTTTTGCTTTTTCTTTTGCTTTCGCAATTGCTGCGGCAACTTTAGATTTTTTGCCGGTGCTATTGGGTGCTACTTCCTGTGTTACAATTGGTTTAGACGACTGGTTTATTGGCTGACTACCCGTGAGATTATTTTTTGCTAATTTCTTCGCCTTTGCTCTTGCGATAGCATTTGCAACTTGGCTTTTACTATCATCTACTTGCTCAACCGGCAAGCTCGATTGCTCAGCAGTATTCTCTAGTGAAGTATCAGCTGAACTCTCAGCAGAGTTAAGCTTGGTATTGCTTTGAGCTTTTTTCGCTTTTACTCTAGCAAGCGCTGCAGCTACTGCAGATTTTTCTGATTTTGCTGCGCTTGTACCTGCATTCATTCTGGCTTTGCGAGCGTCAGCTGCTTTTTTATGTTTTTCTGCTCGGGCGATTTTTTCGCGCTCAAGCCTTTGCTTACGTGCTTCAAATCTAACTTTTGCTTTCTCGGCTTTGATATCCAGTAATTTTTGCTGGCGTATTTCCGCTTTTGCAACACGATAATAATGCACTAAAGGAATTTGGCTCGGACAAACATACGCACAAGCGCCACATTCAATACAATCAAATAGATTAAGCTTTGCTAGTTGTGGCTGATCTTTTGCTTTCGCACTCCATTGTAACTCTTGTGGTAATAATTGCGCTGGGCATACATCGGCACATTGACCACAGCGAATACACTCTAGCTCTTTACTACTGGTCGACGAAAAGGGCGAGGCAATTTCAATTTCACTGGGTGCTAATATGCAGTTAGTGGTTTTGATCACCGGTATTTGATCGTTAGGTAAGCTAAAGCCCATCATTGGACCGCCCATAATCAAGTGTTTGCTTTGACTGTTTTTGTAGCCACATTGAGCCGTTAAAAACCCCACCGGCGTACCAATAAGCGCCCAAACATTTTGTGGTTTATCTAATGCTTGACCACTAACGGTGACAACACGCTTTATTAGC
Organism: uncultured Colwellia sp.; assembly: GCA_963977145.1. Taxonomy (GTDB): domain Bacteria; phylum Pseudomonadota; class Gammaproteobacteria; order Enterobacterales; family Alteromonadaceae; genus Cognaticolwellia. The sequence goes on from CAXBNP010000009.1 coordinate 87,923, forward strand.
GGTGTATCGTTAATAACAGCGTCTGCAATGGCAAAACAAGTAGCAACGTTTTGCATCACCATACCTAAAGAACTGGGTAAAATGCCACTGGGGACTTCTTGGCCAGTTAATATCTTGATAAGTTGTTTTTCGCCGCCACTTGGGTATTTCGTTGGGATGGTACAAACCTCAATATGGTCAATATTTGCAGTGGCTTTTTTTAAGGCAGCTATCGCTTTAGTTTTATTGTCCTCAATACCGATAAGAATGTGCTTTGGCGCCAACAAATGATCTAAAATTTTAATACCGTCTAAAATAGTTGGGCTATGCTCTTGGATCAACAAGTCGTCAGCTGTGATATAAGGTTCACACTCTGAGGCATTGATAATTAAATAATCTATTTTCGCTAAGGTGCTGACTTTATTTTGCGTTGGAAACCCTGCGCCACCCATGCCAGCAACACCGGCATTGGCTATTTTTTCTAATATTTGTGCTTTATTTAATAATTGATAATTAGGACAAATATGGCGTTTTTTCCAAGTGTCTTCGCCGTCCGGCGTTAATATAATGCAAGTTTCACTCAAACCTGAAGGGTGGGGAATAGCCATCAGTTTAATCGCGGTGACTGTGCCACTGGTTGGTGCATGAATAGGCAGTGACATCGGACTTTCACTAACCGTTAATGCTTGTCCTTTAAGTACTTTATCGCCGACATTAACTATTAGGCTCCCTGCTTGGCCAATATGTTGGCGAATAGGGATGAATAACTGTTCTGGAATTTGCGCGCTAGCAATGGGTTTGGTGCAGGTAAGAAATTTTTGCTCAGGCGGATGAATGCCGCCATGAAACTGCCAAAAATTTCCTCGTTTTATACGTTCAATTACCGATTCCACACAAACCTCATCTAATCTATCTGTACGACAGGAATATTAGCTAAATCCCATTGCCAGTTTTGCGTTGTTGTTGCAACAGGGATCATTACTATACAATCTACCGGACAAGGTGCCACACATAAATCACAACCTGTGCATTCATCAGCAATAATGGTGTGCATTTGTTTGGTTGTACCAATAATGGCATCAACGGGGCAGGCCTGAATACATTTGGTACACCCGATACAGTCTTCTTCAATGATAAAGGCGACTTTCGGCGAATTGTCGGCTTGGTGATTCTCGTCTAAGGGTTGCACTTCTACCCCCATTAAATCAGCAATTTTTTTGATGGTGTCTTCACCGCCAGGCGCGCATTTATTTATCGCTTCACCATTGGCAACAGCTTCAGCGTAAGGTTTGCAACCGGGATAGCCACATTGACCACACTGGGTTTGTGGTAGTAGGGCGTCAAGTTGTTCAGCAAGCGGATCACCTTCTACTTTAAATTGTACTGAAGCAAAACCTAATAGGGCGCCAAATAAAGCCGCCATAATACCCAGAACTAATATTGCGATGAGAGTGCTCATTAAAACTTAACCAAACCGGTAAAACCCATAAATGCTAATGACATTAAACCCGCGGTGATCATGGCAATGGCCGAGCCTTTAAACGGTGACGGTACATCAGCATTAGCTAATTTTTCTCGCATGGCAGAAAACATGATTAATACCAAAGAAAATCCAACAGCAGCACCAAAACCATAAACGATCGACTCGAAGAAATTATGTTGCTCGCGATGATTGAGTAATGCTACGCCAAGTACCGCACAGTTAGTGGTGATCAGTGGCAGAAAAATACCGAGTAAACGATATAAATTAGCACTGGTTTTATGCACAACCATCTCAGTAAATTGCACAACCACGGCAATCACTAAAATAAAGGTCATCGTCGTTAAATACTCTAAACCTAACGGCGCGAGAATATAGCTATTAACGATATAGCTCAGCAAGGAAGACAGTGTCATGACAAATGTGGTGGCAAAGGACATGCCTATGGCCGTTTCCGTTCGAGACGATACGCCCATAAATGGACATAAGCCGAGGAAGTTAACCAAAACAAAGTTATTTACTAATACTGTGCCAACAAGTAGCAGAAGGTAATCAGTCATTCAATCAATATTTTACCGTGAAAATTCGCACTATTATCCGTCTTTATCTCGTAATAAACAACATATGAAGCGTAGGGTTATTCATTTTAATTTTAGGTTATTTAATAGCAGACAAAAATAACCACTAAAGAAAGCCTATCGAGCCGCTGTAGAAGTGATTTTAAAAAACACTAGAATCAAAAAAGTCACTGTATGGCAGTGACTTTTATAAACAAAAGCTAAGCGATTTATCGTATTGACGATAGATTGGTCGGTTTACCGATGTAAAATCCCTGACATCCGTCGACAAATAATTTTCCAAGCATAAATTTCTCTTCCTGACTTTCAACGCTTTCAACTAACACGCTAATACTTAATCTATGAGCTAAATCTACCATTAAGCGCAGAAAGTATTGATTATTTTTATCTTCGTCAATATCACGAGTATAAGTACTATCCATTTTAATAAAGTCAGGTTTTAAATCTCTAAAGAATTTAAATGAGGTTAATCCAACACCAAAGCGCTCAACGGTAATGCGGGCACCGACTCGATGGACCATATCAATAAAATTTTTGCTGGTTTTTATATTTTGTTGTAAACCATTTTCGGTAATTTCAAAGACCAATTTTGAGGCGATAGTGGTGTCACGTAGTAATCGTCTTTCTAACCAAATAAGAAAGTGACCGTCATTAATCGAACGGGCGCTGACATTAATACCGAAGAAATGGTCTTGCATATTTCTTTCGGTAATCTCTTTAATCACGGCTTCAATAATCATCCGATCCACGGCAACAATTTTATCAAGTTTTTCAGCCATGGCAAAAAAAGAAGAGGTTGGCAAAATATCATCATTACTGTTTAAAAAGCGTGCTAAAATTTCCCCGTATACTCGTTTGTTATGGCTGCAGGGTTGGATCGGTTGAACCAGTAATTTGACCCTTTGGTTTTCTATGACACTATCTATTTCTTGACGCCAATTTTGATTACCATAACTGGCGCTACTATTATCTAAAATACTACTGTCAGTTTGGGCATACCAAGCGTTAACTTTTTGCGTTTGAGCGACACTAATACCGGTATCAGCTAAGGCTAAAAGTTCACCTAAGGGCTTGTTATTATCAAAGTAAACCAGTCCGGTGTAACCGACTGAATCTAAATTTGAAACTTGTTGGTATTCATTAAAGCGATCAGTTACATCAGTAGCGAATTTTTCTGCGCTTTTCAACGTGATATTAGGGATAAATGTTGCGAAGTCAGAACTGTTTAAACGAAATACTTGTGCATCTTTATAGCGACTAATGGCATTTTTCATTATATCAGCGACATTGCGGATATAAGAATCACCTTCATGGTAGCCGTGGATTTGATTAATGGTTTGTAATTCAGAACAACGAGTAATAGATAAAACGCCGAATTTTGCTCGGCTGTCGGTATTTTCAAAAAATTGAATAAAACGATTTCTGTTTTCCAATTTAGTTATGGGTTCAATGTAAGCGTCTTTTTCTAATATCGCCGACGCAGCGACTTTACTGGCAATGAGCGCTTTTAGTTCGGCTAGATGCTGCTCAATGTCGGGTAAATCAATTTCATTGTTGCTAACGTTATCGTCGCTTTCTTTGTCTGCAATAATGAGTGCTAAGTCACGCCTTATTTGTTGGCTAATTTTTTTAGCTAACTGGCGATAACTTCTAACATTATAGGGTGTGGCAATTATTATGAATACTAGGCTTAATAGTAATACGCTCAATATCGTATTACGTAAAATGATTAAATCATCACTGACATCTAATTGATAACGTATAATTATGGCAGAATTGGGTAATTGAATTTGACTCATGGGTGCCAATATAAAATCGGCGAAAAGCATAGATTTTTGCTGTACATCAATAATGATAACACCTTCACTATTAATGACTTTTATAAAATGGTAACGGTTGAAGCTTGTCATTTGCTTGACAAACGTTGCATTGTTCTCAGGTTTTAATTGCTTGTCAACAGAAAGGAGTACTTGTTGATGTTGAATTTGACGCTCAGATATTTGTAACGCTAATAGCACAGCACCAATTACCGCTACGCCGGCTGCAAAAGCTAAAGCAAAGAAAAAATTTCTTAATAGTAAATTAGAATATGTATACATATAATGCCACGATTCCCATATGTGCAGTTATAGTGATTACAAATGAATAGCCACTAATGATTTTTTAACATAGATTCAGATGATTTACTAACTATCTGATAATGCCACAATAATTATTATAGTAATAGTAAATTATTTTGGGACAATTATTTTTTTAAGAGTACCGTTGGTTTACTCGTAAACCTGACATTGCCTGCGAAAATTAACTTGCTATAAAAACAGCAACTCTATATAATTTGCGCAGCTTGAATGTAGCAATATCTCACTGAATAGATTTTTATCGTCATTTGATAGATTTTCTAGGATATTGTTATACAGAACCAAGATAGTTATTGCTTGGTTTACATCGTGGGTTCAGTGAATAAGCCCCGCGTATTGGGGCTTTTTTGTATCTTAACAATGTGAAAAGGTGCAATGACAGCAAGGTATATCGCTGGGCTTTATGCCCTTTTTTTGTTTCTGAATTCTTCCAAATTGGAGAAAAATGATTGGCTAAATTTGAACACAAATTAACCGCAATGTTACGTCCTGCCGTTGAAGAAACGGGTAAGGAATTATTAGGCGTTGAATTTCTTAGCGCTGGTAACCATTCGGTTTTACGATTATTTATCGACCATGAAAATGGTATCGATGTTGATGACTGCGCAGAAGTAAGTCGTCAAGTAGGGGCTATTCTAGATGTAGAAGACCCGATAAGCAGTGAATATAGCTTAGAAGTTTCATCACCTGGGCTTGATCGCCCACTTTTTGACCAAGCGCAATTTGCAGCGGTTGTTGGTGAAACGGTCGAAGCAAAAATTTCAATGCCATTAAATGGCCGTCGAAAATTTAAAGGCAAATTAATTGCCGTTGAAAACGACAGTTTAATTGTACTGGTGGATAATGAAGAGTATGAACTCGTTATCAGTAACATAGACAAGGCTCACCTTGTTTATAACCACAGTAAATAACTTTAAAATAATGAGAAAGGCTAACTAGCATGAGTAAGGAAATATTACTGGTCGTAGATGCTGTTTCTAATGAGAAGGCATTACCACGAGAAAGCATTTTCGAAGCGATGGAAACTGCTTTGGAAACAGCGACAAAAAAGAAATATGAAGGCGATATAATCGTTCGTGTCAGTATTGACCGTACCACAGGTGAATTTGATACTTTTCGCCGTTGGTTAATCGTTGAAGAAAGCGATACACCGATGGAAAATCCGTATGCTGAAATAAGTTTAGCCGCGGCGCAATATGATGAACCAGAATTAAATGTTGGTGATTATGTTGAAGATCAAATTGAATCCGTTAAGTTTGACCGTGTAACAACACAAACAGCAAAGCAAGTGATAGTACAAAAAATTCGTGAAGCTGAACGTGGTCTTATTGTTGATGCATATCAAGAACAAATTGGCGAAATCATTACCGGTGTTGTGAAAAAAGCAAGCCGTGATAGTGTTATTTTAGATCTAGGTAATAATGCAGAAGCGATTATTTATCGTGATGATATGCTACCGCGCGAAAGTTTCCGTCCAGGTGATCGTATTCGTGGTTTACTTTATGAAATTAAGCCAGAAGCACGTGGCGCGCAATTATTTGTTAGCCGTACTAAACCTGAAATGTTAATTGAACTTTTCCGCGTTGAAGTGCCAGAAATTGGCGAAGAAATGCTTGAGATTAAGGGCGCAGCTCGCGATCCAGGTTCTCGTGCGAAAATTTCTGTCAAAAGTAACGACAAACGTATCGACCCGGTTGGTGCCTGTGTTGGTATGCGTGGTTCACGTGTACAAGCTGTTTCGAGTGAGTTAGGTGGCGAACGTGTTGATATCGTTTTATATGATGACAACCCTGCACAGTATGTTATCAATGCGATGGCACCTGCAGAAGTTGCTTCTATCATCGTTGATGAAGACAAAAATACCATGGATATTGCTGTCGAAGAAGGCAACTTAGCCATGGCGATTGGTCGTAGTGGTCAAAACGTACGTTTAGCAAGCCAATTAACTGGCTGGGAACTTAACGTAATGACCGTTGCAGACATGAACGAAAAACACCAAGCTGAAAATGATAAAGTCTTAACATTATTTATTGACAAGCTAGATCTCGATGAAGATTTTGCCTTAATGTTAGTAGAAGAAGGCTTTACCTCGTTAGAAGAAATCGCTTACGTACCTGTAGCTGAAATGCTTGATATCGAAGGTATGGACGAAGACATGGTTGAAGAACTACGTGAACGTGCAAAAGCGGCAATTACTACTCAAGCATTAGCAAGTGAAGAAACACTTGAAGGCGCAGAGCCAGCACAAGATTTATTGGATCTTCCTGGTTTAGAACGCCATTTAGCGTTTGTTTTAGCAAGTCGTGGTGTCAGAACACTAGAAGAGCTTGCTGAACAAGGCGTTGATGAGATATCAGATATTGAAGAGTTAGATGAAACCAAAGCGGGTGAGCTAATTATGGCTGCACGTAACATTTGTTGGTTTAATGAAGAATAAACACACCGGGAGAAAAATATAGATGGCAACCGTAACAGTAGAACAACTTGCCAATGAAATCGGTACACCGGTGGATCGCTTAGTTAGCCAATTGGCTGACTCAGGCGTGAATAAATCGGCAACCGATTCTGTTTCGCAAGAAGAAAAAGAAGCATTACTTGACCACTTGAAAAAGCAACATGGTGATGATTCAACCACTAACCCAAGTAAAATGACACTTAGTCGTAAGAAAAAATCTACTTTAGTGCTGGGTCACGGTAGCAAGGCTAAATCAGTGCAAGTGGAAGTACGTAAAAAGCGTACTTACGTAAAACGTAGTGATTTGGAAGAGCAACAACAAGCAGAAGTTGAAGCTAAGGCAGCTGAAGAAGCACGTATTCAAGCAGAAATCGATGCTAAAGCTAAAGCTGAGGCAGATGCAAAAGAAGCTGAAAATGCTCGTGCAGTTGCGGTAGTAAAAGCAGAAGTTCACGCAGAAGCTAAAGCAGAAGCTAAAGTTGAAGCAGAAGTGAAAGCTAAACAAGCCGCTATCGCGAAAGCAAAAAATATTGAAGAAATTGCCGCTAAACCTACTCCTGTTGCTGAAACAGAGGAAGCGAAAAAATTACGCTTACAACAAGAAGCAGAATTAACGGCAAAAGCTGAAGAAGAAGCTCGCTTATCTGCAGAAGTGGCTCGTAAACTTGCTGAAGAAAACGAATCTCGCTGGAAAGAGCAAGAAGCAGAGCGTAAAGCGAAAGAAAAAGAAGTAGTACATTTAACTTCTTCTAAGTATGCACAAGAAGCTGAAGATAAAAGTGACTCGGCCGATGAAAGTGGTCGTCGCCGTAAGAAGAAAAAACCTGCTGGCCAAGACCGAAATAACCGTGGTCGTAATGCAAGAGGCAAAGGCAAGTCAGGCTTAGCTTCACCGCAAAGCTTGAAACATGGTTTCACTAAGCCTGTTGAAATTAAACTGAATGAAGTACGCATTGGCGAAACAATTTCAGTGGCTGAGTTAGCGAACAAAATGTCTGTTAAAGGCGCTGAAGTCGTTAAAGCCATGTTTAAAATGGGTGCAATGGCAACCATTAACCAAGTTATTGACCAAGAAACTGCCGCACTTGTTGCAGAAGAAATGGGACGTGAAGTGGTACTAGTGAAAGAGAATGCCCTTGAAGAAGCGGTACTTTCTGATCGCGGTCATTCCGGTAAAGCTATTACACGTGCGCCAGTGGTAACTATTATGGGTCATGTTGACCATGGTAAAACGTCACTACTTGATCACATTCGTCAAGCGAAAGTTGCTGATGGCGAAGCGGGTGGTATTACCCAGCATATCGGTGCATACCATGTGGAAACAGGGCATGGAATGATTACATTCCTTGATACTCCTGGTCACGCAGCGTTTACTTCTATGCGTTCACGTGGTGCTAAAGCCACAGATATCGTTGTAATTGTTGTTGCAGCAGATGATGGTGTAATGCCACAAACAATTGAAGCTATTCAGCATGCTAAAGCATCTGATGCGCCAATTATCATCGCTGTAAACAAAATGGATAAAGAAGGCGTAGATCCAGAACGTGTTAAGAGTGAATTATCACAACATAATGTGCTATCTGAAGAGTGGGGCGGTGATGTTCAGTTCTGTCATGTCTCAGCTAAAACTGGTTTAGGTATTGATGAATTACTTGACGCTATATTAATTCAATCTGAAGTATTAGAACTTACCGCTGTCGTTGATAAAATGGCTAATGGTGTGGTTATTGAATCTAAACTTGATAAGGGGCGTGGCCCAGTTGCTACTGTACTTGTTCAAGAAGGTACACTGAACCAAGGTGATATCGTTCTGTGTGGTTTAGAATACGGCCGTGTTCGTGCTATGCGTGATGAAAATGGCAAAACAATTCAATCTGCCGGCCCGTCTATTCCAGTAGAAATTATTGGCCTAAGTGGTGTACCGCAATCAGGTGATGAAGCAACCGTTGTTAAAGATGAGAAGAAAGCGCGTGAAGTTGCTTTATTCCGTCAAGGTAAATTCCGTGATGTGAAACTTGCTCGTCAACAGAAAGCTAAACTTGAAAACATGTTTGCTAGCATGGCTACCGGTGAAGTTTCTGAAGTTAATGTGGTACTTAAGTCTGACGTTCAAGGTTCACTTGAAGCAATTTCAGATTCATTGACTAAACTGTCAACTGATGAAGTTAAAGTGCGCATTATAGGTAGTGGTGTTGGTGCTATTACCGAAACAGATGCAACGTTAGCCGCAGCGTCTAACGCTATTGTGGTTGGCTTTAACGTTCGTGCCGATGCAACAGCACGCAAAGTGATTGAAACTGAGAAAATTGATTTACGTTATTACAGCGTTATTTACGCCTTGATTGACGAAGTTAAATCAGCAATGAGCGGTATGCTTGCTCCTGAGTTCAAACAAGAAATCATTGGTTTAGCACAAGTTCGTGATGTATTTAAGTCTCCTAAGATTGGCGCGATTGCTGGTTGTATGGTTACGGAAGGTCTTATCAAACGTTCAGCACCAATTCGTGTATTACGTGAAAACGTGGTTATTTACGAAGGTGAGTTGGAATCTTTACGTCGTTTTAAAGATGATGTACAAGAAGTTCGCAACGGTACAGAATGTGGTATCGGTGTTAAGAACTACAACGACGTGCGCGTTGGTGATCAGATTGAAGTATTTGAAACTGTTGAAATCCAACGCACACTCTAATGGTGTAAAGGTTTAATAGTTTAGGTAAAATGGGGGCTTAGCCTCCATTTTCATTTGAAAAATATGCGTAATAGTGAGCAATATAGCTAATTTTTTAGACAATATTGAGCACTATATAAACGCACTAGGAATTATTTATGGCAAGAGAATTTGCTCGTACCGATCGAGTTGCGCAAGAAATTCAAAAAGAAATCGCAATGATTATTCAACGCGAAGTCAAAGATCCACGTTTAGGTATGGTAACGGTTAATGCGGTAGAAATTACCCGAGATCTAGCCTATGCAAAAATATTTGTGACGTTTTTCACCTTAGAAGGTCAAAACGTTGATGTGTCAATTGAGGTTTTAAATGAAGCGGCAAGTTACATTCGTACTTTGTTAGCTAAGCGTATTAACGCTCGTATTATGCCTGAGCTACGGTTTATTTATGATAGCTCAATGGTTGAAGGTGTTCGTATGGGTAACTTAGTTGATAAAGCTGTTGCTGAAGATGTGAAGAATCACGAAGGTGAAACTGACGAAGCCCCAGAGAGTGAATAACGATGGCGAAGAAAAGAAAAGGCCGTGCAATTAACGGCGTTTTATTACTTGATAAGCCTTTTGATATGTCGTCAAACAGTGCTTTGCAAAGAGTTAAACATATTTACTTTGCACAAAAAGCGGGTCATACCGGTGCTTTAGATCCTCTTGCGACGGGTATGTTACCTATATGTTTGGGCGAAGGGACTAAGTTCTCGCAATTTTTACTTGATACTGACAAAACCTATCAGGTAACGGCTAAATTGGGTATTCGCACGACTACGAGTGATGCTGACGGTGAAGTTGTTAGTGATAAGCCTGTTGAGGTTAATGCTGAGCAGTTAGCGCAAGCTTTAGCGTCATTTCGTGGCACAACTCAACAAATTCCGTCAATGTATTCGGCATTAAAGTATCAGGGGCAACCTTTATATAAATATGCCCGTGAAGGTATTGAAGTACCAAGAGAGTCACGTGATATCACGGTATTTCGTCTAGATTTGTTACGCTTTGAAGGTGATGAGGTCGATTTAGATATTCATGTCTCTAAAGGTACTTATATCCGAACTATTATTGATGACTTAGGTGAACTTTTGGGTTGTGGTGCCCATGTTGCTCATTTGCGCCGTAGTGCTGTTGGTAATTACCCAACAGAACGGATGGTTACGATGGCAACGCTAGAAGCATTGTTAGAACAAGCCGAAGCTGAAGACGTACCTCCATCAGTCTATTTAGACCCGTTATTATTACCTATGACTACCGCCTGTGATGGTATACCTGCGGTTTTTGTTGATGACATGTCAGCAAATTTTTTGCGCCATGGTAACCCAGTGCAATGTCCGAATGCGCCAAGTGATGGTTTAGTGCAAGTATTCGTTGGTGATGATGTTGATACAGGCGAGTTTATCGGCGTTGGTCATATCGATGATGAAGGCTTAGTTGCCCCTAAGCGTATTACAGTAGTTAGCTGACGATAAACCCGTCTGATAAAACAGTTTAAGTTGCAATTATCGATATTGTTGATAGAATATGCGCTCTTTAGAACGTCTTGCTGATTTAGTGTTCGGCTCGACGCGATTATTAAAACACTAAAATTAAGGTAAATATTATGTCTTTAAATGCTGCTGAAAAAGCTGCTATCGTTGCAGAATATGCACAAGCTGAAGGTGATACTGGTTCTCCAGAAGTACAAGTTGCTTTGTTAACTACACAAATCAACCATTTACAAGGTCACTTCAAAGAGCACATCCATGATCACCACTCACGTCGTGGTTTATTACGCATGGTAAGCCAACGTCGTAAATTACTTGATTACTTAAAAGGCAAAAACGTTGAACGTTACACTGCTTTAATCGGTAAATTAGGTCTACGTCGTTAAGATAAGATTTAAATATTAAAAAAAGGAGCCTTTAGGCTCCTTTTTTTATGCATAAAAAGCTAAGAATATACTACTCAGAAAGTTTGCTGTTATAGCTTATACTAGAGTAGCTGAAAATAAGTAGCTAGTGGCTTTATATTAGGCTTTGACTAATGTGTATTTGAGAGTCGTTAAATGTTATTGCAAAGCTATGCTGAAATTTTACAATCATTTTGCCTGAGACAGGGATAGTTTACTTTTGCTCGCTCTATGTCATTAGCTGAGCTAGTCGTTATAATGAAAAGACTGCGACTTACCCCCTTAGGCCTAAACCCGATTATAATCCCATGTAATTATCATATATTTTTTGAAGCTCGCCACTATCTTGCAACTTTTTTAGTCCTAGATTAAAGTCGTCTCGCACTTGTTTATCTCTAAAGACCGGGCGATAATCTGTTGGGTTTATGGTGGTAAATTGGTGTTCTTCAACTTCACTTGGCTCTATCACATTCATTAACTTCATTTGTTTAACAAAGTACCTAAAAATATAGCGATCACTTAATACCACATCATATCGATTAAATTGTAATAATTTTACCTGTGTTAATTGATCGCTAACACCATAAAATCTTTTTTCTTCAATCACTTTTTGTAACCACTTTGGGTATCTTTTTTCGGCACCTTGAAACGATACCACGGTTAGTGAATCCAAATCTTTCGGTGTTTTTATGGTAATGTTTCGGCTTTTCAGGGTAATAAATACGTTGTCATAAATAACAGCAGGCTGAGCATAAAAGCCTCCCTGAGACTTTAGATCTACGCCCATATCACCCATTGCCGCATCAACCAAATGATGACTAAAAGCAATTGGGATACGACCTAAAGGGAAATATAGGGGCTTAAGCGTATGGCCTTTGTATGCAAGTGCAGCTGAAATAATATCTATTTCAATGCCCTTATTATGTTTCTGAAAAATATACGGCGGGATCTCTTGACTAAACGCCATGAAAACGTCTTTTGCATCCGTTACACAGGGTAACAATGTGCTGAAAATTAACAGATAATATTTAAGTGATAAAACTTTCATCGGTGAATTAAGTTAGCGTAAATTTGGTTACTAGTATAACCAAAGATAAACTATTGTTATTTATATTTTTTCAATAAAAAAATATGGCCAAAGAAATTAATGTACTTTTGTCTCATTCCAGACAAAAGTACCTCGAGAAAAGCGGATTTATCAAAATAAATTAACTCCGTGCAAGGCAATTGTTCACGAGAAAATTTATGGCTACAAGTTTATTAATATAGGCTTTCTAGGCAAAGGAGCAACCAGCGCGAAGGGTTTATTTGAAAAAATTGAGCTTTGCTTAACTGACCATGTTGAGAGTCTTATCTTTTCGCGAGATCTTTTTCTGGGTTAAAAAGTCGTTATTTTAGTCCCATACTAATAGTTGATTTATAAGCTAAGTTATTACGCGCAGTTGCAAGCTGTTAACAAAAGGCTAATAACGATAAAAATAGCAGGATTTTTAGCTTTTAACGTCAACATTTTGCCTTTGACGCTAGTAAAAATATAACTGTTAAGTATAATGTGCCTGCAAATTTAGTATTTGCAAAAACCTAATCAATCAAACTGTATAATTTTTTGTTCAACTTAGCGCGTAACTTATCGGTAACGCCATAATATTTAATGATTAACTAAGTGAATAAATAATTGTACAGATTGATTAAAATCAAAAATATTTAAGGAACTAACTAAATGTTTAATCCAGTTACGAAAACATTTGAGTTCGGTCAACATACCGTAACTCTAGAAACCGGCGTTATTGCTCGTCAAGCCACTTGTGCCGTTATGGCTAGCATGGACGATACTTCAGTATTAGTCTCTGTTGTTGGTAAAAAAGAAGCAAAACCAGGTCAAGACTTTTTCCCGCTAACGGTTAACTACCAAGAGCGTACTTACGCTGCCGGTAAAATTCCAGGTGGTTTCTTTAAACGTGAAGGTCGTCCTTCAGAAGAAGAAACATTAATTTGTCGCTTAATTGACCGTCCAATTCGTCCACTTTTTCCGGCAGGCTTTACTAACGAAGTTCAAGTCGTTATCACGGTAGTTTCTGCTAACCCAGAAATTTCTCCAGATATTATTGCTTTGTTAGGTACTTCTGCGGCATTAGCTATTTCAGGTATGCCTTTTAGCGGCCCAGTTGGCGCTGCTCGTGTTGGTTACACTGACGGAAAATATATCCTTAACCCATTACAATCTGAATTAGAAACCTCACAGTTAAACTTAGTGGTTTCTGGTACTGATTCAGCTGTATTGATGGTTGAATCTGAAGCTGACGTGCTTTCTGAAGAAGTTATGCTTGGCGCCGTTATGTTTGGTCATGAGCAAATGCAAACGGCTATCACGGCAATTAAAGAAATGGCTGCAGAAGTTAACAATCCTAAATGGGATTGGGTTGCACCAGTTAAGAATGCTGACCTTATTACTAAAATTGCCGAGCTTTCTGAAGCGCAAGTTAACGAAGCTTACCAAATTACTGAGAAAGCAGTTCGTTACGAAAAAATCAAAGAAATCCGCGATGGTGTAGTTGCAACATTATTGGCTAACGATGCTGAACTTGACGTGCAAGAAGCAAAAGATTTATTTCATGACTTAGAAAAAACAGTTGTTCGTGGTCGTATTACTAAAGGCATGCCTCGTATCGATGGTCGTGATCCTGAAATGATCCGTGCACTAGACGTAATGACTGGCGTATTACCACGTACTCATGGCTCTGCCGTGTTTACTCGTGGTGAAACTCAAGCATTAGTTGTTGCTACCTTAGGTACACAACGTGATGCACAACGTCTTGACACTATTATGGGTGAGAAAACTGATAGCTTTATGCTTCATTATAACTTCCCTCCATACTGTGTTGGTGAAACTGGTTTTGTTGGTTCTCCTAAGCGTCGTGAAATTGGTCATGGTCGTTTGGCAAAACGCGGCATGTTGGCTGTTATGCCTTCAGCTGAAGAATTCCCATATTCAGTTCGTGTAGTTTCTGAAATTACTGAATCTAACGGTTCATCTTCAATGGCTTCTGTATGTGGTACTTCATTAGCATTGATGGATGCTGGTGTACCAATTAAAGCCTCTGTTGCTGGTATTGCTATGGGTCTAGTTAAAGAAGGCGATGACTTTGTTGTACTTTCTGACATCTTAGGTGATGAAGATCACTTAGGCGATATGGACTTTAAAGTAGCAGGTACCACTGGTGGTATTACTGCACTTCAAATGGATATTAAAATTGAAGGTATTACGCAAGAAATCATGCAACTTGCTTTAAACCAAGCAAAAGCAGCACGTAATCACATCTTAGCTGTTATGGATGAAGCTATTGGCGGACATCGTGATGATATCTCTCAATTTGCTCCACGTATTCATACCATGAAAGTTCCGCAAGATAAGATCCGTGACATTATCGGTAAAGGTGGCGCAACTATTCGTCAATTGACTGAAGAAACTGGTACTACGATTGAAATTGAAGATGACGGTACCGTTAGAATCGCTGCAACTGACGGCGATCAAGCTAAAGACGCCATTGCACGTATTACCGCGTTAACAGCTGAAATTGAAGTGGGTACTATTTACACAGGTAAAGTTGTACGCATTGTCGACTTTGGTGCTTTTGTTAACGTATTACCAGGTAAAGACGGTTTAGTACATATATCTCAAATTTCTGACGAACGTGTTAACGCCGTTAGTGACGTATTGACAGAAGGCCAAGATGTCACGGTTAAAGTACTAGAAGTTGACCGTCAAGGTCGCGTACGTTTAAGCATGAAAGAAGCGATGGAAAAACCAGTTGCCGCTGCGCCTGAAGCTGACACAGCAGAGTAATTCTTTTGCTATAAAGCGAGAGCAACAGGTATATTGTTAAAAGATACCTGCCAACTTGTACACAAAAAGGGAGCTTAATTGCTCCCTTTTTTATATACTCAATATCATAAATGCTTATTAGGATTATGTTTTTCGTGCACTTACTTTCTAAAATTCAATTTTCTAACACTTTAATTTCCAAAGTATTACTTGTTTCAAGTCTATTATTCACTCAGGGCTGCGCTACGACTAGTCAGCAATCCGTTATTGGTGAACTGATTATTGCTGAGCCGCTTGCTATTGCAATCAAAGATGAGATAGCCTTAGATCGTATATCACAAGTATTACAGCGCGCTAAAATTAACGATGAACAACGCGCAGAGTTGCTCTATCAACGCGGTATTCAATATGATAAATTCGGCTTACGTACCTTAGCACGCAACGATTTTAATCAAGCGATCAATCTTAAACCCGATATGGTTGACGCCTATAACTTCTTAGGAATTCACTTTACTCAACTGCAAGAGTTTAATCAGTCATACGACGCCTTTGACTCTGCTTTAGAGTTAGAACCTAGTTACGAGTTTGCTTATTTTAATCGTGGTATTGCTTTATATTATGGTGGTCGTCCTAACTTAGCGGCAGACGATTTTAAAACGTTTAGAGCCTACCAACCCAATGACCCCTATCGAGTATTATGGCAATATTTGGCTGATACTGCAGTAGATTCACAAAAAGCTAAGCAAGATTTAATCGTTTATGGACAATTAATCGACGAAAGTGTTTGGGCAAAAAATGTTATTAAGCTTTATTTAGGCGAAATGAGTCAAGATGCCTTTATTGGTCGTTTAGCTGAAAATATTAATACCAATGAAGCCTTAACTGAGCGTTTATGTGAAGCCTATTTTTATTTAGCCAAATACAATCAAATACAGAACGATGTATATGCTGCAATGAATTTTTTCAAACTCGCGCTTAGTACTAATGTATATAAGTTTGTCGAGCATCGATATGCCAAACTTGAATTGGATTTAATGCGCCAAGCAATGCAACAAAGCAGTGCACCTTAATTATTTTTTAGTATCAGACCATGGTAAATAAAAAACGCTTGATAAGCTTAGTGATCATTGCATCGCTAAGCTTATTTTTTTTCATCGCTAACTATAATGAAAAAGTGATTAACGCAACGATAACCCGTCAACAACTCTTTGTACTCGAAACGCTTGCTCTATTTACCAATACTGATGATAGATTAGTTGAGCTTTTGGCCACTGATAATAATCAGGCCTGGCTGCATCTAGCCAAACATCATGCTGATAACGACGCTAATACGGCTTATCAACTCGGGCAGTATTTTCGTCTCCACGAGCAAATAAATACTGCACAATTATGGTATAAAGTAGCCATACGTCAGCAACACGTTGAGGCAAAAATAGCCTTGGCGAATATCTATTTTAATTTGCAACAATATGCCGATATTAAGCCACTTTTACTATCTCTTGCGAACCATAAAGCTGCCCTGGAAATGCTATATGAATTAGCTTTGCAACAAGGTGATCTCGCATTTATTCAAGCCTATAAAAGCAGATTAGCGCAAGGAGAGAGTGTACAACTGTACCGCGAGTTAGCGCAGTATGATGTGTTTAGGTCAAGCGTAGCGCAAAGGCAGAGCAAAGAAAAAACCGAACAACGAGTTATAGAAGTCAGTGAGAAAAACACGCTAAAAAACTCAGCTTGTTTGCTTGATGTGCAGCTTTTTGCCACTAACTTAACTGGTTTACGACACGGGCAACAGTTAATCTCAGCATTTGAACATCATATACTGGCAAAGCATATTTGCCTACAACCCGTTAAATATATTGCTGCCAATGTGCTTAATTGTCAACATCTAGTAACAGAGAAAATAAGCTGCAATGCGACAGTTTGGATGAATCGCAAGGATATTACCACGCGTTACCTTGGGGTAATTGTCGAGCAAGGCGGGGCCAATGTCGATAACGGTATTATGTATTTAGACCAAAATGACGACCTTGATGTATTGGTTCACGAACTTAGCCATTTTATCGGTTTTGTTGATGAATACCCATTGCCTAAGCAACATCAAAAATGTCAGCAATTTCAGCAAACACCGTTTGCTCATAATATTGTTGTCTTAGCGGATTATTATCAGGGTGATCGTGAAAAGGTAAGAGAGAATATATTGTCGCAGGTGCCATGGCGAAGTTTAATTAATGACTCAACACCGATATTGTCTAAGTATCAGCAGGGGTGGAAGTTAGCAACGCCAATGGCATATCAAGACAAAGTAGGCGTCTTTACTGCTGCTGCTTGTAATAATCAGAATGAAATTCAGGCATTTAAGCCCTTAGCACAGCGAACAAAATTGCAGTATTTTGCATTGTTTTTTCCAAAAAATTATATCGATATAATGCTGCTAGCACCTAATTTATATTTAATGCCTAGTTATCATTTTAATGTGAGTAGAGATTTGGCTGAACAGGGAAAGTATCATAAAGCGAGAGAAGTCTTACAGGCGACGCTATTTGATTAATCAAAAATTAGCCAATTTAATTGTTAACAATATAGTACAAATTGGCTAAATTTTTTTGCGGTATTTTTCTTAGTTAAGTTGAGATTAGTTAATGTGCTCTTTTAGTACATTTATCTTAGTTTCTTTCTTTATATGTGATGTGGCACTTACATATTTTTGTTGCTGAATTATAACGTTACCTCTTACTTTTGCTGTCGGCCACATGGTGTTGTTATTAAAGGTTGATAGCTCTCGATCTAATGATGCTTGGTTATTTTTCGCGGAGTTAACGCTTGTTCTGCTAATAAACCATGAAAATAATGCCATAGTACATGTCCCTCCAATTACTTATATTAAGTTATAGCGCAAGTTTTTTATTTTTGCTTAATGAAGTTTAATTTTTTTTCGATACAATCACATTTACTGAATTTATCAATGACAAGTTAAGATATAATTAGCGCAACTTAATACCGGCATTATTACACCTTTATGGAAAAGTTCTCTTCTACTCATTTTCGCCAACAATTTCCTATTCTCGACAGTTTAGTTAATGGTAAGCCGTTAGTTTATTTCGATAATGCCGCGACAACCCAGAAGCCAAGTTGCGTTATCGACAGTCATAGCGGTTATTATCAATTGAGTAATGCCAATGTACACAGGGCTTCTCATGCCTTAAGTGCTAAGGCAACTATGGCTTATGAAAACGCACGGCAAAAAGTAAAAACATTTATTAATGCCAGCTCATATCAAGAAATCATTTGGACCAAGGGGAGTACTGAAAGTATTAATTTAGTTGCGCAAAGTTGGGGGCGAACGTCTTTAAAACCCAATGATGAGATAGTGCTAAGTTACAGTGAACATCACGCTAATATTGTGCCCTGGCAGATTGTCGCAGAGCAAACCGGCGCAATAATTAAGATATTGCCATTAAGTGCAACCGGTCAAATTGCGCTTGATAAACTTGAAGACATTATTGGAGAGCGTACTCGTATTGTTTGTTTTGGTCATATTTCTAATGTCGTTGGTCGAGTTAATCCGATTAAAGAAATCATCGCAGTGGCAAAAAAATACCAAGCATTAACCTTAGTTGATGGTGCGCAAGCTATTGCACACCTAAGCGTTGATGTTAGCGCATTAGACTGTGACTTTTACCTGTTTTCTGGCCATAAAATGTATGGTCCAACCGGCGTTGGTGTGCTGTATGGTAAACAAAAGTTATTAGCAAAAATGCCGCCGTATCAAGCGGGTGGCGAAATGATCAAGTCAGTCAGCTTTGCGCAAACAACTTTTAACGAATTACCCCACAAGTTTGAGGCTGGCACGCCAAATATTGCCGGTATTATTGCATTGGGCGCAGCAATATCGTTTATTGAACAACATGGTCATGCGGCATTACATGCATATGAGACTAAACTGAAAAAGTATTGCTTTGAGCAACTTTCTACCGTAAAGGGCTTAAGGTTTATTGTAGCGGAAGAACCAGATATTCCAGTATTTTCCTTTACCCTTGCTGGCCAGCATAATCATGATGTTGCTAGCGCATTAGATAGTGTTGGTATTGCCGTACGCTCTGGGCATCACTGTGCTATGCCATTAATGCAATACCTTAATATAACGGGTTGTGTACGTATATCTTTGTCGGCCTATAATAACTTTCAAGAGATAGATTTTACTGTCCAACAATTGCAAGGCTTGAGCCAATCAATAGTGCCAATCGCCAACACTGTAAATACGTTAAAAGCTCCTGAAATTGAGGACAGTAGTAGCTTTGTCAGTAATAAATTAACGGTTACTGATATTCTCGCCATGTTTGCTAAAGCAAGAAGTTGGGATAGTAAACACCGAGAAATTATGATGTTGGGTAAAAAGCATTTACCTTTACTTGCGGAAGATAAAACCGAACAGTCGTTAATTTCGGGCTGTGAAAGTCATGCATGGTTAGTTTGCCATGAAGAAAATAACGGACTATTGCGCTTTAAAGCTGATAGTGACGCCAAGGTTATCCGCGGTTTGTTGGCCATTATTTTAGCTGCTGTTGATAATAAAACTGCAGCACAAATAGCTGATTTTGACATGGATGGATATTTTTCTGAGCTAGGGTTACTGCAGCATTTAAGCCCATCACGTGGCAACGGAGTGCGTGCTATTGTAGAGAAAATATATCACTCAATTGCGTAATATGCGTAAAGGCCAGTTTTATAGCTAGAGGTTTTATCGAAACCGTTAACGTCGAGTTGAAATAATGACTATCTACAAGCCGCGAAAGGGCTATATTTTATGTCGGCGAGCTAAGCGCTTTTTTCAAATATTTATCCATTGCCTTGCCAACAGCAAAAAATGCAAAACAAGCGGTAACATGTGTCGCAGCGCCAAAGCCACCACTGCAATCTAAGCGCATTGAACCATCGTTTGATTGCTTAGCATGGCAAACATTACCTTCGGCGTCGGGATAGCGCAGTTGTTCGCTGGAAAATATTGCATCAATCGAAAATTTTCGTTTCACATTACGTGAAAAGCTGTATTCTCGACGCAATTGGTTACGCACCTTAGCTAGCAATGGATCTTGAAATGTTTGGCTTAGATCGGCAATGGCAATTTTACTTGGGTCAATCTGGCCACCGGCACCGCCAATAGTAATGATCGATAGTTTATTACGTTTACAGTGGGCAATTACCGCGCTTTTAACATTGACAGAATCGATAGCATCAATAACGTAATCGAATGATTTTGATAGCAAATCTTGTATATTCTCTAAGGTAACAAAATCTTCTATAGTGTTAACTATGCACTCAGGATTAATTTGCTTTATTCTATCGCACATAACCGCAACTTTACTTAAACCGACGGTATCCGTGAGGGCATGAATTTGACGATTAATATTACTTATGCATAAATCATCGAGATCAATTAGGGTGATTTGCCCAATTCCGTTACGGGCGAGTGCTTCTGCCACCCAAGAGCCGACACCGCCGATGCCAATCACACAAAAATGTGCTTGCTGCAGGGCAGCTGCTTGGCTGTTACCATACAACCGAGCAATACCACCAAACCTTAATTGATAATCTGACATTATTTATCCACTAGCTTGAAAATGCGCTGCGCATTATAGCAGCCCCGTATAGTAAAGCTATGAGTGTAGGCAACAAATTCCTCGATATATTAGGCATTTTTCTTCTTTCACCTTAGGTGCTTGCTCATTGATGAATGTTAAGTAGCTATTGAGTTTATTTTCAATATTAAAACTGATGAAAGCGAGCATTAGAAAGCCAACCGGCAAATAAACTAAACTGATAATAATGTCAGCATTAGTTAATATGGGCAGTAGCGAAAGCGTAATAATAACTAAAAAATGCAGCCATAAATGTAATGTTTTTATTGCTCTAAGCAAAGTCTTCATAAAGTTAATCCCGGTCATTGACGCTATTATTTGTCGAAATAGTAGTCTAACGCTTGTAGTAAGTAAAAAGGGGTGGCATATTTGACATTATTAATGGTGATAGTGCCAAGTTACTTAGGGTGATAATATGAATGTACTCGTTTTGGCAACAAACCAATGCGTAGTTTCTGCGGTTTATGGTTTAGTTGATGTTTTTTATGCTGCAAATTATTGCCGGGAGCAACGCTATACGACAAGTGATTTTGAGGCTATTTCTTGTAAAATAGTGACGATAGATAACCAAGCCATAACCGGTTATAACGGAATAAGTATTGCCCCTAATGCCTTAATTACCGCGATAGAAAAGCCTGATATTATTATCGTATCATCGTCGGTTCGTGCAGTAATTGAATGCTGCGCTGATGACGTTATGGTTGAAAACTTACCCGAGGTTAAGCAATGGCTTCAAAAATGCCATAAGCAAGGTAGTACGATTGCAAGTTATTGTACCGGCGCATTTTTACTGGCTTCTTGTGGCTTGCTAAATGGTAAAGTTGCCACAACTCATTGGCGAAGTGCTGATTTATTTAGGCGCTTATTTCCTTCGATTCGTCTCGATTGCGATCGCATGTTAATTGATAATGGTGACGTGATTTGTTCAGGTGGTTCAATGTCTTATATCGATCTTGCTTTACACTTAGTCGATATAAACATTGGTAAAGATATTGCCTCGGATTGTGCCAAATTGTTAGTTTTTGATCCTGTAAGACAAAAACAGTCACCTTATGTGACGTTTCAGGCACAAAAATCTCATGATGATCAGCCGATATTAAAAGCACAAGAATGGATAGAATCTCATTTTAGCCAAGAGGTTTTAATTGATGAATTAGCGCTACTAGTCGACCTAGGTGCCAGAACTTTCAAACGACGCTTTAAACAAGCCACCGCTGAAACCCCGATCAGTTATTTGCAAAGAATTAGAGTTGAACATGCCAAGGTACGATTAGAAAAAACCACTGAACCGATCAATCAAATTATTTGGTCTATAGGTTATGAAGATGTCAGTAGTTTTCGTCAACTGTTCAAGCGTTTCACCGGTGTTACACCTAAAGATTATCGCCAGAAGTACATTTAAGCTAATAAAGTAATGCTGACGAATATAAAAACAAGTGTGATTAAGGGGGTATTTATCCGTAAGCTTATGTTTTCGAAGCCGCAGGTAGTTCGACTATAAACTTTGTTTGCTTTTCATCGATAATATTAAAAGATATTTCACCATGTTGCACTTCCGTCATTAATTTAGCTGAATAGGTACCTAATCCTGTGCCTAAACGGTGATTTGAACTGCTGTACTTATCAAACAGTCTTGAGCGTAAATTACCTGGGATTATGCCATGATTAGTTAATTTAAAGCATACTTGCTTACCTTGCTCAGCTAACTCAATCGTTATCGTTTGGTCAGTGGGTGAAGCCTCGACTGCATTTTTGATCAAATTGTTAAATATTGATAAGCAGAGTAATGGCTCAGCTAAAATAAAATGTTCAGTCTCAAAGCCGGATAGCTCAAAGTTCAAGCTCTTTTCGTTACAAATAGTTGATACGGCATTAATAGCATCGTTAACCAACAAGTTTAAGTTGGTAACTTCAGGTGTAAAGCTATAAATACTTTGTTCAATTTTGTATAAATTTAGCGAGTTATTTATCATGCTAACGACATTATTAACGGCACGATTAATTGATTTTGCCGCAGTTCTATCTGCTAGACGATACGTCTCAAAGAGGATATTGCTGAGTGGGGCCTTTAAGTCGTGATGAGTGATTTTTTCAATATCTTCACGTAATTTTGCATTTTCTTCTAGGGTAGCTACTTGGGCAGATAAGGCTGTTTGCTGCTGCTGTATTCGAATGTGTGTCGCTACTCTAGCCCTGAGTAAATCACCATTTAATGGTTTAGTAATATAGTCAACGGCGCCTAAATCAAAGCCATGTTTGATATCATCAACAAGTGTTTTTGCACTAAGAAATATCACCGGTATATGAGCGCTGATACTGCTTGCTTTTAGTTTTTTACATACTTGATACCCATCCATTTCTGGCATCATAATATCAAGTAAAATCAAGGCTATATTTGACTTATTACGGGCGACTATTTTCAGTGCATGAGCACCTGATTTTGCCGCCACTACTCGGTAAATATTACGTAGATTTCCTGCTGCAACATCAATATTGACACTTTCATCGTCAACTACGAGTATGGTTGGTTTGTCTGCAACTAAATCCTGAACTTCTATTAGCGCTGAAGCTGGCAATGGTGCGTGTGTTTGGTTAAGTTGATCGGCAAATATAGCGGCTTGTGTTAGTGCAAATAATGTGGAGATTACATCGTATTTTTTAAAAGGAGGGTGCAGAATAATACTATTGCTTAATAGCTGCTTTTTACGGCTTATTGCTTCAGGTTTTTCTAACTTTTTACCATCACGTTGATGGGATAATACCATTAATGGTAGTTGCTTGATATTTGCAACCTTGGCAAGTTCATCCCTAAAATCAAAAGCGCTCTGTTGCGCTAAATTGTCAGCACAAATTAATAAACTTATTGCGTTGAACTGGCCATATTCAATTGCGTCTTCACTATTTTCGATACAAGCAATTGCTGCTTTAGCGATACCGCATGAGAGTAATATTTTAGCCAGCGCTTCGCGCACTAAGCGACTTTCATCGACAATTAAAATATGGTCAAGCACAATTAGGCTACCGTTGAACTTAAAAACGGCTGTAAGAATATAGTGATTGTTAGGTTAATGTACAGAAGTTTAAATGCCATAATTATTAAGCATGTTGGTTAAAACTAAGCTAGTGAGTCAGATGTTTGGCGAGTAAAAAATAAAAAAGGCAACCATGAGGTTGCCTTTTATACCTAAGAGAAGTATTGCGCTAACGATTGTTAGCTCTTACTTATCTATCACTTAGGGGGATAAATTCTCGATCAATTTC
The DNA here is from genome assembly GCA_963977145.1 of uncultured Colwellia sp. Lineage (GTDB taxonomy): Bacteria > Pseudomonadota > Gammaproteobacteria > Enterobacterales > Alteromonadaceae > Cognaticolwellia. The sequence goes on from CAXBNP010000009.1 coordinate 111,876, forward strand.
GCCAGTGTATTTTTGACGAGGACGGCCAATTTTCTGACCCGCTTGACCTAACATTTCATCCCAATGCGCAATCCAACCAACGGTACGAGACATGGCAAAAATTACCGTGAACATATTGGTTGGAATACCAATGGCTTTTAAGATGATGCCTGAGTAAAAATCAACATTAGGGTATAATTTTTTCTCTATGAAGTAAGGGTCTTCAAGTGCTACTTTTTCAAGTGCCATTGCAACATCGAGTAATGGATCTTTAATACCCAATTCAGTTAATACTTCATGACAAGTTTCACGCATTACCGTGGCACGAGGATCGAAGTTTTTATAAACTCGATGACCAAAGCCCATTAAGCGGAACGGGTCAGATTTATCTTTCGCTTTAGCAACAAACTCATCGACACGATCCAAAGAACCAATTTCTTCCAGCATAGTTAAACATGCTTCGTTAGCGCCGCCATGTGCAGGGCCCCAAAGCGATGCAACACCTGCCGCGATACATGCATAAGGGTTAGCACCTGACGAGCCAGCTAAACGTACTGTCGACGTTGAAGCGTTTTGCTCGTGATCAGCATGTAAAGTGAAAATACGGTCCATTGCACGGGCAACTGTCGGACTAACAACATATTCTTCAGCCGGCACAGAAAATAGCATATGCAAGAAATTCTCTGCATAATTTAAGTCATTACGTGGATAGACAAAAGGTTGTCCGATACTGTACTTGTATGCCATTGCTGCAATAGTTGGCATTTTTGCGATTAAACGATGGGCACTACGCTTGCGTTGATCGGGTGCATGAATATCTAAATCACTGTGGTAAAACGAAGATAGTGCGCCAACCACACCACACAGCATCGCCATCGGATGAGCATTAGGTAAAAAGCCATGAAAGAAGTGGACTAACTTCTCATGCACCATGGTGTGATTAGTAATGGTATCAATAAATTCATCGTATTGCGTCCTAGTTGGCGCATCACCGTTTAATAAAATATAACAAACTTCTAGATAATCAGCTTGCTTTGCAAGGCTGTCAATCGGGTAACCGCGGTGTTGCAGTACACCTTTATCACCATCAATGAAAGTAATTGCAGATTCACAAGAGGCTGTTGCCATAAAACCTGGGTCATAAGTGAAATAGCCTGCACTACCTAGTGTACGAATATCAATGACATCGTTACCGGCGCTACCTTTAAGAATTGGCAAGTCTGCAACTACATTACCGTCGATACTAAGAGAGGCTTTTGAGTCAGCCATATGTTTCGTCCCCATTTAAATTTGTTTATCTTGAAAATTGCTAAAACCAAATGTTTAATCAATTTTTGTGAATATTAAACTGACGCTATTCTACTTCAGATCCCCCCCCATAAGTCAATTCGTTTGTTAATCCGATAGACTAAAGTGGAATGTTAGAATAGATTTTCGAAAAGTATGGTTAAAAATTAGTCGCAAGCCTTATGAATAGGCTGTAACTTGTCTGTGAAGAAAATTGTAATTAATGATTTTCATCTATATAATCAAGCTGATCTGAATTATACCTTTACTCGTATAAGAAAATGTAGAGAATAATTTAAATCGAAGCGGGGGTTATCAAGTACAACAATTTGCTTAGATAACGTAAAAAAAATAAGTTGAAGGCTCCAAGAGCTCCTTAGGCAACAATCGTGAAAAAACAACGTCCTGTAAACCTAGATTTGTCAACAATTAAAATGCATGCAGCAGCTAATGCTTCTATACTACACCGAGTATCCGGTGTGATCATGGTGTTTGCTATTGGTATTTTATTGTGGACGCTTTCTTTATCTCTATCTTCTGCTGAAGGTTTCGCCCAAGTAGCGTCACTACTGAGTGGTATCTTCTTCAAAATCATTATCCTTGGTACGCTTTCTGCTCTTATCTATCATCTACTTGGCGGTATTCGTCATTTGTTTATGGATTTAGGTTATTTCGAAGAGCTATCTTCGGGTAATGCTACGGCAAAACTTATTATCGCACTTTGGTTGGTGCTTACTGTAGTAGTAGGAGTTCGATTATGGTAAATAATGCAGCAACAGTAGGCCGTAGCGGCGTACATGATTTTATTCTTCTTCGTGCAAGTGCCATTATTTTAGCGCTTTACACCTTTTTTCTTGTTGGCTTTTTCGTTACGACTGCGGATGTAACGTTTGAAGTATGGCAGGCATTCTTTAGTGGTATTGGCACTAAGATATTCACAATTTTAGCGCTTTTTGCATTATTAATTCATGCGTGGATTGGTGTCTGGCAGGTGCTTTCTGACTATATTAAACCGGCACTGTTACGTGGTGGTTTACAATTTTTCTTTTCTGTTCTGTTGCTGGTTTATCTTGCAGCAGGCTTATTAACTGTGTGGGGTGTGTAAGTGAGCGTTCCAATTCGTGAATTCGACGCCATTGTTATTGGCGCTGGTGGTGCAGGTATGCGCGCTGCCCTAGCAATATCGGAATCAGGCAAGTCTTGTGCTTTGATTTCAAAAGTATTTCCTACCCGTTCTCATACGGTATCTGCACAAGGCGGTATTACCGTAGCCTTGGGTAATGCTCATGAAGACCATTGGGAACAACACATGTACGATACGGTTAAAGGCTCTGATTATATCGGTGACCAAGACGCTATCGAATATATGTGTAAAACTGGCCCAGAATCTATTATTGAACTAGAGAAAATGGGCTTACCTTTCTCTCGTACGGAAGAAGGTAAAATTTACCAACGTCCATTTGGTGGTCAATCTAAAAACTTTGGTGGCGAGCAAGCTGCTCGTACCGCTGCTGCAGCCGATCGCACAGGTCATGCATTATTGCATTGTTTATACCAACAGAACGTTAAAAACAAAACTAACGTTTATTCTGAGTGGTATGCTTTAGATTTAGTTAAAAATAGTGACGGCGCTGTTGTTGGTACTACCGCTATTTGTATTGAAACGGGTGAAATAGTTTACTTTAAAGCCCGTGCAACTGTCTTAGCAACCGGTGGTGCTGGTCGTATCTTTGCTTCAACGACTAATGCTCACATTAATACCGGTGACGGTGTTGGTATGTCGCTTCGTGCTGGCGTGCAAATGCAAGATATGGAAATGTGGCAGTTTCACCCAACAGGTATAGCGGGTGCAGGTACTTTAGTGACTGAAGGTTGTCGTGGTGAAGGTGGTTACTTGCTCAATAAAGACGGTGAACGTTTCATGGAGCGCTATGCGCCGAATGCTAAAGATTTAGCCGGTCGTGATGTTGTTGCCCGTTCAATGATGACGGAAATTCGTGAAGGTCGTGGTTTTGACGGTCCTTTAGGTCCACATCTTAAACTTAAACTAGACCATTTAGGCCGTGAAACGTTAGAAAAACGTTTACCAGGCGTTTGCGATCTATCGAAAACTTTTGCTCACGTTGACCCGGCAGTAGAACCTATTCCTGTTATACCAACCTGTCATTATCAAATGGGTGGTGTACCTTGTAATGTTAACGGTCAAGCCATTAACTTTAACCCAGAGACGGGTGAAGAAAAAATCATCGAAGGGTTATTTGCTGTTGGTGAAATCGCTAACGTATCTGTGCATGGCGCAAACCGTTTAGGTGGCAACTCACTGCTTGATTTAGTGGTGTTTGGACGTGCTGCGGGTAATTTCTTAGGTACTTACTTAAGTGAAACCCAAACAGGAAAAGATGCTTCAGAGTCTGATCTAGAAGCCTCGTTAGCGCGAACTAATCGTTGGGAAGCATCAACGAGCGGTGAAGACCCTGTTCAAATTCGTAAAGACCTACAAAAATGTATGCAATTTAACTTCTCGGTATTCCGTGAAGGTGAAGCTATGGCACAAGGCATGAAAGAGCTTACGGAAATCCGTGAACGTCTTCAAAATGCTCATTTGGATGACAAGTCTTCAGAATTTAATACTCATCGCATCGAGTGTTTAGAATTAGACAACTTAATGGAAACCGCTTTTTGTACGGCAAAAGCTGCTAATTTCCGTACTGAATCTCGTGGCGCTCATGCTCGCGAAGATTTCCAAACACGTGATGATGAAAATTGGTTATGTCACTCAATTTACTCACCAGCGACTGAAGACATGAGCAAGCGCTCTGTTAACATGAGCCCGGTTCACCGCGAAGCTTTCCCACCGAAAGCAAGAACTTACTAGGAGCGTTGTGATGAAACAAGTATTTTCAATTTACCGTTACAACCCTGATGTTGATAACAAGCCTTACATGAAAGACTATGAGCTGGAAATTCCAGAAGGCTCAGACATGATGGTATTAGATGCGCTAATTTTGCTAAAAGAGCAAGATTCTAGCCTATCATTCCGTCGTTCTTGTCGTGAAGGTGTTTGTGGCTCTGACGGTTTGAATATGAATGGCAAAAATGGTTTGGCATGTATCACGCCTTTATCTGCTGTGCCAGCAAAGAAAATCGTCTTACGTCCGTTGCCGGGTTTACCGGTAGTACGTGATTTAATTATTGATATGACGCAGTTCTATAATCAATATGAAAAAATCAGACCTTATTTAATTAACGATGGCAAAGAGCAGCCAGCACGCGAACATTTGCAATCTATTGAAGAACGTGAAAAATTAGATGGTCTTTACGAATGTATTTTATGTGCGTGTTGTTCTACCTCTTGCCCGTCTTTCTGGTGGAACCCTGATAAATTTATCGGGCCTGCTGGTTTATTACATGCTTATCGTTTTCTTATCGATAGCCGTGATACTGCAACAGAAGAACGTTTAGATGATTTACAAGATGCTTACAGCGTATTTCGTTGTCACGGTATCATGAACTGTGTTGACGTTTGTCCGAAAGGATTGAACCCAACAAAAGCCATTGGCCATATTAAGTCAATGTTGCTAACAAGAGCGGTTTAATTAAAACAGCAGAGTGATAGCGAACAAATTATCTACTCTGCTACTTTATTAAACAATTGTTTTGATTGCTTTTATCCCATAAAGGAACAGGCAATGCCCGAAGGTGAAATGAAGGCTTGGATAGAGTCTTCCCATTTAAGTGGTGCAAATACTGCTTATATAGAAGAATTATACGAATCTTATCTTGATAACTCTCAATCTGTGTCTGCAGAGTGGCGAGAGATTTTTCAACAACTTCCTAAAATTGAAGGTGCTGATGTAGAATATCGGCATTCTGAAATCCGTAATGAATTTAAAGATCTAGCACAACAAACACAAAAAACTGTGCTTGTTTCTGGTGGCAGCGACGCTAAGCAAATAAAAGTTTTACAACTGATTAATGCTTTTCGTTTTCGCGGACATCAAAATGCTAATCTTGATCCATTAGGGATATGGAAACGTGATAAAGTACGTGATTTGCAATTATCTCACCATGATCTATCGGAAAATGACTTCGATCGTGAATTTAAAATTGGCTCTTTGGCGATAGGCCAAGAATCAATGAAACTTGGTGAATTATATAAAGCCCTTAAAACCACTTATTGTGGTTCTATTGGTGCTGAGTATATGCATATTACTTCAACGGATGAAAAACGCTGGTTACAACAACGTTTAGAGTCAGTACAGTCACAAGCCATATTAACCGTTGCAGAAAAAGAAGAGATATTTAAAGACTTAGTCGCAGCAGATGGCCTAGAAAAGTATTTAGGGGCAAAGTTCCCCGGTGCCAAACGCTTCTCACTTGAGGGTGGCGATGCCTTAGTTCCTATGTTGAAGCAACTTATTACCCGTGCTGGTACCCAAGGCGCTAAAGAAGTTGTCATGGGCATGGCTCACCGTGGTCGTTTGAACGTGCTGGTTAATGTGATGGGTAAGAACCCGTCTAAGCTGTTCGATGAATTCGGTGGTAAGCACGATGAAATATTATCTTCAGGTGATGTTAAATATCACCAAGGTTATTCATCAGACTTTGTTACCCCCGGCGGAAATGTGCATTTAGCATTGGCATTTAACCCGTCGCATCTTGAGATTGTTAATCCTGTTGTTATTGGTAGCGTGCGCGCGCGCTTAGACCGTCGTGATTGTAATCAAGGTGATTTAGTTTTACCTATTACTATCCATGGTGATTCTGCCATCGCTGGTCAAGGTGTTGTGCAAGAAACCTTTAATATGTCGCAAGCACGGGCGTTTAAAGTTGGCGGTACTATTCGCATTGTGGTTAATAACCAAGTCGGCTTTACGACCTCAAGTGCAGAAGATACTCGCAGTGGTGAATACTGTACTGAAATCGCAAAAATGGTTTCAGCACCTATTCTGCACGTTAATGGCGACGATCCTGAAGCGGTTATTTTAGCGACGCAAATCGCTTTAGATTATCGTAATGAATTTAAACGTGATGTGGTGATTGATTTAGTCTGTTACCGACGTCACGGGCATAACGAAGCTGATGAGCCTAGCGCGACCCAGCCGCTTATGTATAAAAAAGTTAAAAAGCATCCGACACCTCGCCAATTATACGCTGACAAGCTTAATGCTGAGGGCTCACTCGATAAAGCGAAGACCGATGAGTTAACCGCTTATTATCGTAAATTGCTTGATGAAGGGCAATGTACTGTTGAACAGTGGCGTCCGATGACTGAACATTCTGTTGATTGGTCGCCATACATTGGCCATGATTGGGATGATGATTATGAGAAAGAAATTTCGCTTGAAAAGTTAAAAGAACTTGCCGTTAAAATCTCGACTATTCCAGCGGATCATAAAGTACATAACCGTGTACAGAAAATTTATGACGATCGTGCGAAAATGGCCAGTGGCGAAAAACTACTCGATTGGGGCATGGCTGAAAACTTAGCTTATGCGTCAATTGTCGATATAGGTAAGCGTGTTCGACTGACCGGCCAAGATTCTGGTCGTGGTACCTTTTTCCATCGTCATGCAGTACTGCATGGCCAAGATGATGGTAGTCGTTATTTACCATTACAAAATATTCGTGAAGGCCAAGGCCCATTCGATGTTCATGACTCAGTATTATCTGAAGTATCAGTACTGGCGTTTGAATATGGCTATACAACAGCAGAGCCGAGCGGCTTAACCATTTGGGAAGCACAATTTGGTGATTTCGCTAACTGTGCACAAGTGGTATTTGATCAGTTTATTAGCTCAGGGGAACAAAAGTGGGGTCGTTTATGCGGCCTAACTATGTTGTTGCCGCATGGTTATGAAGGTCAAGGTCCAGAGCATTCGTCTGCTCGTTTGGAACGATTTTTACAACTTTGTGCTGATCACAACATGCAAGTTTGTGTACCAACAACACCTGCGCAAATATTTAATATGCTGCGTCGTCAAGTGGTTCGTCCTATGCGTCGTCCATTGGTGGTGATGTCTCCTAAGTCATTATTGCGTCACCCGATGGCCGTTTCTTCATTAGAAGAGCTTTCTACCGGTGTTTTCCATAATGTTATCGGCGAAATTGATGAGCTTGACGCCGACGGTGTTGAACGCGTGGTGTTCTGTAGTGGTAAAGTTTACTACGAACTACTCGATCAACGTCGCAAGAATGAGCAAACTAATGTTGCTATCATTCGTGTCGAACAATTATACCCATTTCCAGAAGAAGAGCTTCAAGCTGAAATTAAAAAGTATCAGCATGTTAAGCAATTCGTTTGGTGTCAGGAAGAACCGCAAAATCAGGGGGCTTGGTACTGTTCACAGCATCACTTTAGAGCAGCACTGCCTGAGAATAGCTATTTGACCTATGCAGGCCGTTCGGCTTCTGCAGCACCAGCTGTAGGTTATATGTCAGTTCATGTTAAAGAACAACAGGCGCTAGTTCATGACGCGCTTAATGTAGAATAGACCCTCTTTTTTATAAAGAGATTAATTAAGAGTGTGTAAGGAATATTATAAATGACAACCGAAATTAAGGTTCCCGTTTTACCCGAATCAGTTGCAGATGCGACCGTAGCCACTTGGCATGTAAAAGTTGGCGACAAAGTGTCTCGTGATCAAGTCTTAGTTGATATTGAAACTGACAAAGTGGTACTAGAAGTACAAGCATTATCTGATGGTGTGATGACTGATATATCACAAGCTGAAGGTGCGACCGTTTTAGGTGAGCAAGTGATAGGCATTTTGTCTGAAGGTGAGAGCGAAGGCAAAGCCGTAGAAAGCAAGAGCGCAGATACTGCCGCTGAAGCTGAACCAGCCAAAGCCGCTGCCAGTGCACCCGCTGCAAAAGCTGCAACAACGGGCTCAGTAAAAGTGATTGATATTGTGGTACCTGTGTTACCCGAATCAGTTGCAGATGCAACTGTTGCCGCATGGCATGTAGCTGAAGGTGATACGGTCACCGTAGACCAGAACTTAGTTGATATTGAAACTGATAAAGTGGTTTTAGAAGTTGTAGCACAAGACAACGGCGTGATTGGCAAAATTATTCATGTTGAAGGTGACACGGTATTAGGCGACCAAAAAATTGGCGAACTTAATGCTGGTGCATCAGCTAGTGCAGCGCCTGCAGAATCTTCAGAAGAAACTGCTAGCTCAGATGAGTTGGCTAGCCCATCTGTGCGCCGTTTAATGACAGAAAAAGGCTTAACAGCCAGTGATGTTGTTGGCACAGGTAAAGGCGGTCGTATTTCTAAAGAAGACGTGGAAACAGCAGCGAATAAGCCAAAAGCAGCTCCAGAAAAAGCCGCGGCGCCAGCGCCAGCAGCACAAGCTTCTGCCGCACTAGGTGAACGTACACAAAAACGTGTACCTATGACACGTTTACGTAAAACTATTGCCACGCGTTTATTAGAGGCGAAAAACTCTACTGCGATGTTAACTACGTTTAACGAAGTTAACATGAAGCCTATTATGGACCTTCGCACGCAATATAAAGACGTATTTGAGAAAACTCATGATACTCGCTTAGGTTTTATGTCGTTCTACGTTAAAGCGGTAACTGAAGCGCTTAAACGCTTCCCTGCAATTAACGCGTCAATAGATGGTGATGACATTGTTTATCATAACTTCTTTGATATCTCAATTGCGGTATCTACACCACGTGGTTTAGTTACACCAGTATTACGCGATGCTGATCAATTAAGCATGGCAGGTATCGAGAACGGTATTCGTTCATTGGCCATTAAAGGTCGTGACGGCAAGTTAACCATGGACGAGATGCAAGGTGGTAACTTTACTATCACTAATGGCGGCGTTTTTGGTTCACTGATTTCAACACCTATTCTTAACTTGCCACAAGCGGCAATTTTAGGCATGCACAAAATCCAAGACCGCCCAATGGCCGTTGACGGAAAAGTTGAAATTTTACCTATGATGTACCTAGCGCTTTCTTACGATCATCGTTTAGTTGACGGTAAAGAGTCAGTAGGCTTCTTAGTAACGATTAAGGAGTTGTTGGAAGATCCAACGCGCTTGTTACTAAACATCTAGTTAAACAGTGAGTAAGTTGTAATATTAAAATCTTTAGTTTGCATTAGACTATAGTATTAGGCTCTAAGGACTATGTTCTTTAGAGCTTTTGTACTATAATCGATCGACTTTTTTCGATGGTAGTAATTTTTATAGTTATTGCCATTTTCATCTACAGATAAATGGATAAAACACCATGAATTTGCATGAATATCAAGCGAAACAATTATTCGCTGAATATGGTTTACCAGTTTCTGAAGGTTTCGCTTGCGATACACCTCAGGAAGCGGCAGAAGCGGCTGATAAGATCGGCGGCAATATGTGGGTTGTTAAAACTCAAGTACACGCGGGCGGCCGTGGTAAAGCTGGCGGTGTTAAGCTAGTTAAAACTAAACAAGAAATCAAAGAGTTCGCTCAAAACTGGTTAGGTAAAAACTTAGTTACTTACCAAACTGACGCAAATGGTCAGCCAGTAGCTAAAATTTTAGTAGAAAGCTGCACAGATATTGCTAACGAATTATACCTTGGTGCTGTTGTTGACCGCGCAAGTCGTCGAGTTGTATTTATGGCGTCTACTGAAGGCGGTGTTGACATCGAAAAGATTGCTGAAGAGACTCCTGAGTTAATTCACCAAGCTGAAATCGATCCACTTGTTGGTGCTCAACCTTACCAAGCACGTGAATTAGGCTTCAAGTTAGGTTTAAACCCAACGCAAATGAAGCAATTTGTTAAGATCTTTTTAGGTCTTGCAAAAATGTTTGAAGATTTCGATTTCGCGTTATTGGAAATCAACCCGTTAGTTATTACTGACGAAGGTAATCTACATTGTTTAGATGGCAAAATTGGTATTGATGGTAATGCTTTATACCGTCAACCTAAAATGCGCGCGTTCCACGATCCATCTCAAGAAGATGAGCGTGAAGCACATGCTGCAAGATTTGAATTAAACTACGTAGCCTTAGACGGCAATGTAGGTTGTATGGTTAACGGTGCAGGCCTAGCAATGGGTACTATGGATATCGTTAATTTACACGGCGGCAAGCCAGCTAACTTCCTAGATGTTGGCGGCGGGGCAACTAAAGAACGTGTTTCTGAAGCATTCAAAATCATTCTTTCTGACGACAACGTTAAAGCTGTTTTAGTTAACATCTTTGGTGGTATCGTACGTTGTGACATGATTGCTGAAGGTATTATTGGCGCAGTTAAAGAAGTAGGCGTTAAAGTACCTGTAGTTGTGCGTTTAGAAGGTACTAATGCTGAATTAGGTCGTGAAGTTCTTAAAAACTCTGGCTTAGATATCATTGCTGCTGAGTCATTAACTGATGCAGCGACTAAAGTTGTAGCAGCTGCGGAGGGCAAATAATGTCTGTCTTAATTAACAAAGATACTAAAGTAATCTGTCAAGGTTTCACTGGTGGTCAAGGTACATTCCATTCAGAACAAGCACTTGAGTACGGTACACAAATGGTTGGTGGCGTAAGCCCAGGTAAAGGCGGTCAAACGCACCTTGGTTTACCAGTATTTAACACAGTACGTGAAGCCGTAGAAGCAACTGGCGCAACAGCAACAGTTATCTACGTACCAGCACCATTTTGTAAAGATGCAATTTTAGAAGCTATTGATGCAGGCATTGAGCTTATCGTTACTATCACTGAAGGTATTCCTACTTTAGATATGGTTGACGTTAAAGCTAAGCTTGATCAATCTGGCGTTCGTATGATCGGTCCTAACTGCCCAGGTGTTATTACTCCTGGCGAAACTAAGATTGGTATCATGCCTGGTCACATTCACAAGCCTGGTAAAGTAGGTATTGTTTCACGTTCTGGTACGCTTACGTACGAAGCCGTTAAACAAACAACTGATGCTGGTTTTGGCCAATCTACTTGTGTAGGTATTGGTGGTGACCCTATTCCTGGTACTAACTTCATCGACGTATTGGAAATGTTCCAAAACGATCCACAAACTGAAGCAATCGTAATGATTGGTGAAATTGGTGGTACTGCTGAAGAAGAAGCAGCGGAATACATCAAAGCACACGTTACTAAACCTGTAGTATCTTACATTGCTGGTGTTACTGCACCAGAAGGTAAGCGTATGGGTCACGCTGGCGCGATTATCGCTGGTGGTAAAGGTACAGCTGATGAGAAATTCGCAGCATTAGAAGCGGCTGGTGTTAAAACCGTACGTTCTTTAGCGGATATCGGTGTAGCACTTAAAGAGAAAACGGGTTGGTAAGCGATTCGCTTACCGTTTGTAACTCTTAATAAAAACCCGCTTCTAGCGGGTTTTTTTTTAAATAACAAATTATTTTCTTACGATTTTAATATTACCAGTAAAACTATCACAATTGGGTTTTTGGATGATTGCTACGTCATGCTCGTATGTTGAATTTAAGTGCTTTCCAAATGAAATCATTTGATTATCAAATACTTTATGTTCCATTGGTATATCAGTAACCGCTCGGGTCCCAATAACTATGAAATGGACTTTGGATATATTTAAAGTAGTTTCTTTGGATGTATGCAAAGATAATCCTGCTAGATGCTTAGTCACTTCTATTTGAATAGGTTTTCTAGCATCGTCTAAGTTATTAATCATTTTCTTGAACTCTTCTTCTATCTTCTTATCTATCTCAATAGTCAAATGCTCTTTAAAATAATATTCAATAAACTCAATAATACTCCCTAACTCTTTCCCTTGATAATAGACAGGGGTTGAGTTATCAATTTGGTTCAATGGGGTAGGTGAGTTAGCCGTATATATTGATATACTTTGCAGTCGATAAGATTCATGGCCAATTAATGCAATACCTGGCTTGATTTTGTATTTACCCCAATCTTCATTTTGAGCCTCAATTAGATCTAGAGTTTCTATCCCATGTTTTTTGGCTAACTTTATAGCTGGTTTATAAAAGCCTTTATGAGAGATAGCTATAACTTTGTTAGCTTTAAGTGACTTAGATTTTGAAATTAGTTGCTCTATCCACTCTGTCGATTGCTTTCGAGCGTGGTCTCTGCATTCAATCATAAACATTAATTTCTGATTGATAATTGTTGTTTCAATACAAATATCTATTTCTCTCATGGAACCTGAGTCGTCATCAAGTACCATCTTTGATTCAGTTAGTATTGCTCCATCAGGGAGAAGGATTTCATGAATTCTTAAAATCAACTTTTGAAAATCATTTGTTCGTTGAGGCAATGTATATCCTTACTTTTCTGATTGATATAATAATAAGCTGTTGGATTCAAAAGTCATATAGATATTTTACAAAAAATTAGACGAAAATTAGACAAACTAAACGGTCACTCACTGTAAATTCATGACTTGGAGATTGTTTATTGGTTTGGCGTCGGGGTGCCGACTACACCCAGAGAGGGTTAGGCGCCGAACCCTCTCTGGACTCACCCGTCGCTGCGACATTAAACGTGTTTCCTCCATAATGTCCAATATTCTTCGACGTACCAGCGCTGAACGTGCATCCATGCACTACAGCGCTTTCACTGGCATCCATGCCAGTGATACGTGAATATTGGTCATCATTCCGGAGTTTAATGAAGCAGAATTGGTGTTTGTTTCATCGTTCGTAATTCTTCTCAGTGGTTTAGCTTTAACAACTGTTACAGCGACCTCTAAACCCCATCACAGCAACGGAAACTGAATTTAGATAAGTGCGATGTTTATCGGAGCCATGGATGGCGTAGACTGCCGTGTGAAGGGACGATTTTTGGCAGGAATGAATATCGCGCCTAAATTTAGTTGGAGTGTTTTGCTGTGCAGGGCACAGTGGGGGATGCAAGGGGAGATCTGTGTCTACCTCCCCCTTGCGTGTAGTCGCCACCGCGACGCCAAGCAGAGATTAAAACTCCAAGCGGTTGAGTTATAGAACAAGTAAATTAGACGACACTCACTTTAAATTGACTGGCTTGGAACTTGTTTACCTGTTTGACGTCGGGGTGCCGACTGCACCCAGAGGGAGGCTATCGCCGGCTTCCCTCTGGACTCCCTCGGTG
>CAXBNP010000010.1:0-124907 GCA_963977145.1 uncultured Colwellia sp.
ACCGTTCTAGGTTTCCGGTTGTTCTTTTTGTAAAGACACCTTAAAGTAAAAATATATAAGACCTCGTTAATACGGGGTTTTTTATTTTTAAATTCAGAGGATTATGGCGGATTTAAGTCATTCATGAATGACTTATGCAGAGTTCTGCTTTTCTAGAACGTTATTTTTAAAGGTAAGGAGCTGAATGCAATCATTTGCTAGTCTAAATTTATAGAGACTTCTAGCGGTAGTTTAATGACAAAGTGTGCGCCCTTTTCACTGTCCTCGCAGGTCATGATACCTTCAAGTTTTTGATAAGCGAGATTATGGCTAATATGCATTCCTAAGCCGGTATTTCCTTCTGAACGGCGAGTGGTAAAAAAAGGTTCAAATACTTTTTTGTGATATTTTTCTGATATGCCGACGCCATTGTCTTTGTAATCGATAATAATATGTTCAGTCTTAAGTACAACACTAATATGTATTTCGCCTTTTGTCATGTCGACAAAACCGTGCTCTACCGAGTTGACCACCAGGTTACTGATAATTTGCGCTAAGGCACCGGGGTACGTATTCATGTTCAGATCAGCTGGGCAAATTATTTTTACGGTATGCATGCCTTTTTTAAGCAGGTAATGTAGGTTGTGGCAGATTTCCTGTAAGTAGTCATGCAAGTTGATCTTTCTTATTCTTTCGCTGATTTGATCGGCAGAAACTTGTTTGAATGAGTAAACTAACTCTTTGGCTCGATCAATATTGTTGTTCAATAATTCGCTAGACTCCTGCATATCGCTCAAATGGTTGTCTACCTGAGAGCGTGAGACTTTACCACTTTTAAACATCTCTCTAATGGTCGCAAGTTTATCGGAGATAATACTTACAGCCGTTACTGCGATGCCAATGGGGGTGTTAATTTCATGGGCTATTCCAGCCACAAGACCACCTAAAGCAGCTAGTTTCTCAGCATCAACAAGTTGCTCTCGGGTAGTAACTAATCTTATATTCGCTTCGTTGAGTTCATTAATCGTATTATTGAGTTGCTGATTCAGCTGAGATTTTTGTCTTGCCCAGCGTATTATCACTACGATGGTAATAAATACTGAAATTAACAAACCAAGAAACAACAACAATAAAGTGGATTGCTTATCGATGGTTTTATCTTGTTGAGAAATAGTTGATGTTTGATTATGCAGCTCCAATAGCTTGTCCTCTAAAGTTGCCTCTAAAACTTTCAGGTGGCTGCGTTGTGCCTTAATTTGAGCTTCCTGTACATCAACCAAGCTTTGCTTTTGATTTATTTGCCCACTTAATTCTGCCAGTTGTTGAGATTTATCAAGCACGCTGCTTTGTTGTAATTCAAGCTTTTTGACATAATCGTTAAGATTATTTTTTGTTTTTTGTAAGGAAGCAGAGATGGTGGAATATTGTAGTCGTAGCCGCTCGTTTTCTTGTTGTTGTCCTTGAAAATTAACCTCAATGCTTGCCAAAGCGTCCTGTTTTTCGCTTATTTGACGTTCTTTTTCTATCAAACTCTGTTCTTTGCTAATTAACGCTGATTCAATACTTGATAACTGATTTCGATTCTCTGTCAGTTCAGCTTCCATTTCTTTTAGTAGTTCGGCGACATCTAATTCAGAGCCTCCGGCTAAAATAATATCTTGGGTTACTTTTAAACCCTGAAAAACTAGGTTGTAGCGGTTAACCTCAAACTCTAAATTTTGCGCTTTTTGCACTAAATTTATGCCGATTCTTTGTTTGTCTTGAGCATTAACTGAGATAACTAGAATGGGGTTTCTTGCGATTAAGGCATAAACCATCCTCATGTTAGCAAGGTAGGCTTCATCAACAAAAATAACTTGTGCAGGTATAACTTCTTCGACATCAGAGGTTTGACGAAGGATGATTTTTTTCCCTCGGATAGATTTTGCGCTTAACTTTTGTAAAGATGCAAATAATGTCTTATCGTTACCTAGATAAACAACGTTAAAACTGCTGCTAGTTTGTTCATCTGGCCAAGTAGTAAAATCGATAAAACGATAAACGTATACCGCAACCAGATCTTCAAATTGTGACTCTTGGGCTTGAATTAGTGAACTTCCAAGAAAATAGATCCATAGCGCTAAAACAATCGTTTTCTTCAATGTAACAATCCAATGTAGCCAGTTAACTTCAAAGAATAATTAAACACCAGCGTGCATGCCTTGTCAAACTTGGCAGTGCATTGACCATGTTTGTGTTTGCTACTTACTCACTAAATTTAAATATGGATAGTCACTGCTTGCTGTATCTAAAGATGAATACCGTCTAGAGTCCGTTATGAATTCTTTCTAGGTGCTAATTAACTGTGCTTTAGGGACTAACTGCATTCATATCTTAAATTGCATATATATTGCAGCAGAGCAGTCTCTAGCCCTAAAAGTTGTTAGTGTTTTAGCTTAGTTGTTTTGTTAACCAGACTTTAGCGCTTTCAGTTGAGTTAAAGCATTTATTTTTAAGCCCAGCTTGGTCGTAGACTTTTTTGAAAATACTTTGGCTTATACTGGGGGCATTACTTAAGGCAGAATTAATGGCCAGCGCTTTTGCTGAACCAGCTTTTACTAATTTTAAATGGTAATTTAAGCCATCTTGGGCGGCTAATGAGTCACCTTGTAAGATCAATAAGATGGCGAAATTATTAACGTCAACATCGTTTAAAGCAATGTCGAGCAGTTCACGGTGCATTTGCTGAAAGAATTCTAAATTCCATGGTCCGGTAGCGTTTATGGTAATGATATTATCTTCAACTAGATAATGACATTTTCCATGCGGATGTAATTCTGCTTTCAAAGGAGACCTTAAATATGACTATTTTTTATTTAACTTCAGGCTTAATTAATAGTTGTTTTAATGCTATCTGTAAAGAAGGATATTGAAATTTAAAGTTATTATTAAGTAATTTACCTGGTATTACATACTGGCCATATAAAATCAGATCGGCAGATTCACCCATTAATATCTTTAATATAAAAGCCGGTACTCTGAACAAGCAAGGGCGTGATAGTACAGCGCTTAAGGTTTCTGAAAACTCTTCATTGTTCACAGGCATAGGCGCAGTGGCATTGACAACACCTGATATGGACTCTTGGTAGATAGCCGCTAATAGCACCGCTGCCATGTCATCAATATGTATCCATGACATAAACTGTTGACCACTGGCAATAGGACCTCCTAGGCCGAACTTAAATGCCGGTAGCATTTTTTGTAATGCACCGCCGTTATTGGCTAACACAATACCAGTTCTGATCAGGCAAACTCGGGTTTTATCTGACTCAGCGCGTTGGGCTATCGCTTCCCACTGTTGGCAAACACGATGACTAAACTCGTCATGTATCACTTGATAGCTTTCATCTATTGCGGTTGAGGCCTGTCGACCATAAAAGCCGATAGCACTGCCAGAGATAAAACTATGAGGCGGTTTAGTTGCCGCTTGTATTTTTTCAACTAGGTTTTCGGTAATTTGCCAACGGCTTTGGCAAATAATATCTTTTTGTGCGCTAGTCCACCGCTTATCAACAATGGCCTCGCCGGCTAAATTAACAACAACATCAAGCTCATTAAAGTTTACCTCGTCAAGGGTGGTGATTAATTCAATATTATTAGGCAGAATTTTAGCTGCCTTTTCGCGGTTACGGGTTAAAACAAAAACGCGACCGGCATTTATATTTTTGATCAGTGCTTGACCAATAAGACCGGTACCACCAGTAATAAGAATATTCACCATATTTCCTTGGTTTTAAAATAGTGCTAAATAAGTAATTAGTTAAACGTATGCAGTATATTGCTAGTATATAGTTATACCTACCAATGTAAGGTATGGATCACATTTTAGCGGTAAATTCGAGCGGGTATATAATACTCGCTTGTTTTAAATACTGAATACTTGGCCATAAAAAAAGCTCCCTTAGGAGCTTGTTTAGTACTAGGTAAGTCAGTATGAAGAGACTTAATAGTAGGTGTCTTCTTTATTGTGCGCTTGGGGATCTTCAATAATCTCTTCAAAGCCGACTTCAAAACTGTTGTTATTATCGGTATTTGCCATATAAATCGTGCGAGTTGAACCATCAATCCAAGTAACTGTGCCGCTACCTTTTT
Organism: uncultured Colwellia sp.; assembly: GCA_963977145.1. Taxonomy (GTDB): domain Bacteria; phylum Pseudomonadota; class Gammaproteobacteria; order Enterobacterales; family Alteromonadaceae; genus Cognaticolwellia. The sequence goes on from CAXBNP010000010.1 coordinate 4,111, forward strand.
TACTACCGCATTTCATACCAATATGAATATCGTTAAATTCCATTGTTTTCTCCTCGTTTGTTGTCGAACATCGAACAGTGCATTCGATTAAGCAAACCACATTAATTACTTAGAAACCTCCTTGCTAGGATAGTTCAAATATTCTGCAAATGACGTGCTTTTTTTCGACAGGAACGACTTATTATAGAGAGAAAAATATTCAGATCTAGTTATTTTTATGGCTTGACGCTTATACCTAAAACGGCCTGCTTGCTAGCGCCTGTCACCGCTGGAATGTTGCCATAAATATTTTTATCAAAGGCATAGGCTAACCAGGCAAATGCCATGGCCTCTAATGAATCACTATTTATATTTTTCGTATGAGTATTCACTATCGAGTGACCACTAAGCTTTTGATTTAACAATAAAATTAAATAGGAGTTTTCAATGCCGCCGCCACAAATGTATACGTCAGATTTCGTACTTAATTGGCTAATTTCTTGGGCAATAGTTTCGGCGGTTAATGCCGTTAATGTGGCTTGAATATCGGCAGGTGTTAAGCGGCTATCATCGGTAAATTTTGCTAACCATTGAGCATTAAAATACTCCCGGCCAGTGCTTTTAGGCGCCGGTTGAGAAAAATAAGGCTCGTTTAGCATCAATTGTAATAAAGTAGTGCAAACTTGACCTGAATTGGCCCATTGGCCGTTAGCGTCATATCGTCCTGATTGGTGTTGAGCATACCAATAATCCATTAAAGCGTTACCCGGGCCGGTATCAAAACCGGTCGTATTATCGGGCACATTTTTAGGGAGAAAGGTTATGTTAGCAATACCGCCGATATTGACCACGAAAACGTCTTTGTCCGTTGAGCCAAAAATAGCTTGGTGAAAAGCCGGTACTAAGGGGGCTCCTTGACCCCCTAAGGCAATGTCTTTTGTTCTAAAGTCACCAACAACTCTGATATCGGTTAATAATGCTAAGGTTTGTAAACAACCTATTTGCAAGGTAAAAGGTCGGGTTGTATGTTGGCTTTTTACCGGACGATGCCGAATAGTTTGGCCATGAGAGCCAATAGCGGTTATATCGTGAGGAGATAAATTTTCTTGTTGTAGAAATTGCATTATGGCATCAGCAAATTGCTGCGCTAATTCAATGTTAAGGCTGCCCGCTCGATCAATTTCATTGTCGCTGGGGTTATATAAACTCATTATTTTTTGTTGGGTAGGGCTGTCATAAGCTTGATAATAACTGGCGATTAAATTGGCACCGTTGGCATGTTGTTGTTTACCATCAAACTCGACTAACGCGAGATCAATGCCATCAGCACTGGTACCAGACATCAGGCCAATATAACGCTCGTTATTACTCATCTTATTTCTCGCCTGGCTGCATGCTAAGCATAATTCTGTGTGAACCTTTTAGTTCTGCTAAGCGCTCTGTTGCGATAACATCAAATGCTGTTCTATATTTTTGACTAATAGGTTGCGCATCAGGTAGTTTCACTGTTCTAGGGTTGCGATGGACGCCATTGAGTAGAAACTCATAATGCAAATGGGGTGCCTGTGACATGCCGGTTGAACCGACATAGCCAATAACTTGTCCTTGCTTTACTCGTTGGCCTTTTTTAACTGCCCGTTTTGAAAAGTGAATATACTTGGTTTCAATGCCGTTACCATGCTGCAAAAATACGTGATGGCCATTATATTTATCATAGCTAGCTCTTACGACTTTACCATTACCTGCGGCAACAACGGGTGTGCCTTTTTTAGCCGCGTAATCAGTGCCTCGGTGCGCTTTCCAACGCTTTTGTATCGGATGGAAACGCTTGCGCTTAAAGTTTGAACTAATATATTTAAAGCTGACGGGCGCACGCAAAAACGCTTTACGCATGCTTCTGCCTTCTGCAGAGTAATACTCGCCGTCCGTAAAGCGAATGGCTTTAAAAGACTCACCTTGATTAATAAACTCAGCGGCAACAATGTTACCCTTGCCAATAAAGTCACCTTCAACATATTGGTTTTCATAAATAACATTAAAGCTGTCACCTTCACGAATATCCATAGCAAAATCTATATCCCAACCAAAAACATTGGCTAAGCTAATAATTTGGCCATCGTTTAGGCCAGCTGAGGCAGCGGCATTCCAAAAGTTTGATTTAATAATACCATGAGCAATGGCCTCACGGATCTCTACGCTTTTACTTTCTCTATAGGCGTGATATTGCTGATTTTGCAAATTAACGTACAAAGTCTCATTTTTTGAAAGCGGGTATTCAAGTGAGACTAAACTACCTTGGTCGTCTTTACCTATACGTATAACATCGCCAATATTAAGTTTTTTCAGTAGTTGACTGCCTTCACCTTGAGCGGTGATGACGTTGTAGGTTGTGGTGGCATTGAGGCCATGGCGCTTGAATATTTTTGCCAAGGAGTCGCCACTTCTCACTTTGACCGACTGCCACTGCAATTGCGCGGCGCTTTCTTCGATATTACTTGGCAGATCGCGTACCGGTGTTTTGGTGTTTTCTAATGCCTCAATTGGCTGAGCAGGCAATTGAATGTTGCTTACATCTGGTATGCTATTGGCTTGTTCAGGTATCGCGACTTGATAGCGCTGACCGACTTTAAATTCACCAGTAGCGCTGGAAGCTGCTTGGTTGCTACTTTTTAACGGTAATATTAATAAAAACAGCAGCACAACAGCACATAAATTAATAAATATTTTGTGCTGTTTTGGTAAGGCAAAATATAAGTTTTTTATATTTTTCAAAAAGCTAAGATTCATAAATGAGATTTTAATACGATAATTGTCGTTCACTATAACAAAATAATATCCCTCTAAACAATGATAGGGTTTTCACCGCAGTGAAAATTGCAGTAGAATTCGAGCATTAATTATTAATAGCCATCAGTTTATTTGATTGTTCTGTATGGTGTGTACCTCTTGTTGGAGCCTAGTAATGTCAGATGTAAGCCAAGCGTTTGCAGAATTAAAACGCGGTGCGGAAGAAATTCTGTTAGAAGATGAATTGTTGGAAAAGTTGAAGAAAGGCAAGCCGTTAAAGATTAAAGCCGGTTTTGATCCAACAGCACCAGATTTACATCTTGGTCATACGGTATTAATCAATAAACTACGTCAGTTTCAACTGCAAGGGCATGAAGTTATTTTCTTAATTGGTGACTTCACGGGCATGATTGGTGATCCCACAGGTAAAAATGTCACACGTAAGCCGTTAACCAAAGAAGATGTATTGTCCAATGCTGAAACTTATAAAGAGCAAGTATTTAAAATATTAGACCCAGCAAAAACCACGGTTGCGTTTAACTCAACCTGGATGGAAAAACTTGGCTCGGCAGGTATGTTAAAGCTTGCTTCACGCCAAACTGTAGCGCGTATGATGGAACGAGATGATTTCAAAAAGCGTTATAACGGCGGCCAAGCGATTGCTATACATGAGTTTATGTATCCATTAGTGCAAGGTTGGGATTCAGTCGCTTTAGCAGCCGATGTAGAGTTAGGTGGTACCGACCAGAAATTTAATTTATTGATGGGTCGAGAATTACAAAAGTCGGAAGGGCAACGTCCGCAAACCGTGCTGATGATGCCATTGTTAGAAGGCTTAGACGGTGTGCAAAAAATGTCTAAATCTTTAAATAACTATATCGGCATTACTGATGCGCCAAACGAGATGTTCGGTAAAATCATGTCGATTTCTGACGATTTAATGTGGCGTTATTATGAGTTACTTAGCTTCAAGCCGATTGAAATTATTAATGGCTATAAAGAGAGCATTGCCGCGGGCTCGAACCCTCGTGATGTGAAAATTGATTTAGCGAAAGAATTAATTGAACGTTTTCATGATAAAGCGGCTGCTGAAGCGGCTCATCAAGAATTTATCAATCGCTTTCAAAAAGGGGCAATACCTGACGATATAGCCGAGCTGGGGATTGTTGCTGAAAATGGTGAAATTGCCATCGCTAACTTGTTAAAAGAAGCGGGTTTAGTGGCGAGTACTTCTGAAGCCATGCGGATGATAAAGCAGGGAGCAGCTAAAATTGAAGGTGAAAAAATTACTGATAATAAGTTAGTGATTAATGCGGGCTCTACTGCGGTTTATCAAGTAGGTAAGCGTAAATTTGCTCGTATAACGGTCAGTTAACTCGGTGGGTAATGCGCGATAGCACGCACGGCTAAATAAAAAACCAGTCAATGTGACTGGTTTTTTTGTTTGTAGCTCAAGTTGCTTTTACCTAGCCTGTTGCGCTTTGGGCAAAGCGTTTAAAAATTCGCTGGTCTCAATAGTAAAGTGGCATGATGCCATCCATAAAATAGCATCTGCTACCTCGACAAAGACTCGCCGTTCATAAGTCCCTTCGCTTTGCGGGACAATATTTTCAAGTTGCATACTTTTCAGTGCCGAGGGGCTATAAATGTGACAGTCTTTGATGCAGCCATTGTCTTTAAAGCGCTGACAATGCTCAATAAGGTGTGACTCTATCTCTGGAACACCTAACTCCCAATTATCAAAAAAAGAAATGATAGCCCACTGAGTGCCTTTTAAATGTTGGGTTTTATCTTGAAATTCTTGGCTGTATTGAATCGCCGCCTCTTCATTCCAGCAACCACTAAACCATTGCAATACATAATTATCTTTTACTAAAATTTGCCAATTACCGTGTACTGCAAACATATGGACTCATCTATGTGTCAATCTGGTGTGCATTTAAAGATCATTAAAGGGCTTTTTTAAATTGAAGTAAAGTAATCATTTTGCATTAAGCTGCTTAATTATACCCCTAGAAATTATAAGGATTTAAAAAATTTTGGCCGTTATGCCTTTATTTGCTTAGCTTGATCTACATCATATCGGTATCAAAATGAAAGCGTACACTGTGACATATTGTCGCAGTTAGATATTTCTACATTTTCTATATTTGTGTAGAACTTATCGCTTTTTATCTAGGTGAAGGTATTAAACCGCTATGCTATTTTTTTTATCGGTTAGTAAAAAAAAGTTAACGTTATTAACCATATTTATACTCTGGTTTACCCAATTTTCTGCGCATGCTTTATTCGTTAGTGAGCCAAGAGAACCGCTGCCGCTTATCAACGAAATTTTTCCGCAAGCGACTAAAGTATCAGACAAAGCTGGTGAACCGCTCATTTGGACGATTTATCAGCAAGAAAGCATTATTGGTTATGCCTTTGAAACCAATGATGTAGCTAAAATTCCTGCCTACTCAGGTGAACCCGTTAACATGTTAGTCGCCATAGACTCCAAGGGTATTTATCTCGGCGCAAAAGTTTTAGAGCATCATGAACCTATTATTCTGGCCGGTATTCCCGAACAAAAACTATGGGCTTTTTCAGATCAATATTCAGGTTTAAATGTTAGCGATCGCTTAAAAGTCGGGGGCAATAAAAAAGGTAATACGATTCATTTAGATGGTTTGTCTGGTGCGACAGTCACTGTGATGGTAATGAATGTTGCCATTACTAAGTCTGCAACCCTTGTTGCCCGTTCATTGGGTATTATCGCAGCAGATGAGCAAATTAAAGCACCAATGGCCACAGTGTTACCGGATGTTTATCAAAAAGCAGATTGGCAAACATTAGTCGGTGACGGCACCATTCGCAAATTATATCTAAACCGTAAAACCGTTGATGAAGCCTTTGTTGATAGTGCAGCAGAAACTATCGAACAAGCGTCAGCCGAACAAAAGTCAGCTATGTTTGCCGAGATATATTATGCGCAAGCCGATATTCCAACCGTTGGGCGTAATTTATTAGGCGATAGCGAATATCAATGGTTGATGAAAGCCTTACAGCCGAATGAACATGCCATTATTGTTTTAGGAAACGGTTATTCATTTAAGGGCTCGGGCTATGTGCGTGGTGGCATTTTTGACCGCATTCAAATTTTACAAAATGACGCCGCCTTTGCCTTTCGTGACTTAGATCACAACCGTGTTACTGATTTGTTTATTGCCGGCGTGCCACGTTTTCGAGAAATGTCGCTGTTTATTGTTCGAGATCATCATGAATTTAATCCCGGTGTTGATTGGCAGTTTGAGCTGCTTGTTCGTCGTCAAATCGGTGCGGTTGATAGCGTTTTCACTAGTTTTAAGGGCAGTTATCATGGCTTAGAGCAATACTTAGACCGCCCGGCAATAATTTTACCTGAAGCAGAATTAACCCTTACCCAACAGGTGTGGCAAGAGAAAAGAGCTGAGGTGGTTATACTAGCTATTCTGATGATTTTGTTACTCGCCACCTTGTTCTTCCAAGATGTTTTAGTTAGACACCCAACCTTTATGCACAATTTCCGTCATAGCTTTTTAGTCGTGACAGTGGTTTTCATCGGTTGGGCGTGGGGGGGACAGCTCTCTATCGTCAACGTATTTACCTTCCTACAAGCCTTTATGTCAGATTTTTCTTGGGATCTGTTCTTATTAGACCCGGTTATTTTCATGTTATGGGGCGCTGCAGCGGTGACAATGTTGCTGTGGGGTCGTGCCGTGTATTGCGGTTGGCTATGTCCTTTTGGTGCGTTACAAGAATTAATCAACGTCTTTGCTCGTTACATCAAAATTCCACAGTTTGAATTATCTTGGGCGGTGCACGAACGGCTATGGGCGATTAAATATTTAATTTTATTAGGTCTGTTTGCGCTCTCACTAGATTCATTAGCATTGGCAGAGCAATTTGCTGAGATTGAACCTTTTAAAACTACGTTTTTATTGCAGTTCGATCGTGAATGGCCTTTTGTTCTCTACGCGCTAATTTTATTAACTATCAACGTATTTAACCGTAAATTTTTCTGTCGCTACTTATGTCCGTTGGGTGCAGCGCTCTCAACCAGTAACAGCATTCGTTTATTTAGCTGGTTAAGACGTCGACCGGAATGTGGTCAACCTTGCAAAACCTGTGCAAAAGAATGTGAAATTCAGGCCATTAACCCTGATGGTGAAATCAATATGCGTGAGTGTCATTACTGTTTAGATTGTCAGGTGACTTATTTCAATGACGACAAATGCCCACCACTGAAAAAACAAAAATATAAGCAAAACAAATATAAAGCGCAAGAAATAGCGGCAGTCAATGTCGGTTAACCCTCAATTGGTATTAGTACTAAAAGATTCAATCAACGGAGAAAGCAAATGATTAATGATGATAACAACGCCAACAAACCTAAGTTGGAAAGTGAAAGCAGACGTAAGTTTTTCGGTAAAACCGCTTTAATTGGCGCTGGTGCCGTTGCGGCTCCAATGACGGCCGCTATGTTTGCATCAATGGCGAAAGCTAACGCATCAGAAGCGGGTAATAGCCCTTTTGTCCATCCTGGCGATTTAGACGAATATTACGGTTTTTGGAGTGGTGGGCACTCAGGTGAAGTGCGTATTATGGGTATTCCATCAATGCGTGAATTAATGCGTATTCCTGTATTCAACACGGATTCAGCTACCGGCTGGGGTTTAACCAACGAAAGTAAGCGTATTAAAGGTGATAGTGCTCATTTGCTTACGGGTGACTCACATCACCCACACATGAGTATGACTGACGGTCGTTATAATGGTAAATATGTTTTTATTAACGATAAAGCTAACTCGCGGGTAGCACGTATTCGTTGTGACATCATGAAAACTGATAAAATGCTTACCGTGCCTAACGTGCAAGCGGTGCACGGTTTACGTGTACAAAAAGCGCCATACACAAAATATGTTGTTTGTAATGGTGAATTTGAAATTCCGATGAATAACGATGGTAAAGCCGGCATGGAAGATGTCAGCACATACCGTTCGTTGTATAACGTTATTGACGCCGAAAAAATGGAAATGGCGTTCCAAGTGATGGTCGACGGTAACTTAGATAACACAGATGCTGATTTCGACGGCAAATACTTTGCGTCGACTTGTTACAATTCTGAAATGGGCATGAGCTTAGGGGAAATGATCACCGCGGAACGTGATCATGTAGTGGTGTTTAGTTTAGCGGCATGTGAAGCCGCTTTAAAGGCTGGTAAATTCAAAACCTATAATGGTAACAATGTACCAGTACTTGACGGTCGTAAAGGTTCTGATCTCACGCGTTATATTCCAGTACCTAAGTCACCGCATGGCTTAAATACATCACCTAACGGTGAATACTTTGTGGCTAACGGTAAGTTATCACCGACAGTGTCAATTATCTCAATTAAAAAACTAGATGCCTTATTTGCTGATGAAATTAAGCCGCGTGACACAATTGTGGCAGAGCCAGAGTTAGGTTTAGGCCCTCTACACACCGCTTTTGATAACAAAGGCAACGCTTACACAACACTATTTTTAGATAGCCAAATTGCTAAATGGAATGTAGAAGATGCTATCGCGGCCCATAACGGTAAAAAAGTTAACTATATTCGTCAAAAGTTGGACGTGCATTACCAACCTGGTCATAACCATACTTCGCAAGGTGAAACGCGTGATGTTGATGGTAAATGGTTAGTATCGCTTTGTAAGTTCTCCAAAGATCGCTTTTTACCTGTGGGGCCATTACGTCCAGAAAACGATCAATTAATTGATATTTCAGGTGATGAAATGAAATTGGTGCACGACGGCCCAACGTTCGCTGAACCTCATGATTGTATTATGGTGCACCGCAGTAAAATGAAGCCGCTTAAACTGTGGCCACGTACCGACCCATTTTTTGCTGAAACCATCGCCATGGCGAAAAAAGATGGTGTTGATGTCTACACGCAGAACAAAGTGATTCGTGATGGTAATAAAGTCCGAGTCTATATGACATCGATTGCGCCAACGTTTGGTATGAATGAGTTTAAAGTGAAGTTAGGCGATGAAGTGACGGTAACCGTCACAAACCTTGACCAAGTTGAAGACGTAACACATGGTTTCTGTATGACTAACCATGGTGTTCAAATGGAAATTGGTCCCCAAGCAACGGCGTCAATCACCTTTAAGGCCGACAAGCCAGGCGTACAATGGTACTACTGTAACTGGTTCTGTCATGCCTTACATATGGAAATGCGCGGCCGTATGTTCGTTGAAGCCTAGTTAATCATATATAGGCTTTCCTCATGCTGACCTTGTGTTAGCTTGAGGATAATAACATTAACAGCGAAAATTACGCGGTAATAGCGAGCGTGTTATTGCCGTATTTTTCATTTTAAAAGGGCTAATTTTTGAAGCTATCATGGGGTAAAATATTATCGATACTTGTGCTGTTTCTTATTGCTCAATATAGCGTTTTAGCGGCAACTATTGAGGTTTCCCCGGCCGATAATTTACAACAAACATTAGATAACAGTGTCGATGGCGACATTATTACCCTTGCGCCCGGTCGTTATTTTGGCAATTTTGTTGTTAAGCATCGGGTTACTTTGCTTGGCATGGGGAAAGATCATGCTTCGATTATTGACGCACAGGGACAAGGTCATGCATTAGTCTTAGAACAAAGTGATATTGTGCTTGAAAACTTAACTATTGTTAATTGGGGTAATAACTTAACCGAACAAAACTCGGGTATTTATGCCGTGACTAATGCCACTAATATCACGATTAAAGGCAACCAGCTTAAAGGCGACGGCTTTGGTATTTGGTTACAAAAAGCTAAAAATATAAAAGTATTAGCTAACGTCATACAAGGCAATGTTGCGCTACGTTCAGCCGACCGAGGCAACGGTATTCAACTCTCCATTGTGCAAGATGTTGAAGTTAACGCTAATGAAATTTTTCACACCCGAGATGGCTTATATATTATTTCAAGCCAGAATAATATTCTAGCAAATAACACCATGCACGATTTACGCTATGGTGTGCACTTTATGTATTCACACAGTAACAAAGTACTAAATAATAGTGCTTACAACACGCGCGCCGGTTATGCTCTGATGAGTTCACGCGAGCTAGTGGTTGATGGTAATCGGACTGTAGATAGCGAAGATTATGGCTTTTTAATGAATTTTATTACCTCATCAAGGATCAGTAATAATTATGTTAAAGGTGTTTGGACTAAGCCGGAAAATAAAGTGCTAGGTCGAGACGGTAAAGGTCTGTTCGTTTATAACTCCGCCTACAATACCATTGAAAATAATCGTATCGATAGCGCTGAAATTGGTATTCATTTAACCGCGGGTTCCGAAAACACCAAGATTTTCGGTAATAGTTTTATTAACAACCCAATACAAGTGAAATACGTTTCCAATAAAAAACAAGAATGGAGTTTTGCAGGCCAAGGTAATTATTGGAGTAATTATTTAGGCTGGGATATGAACGGCGACAATATTGGCGATGTTATTTTTGAACCCAATGACGGTATCGATCAGCTGATATGGCAATACCCAGAAATGAAAATGATCATGGACAGCCCTGTGGTACTGATATTACGTTGGATACAAAAAGAGTTTCCAGTGTTAAAACCTCCAGGCGTTAAAGACAGCTTTCCGCTGATGCGCCCGCCAACAAACCCGATGATTGAGGACGGTATGACATCAATAGCTCAAGGCTCTAGTATTAAAGCTGTATTATCTGTGAAAGAGGCAAACACCTTATAATGAAAACTCCCTTAGTTTCCCTTGAAAATGTCAGTAAGCATTATAAAGACCTGAGTGCCTTATCGGCGATAAATTTACACTTAGCGCAAGGCGAGGTGTTGGGTTTATTTGGCCATAATGGCGCAGGCAAAACCACCTTAATGAAGCTTATTCTCGGCGTTATTTCTCCCGATAGCGGCCATATTAGCGTTATGGGCATAAAACCCGATGAAAAATCTGCTTGGCATATGCGGGCGAAAATGGGCTATTTACCAGAAAATGTCATGTTTTATGAGCAATTAACTGGTTTAGAAGTCATCACATACTTCGCGCGATTAAAAGGCCATTCAAAAGCACATGCAAAAGCACTATTAGAGCAAGTAGGTATTGCCCATGCGATGGCACGACCGGTAAAAACCTATTCCAAAGGCATGCGGCAACGCTTAGGTTTGGCACAAGCCTTTATTGGCGAGCCGAAATTATTATTACTTGATGAACCCACCGTTGGCCTAGATCCCAGTGCTACGGCTGAATTTTACCAAAGTGTCGATGAGCTGAAAACCCAAGGTACTAGTGTGGTTTTATGCTCACATGTTCTGCCGGGCGTCGAGCAACATATCGACCGAGCGATGATTATTTCAGGCGGGAAAACGCTAGCACTTGGCACTATTGCTGAGCTTAGGGCGCAGGCGAACTTGCCAATCAAAATTAAGCCACATGGCTTAAATGGCTCGTTAGCTCATGATAGGTTACTACAACCTTATTTGCATGGCGCAGATACTTTATATGTCCCGGAACAAGAAAAGTTGACCGTGCTACGGCAATTACTTTTCGATGATAGTTTGCGTGACATTACCGTTGAATCAGCAAATCTAGAGCAGGTTTATCAATATTATTTAGCGCAAGTAGACAAAATAAAAATGCCGAGTCAGTCGGAAAGTGACTCTGAAAATAATAAGGCCGGTGCGTAATGAGAGAAATTTTTACTGTCGCTAATAAAGAATTTCATGATGGTTTACGCAATCGCTGGCTATTATCCATTACGCTAATTTTTGCTGTGTTATCTGTCGGTTTAACCTACTTCGGCGCTGCGGCGTCAGGCACGGTTGGCATTACTTCATTATCTAGCACCATTGCAAGCTTAGCTAGCCTAGCGGTATTTTTGATCCCACTGATCGCGTTATTGTTGAGTTACGACAGCTTTGTTGGCGAGCAAGAAGGCGGGACATTATTGTTGTTGTTGACCTATCCCTTGAGTAAAAATCAACTGTTACTGGGTAAGTTTTTTGGTCAGGGCAGCATTATAGCCTTAGCCACCTTATTAGGTTTTGGTGCCTCGGCATTATTATTGTTTATTCAGCACAGTGATGTTGCCATCCTGGAAACCTTTGCTTATTTTATTCTGAGTGCAACCTTATTGGGCTTAAGTTTTATCGCTATTGCCTATATGATCAGCTTAGTGGCCAGTGAAAAATCAAAAGCAGCTGGTGTCGCCTTGATAACATGGTTCTTCTTTGCATTGGTATTTGATTTGGCTTTACTGGCCTTGTTAGTCGGTACTGACTCTGGTTTAAGTCAAAATCTATTAACTCTACTGATGATGTTAAATCCTGCCGATATTTTTCGTTTAGTTAATCTTGCGGGTTTAAGCAGTGCAGATGTTAATGGCGCACTGGCTGTTGCTATCAAGGCAAACTTATCACAGGCGCAGTTGTTATTGATCTTGTTGGGCTGGATTATGGTACCACTGGCAATTGCAGCCGTTATTTTTAAACACAAAAAGCTTTAAAGGAATTTCATATGCGCCATAGACTCTTTTTATTACTTTTTTTACTAGCTGTGAGCAGTTGTTCAGAACAAACTGAACAACAAATCATCCATCAGGCTGTCGCTATCGAAAGTGCTGATGAGTGCCATTTATGCGGTATGCTTATAATAAACTTTGCAGGGCCTAAAGCAGAATTATTTCGCAAAGGCGTGACGAAAGCCGAGGGTAATAGCGTAAAAAAATTCTGTTCAACACGTGATATGTTTAGTTTCTATCTTGACCCAGAAAATAACCGTAACGTGACCACTATTTTGGTACATGACATGAGTAAAGCACCCTGGAATGCAGCAAATGACAGCTATTTTATTGATGCTCGCCAAGCTTGGTACGTTGTTGGTGCAAATAAAATCGGGGCAATGGGTAAAACGTTGGCAAGCTTTTCAGCCAAAAATGACGCGGATGCTTTTGCCATAGCATTTGGTGGCAAGGTAATTGACTTTAACGCGGTTAATTACCAGTCACTGCAATAAATTCAAGTGCAAACGCTAATCCTATGGTGAGGAAATGTTGTAATTTTAAAACAGCTAGGTAATCTAGTCTTATGATTTTTTGTTTGAGCCACCATGATAAATATTAGATTACTTAGCTGTTTAGCTTTAATAATCACACTTTTCTCCTGTTCAACTACTAATATAGCGACGACAATGTTTCGTGATGGTTTTGATTTTTCGCTAGTGAAAAGTTATAGCACTTATGGTCGTAACTCTGCCTTTGGGGATTTACAAAACCTCAAGGATACAACTCGCAATACTATTGAACTCGCTATTGAACAGGCCTTTGACGAAAATGGCTTTCGTTATAAAACATTTAAAGATGCGGATATAATCATTGCTTATCACCTGCTGAGTGATAACTTTGCCGAATTAAAAAAATATGATCAGCAGGTAAAATACTGTGGCTATTGCTTAAATGGTGGGCAAATTTCGCGTATAGAGTTAGAAAAAAAATTACGCCCCGGTAGTTTGCTCCTCGATATTATCGATCCGGTCAATCAACGTTCTGTCTGGCGCAGTGTTCATCCCTTAGGCTTTAAAGATAAAGATAACAGCCAAGAAATGCAGGATAAAATTAGTCAAGCGGTTGATAGCATGTTGCGCGATTATCCTCGTGGTAAAAAAACATGACCGTTAACGTTGAGCGGGTATAATGAGAAAGTGGCTTACGATTACATTAGTGGTGTGCACGGGTTTTATGGCGATATTGCTGGGTTTAGGCTATTTACTGTCGGAAAATGAAAAAGCTACCACCTTATTGAAAAATCAATTAGCGCAAGAGGCGCAACTAGCGCAGGAAAAAATTCGTCAAGGTACTAATCATAGTGATTATTCCCCAATGGCTACGTCGGCCGCTGATACCAAGTTAGCGCCAAAAGTAATTAACACTGAAATAATGAAAAGCTTTGAAAACACGCTGATAAACAACTTAACTTGTGTAACATTAGCGCAATGTCAGGTAGTGACAATCCAATTCAAAAATATCAGCTGTAAGCTCGCTAGTAATATTATAGGCGCGTCACAACTTAAAAAAATAGCCACTCAAACCATTACTATGAACACTTGTCCGAGTGTAAATCCGCCAAGCCAGCTCGCTTGTCAGCAAAATATTTGCACACTTATAAACACTAGCAAATAGTGTTAACTGCCCATTTAGCAATCGCTTGGGCAGTCATTTATCTGCGGTTAATTATTTTTAATAGTGAATGACAATAGCGAACAGAATTGCCTTAGCTAAATGCTGTTTAATTATCTGACAAACGAGCATCTTGAACTGGTTTGGGTATATAATAAGGCATTATTTTTAATATATTGTATGTGATATGACTTTCCCAGATGACGAAACAGGCCAAGTTTTAACTGAAATGCAAGCTGCAGGCATTAATTTAGCTGAAATGCATAAAGTAGTATTTTTTCAATTATTTGAACAAGAGCTACAAGCGAAAGCTATGATTGAGCATTTAGCTGCACAAGCACCAGATATGCTGGTAACAATAGAACCGGACGAACTGCCCAATGTTTGGGATGTTAACTGTACCGTAACCATGATCCCAAGTTATGAAGCCATTGTCGCGCAAGAAGCTGAGTTTGAGTTGCTGGCAACAAAGTTTAATGGTTTCAACGATGGTTGGGGTATTGAAGCATAAGTACTCATAGAGCCAGAGTGCAGCTATCGTATAAGTTTATATAAATCCAATGTAAGCATTAATTGCAGTCGGTATATTCCCTTTGAGTATGTAGTAGATAGTACTTAATAATAAAGGCTAATTTATATCTCTTTTTGCCTGTAGTTACACAGTACCCTGTTGTTTCCTCCCAAGTCAGGAAATAAGAAAAAACAATAGTGTGAACTATATATCTGGTGAAATAACAGCAATACCTAAATCGGCATCCTACACAGGATGATGGGTGCAGTATTAGATGTTACATAGACAATAGGTTAGGTGTTTCTAGTTACATACAAGTCTTCAAAGCACGACAAATAACCGTTGGCTCTTGCTCCTTCGTCGCTTATTTTAGCCAGTTATTATTTGCCACTTAACGTGGCTTTTTTTCTTCAAGGATAAATTTTACAAATGATTTCAAAGTTCAAAACGGCCTTAGTTTTAGCAATAGCATTATTCGTATCATCTTGCTCGACCACTCCTAGCATCGAACGAAAGCACTATTATGCGTGGGAAAATGATTATGGTTATTCTCAAGTAGTTCGAGCCGGTAATACAATCTATATATCTGGAATAGCTAGTGACAAACCCAGTTTTCCTGAGCAAATAGAAGAAATATATGAATACCTTAATAAAATACTGAAAGACTATGGCGTTGATAGCGACGCTATTGTTAAGCAAGTCATTTATACGACTGATATTGAAGGAATGAAAGTTCACACTGAGTTAAGAAAAAAATTCTTTAATAAAGATAAATATCCAAGTTCATCTATTGTTCAAGTAAGTAGATTGTATGAAAAAGGTCATTTTCTTGAAGTAGAAGTAGTTGCTGTGATACCAAAAATATAAGTTATTCAAGTGGGACAAAATACAGCCGGCTGGTTCCGCTCCGTTACACGCTTTAGCTAACTACAGTTTGCCCCTCAACAGGGCGATATATTTTTCAGGTGAAACTTGGATAAGCATCGTAAAATTTTAGGCACGTCATTTCTTATATTAGGCAGTTGTATTTTACTCGCTGTGAGTGCAATGCTGATCTATAACTTTTTACTAGGCTATCTTGGGAATGTGATTTGGAATGTAGTATTTATTCCTATTTCTATTGCATTAGTTTTCTCCGGACGTTTGCTATTAAAAAGTAAAGAACAGTTTTACCCATACATTATCTGGGTAGCGGTTATTAACTTGATAATTGTGCCAATTGGAACGTTGATCTCTATATACTATTTTTGGTTTCACTATAAGTCTGTTAAAAACAAAATATAACAAGAAAATCCACAAGGATCATACGTAACAGTGGGCAATAACTAGGACACCCATAGTTAATTAAAAACTCTCAAGCTCTCAACTAGGATTAGAACACTAGCCAAAGCATAGGGGTTTTCTTGATGACTACCACCAGAAAACGGCTGATTAGCCTAGTCGACACACCTTATTACCCTTATGTATCACGTTGTATTCGGCGCTTTTCTTTGTGGTGAAGGATAAGCTTATAGGTAAAAGTTTTGAACACCGTCGAGGTCAGCTCTTGAGCCCGTTTTAACTAACGATGACACTCAAGAGCTGAACAACACTTATTGCTGCTGTAACAGAGCCATACGGCTTTGATCGACTAAGCGCATTTCACTTAGTTGATATGGAGGTAATACTTGTAATGTTTTTAATAACTGAGTATCAAAATCTAAATTTACCTGTTGTAGTCCTGGTTGCAGATAATGAGCTGAACGACTCAGCATAACTTGTTCTTCTTTGCCTTGTTTATTAACACCAGAAATAATAGCGCTAATTTCATAACGACCTTCACTTGCTATATCTAACTCAATCATGGCATGAGTTAAATTAACCGCAATATTACTCGTCATTTTGGCGGTTGGTCTTGCAATAGCAAAAGCGACTTTACCGTTACGATTGACTTTTAAACCCTTATCATTGCCTTGGGAGGCAATATGTAGCTCATAAAGTTTACCGTAATTTTTATTAGCGGGCATTTCAGGAAGCTTGATACTGTATTTTCCGTTAACTTCTTGATAGTTAACGGCTATTGTTTCACCCTCTGGCGTTTTAATGTGCGCATTATGTTTACTGTTGGTTAATTTACCTTGACTATTACTCATCGTCATATCAAACATTATATTCTGTTTAGCGATTAATGTTTGGCTTGGAATGGATAGTGTTAACTTATGTTTAGAGCCTTTTTCTTTGACATTAACTAAATAACGTTCATCACTATTTAGTGCTTGATTCACTTTTAGTTTGAACTCGCCACGACCAAGGTGCTGAGCAAGTTCAACTGCACTACTGTTTGGAAAAATATTAGCGGTAGCAAATTGTT
Source organism: uncultured Colwellia sp. (assembly GCA_963977145.1). Lineage (GTDB taxonomy): Bacteria > Pseudomonadota > Gammaproteobacteria > Enterobacterales > Alteromonadaceae > Cognaticolwellia. The sequence continues at coordinate 20,939 of CAXBNP010000010.1, forward strand.
GCTGTGATACTTTTTGGCTAAATGCTTTGCTCAATATTTGCTGCCCCTGAGATAGTTCTATTTGTTCAGGATCAATGGCAATGCTTTCAACTTGTGTGGGGTCTTCACTTTTTTTACCTGATAAGCGAATGAGTGCCCCTGGTTTAGTGATGGCTAGAGTAATGCCTGAGTTCAATTGTTTGCCGGTTACTTCTAACCAATACTCATCACTGATGCTGGTATAAGGTTTTACGGCAAATGACAAGGTGCTGTTTTTGGCTAACGCTTGACTAAAGTGTAGCGATTTTTGTTCTATTTTATGCAGTGGGGCACTAATAGAAACGAGTTCGATATCATTCGTTGTTATTTGAGTGGCGTTAGTTGAAGCTAGTGTAGTCGCTGCTACTGAATTACTAAGTAATAATGTACTGGCGCTTATACAAGTACTAATACACGCACTCAATAAGCTGATTTTTGATTTACTCATGAGTTGCTCCTAAATGTCGTTTCTGATGATAGTGTCTAGATTGAAGCAATCACGACGACTTTGCTGATGGCTTAATGGTTCTCTGCCTTGGGTTTTTTGTTTATCTATAAACCAAACGGTACCGGCACCGCTTTGAGAGCTGCACTCCAAGAAACCATCGGAGCATGAATCTAACCAGTTTTGTGTGGTTTCTAGCGCCACTTGATACTGATAGCCAGCACAATAACTGTCGCTATCCCAAATGGCGGAGTCAACATCTGAGCCTACAACGACTTTGAATGTACTAGGTAAGGTAGGGCGACCACTGGTGCCAGATAACCAGCTATTATTGTAATAGGCCATCCAGCTCACTTGCTGTTGTTTTACAGCATCAGAGTTATAACCTAATAACCAGCCCAATGAGCTTTCAAATACATTGCCTTGGGTTGCCGCATCGGCTAGGGGCGTACCTAAACTAGATGGTGCTATAGCAATAACTTTGCTTGTCGTGTTAATAATGCCAGGATAACGAGAGTCGTAAGTCGGGTTAGACAGGATCCAACGGACAACATTACCCCCATTTGAATGGGTCAGTAGTACTAAGCTGTTAATGTTTTCGTTAGCTATAAAACTGTTCAATTGGTTTGCTAAGCAACCTGCAGCGGCTTCAACCCACATAAATTGATCAAAATCACAATTGATCACGGTATATTTATTGCTGTTAGATAAACCTTGGCGTACCGAGTTAACAAAATCACCGGTCCAATAATCATTGTAAGCATCACTTTGGTGTCCTGTGCCATGTATAAAGGCGATGCCTTGATTAGCACTGGCACTCGCCAAAAGTGCTAAATAACTTAATACTATGGCTGTCATTATTTTTTTCATAGTAATTCCTTTTGTTAATATTATTGTAGAATTTAAAATAGATAAAAGGTCTAACCTCTTACCTGTTCCTGCTAGAGTATTGATAGTTAAAAAAATATTGGCAAGTCAATAAAACGACAAAATTTCGTACAATTCAGACACCGTTTTAATCACTGTATTAAGTAGTTACTCTAATTGTTGCTAGAGCATATAAAGGTAGGGAAGACCTTATTGTAAATACGATTTTTGCCGTGTTTAAAACGACTAGAAAAAAAAGTGATATATCTTAGCTGCTGTTGATTTTTCAGTTTGTAGCGCGATTGCTTTTTAAAAATGACCATTAAGGGCCGCATTCATTAAATTAGCTTGGCTGCCATTATTCTGTACTCTGCCACAGAGTAAAGAATAGCTTTTACGTGATTAAAAATTTAGAGTGACTGTCCTGATTATTGTTTTTAGGGGTTATGTAATTAGGACGGTTTATGAAATTTATTCTAGCATTGGTGTTATTTTTATTTGTTGCTAACACTAGCGCACAAAACGTAGATGAGATTAAGGGTGCAAACTCTGCAATGACTAAAAACAATAAAATTAATTATATTGAGATTCCTGCTAAAAATATTGAAGCCACTAAGATTTTCTTTAGTGCTGTGTTCGGTTGGTCTTTTGTCGATTACGGGCCTGATTATTGTAGCTTTACTGCTCAGGGAGTCGACGGAGGTTTTTTTAAATCTGATTTAGTTGTATCCACTAAAACTGGTAGTCCGCTTATTGTGCTGTACAGTCATTCACTTGAGACAATTCAAGCTGAAATTGAGCACGCAAAGGGTAAAACAATTAAGCCTATCTTCTCATTTCCTGGCGGAAGAAGGTTTCACTTTAGCGATCCCAATGGTAACGAATTTGCCGTTTGGTCAGAGTGATGAGATAACAAGCCAATTAAGACCGGACTGCTAACAGTTTGCTCGGTTCCGCTTCGCTGCACATTTTAGCACACTGTTATTAGCCTCTTAGTGAGGTATTATGCGATAAATCGAGATGGAGTATTTGATTATGAAATTAAAGGTAAAGGGGTTAACTCAAAGTAGACAATGGTTATCGGACCCTGAGCGTGCAGCTATATCTGAAATTATTAAATTTAGCTTCTCAAATATCTCACCAGATGCATACCTAGCAAAGTACTTTGATGATAAGGGGGCTTTTCAACGTAAGTTAAGGCTTTATTTTGATGGTGTTAAGTTAGTCGGTTATTGCTTGCTCACGTTTAGTGATGAATCTCGCACCATCGTAATTCGTGCTTCAGCGGCTTTCTTCCCCGAATACCGACAAGGTAGTAATACTTTCAAGTTTTCATTATCAGAGATTTTTAAGTGTTGGTTACACCGGCCATGGCGAAAAATATACTATGCTGACACAATGTTAAGCCCTGCAATGTATCGAGCTATTGCAAAGAATATTGGAATAATTTGGCCTCATCCAAACCACCCAGTGCCCGACAATATCTTTGAAAAGTTCAACTCAAACGGTGAAGTGAGTAGCGAGGTCGGTCTACGCTGCTTAGTACCAGTGGGGAGAGCAAGCAATTACTCAGCAAGAGAGCTTGAGGGTTTTAAGTCTAGTGACAAACTAGAAATTCAGTATTACCTTAGTTTGAACCCTGATTTTAATAATGGGGTAGCGTTGTTTGTTATAATCCCCATCCACTTTAGGCAGTTTATAAAGACAGCTTTAAAGAAATTCAAAGGGCACTAAAAGTGGTTACCAAGCAAATAAACAAAGACTAAAAACAGCTGGCTTTTGTTCCTGCACCGCTATTTTAGCCAACAATATTTAGCCTGTTAACCGGGCGTTATGTTTTAGGAAAGTATGAGTAAAGATTCTATACCACAATTTATTGGCGTGATATTCAGCTTATTCGTCATCTGGCTAATCAATGACTTTATTTTAGTCGATGATTGTCTTGATCATGGCGGCAGTTTTAGCTACCCAACAGGAAAATGTTTACTTGCTAACAATGAGACTTACACCGCTAGCTTTACAACTCATTTAATTGTTTTATATTTCTTTATCGGAATAATTGTTGCAGTTATGACGGCTAAACTTATTAAGAAAATATTTAAAATCGAGTAGTAAAAACATACAAGTCATTAAAGTAAGACTAAAAACAGCGAGCTGTTCACTTTGATCTTGTATCACTTTGGTGGAAAGTTAAGAGGGCGTTGGTATGCCTTGCATTAATTGGAGTTAATCAATGGATTTAGGATACTGGCTAGACTTTATCATTGTATTTGCTCTGGGTGTCATGCTTGTGCAAATATCTCATGGTAAATTTATCGACGCGGCTAAGTTAAAGCTTAATTTAAGTCCCAGCTTTTTGAAAATAATCAGATATATGGGATTATTGATAATGGTTTATAGCTGTTATGGTGTAATCATTGATTATGCAATGACTTCTTAAGTCATTGTGACTGGCATATACAAGCAATATAAGCGCGACAAAGTATCGTTGGCTATATGCCTCGGCCAAACCATCGCAAGCAAATAAAAATGGCTACGTTAGGCCTTACTACGATATGCATTAATTATATCATCAACATTTTCTGTGCAGCCTTGTTGAATACGACGGTAGTGATCGAGTGTTTTTTCTAAATACTGTTTAACTGCCCTTGCTTGTGTAACGTTAACCGAATGCCAAATATCATGTCCGACAGCGCTAATAGGGCTATTTATATCGATTGTTGATGACACCAACATCACTTCATAATAGCGGTTTTTATCTTCAACTAAGCGTTCATTTTTCAAACTGAACTTTAATGCTATTAGTTTTTGCCGCACGGTATATTGTTGATTAACCGGGCATAGTAAAAAATCAATATTCAACTGAGGGTTTTTTTGGTGAATGTCATTAATGAATTGACTCATTAAGTCGCCACCAACCCCAGCAATAATAATGAGGTGTTTTCCTTGATATTGTTGCAGCGGTAACTTTGCTACATCAAGGCAGTGAGTTTGCCAAGTTGCAGGGGAATGTTGATAAAACTGCTGTAGCTTGCTTTCTACGCTGGTTATCAGCTCAGGCACTATATCAACAAAGTGTATATTTTGGGCTGCTTGTCGAGACAACAAGCTTGCACCCAAAAAACCGTGGTCACAGCAGCAATCCCATATATGAGTGTAATCTGCTGTGACCATTTGCTCAATTTGCTGTAATCTTTTACTGAGTTTCAATAAAATAACCTGATCTAGGATGGTAAAACATCGCATTATAATGGTTTTATTACTTCTTGCGTAGTTGCTACGCTTAAAAATGTTCACGTGAACTTTACTGCTCGCTTAGCATAATGTTTTTTATTGTTTAAAAAAACTATTGCAGTTAAAGTATAAAAATCAATCAATAGTAGTAGAAGCGATAGCTATAAAGGCTTGAAGGTATTTATGTTTACTGAGAACCCAGAAGATTTTATCTATCACTCATCAATAGGTATTCATGCGGTGTCGCCAGAAGGTATTATTGTTTATGCCAATGAATGTGAACTCGATGTATTAGGTTATGGAAAAAATGAATATATCGGTCATCATGTTTCAGAATTTCAGATAAATGAAGGTTGTTTAGCTGACATGATGGAGCGTTTAAGTCGCTTTGATACCTTGAAGAATTACCCTGCAAAAGTACAAGGGAAAGATGAAATTAAATACATCATCTATAACTCCAGTGTCTATGAAGAAAATGGCGAATTTAAACATACGCGTTGTTATGGCACAGAGGTTGATAAAGTCATTTACGAGGTATTTCTCAGTCATTTTGATTTCTAAAATAAACTCACTTAAAGCTGCCTTATTCAGGGCTCTGCTGACATGAGTTGCGAGTTGCGAGTGGCTAGTTTTTTCATCTCTCCATATCAACACAATCATATCAAGGCACTTACAAGGTATTATAAACGTAGCGTAAGTGCTTTCTTTACCTAAGTCTCCTGTCGACTATCAAGGTTTTTGACTGCCAGTGCTGTTGCTTTTACAGTCGTTAGCCAAGTGTAAGTTTAGGTCAAAAAAACCTTAAAGTAGTTAAAATCGCATCTTATCTGTAACTCAATATTTTAACCATTTGAAATTAAAGTAAAAATATTTTGGAATGGCATTTGCAAACGATGCAGGAGTTTAGTAACGCACTAGGAATATGGTATGAAAGAAAATGTCACGGGCAGCGCATTGGATGTTGCAGCATTTGGAGAAGCGGCATTAACCACCGTAGCGAAGTTTTGGTTTACAGTGGCTGTTATTGGCCAATGGATTATGGTTTATTACGTTATTGTGCATTATGGCGGTTCATTACTTTCAGGCAACACTGATGTATTGGAGTCACCTAATGGCAATATGTCTGGATTAATCGCGCTTATTATTCATGTATTAATTGCGGTGATTATTATGGGCTTTGGACCCTTGCAACTGATACCACAAATTCGAGCTAAGGCGCCTAAATTTCACCGACTTAATGGCCGCGTGTACATGGTGACCATTTTTATTGGTAGCCTTTTAGGGCTATATTTGATTTGGGGCTATGGCAAAATGCCTGGTGGCCAAGCTATGTTCTTGGCGATGAATATTATGGTGTTGTTAATTATTACCTTTGCGGTACTGGCTTTGCGCAATGTGATAGCAGGTAAAATTAAACAACATCGTCAATGGGCGTTGCGGTTATTTATGGTGGTAAGTGCCGGCTGGTTTTTTCGTGTTGGCTTAATGGCATGGATTCTTATTAATCAAGGCCCGGTTGGTTTTGATCCAGAAACCTTTGAAGGGCCTTTTATTATTGCTTTAGCATTTGCTCAGTATCTTATACCATTAGCATTATTAGAACTGTATTTTTGGGCACAAAACAAGGCTGATGCTACTGGCAAATATGCCGTTTCTGTCGTGCTTATGGCGGCAACACTTGTGATGGGGCTTGGTATCTTTGGCGCGGCGGCAACTATGTGGTTACCTAATGTTTAACCGGTATTTATCTGAGTTAACAATATAGGCAGCGTTAATGGTGTTTAACTATTAATAACGCTGCCAATAAAGCGCTAGTAGCAATATATCAATCGAAGTACTTAACTAACTCGATTGGTGCTACAGGTCTTTATTACTTTCGTCTAGCTCAATTATTTGAAATGCGGGTAAAGTTACCCGCCAATAAATAGCGGCCAAACGTAAGGCCAGTGCCCCCAATATAGCACCAATAATCGCGATGTGTTCGGGCAAGTCGAGGTAAAGCAATAAGGTATATAAGGCGCCACCTAAAATAGCGGCCGTGGCATAAATTTCTTTTCTTAAAATCATTGGAATGACATTACACAGCACGTCGCGCAGCATACCGCCAGCTACGCCCGTCATCATACCCATAACAATAGCAACGGGAATTGGGGCATTTAGGCTTAAGGCTTTTTCTGTACCCAGTACCGCAAATAGTGCTAAACCAAAGGCGTCAGAGACTAATAAAAAACGTTTAGGAATGCGCTTTGGGCAACGAATAAAAATAATGGTCAGTACGGCGGTTGCCAAAATCACATAAAGGTAAATCGGATCTTCAACCCAAAACACCGGTGTTTGTAAAATAACATCGCGAATGGTGCCACCACCAATCGCGGTAACAGCAGATAATACTACTACACCAAAGGGATCGAGTTTATAGCGTCCAGCCATTAGCGCCCCTGAAAAGGCAAACACCACGATGCCAAATAGGTCAAGCCAATACAATAATTCAAGCATTTACGTTAAGGTTTATTTTACTAACGGTAGGTCAGCAGCTTGCCAACCTTTGATATCACCTTCGAGGTGGCGAAGATCGCTAAAACCTGCAGCACGTAGGTCGTTTTCAGCACTTACAGCCCGACGGCCTGAGCGACAGTGCACAACGACTGTTTGATCTTTAAAAGCCATTATTTTGCTGAGGTTGGCGTTGATTTGCTCATGACTGATATTGATGGCACCTTCAATATGGCCTTCGGAAAATTCTTCAGCGGTTCGAACATCTAACACTATCGGCTGATTAGCAGGCGCGGCCATTAGGGTTAATAACGCTTGTTGTGAAATGATCGTGGTTTGTTCGGCAAAGGTAAACCATGAGCAAAGGCTCAATAAAATAATAACGGTTGATTTAATGAGTTTCATGAAAAATCCTTAAGATAATGGCTAAACGAGTTTTTACGTTAATAGCGATAGTCTACCTTAATCTTTGCAATAGCAAAGGCTTTTAATCGCTAATGAAATGCGCTCAATACCAAGCTATTTACTAAAAATAGCCGCACTATAGGATAATACAGCCAGCAGCATAACCAGTAAGACTAACAAATATAGCGCATAATTTATCCGTTTGCTGGCGTGGATTATATCAGTGGCTTGTGGTTGCCTTGCGTGGTCATTGAAACTCGCTTTACGGACTTTATTACCGCCATACATAGCAACACCACTGAGCTTTATCTCTAGTCCTAAGGCCAGTATATGCAACAATAAACTGTTGTTAGTTTGAAAAAACTTACCACGTGTTAAGCGCCAATAAAGTAAAGTGTTTTGGCCAACCGTGCCGAGTAGAAGTAGTAAGGCGAATAATCGTGACGGTAACCATTGCAGTAAATTAACTATATGATTAACCGCTGCGCCAAAGTGAACAAAACGCAGCGCTTTTATATTCCAGGCATAATGCATTTCTAGCAATAAACGAAAAGTTAACGCCGCTAATGGGCCAAAAATAAGATAATAAAATCCCACGCAAACCAACAATTGTGAACTGCGTAGCACTTGCATTTCAATACAGGCTTTACTGATGCCTAATGGCGATAGTTGCTCGGTATCACGCAATAAAAAAGGCGCTATTTTTTGCTTGGCTTGGTAGGTATTATTAGCCACCAGCTCGCGCGCCACGACTTTACTGGTTTTAGTTAAGCCGAAGCTGCCTAGTGCGAAGTAAAGTAAGAATGCGTTCCATAACCAATACACTTCAATAAGCGTTTCAAATAGCCATAAAATAACCATTAATGGCACTAAGGTTACAATAATAGCAATGAGGCCCGAAATGTTTTGTTGGCGTGAGCTGTTGCTTGGTTTATTAACTTTATCCGCTAGGCGCTGACAATAGAAGCTGAAAAAAGCTAACGGCTGTTGAGTAACAAACCGACCAATTAATGCTTTTAACGCGATCAACAATAACAGCGTGACGGCAGCAGAATACATATTGGGGCTGGTGAGAATATTACTCAAATTTTGCATTAGTTTAGCGTTTTTCCTTGCAGTGCAGCTAACATGCTAATAACTAACTTAGAAGAATTAACCGATGCTGTTTCTAAGTATGCTTCGAATGATGTTGGCGACTCTTTGCCGGCAATATCAGACATTGAACGTATAACGACAAAAGGAATATTGAACTGATGACAGGTCTGGGCAATCGCGGCACCTTCCATTTCTACGGCAGCCATAGTGGGGAAATTGGCTCTAGCTTTGGCAATATCGTCATCTTTGGTCATAAAAGTATCACCAGTAGTGATTAAACCCAGTAAAGTTTGCACATTTTCAAGCGAGCTTATTCCGACCTTTGCTGCAGCAACAAGTTCAGGATGAGGAATATATGCCGGTGGGTTTGCCGGTAATTGACCTATTTCATAACCAAAAGCGGTCACGTCAACATCGTGATAACGTACTTCTGAACTAATGACAATATCGCCGACTTTAAGTGACTGTTCAAAACCGCCAGCTGAGCCGGTATTAACCACATAGTCAGGTTGGAATTTATCGATAAGTATTGCTGTCGCTAATGCAGCGGCAACTTTACCAATGCCTGACTGAACAATAACCACATCAGCATCGTTTAGTTGGCCTTGATAAAATGTGTATCCAGCATGCGTGGATGTTTGGCAATTTACTAATTTTGCTTTTAAAATTGCTACTTCTGGCTCCATTGCGCCGATAATGCCTGCTTTCATGAACTTCAATCCTGTAAAAAGTTTGGCGCATATATAACGCCAGGGGTTATAGGCGGATTATAGCGCGACTTGTCCGTAAAATTAACAAAAAAGCAGACATCACTGTCTGCTTTAGCTTTTATCGGACTAAATACTTTAGTGAGGTAATGCCGCTACTTGCGGTGACGATAGTTGCCCAGCCATAGCGGGTGTATCTTTTGCTAACATTGCTTTAGCTGCTGCAGGTGATAAAACACCGGCTGGTCTTGGACGAGCTTTCACTAACGGTGCCGGAATAATTCGACCTTTTATTTTTGGTAAAGGCGCATTATTTCCTAATATCCGGCTGTTAATGCAGGCACGAATTTCATCAATCGTATAATTAGGTTTCACCTTAATACGAATATGGGGAATCGATGCCGCTTCAAGTGCACCGCTGACAAACCAATCTTTTTTAACTTTGTAACCTTTACCTTGAGTGTCAACTAAGTCAATGACACCTAATAATTTCATGGTATCGCGTTCACAAATAACAAAATCTAAATATTTGCTATTGGCATTGTTAGCAGCCGTTTGGCTTGCTCGATTTGATACACCATTGCGAATGCTAACAATATCGGCAAGTTTAACGCGATTTATAATGCGGTACTTACCACCCATGGCTTGCTCAACAAGGTTTTGAAAGTTTTTTTCTGCGGGCGTGAATAGGGCAGTTTTACGATCGAAAGGAAAAGGAAAGCTATTATCGTTTAAACGACTGGCAAGCATAGCAACAATAACAATTAGGCTGATCATGGCAAATAGAATGAGTTCCATATACATCTCCGGCAGTTCAAATTCTTGACGTTTATCTTAGTAAGCTAGATAAAGCAAAAAATGAGCCAGAGATGACACTATGAACGCGCTAGTTAATTAATAATGTTTGTTACGGTCAATAAACAATTTAACTAGCTGATTTGTAGGGTTTATTTTTATCTTTTTTAAATTTAGCTATTTTGGATATTTAGCGGCTAATGCGGCGTAAAGCTGTTGCTGAAAATCATCTGCGCTGGCGTCAAGTGTGTTAACTAGTTTTGCCAACACTTCATTATCTTCTTCACCGTGCCAAACTTTACTATAGCTACCGTCTTTGTAGCCGTGATCTTGACGGAAGAAGTTTAAGGTGTTTTTACCGACATATTGGCGAAACAGTTCGTTTAGATCCATTGACATTAAACGCATGCAATCCGCTAGTGCTAAGGCGTCAAAGGCTTTATCGGTCACAGCTTTAGAGGCAAGGGCTTCTAAAGCAATTTTAAAATCTTGCTCGCCGCTGTTGTGCGTTAATTCATTGGCTAAGGTCTGGCTAATATCGGCAATAGAGTCGCCCGACATTAAACGTAAACTTAAGCCAAAATGAAAAATGTCTACTAGCTCCAGCTGCACTTGCGCAACGTCAATTTCTTGGTGTTTCCACCACTTCCAACCATGGTGGTCTAGCATTTCTGCACATTCAACCCAAATGGCACGATACCATTCATAATTGTTATCTCGCCAGGTTTCGCTGACCCGTGAATTCATAGCGTTCTGCATTGATAACATTTGTGTAATTTGGTTTTTTGCTGTGCTCAGTAAGTCGCTCATGGTTTTCTCTATATTATGGGAATTTGCTATTAATATAATCAGTGCTTAATAGTCTGCTGGGGCAAGAATAAACTAATTAGCTTTGTGGTTAAAGTTTTCCATGATTAATGGCATCATAGGGTAATAACATCAAGCGACAGGAATACTAATTTTGACAGCTCAAGTTGCTACTAAAATTTCAAGCGAAGTACAAAGTGAAGCGTTACGCATGGCTAAAGGCAGACAAAAAAAGGCCCAAACAAAAGAACAAACCAAATTAATTGCTCAAGGTATTGAAAAAGGTATCAGCGAATATAAGAAGCAACAAAAAGCTAAAGCACGTGAGCGCGACAAACAACGTAAAAAAACGCTTGCGACGAAAGCAAGTGCTGAATCAGCAGATAGCTTGAATGGTCCAAGTATTAAAAGTGAAAATTTAGCAAATAGTACAAAGGCCTTAATCGTTTTACCTTGGTTGCTGTTGTTGGCTAGTTGGGGGTATTTTCTTTTGCTCTAAAATAGTCCTTAAGAGTAATGGTTCGACAACATCGTTTTAGTCTTTTATTGTTTTGACGTAATGACTTAGTCATTACTAAATAATTTTTTTCTCACCATAGCGCGATAAGCTTTTGGCGTAATGCTGAGCATTTGCTTAAATAGCCGGGTAAAGTTTGCTTGGTCTTGATAGCCGACTTGAAAAGCCACTTCTTGAATCGATAGATTACTGGCCGCTAATAAATCCTTTGCAGTTTGTATTTTTAGTTTCTGCCAATATTGTGTGGCATTGATGCCGGTGGCGAGTTTAAATCGGCGAGTAAATGAGCGCTGACTAATGCCAAACTGTTGAGCGATATCATTTAAAGTTAACTCAGAGCTTAAGTTAGTTTGTAGCCAAAACTGAATTTGACTGATCAATTCGTCAGGATGGCGATCGACCGCACCTTCTAAATAGCGTTGCTCTTCATACGGTTTTCTAATTTCATGGGAAAAGTTTCGCTCTACCTGTTGTGCGGCGTTTTGACCGTAAATTTGAAAAATAATATGTACAACAATATCTGCAAGGGCATTTAAACTCGCGGCACAATAAGTGCGCTCCGATTGTGTGATAAAAAAGTCCGGTTTCAAGTCTACTTTTGGATAATCACGTTTAAACTGCTCGACATAATGCCAATGGGTTGTTGCTGGGTGATGATCTAAAATACCGGCTTCAGCCATAAAACAGACACCAGTACCTCCACCAATTAAAGTTGAGCCTTGTGACCAAATAGCACTTAACCAGCTTAACATTTTCGGCTGTTTTACAATGGTTGGTCTCGGGTTGCGCCACAAGCTTGGGATAAAGGCAAAGTCAGGTAGCTGAGCATGGTCAATGTCAGTATCGGGCAATAGTTTAATTAACGCCCGGGTAGATATTGGTTTAACAGTCTCAGCCACCATTTGAATCGATAGTCGCGGTGCATAGCGGTTTTCTTGTAACGCCACCGCTTCGCCAGCACGCAGCATTTCAACCGGTAGGCTGACACTGGTGGCTAACATATGATCATAAAGCAGCAAGGCAATATTAATTGTCTTGGCTTTTTTGCGTGGCAATTTTACCTTCATTATTATTCAACTCGCTTTTTTGTATTATTTGGCTATTTTGACATATTTTATGGCTATAAATGGATATTATTTGTTTGTGGTAACTCTTACACTGAACGACATAAATAATTAGCTTTGAATTTAAGAGATTTTTCATGACTGCGTTACCGATTATAGTTGGCATGGGCGGCATTAATGCTGCGGGTAGAACATCATTTCACCAAGGCTTTCGCCGTATTGTGATTGATAAATTAAATGCTGAAGCTCGTCAGGAAACTTTTGTCGGTTTAGCGACGTTAATGAATCTATTAACTAGCCAAGATGGCAAGTTAATAGATGCTGAAGGCAATATCGTTGATAAATCTGATGTTGAACAACATTTCGGTGAAGTCATACTGGCGGGTACTTTGATCCGCAAAATTGAAGATGAACATTTTGATCCTGATGCCACCCCTTGGCAACAAAAACTCACTATGGATGCTGGCGAAAAAGGCCTTAGCTTTGAAACCCGTACTCGTGATTTACCGAGCCCACTCCCGCGCACATGGCAAATTACTGAGTTAGAAGACAAACGTGTTCGTGTTGATATAGCGGGTGAAATTGAAGTCAGACATGACTCAACTCGTGATAACCCAATTAAAGCAGCTGGACAATTTCCAACTGGTTTTAAACCCGCAAGTTTATACAATAGTCGTTATCAGCCGCGTGGTTTACAGGCGACTATTTTTGGCGCAGCAGATGCTATTCACTCGACCGGTTATAGCTGGGATGAAATTGCTAATAAAATTAGTCCTGATGAAATAGGGACTTATTCAGCCTCTGTTTTTGGCCAAACCCAGGCGGAAGGCGTTGGCGGCATGATGCAAAGTCGTCTTAAGGGCGAGCGTGTCTCAACAAAAAATTTAGCCTTGGGTTTAAATACCATGCCGACAGACTTCGTTAACGCTTATGTCACGGGTAATGTCGGCACGACATTTACCTCTACCGGCGCATGTGCGACGTTTTTATATAACTTAAAAGCTGCGGTTCAAGATATTCAAGCCGGTCGCATTCGCTTAGCGATTGTTGGTAGTAACGATTGTGCCATTACCCCTGAAGTTGTTGAAGGCTTTGGTAACATGAGTGCGCTGGCCAATGAAGAAGGTTTAAAGAAAATAGATGGTAATGGTGTTGCGGATCATCGCCGTACTAGCCGTCCTTTTGGTGAAAACTGTGGTTTTACTATTGGTGAAGCCGCACAATTTATTATTTTAGTCGATGATGCTTTAGCGCTTGAACTTGGCGCAAATGTTTTGGGTTCTGTTGCTGATGTTTTTACCAATGCTGACGGTATTAAAAAGTCGATTACAGCGCCAGGTCCTGGCAACTACATCACCATGGCTAAGTCAGTATCATTAGCGAAATCGATTTTGGGTGCTGAGTCAGTTCAACAGCGCAGTTTTATATTGGCACATGGCTCTAGTACGCCGCAAAACCGAGTGACAGAATCGTTAATTTATGATCGCGTTGCAAAAAGTTTTGATATTAATCATTGGCCTGTTGCTGCACCTAAAGCTTTTGTGGGTCACACGATTGGCCCAGCAAGTGGCGATCAGGTGGCAATGGCGCTAGGTATTTTCGCCCACAATATCATGCCGGGCATCACTACCATTGATAAAGTGGCTGATGACGTTCATAACGAACGCTTAAATATCGCAACTGAGCACTGGCATTGTCAAAATATGGATGTTGCTTTTATAAACTCGAAAGGTTTTGGCGGCAATAATGCAACCGCGACTTTATTTTCTCCAGCGGTAACTTTAGCCATGATGGAAAAGCGTCATGGCCGCGAGGCGATGGCAGAGTATCGAGAAAAAACGGCGTTAGTAGAACAGGCCAGGAGCAAATATCAAGCACTCGCTGATAATGGTGAGTTTCAGATTATTTACCGTTTTGGCGATGGCACCTTGACCGATGATGACATTAGCATAACGGATGAAGATATTAGTGTGACAGGCTTTGCTAACAAAATAGTATTACCGGCAAAGAACCCGTTTGCCGATATGGTTTAACGTCAATTAATGGCCTTTAAATGACTAATGTGTAAGCAAGACTCATCGCAGCCTGCAAATTATAGCTTTGTGTAAAGCCCTGCAATTACATTGACAGGGCTTTTGTAATTAATGCACTATAGTTTAATAGCAGATAATCTTAATAGCTATTTATAGAGATTACTCTAATGAAGACTGACGTGAGTATTGCGGTCTTGTAGATTACTGAAAGTAATTGCATGTGTGACCGTAGCAAAACAAGCTTGTTCATTGTGAATATTAGTCATTTATTAACCTTTGAAGTGGTAGATCATACATGGCTATTGCGCCGATTAAGATTACTGTAAAGCCTGAAAGCGATGCTGCTGAGGTACAACTTAGTCAAGGCCGATCATTTTTATTAGCCGTGGTGTTAGGCTTATTAGGCGCATTGCTGAATAGTTATCCTATCGAACTTGCCTATAATGTTTCTTTAGTTATCGGTAATCTTGCCTTTATTATTGCCGCCGCTTACCTTCGACCGACATTGACATTATTTTGTGCATTAATTTGTAGCGCGCCACTGTTAATTATTTGGGGTCATCCCTATGGTTTTGTTACCTTTGGCTTAGAAGCACTGTTTGTTTCCTATATGCGCAGTCGCGGATGGTATTTACCGACAGCAGATTTTTTGTACTGGTTAATTATTGGCATGCCACTGACGGCAGTAATCATCTGGTTTAATACCACAGGTTCGCAAGGGTTTTTGCTTTTTTCTTTGTTTAAACAAAGCATTAATGCGGTTTTTTATACAGCCTTAGCGGTTATTTTTATTTTTGTCTTCAGTGATAAATTAAACGCTTGGGTAAAATCACAACAGCCCCCCTTGGTGAAAACCCTGAAACAATATTTACATTATATTTTGTGGATCATGTCGGCATTTTTTGTGGTTGGCGTTTGTTTATTTTTAAGTCGAAGTTTAACCAATGCACAGGATCAACAATTTAAAGATAAGCTGGATATTAGTAGTCAGTATGTGGGTCGTATTATCGAAAATTACCTTGATGAACATAAAAAGGCAATTGCCCAAATAGCGAATAAGTTATCTGTTGTTGAGCCCAGTGGTTATGATCAGGCTTTGATGCAAGTGCATAAGATTTATCCGGGTTTTCTGACCATGTTAATTGCAAATCAGGATGCCGATTTAGTTACTTCTTCACCACGTTCTTTAATGGCAAATTTACCGGAAACGGGTTTTACGGTTGCGGACCGCTCATACTTTACCCAAGCCTTTTATCAGCAGTCGCTTTATGTTTCCTCAGTTTTTCTCGGGCGGGGATTTGGTGCTGATCCTATTATTGCCATCAGTGCGCCAATATACGCTAAAAACCATGATAAACCTGTTGGCATAGTTGAAGGGTCGTTAAATCTGAATTTGTTTGAGCAGGTTAATCGCTATGCCGCGAATGATCGAGAAATTGATGTGGTATTGACCGATGAATATAGCAATGTCATCTATGCAGGAGCTAGTTTGAAGCTCACCACATTGTCGAAATTTGATTTTTCTTTTGAACAAACTAATTCCAAGCATCCATTGATGATGATTGATACTTATGGGGCGAATAAAAAACGCTATTTGTATCGCCAATTAATACTCAATAATGGTTGGAAAATATTCGTTTTAATTGAGCATGGACAAATTTTACAATTGATTGAACAGCAATATTTGACGATTTATATGGCGTTATCACTAATTTTCGTTTTGGTGATTTTATTGGCGCACAAATTTGCCAATGTCTTAAATAGGCCACTAGCATTCGCCTTAGGTGAATTGGCTCGCAGTGATGGCAAGCAAGGGTATAAAGCGATTCCATGCGATGCCCCAATTGAATTCGTAACCTTGTATGACGAATTGCAACAGTCGAAAGAAAAATTATTAAAGCAGCAATTTATTTTAGAAGAGACAGTAGAAAAACGCACAACGGAACTAAACCAAGCGAATAAAACCCTGAAAGAATTGGTTAATACAGACAGTTTGACGGGGTTATATAATCGACGCTATCTGGAGAGTAAATTTTGTGAATTACAAGCAATACTGTCGAGAAATAATGCCACTATGATGATGGCGATGCTAGACCTTGACCATTTTAAAAGGCTCAATGATGATCATGGTCATTTAAAGGGCGATGAATGCTTAGCGTCTGTTAGTAGATTAATGAAAGCTAAATTTGACCGACGTAGTGATATTGTTGCACGTTTTGGTGGTGAAGAATTCATTATTGTTGTTCAAGATGATGAGCAAGGCGTTATGCTCGAAAAACTGGAAGAATTGCGTAAGGAAATATCGCAACTTCACTTTGCGAATGATGCTGGCCATTTAATTGTTATTACTATCTCGATTGGTGCTATGACGGCACAAGCGACATTTTCTGAAAATATTGATGATTGGATTAAGCTCGCTGACGAACAGTTATATCAGGCGAAAAATAACGGCCGTAATCGGATATCAATTCATCATGTATCCTAGTGCTGTATGAGTATACTGTGTCGTACAGAACATTTTACCAGCTAACATAGCTAGTGACCAATTCAGTGCTGAAGCTCAGTTTTAGCAAATTAAGCGCATTGATAAAAAATATAACGTCGACTTGTAATATAGCGGTTAAAAACGATTATATCGCTCAATGCTGAATCATCATAATGAGCACTTTAAAATGCCTAATATTCAGCATTTTAAAGTGACGGCATTAGTCGCTTATGCTTCTTTTTCCTGAGCGGTCAAGACAAAGTCAAGCATGCCAATGGCGGCTTTGCGACCTTGGTCTATAGCGGTAACCACAAGGTCTGAGCCAAGCACCATATCACCGCCAGCAAATATATTTTCTTTGCTGGTTTGTAAGGCAAAACTGGTGTTATCGGCAGCGATAACTCGACCTCGATCATCCACTGCAACGCCAGCATCTTTCATCCACTGTGGCGGACTGGGCATAAAGCCAAAGGCAATCACTACGGCATCGGCCGCCATAATGAATTCAGAGCCAGTAATTGCTTCAGGGCTTCTTCGCCCCTTCGCATCTGGCGCGCCTAGTTGGGTTTTAATAAATTTAACGCCGCAAGTATTACCTTTATCATCGGTTGCAATATCAAGTGGCTGGATATTAAACTGAAAATCTACGCCTTCTTCTTTAGCATTTTGCACTTCTCGTGGTGAGCCGGGCATATTGGCTTGGTCACGACGATAGGCACAAGTTACCTCTGTTGCACCTTGGCGAATAGAGCTGCGGACACAATCCATAGCGGTGTCACCACCACCAAGGACAAGCACTTTTTTACCTGAAAAATTAACATAAGGTTTAGCATTAACATTGCCATCCTCTTGAGAAAGCTTCATTAACTTCTGTGTGTTAGCAATCAAAAAATCTAGTGCATTATATACCCCAGGTGCAGATTCGTTTGCAAAGCCACCGGTCATGTCAGTATAAGTGCCGAGGGCTAAAAATACCGCGTCAAATTCATTACTGATATCTTCAAAGCTGATATCGACACCGACATTAGTATTTAAGCGAAACTCTATTCCCATGCCTTCAAGAATTTCTCTGCGAGTTTGGATGACGTCTTTTTCTAGTTTAAAAGACGGAATGCCAAAGGTCAGTAAGCCACCAATTTGCGCATGTTTGTCAAATACTACGGCTTGAACGCCATTTCGGGTCAAGACATCAGCACAAGCTATGCCTGCCGGGCCTGCGCCAATAACAGCAATGCGTTTTCCGGTCGCAACCACTTGTGATAAATCAGGTTTCCAACCCTGGGCAATTGCGGTATCGGTAATGTATTTTTCAATGTTACCGATAGTAACCGCACCAAAGTCATCATTGAGGGTACAGGCTGATTCACAAAGCCGGTCTTGTGGGCAAACTCGGCCACACATCTCAGGCAGGCTGTTAGTTTCATGACATAGGTCAGCCGCCTCCATTATTTTTCCTTCAGTAACCAGTTCTAACCATTGCGGAATGTAATTGTGCACAGGGCATTTCCATTCGCAATAAGGGTTACCGCAATCTAAACAACGATCCGCTTGACCGGCACTTTGATCATTACTTAAGGGTTGATAAATTTCGACAAAATTTATCTTGCGTTGCTCTATCGCCTTTTTCGGCGGATCGATGCGTTTTACATCGATAAATTGATAAACATTTTTACTCATGAAATAGTTGCTCCACTGTGCTCGGATTATTGCGCTTGAACACGTAGTTCTGCGGATGAACGGCTGCGATGTCCCAATAGGGTTTTTACATCAACAGCCTTAGGCTTAATCAACTTAAATAGCGGGGCGTACTTGGAAAAATTGCTTAAAATTTCTTCTGCTCTTAAGCTCCCCGTTTCATCTAAGTGTTGGTTGATAATGCCACGTAAATGTTCTTGATGAATATTGAGCTCATCTATGGCTAACATTTCAATAGATTCATTATTAAGTCGGATGGCTAAATCGTCTTGCTCATCCAAAACATAAGCGAAACCACCGGTCATACCAGCACCAAAATTAATGCCTACTTGGCCTAGAATAGCAACGATACCGCCGGTCATATATTCACAAGCATGATCGCCAGTCCCTTCTATAACGGCATGACAACCAGAGTTTCGTACCGCGAAACGCTCGCCAGCGCGACCACAGCCGTATAATTTACCGCCCGTTGCCCCGTATAAACAAGTATTACCCATAATCATGGTTTCATGACTTAAGTATTCCACACCTTTGGGGGGCTTGATGGTCAATTTTCCGCCTGCCATACCTTTACCAACATAATCGTTGGCATCACCGGTTAGGGTCATTTCTAAGCCTCCAGCATTCCAGACGCCAAAGCTTTGTCCCGCTGTGCCATTGAAAAATATTTTCACTGGGCTTGCTGCCATACCTTGATCGCCATGATGGCGTGCAATCTCACCTGATAGTGAAGCGCCAACCGAACGATCAGTGTTTTGAATCTTTAAACGGTACTCGCCGCCTGTACTATGCGCAATGGCATCTTTAGCAAGTATCAGCAAACGCTGGTTTAGCTCGCCTTTGTCAAAGGGCTCATTGGTAGCAGTTTGATATAACGCCGTCTCGTCACCGGCCACAACCGGTGCAATAATGGGTCGTAAATCTAGCTTCTGTTGCTTCGCGGTAATACCGGCTAGCGGCACAAGTAAATCCGTTCGGCCAATAATTGCGGTTAAACTTACCACGCCTAAACTGGCTAAAATCTCGCGCACATCTTGAGCAATAAATTTAAAGTAATTCATCACTTGCTCAGGTAAGCCTTTAAAGAACTGTTCGCGTAGCACTTCATCTTGTGTTGCAACACCTGTTGCACAATTGTTTAAATGACAAATACGCAGGAATTTACACCCTAGCGTAACCATAGGTGCGGTACCAAAGCCGAAACTCTCAGCCCCTAAAATTGCGGCTTTAACAATATCAACGCCAGTTTTTAGACCGCCATCAACTTGTAAACGCACTTTATGTCGCAGGCCATTAGTCACCAATGATTGGTGCGCTTCAGCTAGGCCAAGCTCCCATGGGCAACCAGCATATTTAACTGAAGTTAATGGACTAGCACCTGTACCGCCGTCATAGCCAGAAATGGTAATAAAGTCTGCATTTGCTTTTGCAACACCAGAGGCGATAGTGCCAACACCAGGCCCAGAGACAAGTTTTACTGACACAACCGCTTTTGGGTTTACTTGTTTTAAGTCAAAAATAAGCTGGGCTAAATCTTCAATCGAATAAATATCGTGATGTGGAGGTGGTGATATTAAGGTAACGCCAGGTACTGAAAAACGTAATTTTGCAATTAACGGTGTCACTTTATCGCCCGGTAATTGCCCGCCTTCACCTGGCTTTGCACCTTGCGCAACTTTAATTTGTAGCACATCAGCATTAACTAAGTAGTGAGGGGTAACCCCGAAACGTCCAGACGCAATTTGTTTGATACGGGAGTTTTTTACTGTGCCATAACGACGTTCATCTTCACCCCCTTCGCCAGAATTTGAATAACCACCAAGGCGATTCATCGCAATAGCTAATGCTTCATGCGCTTCTGGGCTTAATGCGCCAATAGACATGGCGGCACTATCAAAGCGTTTAAATAATTCGGTATCAGCCTCTACTTTAGAGATATCTATCGCGCTTTGACCGTCTTTAAATGCTAATAAGTCACGCAATGCCGCGGCAGGGCGTTTGTTAACATGATCGGCAAATACTCTGTAGTCACTGTAGTCACCACTGCGCACTGCTGCCTGTAGTGTACTGACCACATCAGGGTTATAAGCATGATATTCGCCACCGTGCACATATTTTAGCAAGCCGCCATGACTCATTTTTTTATGTGGCATAAAGGCTTTGCGGGCAAGGTTAATATTGTCTTGCTCAATATCTGCAAAATCTGCACCTTGAATACGACTCGGTAAGTCAGGGAAACACAGCGCCATAATATTACTATTTAGGCCGATAACTTCAAATAATCCAGCACAACGGTAGCTGGCAATGGTAGAAATGCCCATTTTTGATAATATTTTTAATAAGCCTTTATTAATGCCTTCTCGGTAATTTACCACCGCTTGGCGCGCGGTAAGGTCGAGTTGTTTTTGCTCAACCAGCTGCTCGATAGTTTCAAAGGCCAAGAAAGGATATATAGCGGTCGCCCCCAAACCAAACAGTACGGCGAATTGATGTGAATCTCGTACTGAGCCCGTTTCAACAATAATGTTAGAGTTGCAGCGTAATTGCTGGTCAACTAGCCGCTTTTGTACGGCACCAACAGCCATGGCTGCAGGGATAGGTAGCATGCCTTGATGTATTTGGCGATCTGATAATACTAAGATAACGGTATTTTTATCTCGCACTAATGTTTCGGCTTCATCACACACACGAAGCACTGCAGCCTCTAAACCCTCAGCTTGATGATAATTCAAACTTAAGGTGTCTGAGCGATAATGTTTAGGGTCTAATTCACGTAATTGCTTTAAACCGGTATACATTAATACCGGTGTTTCGAACAGAATACGGTCGGCATGACCCGTAGTTTCGTTGAAAACGTTATGCTCGCGACCGATACAAGTGCCTAGTGACATAACATAACGTTCACGTAAGGGGTCAATCGGTGGATTGGTTACCTGAGCAAATTGTTGGCGAAAATAATCATAAAGCGACCTTGGTTGACTAGATAAAACCGCCATTGGCGTGTCATCGCCCATAGAACCCGTGGCTTCTTGACCATTTTCGGCTAATGTTTTTACCACTTGATGAATTTCTTCGTAGCTGTAATTAAACATTTTATGGTATTGGGCAATTTCCTGATCGCTAAACACCCGTTGACCAATTAATTGCGCATCTAATTTGTCAAAAGGGATCAAACGGCGAATATTACTATCTAACCACTGCCGGTATGGGTGGCGAACTTTTAGTTCATTATCGATGGCGCTTGAGTTAAAAATCTTTCCGGTATAGGTATCTATGGCAAGCATTTCTCCTGGGCCAACTCGACCTTTTTCAATTACCTCATCTTCACCATAATCCCAAATGCCGACTTCAGAGGCTAAGGTAATAAAGCCATCACGGGTGATAACATAACGCGCAGGTCGAAGGCCATTACGGTCTAGATTACAGGCAACGTGCCGACCATTAGTGACTACGACACCCGCGGGTCCGTCCCAAGGCTCCATATGCATAGAGTTAAATTCATAAAAAGCTTTTAAGTCGTCATCCATAAGCGGATTACTTTGCCATGCAGGCGGTATTAATAAACGCATGCCACGGAAGAGGTCCATACCACCGGCCAGAAAAAGTTCGAGCATATTATCTAATGATGAAGAGTCAGAGCCACTTTCATTTACAAAAGGCGCAGCGTCTTGTAAATCGGGTAACAATGGTGATTTAAAGCCGTGCGTACGAGCGCGACTCCACTGTCGGTTGCCTTTGATGGTATTGATTTCACCATTGTGTGCTAAATAGCGAAACGGTTGAGCTAAATGCCACTGGGGTGACGTATTGGTTGAAAAACGCTGATGAAATAAACAAATGGCGGTTTGCATACGAATATCGGCAAGGTCTAAATAAAAATTCGGTAAGTCTACCGGCATCATTAAGCCCTTATAAATGGTGACTAAGCAGGACAAGCTTGCGACATAGAAGCGTTGATCACTGATGCGTTTTTCTGCTCGTCGTCGCGCCATATAAAGGCGACGCTCTAAATCTCGGTTACGCCAACCTGGAGGCGCATTAACAAAAACTTGTTCTATGGCGGGTAAATTACCTTTAGCAATTTCACCTAAGGTGCTGACATCGGTGGGAACAAGTCTCCAGCCAACTAAAGTAAGGGTTTCACGGGCTAATTCTTCTTCAAGAATTTTTTTACTGGCGTTAGCTTGAATGGGGTCAGGGTTAAGAAAGATCATACCAACGGCGTACTTTCGCCCCAACTGCCAGTTATTTTCTTCGGCAACAGAGCGAAAAAAACTGTCTGGCTTTTGCATTAATAAGCCACAGCCATCACCGGTTTTTCCATCAGCAGCGATGCCGCCACGATGTTGCATTCTATCTAGCGCATAAATGGCAGTCTTTACGAGCTTATGGCTTGTTTCACCGTGCTGATGGGCAATTAAACCAAAGCCACAATTGTCTTTCTGATAAGTATGATCGTAAAGTTGCATTATCTTCCCCGTAAATTAAAGCTTCAGCAATTTTGTTTTTAATGGATAAAATTATACTTAAAGTGCATAAATAATCTCAATTTATTACTGGCTAACTCCTTACATTAAACATTTACAATTCATACGTCAATCCAAATAGAGTAAATACTCGTAACTTTTTAACGTCTTTATACACTTTAAAAAGTAAATAGCGACTTTTATACTCAATAATTGTCATGGTCCATGGCTATATAAGAGGAAATATGCAGGTAAATCAAAAAAACCATATTATCATGTAATTTTATTACATTTTTATTAGCTAAGATAAAAATGTACTAAAATATTTTGTATTCAGTCTTTATGCAGTTATGAATATTGCGAAAGATAGGCTTTGAAAAGTGTTTTATCCACTGATGTTGTTTAATTGTAGTAACAGGAACGAAAAAACCCTAATCATTAAAAATAACTAGGGTTTTTTGTTGTTTCTGACCACACTATGGTAGAAAACCTTTGCTTATATAACCATGCTGATGGTCAGTTTTTTATTAAGCTTGGTAGCCACCAGTAACACCTTTAGTGGTAACACTTACGGCGTCATGAGCATGCAGCGATTCTAAATGATTAATACGTAACCAAAAGTCATCAAATTGTTCTGATACATTCATGGTATGTTGTAAACGGCGAGCGGCGTCTTCACAAAACATTAAGTTTTGACCATTTAAACGGGCAAATTCTTGTTCGTCTTCACGTTTTACCGCGGCTTGTACTGGCGTTTTCAATGAATTTTCAATTAAATCAACCAGCTCAGTAATTGGAAACTCAGTTGATGAGTTATTAAGTTTAACTTTAATTTCGGCCACTGAACGCTGGCTATGAGGCGTTGCCATAATACCCTCCGTTGTCCCCAGCCATTCGTGCACTTGGTCTAAATCAACCGTAACTGCTTGAGAAAATTTATCTTTAAAGGCCTTTTGGATCAGTTGACGAGCCAATGCTGCAGAACATGGGCATGTTGAAGAGTAACGCACGTCGAGACCAAGTTCGATATCAAGTTTACCTTTATTTAACCGACCTGTAATGGTCACTGGGTAGGCTTTCCAGCCTTGTTTGCCACTAATAAGTGATTTGCGACGTAGGTGATAGTCGAAACTAAATTTAACTTTTGCAT
Organism: uncultured Colwellia sp.; assembly: GCA_963977145.1. Lineage (GTDB taxonomy): Bacteria > Pseudomonadota > Gammaproteobacteria > Enterobacterales > Alteromonadaceae > Cognaticolwellia. Next base: position 45,215 of record CAXBNP010000010.1, read on the forward strand.
TATCGCTGAGATCTTGATGGCTACTAATAAAACCATCTAATAATGTCACTAAGCTTTGATGATTTAAAACACTTGAGTTTGATAATTCATCAAGGAGTAAATATAAGCGTGACATATGAATGCCTTTAGCTTTTGGCTCTTTAAGGTTTACAAACGCATCTACGTAGGCTGAAACCATACGTTCTGATTGGCCTTGCGACGCAACCATGATAGGCATTTCTATGTTGCTCATGCCGACCCAATCCAAAGTACCCTCAGTTTGTGCTGTGGTGTGATTTGCTATATCAGGCATTAATGTTGGCATTTTTACTCCGCTATTCGCTTGTGCACTAGGTAAAGGGCTATCTTTGGTAACTTCAGTACGTAGTAAAATTATAATTGGCATTACGCTCTTTAAAGTAGAATATAATGCAATGACCCCAAAAAGGGCGGTCATTTTGAACGAAATACCCACTAAAAGCAATGTTTGTGATGGTGTCGGTGAGATTGTTGAAGAATATGATAGTTACTTTTAATCGCGGTTATAAATAGCACGACGAATCCGTCGTTATTTTCGGTAGAAAAGTTATTTTTTATTGCGCTGATGATCGTTGTGGCGTTAAATTTATGCAATTTAAAATGGTGTTAATTGGGAGCTTAATTCGTTAGCATACTGGCGCGAAGTAAAAAGTATTTAGAGCTTACTCATCACGCTAAGTATCTGTATTTATGCAAGTAGCAAACAGTAACGCTATTATCCTAAGGAAACTTTATGGCAACAAAGCAGCAATTAGACTTAACTTTAATTAATGGTTATTTAGAAGTATTAGACCTCAATGTGATTCAACAGATGCTAGATTTATATATTCAGCAGTCTGCCTTGTATATAAATGCTATTGAGACGGCCGTTGTTGATAAGGATCAAAAGGCATGGCAGGAGCAATGCCATAAAATGAAAGGCTCGGCTGCTAGCGCCGGTTTATGTCAGGTTCACCACAAACTTATTGTCATAGAAAAGTCTACAGAAGATTGGCAAATTAAAGCTGAGCAATCGCGCTCACTAACACTACTCAACCAAGAGGCTATTGAAACCTTTCAGCTTTGGCTAGCGGGACAATAAACCCTAGCAGTAGGTTAATTATTATGCTCTGCACTAGTTTCTATATGGCCAATAAAGCGATAACCTTCACCATGAATAGTGTCGATTAGTTCCGGTGAACTTGCTACAGATTCGAAATGTTTTCGGAGCCGACGAATAGTTACATCAACCGTACGGTCGTTCGCACGCAAATCTCGCCCCGTCATTTCTTTGATCAGTTGCTGGCGAGTAACGATTTGTCCAGCATTGGCTATTAACATGCGTAATGCGCGAAATTCTCCACGTGGAATCGATATTTCTTTATTGTCCGGTGTGGTCATTTTTCGTGAATTACCATCAAGTGACCATTGATTGAAGCGAATAATCGCTTGGTCTTTTTCTATCGTGCTGGGTAATATTCGGTTTAAAATATTACGAGCTCGAATCGTCAGTTCACGTGGGTTAAATGGTTTTGTCAGATAATCATCGGCGCCAATCTCTAGTCCGAGTACTTTGTCGATATCGCTGTCTCGACCAGTAAGGAAAATCAGGGCTAAATCACTACTTTTGGTGAGCTCTCGCGCCAAAAGCAAGCCGTTTTTACCCGGTAAATTAATGTCCATAATGAGCAGGTTTATTGAGTTACTTTGTAGTTCGTGCTCCATGCTGTCACCATCTATTGCTTCTGACACTTGATAACCTTCAGCTTCAAATAAATTTCGCAGATTAAAACGTGTTACGTCTTCGTCTTCTACGATTAATATATGAGGTTTTTGCATGTTGTTTTTCCAGTTGTGTGAGGTTTAGTTTTTCAAATGCGTAAAGCAACGGCTTAGGCAACGACTCGTTAATTATAGCCTATTTCAAGTTTTTTAAATATCGCCTAATGGTATCGAAGCTATGGTTAAAAAACAATTAATTACATGACTAATAATGACGGTAATAGCTCAATAAGCAGAGCTAGCGCTAGTTTAGCTTAATCAGTTGATGCTGCTGTGCCACGCAATCTATCAGGCTGTAGTGTAATTTTTTATTGCTAGCTGGGCTTAGTTAATCGGGAAATTAATTTCAATGTTAACACCTTGGCCTGATTCACTGTTTAATATGATAGTGCCACCGAGTGCCTGCGTTACTAAATTGTAAACTAAATGCATGCCTAAACCACTACCACCTTCACCACGCTTTGTTGTAGTAAAGGGTTCAAAAACCTTATTTCTAATCGATTTATCAACGCCAATGCCATCATCCGTGTAGAGGATATTAAGTTGGCTACTTAATGGCATAACGGTTATTAAAATCCGGCCTTTATCCTTACCTTCAAAACCATGAATAATTGAGTTCATGATCAAATTAATTAAGATTTGATTGATAGGTCCCGGTTTACTAGCAATACTTAAATCATTTGGGCAGTCAATATCAATAACGTAGGGCAAAGGGCTTAATTGTGGTCTTAGAGTAAGTAACACTTCAGTTAAAAGCTCCTTAACATTGAAGGTACGCACTTCTTCACTTGACTGGTCTACTGCTACTTTTTTAAAGCTAGAAATGAGATCGGCGGCTCGGTTTAAGTTACGATAGATAATGGCTACATTTTCACTGCCTTCATTCAAGAATTTCTTTAATTGGCTCGACTTTAGCGTTTTATTTTCAAAAGCGTGTTTAATTTCCTCTAAGCGATCCGCTAATAATGTTGAGGCAGTTACGCCCAGACCTATCGGTGTATTTACTTCATGAGCAACGCCTGCAACCATATCACCAAGCGAGGCCATTTTTTCACTTTCCACTAATTGGCCTTGGAATTGATGGAGTTTTTCTAAGGTGGAAAGTAAATCTTGGTTTGATTCTTTTAGTGCTTCGGTGCGCTTGTTAATTTTATTTTCTAATTCGTGTGAATGCTCAATACTCAGCTGTTCTGCGGCATCTAGTTGCGCAATATGTTTTTCCATACGAGTAAATAAGATATTAACATTACGGGCTAAAACATCAGCTTCACGGTATGGCATGGCCTCACATTGTTGTCGAAAATTCTTTTGTCGAGCGGCAACTTGCATGGTGCTAGTCAGTGCTAAGAATGGCGCGCTGATATAACGCTCAAGCTGTAGCGCAATAAAAATCGAAATAAGGATAACAATAACAATAAGTACAATACTTGTTACCAATAGCTTATCAGTGACCTGTACTATGTGTTCTGTGCTATTTTGCAGATAAATAAAGCCAATGATCTTTTCGTTTACTTTAATCGCCTGCATATATTCCAGGTATTTTTCTTTAAATCTTGGTATTAGTAAGCTTTCAATATCGTTCGACTTTTCTGCAATAGCAGAGCGTCGTTCGTCGCGCTTGTAGCTATAAAAAAGCTCAAGGGCTTCAGTTCGCTTATTGAGTTGATAAATATGTAAATAATTTAAGGTCGGAATTTGCTCGGAAATAACTAAGTTGTCTTTTAGCGCTTGTCGTTCTGAGTTAACTAAATAGCTTCGACTTTCCTCGGTTAATACATTGGCCCAGTATTTGATATGATTTTCAGCGAGTGTATTGTAACTATTGGTATGTTGTTGGGTAATTATTGAAATACTTATAATAGATAATAGCGAAATAAGGCCGATGATTGAGAACAGGCAGATCCGACGAATAGACCAAATATGTTTGGTTGTTGGCATACAATACTAAACTCAATTAATTGTTGGTATAAAGTGATTGTAGAAAACCTTATTGCTTTCAACAATCATTTGTCTTAGTTATTTTTTAATTTTTGCCGTTAAGGTAGCACTGATAAATGGCAAAACCTCTTTTTACCGCCAGGGTTTTTGTTTTACCTATGGCTTTCTCCATGATGGGGCCATACTTCAAAAAGCTATTGGCGACAATGGTAATACAGCCTTTATTGGTTAATTTTTGTTTGATTTTAGCTAAAAATTGTTCCGTAGCCTCATAGTGGGTTTTTATGCCTTGATGAAATGGCGGATTAGAAACGACAAAATCATAGCGCTCTTTCACTTGAGATAAACTATCTGAGGCAATATATTCACCGGTCAAATTGTTTAAGGTCAATGTAGTTTGCGCTGAATGAAGCGCTAAAGCACTAACGTCAACCAGAGATAATTGTGTTTGCGGGCAAACAGTGCCTATATAAGCTGCAATAACACCAGCACCACAGCCAAAGTCTAACACTTTGCCTGACATAGTTTCAGGTAAATGCGCTAATAATATTTCCGTACCAGTATCTAGTGCATTTTGGCTAAATACACCGGGTAATGCGGCAATTTTCAATACTTTATCTTGCATTTGCACTGAGTAATACTTGTAAAATTTTTGCAAATCAAAACGAGGAAGTGAGGCGTTAAATTTAGCTATATACAGTAAACAATGGCGTGCAGAGTCCGCTTTATGGCAATATTCGAGATATTCATTAGCGAGTTTTTCGGCCGACTTTACCCCGCCCTTATTTTCTCCAACAATGACTATTGTGGCGTCTTCGGTCATTGACTCAGCGAGCATAGCTAAGATAAAACTAAACTCTGCCTTGCTTTTTGGGAAATGAATAATGGCCATGTCGTGTTTAGTTTTTGCGATATATTCAACACAAAAATGACTGTGTACACGCGGACTATTTAAACGCTGAGAGGTTTTATATTCGGCATAATTTGTGTGATAGCTATCAACGATGGCTATTGTATGCTGAGCTAAGTAATGCGCGATAAAACCGTCGTCTGCGATATTAACCAATAGAGGCTGTGTTGCTGCTAATGCCTCTATATTGCGTATTAATATTTGGTTAATGTTACTTATTGCCATGAAGGTACCTGTAATTGAGCTGAATATTACTAATTAACAGTAACTTATTTGTATGAGTTCTATACAAACAAGCATTGTTTTAGGTATTAATATGTCATAATGGCGAGTATTCTACGCTAATTTATGTATCTCGCCATCATTTGTCCACAGGGAGTTGGCTATTTTTAATAAAACACTATTACGACTTAAAATAAAGTGGCTACATAGCCCATTAAGAGCAAAAGTTTTGGTTTTACGCTACTTTATGATTGGTCGATTTTTTGGCCAAAAAGCCCAAGCAGAAGTGTACCTTTCCTTAAATGACCCACACAGTTTTATGTTAGTGCAAATGTTATCGCGCTTAGCAAAAAACTACCGGATAAATTTTAAAGTGCTTTTTATCTGGGGCACCCTACCTGGCGTGACAATTGAACCAAAACTTTATCGACAATGGGCGATTAAAGATGCCAATATCATTGCCCTGCAATATCAATTAGTCAGCATCACTGATGAGCCCTCATTGACGTCGTTAGCGACAGGCCAACAAACATGGCAACTGCTGGAGAATAACCTTGAAAATGCTGAGCAGATTTTCTTGAAAACATGGGCTAATCATTACACCGAGCACTTTCAAACCTCGACACCTACCATTAACCATCAAGTTAAAAACCAAATGCGCTTACAAGCAAAAGGTCATTATGCGCCAGCAAATATTTTCTTTGCCGGCTCTTGGTTTGTTGGCGTAGACCGCTTATACCATTTTGAAAATATGCTAGACAAGTTTGCGTTAGTGGCTCAGGTTACGGTTGGTTTATCGGCAAATGTAGCGGCTGAAGACGCTATTATTTCAACTGGTTTTCCTGCGCAAGCAAGCGAAATGAACACGACAAAGTCAATAGTTCCAGCAACAAAAGCTTTAGTGATCTATTTATCTTTGCGTAGTCCCTATTCTTATTTGGGTTTTGTTCAAGCGATTAATTTGGCAGCACGTTACCGGCTTGAGTTAGTGATTAGGCCGGTATTACCTTTATTGATGCGTGGCGCATCGATTCCGATGGATAAACAAAAGTATATTTACTTAGATGCCGTGCGAGAAGCTAAAAGACTCGGCATTGAATTTAATGGGTTTGCTGATCCGTTAGGCGAGGGCGTTATGAATGCGTATCGTTTATTTGCTTGGGCAGAGCAACAAGGTAAGGCGAGCGAGTATATGCTAGCGTGTTTTCGGGCCATTTATGTAGATGATATCGATTTAACTAAATCGGCTAATGTTGACAATATAATGCAAGATTTAGCCTTAGATGTTGATGACGCAAATGCTTATCAACAACAGCATGACTGGCAGCAATGGGCTGACATTAATCAGGTGGACCTTGCTAAATTGAATTTTTGGGGCGTGCCGAGTTTTAGTTATGGCGAGCGCAGTTTTTGGGGACAAGATCGTATTCCAGCCTTGGAAAGTGAAATAAAGTCTAAATAAACAGCTAGTTATAAATAAAATAAAATATACGTCTAGCCATCTATTGACTGTCCTTAGACTTAAATGTTTTAATATTGCCGTCCCTTATTCCAGTGGAATTAATTCTAAAGTATTAATTTACACTTAGAAAGGGCCAGAAGAGGAGCGTTTACCAGGTAGTTATTGTGAAGAGATCAAACTCTAGTGCGCAATAATGAGGGGGTATAACGCCGAGGTAATTATATTTTTGATGATGTAATTGCCGGTTGTTAAAGCTTAGTTGTTAATAGCTAAGTATTAGGTTGAATCCTTGCAACTGTCACCTAAATAGGTGGAGAGCTTCTGGCCTTTGTAAAGGCCAAGTTTCGTCCTTGAAATTTTGCCTGTGCAAGCGCCTAAAAGTTCTCCGAACAATAAGAGTTCGAGAGCAATGAATAAAATAAAATTAAAAGAAACCCCCGCTATATCAAACCAACCTTTGGTTTGGACGGCATTAATCACGCCATTATTTGCTGATGACGAAATTGACTACGCTAGTTTAGGTAAGTTAGTTTTACAACAGAACTCCGCTAACAATGGCATTTTATTACTTGGTAGTACCGGTGAAGGCTTAGCGTTAAGCGCGCAAGAGCAGTTAAGTCTCGTCGAATATGTATGTGCTATGCCTTTACAGGTGCCATTAATGGTGGCGGTTGGCGGTTATAATCTCAATGAGCAACTGGCCTGGATAGTACAGTGTAACAAACTCCCGATAAATGCTTACTTACTCGCAACCCCGATTTATGCCAAGCCAGGCCCTGTAGGGCAAACGGTTTGGTTTAAACGTTTACTCGATGCTGCGAAGTTTCCTTGTATGCTCTATAACGTGCCTTCGCGTAGCGGTGTTGACATTGCTATTTCGGCCTTACAACAAGTGCAAAACCATCAAAATTGTTGGGCGTTGAAAGAAGCCAGTGGTGATCTCAAAAAACTGCTGATTTACCGAGAACAATGTCCTAACCTTGATTTATATAGTGGTGAAGATGCCATGATGCCTTATCTTGCCGGTGCTGGGGTGAAAGGATTAGTGTCTGTTTGCGCCAATGTCTGGCCTGAAGCGACGCGCCAATATGTCGCTATGGCCTTAGCGAAGCAAAATGATGGCCTTTTTCCGGTGTGGCGTAAGGCAATATCAGCATTATTTCAAGTGTCTAGCCCAATACCCGTTAAGGTTCTTATGGCTGAGTTGGCAATGATTAGCTCGGCGAAACTTCGTTTACCACTTTGCCAAGAAGAAATTTCATCTCTAGACGACTTACAAAGCAGTCATCAACAAATTCAGCAATGGCTAAGTTGCAACCTTAGCACCTCATCGGCTCGGCATGACAATACGGATGGCGCCTTAAGTACTGAAATAGTGCGCGCTTTAGACTCATCGACCTTGCGAGAAGTAAACTCATGACTTGGCAGCAAACGTTAACAGATTTAGAGGCCGGTAAAATTCGCGCGGCAGAACAAAGTCACAGCGGCACTTGGCAGGTCAATAGCGCAGTAAAACAAGCGATTTTAATGGCATTTAAAGCTGGTAAAAACACTGAGTTTGAAGGGATTTATCGCGGTTTTGTGGATAAGCATAATCTTCCTGCGCGCGAATTCACTATTGACGATAACGTCAGAATGGTACCTGGGGGCTCGTCGGTACGACGCGGTGCCTATGTCGCTCCAGGTGTGATTATTATGCCGCCAGCTTATATCAATGTTGGTGCTTTTGTTGATAGTGGCACTATGATCGATAGTCATGCTCTGATCGGTTCTTGTGCGCAAATAGGCAAGAATGTTCATGTTTCCGCTGCGGTGCAAATTGGCGGAGTGCTTGAGCCTATTGGTGCAAGTCCAGTGATTATTGAAGATAATGCTTTCTTAAGTGCTGGGGTCATTATAGTGGAAGGTATTGTAGTGAAAAAAGGTGCAGTTTTAGCGCCGGGCGTCTCGTTATCAGCGTCGGTACCGGTTTATGACTGTGTCAATAATGTCATGCTAGAAAAAGCGGCAGATATTCCGGAAAATGCCGTCGTTGTGCCAGGTACACGACCCGTAGTGGGCGATTGGGCTGAGCAACAAGGGCTAAATATGGCTTGTGCGCTGATTGTTAAATACCGAGATGAAAAAAGTAATGCCGCTTTAGCGCTTGAATCCGTCTTGCGCTAGGAGTTAAGAATGACTGCAATAATAAATAGACCCGATTGGCTTAGACCTGCTGTACTTGAAGCACTTACACCAGAGGGTAAAGTACGACAAAATAGTGCGGAATCGGAGCAGGATGAGGCGGGGTTTTTTCTCTACGATTTAGACTATCTTGAGCAACACTTGTCAAGGCTTATGCAACAAGATGTGATTAAACTTTGGTTTGCCGTTAAGGCAAATCCATTGTCGCGGGTAATAAAAACCTTAGCGCAGGAAGGTTTTAATTTTGATGTCGCAAGTCAAGGCGAGTTAACGCAAGTGCTTGCACAGGATGTGCATGCCAATCGCATTCTTAATACAGGCCCTGCAAAGTCAAAGCGGCATATGCAGGCTTTTCTAACCCAAGGTGTGCGCACTTTTGTGGTTGAGAGCTTAAATCAATTGCATTGGCTTAACCAAGCTGCAAGCGAATTATCTTGTCAACCACAAGTGTTATTGCGTGTGCAGATGCAATGGCCTGACGGAGAGAAAAATCCTTTAGGGGGGAACGAAGTTAGCGCTTTTGGTTTATCTTGCCAAGCTTGGCAAACGATAAAAACAAGTGACTTTCCAGCATTGAATATCAATGGCTTACATATTTTTCAATGGGGAAACATGCTTAGCAATGAACGTATGTTCGAGCTTTGGTCGCAAATGATAACGCCGTTATTATCGCTAGCAGAGCAATTAGAGATGACCTTAGAGGTATTGGATCTAGGAGGCGGTCTCGGTATTGATTATCTGCAAACAGGGCAAGGCTTAAGCTGGACACAGACTGTCGAAGATTTAGCAAAAATAAAATCCCGCGCCGGTGTTAGCGAACTATGGTTAGAGTTAGGTCGTTTTGCCGTCGCTGAAATGGGTTATTACGTGACCTCGGTGGTTGATCGTAAAGAAAATTTTCAGCAACAACAATTAGTGCTTGCAGGCGGTATTAATCATTTAATTCGTCCTGCAATTACCGAGCAACCTTTTCCTGTCGCTATGCTCAGAGCGTCATCGGCAAGTCCTTGTTATTTCGATCTTCATGGTCCGCTTTGTACCAGTTTAGATAAACTGGGCAAGCTAGCGGTAGCAAGTGATGTTGATGTAGGTGACCAATTAATCTTTGGTTTAGCCGGCAGCTATGGGTTTACAGAAAGTATGCCGTTTTTTCTTTGTCATCAAATCGCCGCTGAATATGTTATGCAGCAAGGTAAAATTGAGCAAATACGTGCAGCACAACCTGCTGTTTGGTATTTACGCTAACTTGGTTATCAGCCGAAATATAAGGTTATTTATGAATGTAATTAGTAAAGAAGTGATGCATGTTGGTGAAATGGCCAGTGGTGCAGCGCTTACGGTGCCGGTATATCGTATTAAAGGTAAGCAGCAGGGACCCAATGTCTATATTCAAGCCAATATGCATGGCGCAGAAGTACAAGGCAATGCGGTTATTTTTCAGTTACTAGAGCAATTCAAAACACTTGAATTAAATGGCAGTATTACGCTGGTGCCTTATGCAAACCCTGTCGCTTGCAATCATAAAAATGGCGAATACACCTTAGGGAGATTTGATCCGATTACCGGTGTTAATTGGAATCGGATGTATCATTTTGACGACAGGTTTATTGAGCCCTTTGCAAAAGCGTATTTAAGCTATGCTATCGATGAAATTGAGCAGGCGTTTAAAGCCATAATGCTGGAACAAATATCGCAAAAATTAAACCATAATATTTATGGTCTGACCACCGGGCAACGTATTGCCTTTCAGCTGCAACATTTGGCACATCAAGCCGATATCGTATTAGATCTGCACACTGGGCCAATCTCGAGTAAGCATTTATATTGCCCTGAATATGCTCACGCCAGCGCAAAATATTTTGATATCCCACATGTTTTATTTATGCCCAATGATTTTGATGGTGCCTTAGATGAAGCAACATTTTGTCCTTGGTGGCAGCTACAACAGGCATTCTCTGTCTTAGGACGAGATTTTCCGATAACCAAAGCTGATGCTAAGCAAGGTGAAGCGATAATTATCAAAGAAAGTTTTACCGTTGAGCTGGGCTCTCAAGAGCAAATTGATTTAGATGTTGCCCATGAAGATGCCGTGGGGATTTTAAGTTACTTACAGTACCAAGGGGTGATCAATAGTCATGATTATCAGCCGAAAACCATGACCCGATATAGCTGTATGTTAGCAGATTACAAAGCGCTATATTCGCCGATGGGTGGTATGGTGGATTACTTAGCCGAGTTTGGTCAGCCTTTAGCCCCTGGTGAGCCATTGGCGCGTATTCTTCGGATGGATAATTACGGAGATGGCGACCCACTGCACTATATCAGCTTAGATGACTGTGTGATTCCGATTTTGCATTTTGCTTCAGCAAGCGTCAATCAAGGGACAGAGCTTTATAAAGTCTTTAGTAAGTTTCGTGTTTTATAATCAGGTGTTATGAAAATAAAAACGCTTTGATTCAGTGATAAATCAAAGCGTTTTTTGTGTCGCTATTAATGGCGCTATCTTTAAAACACGATATGCTCTTTTAAATAAGCAAATAAGTCGCGGTAATGTTTTCCAACTTTTTCGGCGCTATGCTCCTTTTTCGCCTGACGCACTAGTTGTCGCAGTTTTTGTCTTTCCATGCTGTCAAATTCAGCTAACAATGCTTCAATCGTCTCATTGCCTTGAGCAATAAGTTCGTCACGAATTTTTTCGAGCTTTTCAAACTTCACCGACTCTTGCTGATGTTTATTGGCCATGACATCCATGGCTTGTTTAATCGGTTCAAGGTCGGTTTCAGACAGTATTTTCGCAATATGACGGACATGGCGACGCAAGGCCTCATGCTTGTTGGTGATTTTATCCGCAAGCTTCATCGCGGCTTGTAGGTCATCAGACAGCGGTAATTTACTGCGTTGATGCTTCGACATTTTGACTATAACTAGGCCAAAATCTTGTAGTCGATGCATTTCTCGTTTTATTTCCGATTTACTCAGTAATTCTTCTTCTAATTCATCGATATCGTTGGCAGAGTGGGGCATAATGTTAAGTAATAAAGTGATAATTACCTATAGTATACAACAAAGCAGTAGCAGCAAAAACATTCCTGTTGATTGTATCGATAAAATGTGAGAAATAATTTAGCCATGAGCGATTCAGATAGCATTCAAATGCAAATAGAACAGGTCAAAAAACGGGTTAATGACGCCATGACTATGGCCAAGTCACTTGGCGCTGATGGCGCTGAAGTAGCGATGACTCGCCAACAAGGCCTTAGCGTGAGTACGCGCCTGGGCGAGGTTGAAAATGTTGAGTTTACCAATGATGGTGGGCTTGGTATTACCGTCTATAAGGATGGACGCAAAGGTAGTGCGTCGACCGCTGATTTATCTGAAACAGCGCTAAAACAAGCGATTGAGGCGGCGGTAAATATTGCTAAGTATACTTCGGTTGATGAATGTTCAGGCATGGCTGATAAAGACTCACTGGCGATGACGCCTGAAGATTTAGATTTATATCATCCTAAGGTGTTAACCACAGAGCAAGCCATTAGTTTAGCAAAAGAATGTGAAGATACCGCGCTTGGCTATGATAAACGTATTACCAATTCTGACGGGGCAACGTTAGCAAGTTTTGAAGGCTTTAAAGTTTATGGCAATAGTCATGGTCAATTGGTGGGTTACCCGAGTACACGTCATAGTTTAAGTTGTGTGATGATTGCTAACGAAGGTGATGACATGCAGCGCGACTATGCCTATACCGTTAGCCGTGAGTTTGATGCCATGGACAGCGCGAAAAAAATCGGCCAACAAGCTTCGATAGAAGCATTATCAAGATTAGGCGCGCGTAAGTTAGCCACGGCTAAAGTCCCGGTGATGTTTCGTGCCGATATTGCTAACACCTTGTTTGGCCACTTTATCGCCGCGATTAGTGGTGGTAATTTATATCGCAAATCTTCATTTTTGATGGACGCTATTGGTAAACAAATTTTTCCTGAATTTTTAAGCATTAGTGAACGCCCTCATTTAAAGAAAGCGCTGGCAAGTAGTGCTTTTGACGCGGAAGGCGTCGCTACCGTTGATCGTGAAATAATTACCGATGGCAGTTTAGCCACTTACCTGTTAACGAGCTATTCTGCACGCAAGATGGGTTTAAAAACAACCGGTCATGCGGGCGGTATTCACAATTGGCAATTGGCTATGAAAGACGCCGGTCAAGGTGGTGATTTTGATGCCATGTTAAAAACCTTAGGTACCGGCTTGTTAGTAACTGAGCTGATGGGGCAGGGCGTAAATGTAGTTACCGGTGACTATTCACGTGGCGCAGCGGGCTTCTGGGTTGAAAATGGGGCAATAGCTTACCCAGTTGATGAAATTACTATTGCCGGTAAATTACAGGATATTTTCGCTGGTATTATTGCTGTTGGTAATGATACCGATATGCGCGGCAGCATTCGCACTGGCTCTATTCTTGTCAACGAGATGCAAATAGCGGGTAGTTAGACACTATTCATTTGCTCAATATAAAATATAAAAGCGGGCTTATCTAGCCGCTTTTATGTCGATATAGTAAGGTGATTAAACGAGTTAATTAAAGCAATGACTATGACAAAAACCCTACGAACCAAGTAATAGCGTTGCGGTACCTAAAAATGCAAATATGCCGACAACATCAGTAACAGTTGTTAAGATGACACTACCGGCTAAGGCAGGATCTATATTCATTTTTTTCAACATTAATGGGATGGTAACACCCGCAACACCGGCCGCGGTCATATTCATTAGCATGGCAAAAGCAATAATAGCCCCAAGCGTTAAGTTTTGCTGCCAAATAGCAACAACAGTGGCAATTAATACCGCCCAAATCAGACCATTAAAAAAGCCAATAGCAAGCTCTTTATAGAGCAAAATTCTTGAGTTACTCTCACCAACATGGCCTAACGCCATAGCCCTTATAACCAGGGTTAAGGTTTGGTTGCCTGCAACGCCACCCATGCTAGGAACTAGAGAGTTCAATACCGCTAGAATGGCCAGTTGATTTAGAATACCTTCAAACATACTAGACACCGCAACAGCCATCAGTGCCGTGATTAAGTTTACGCCTAACCAGATAGAGCGACGCTGGGTACTTTTCAAGACTGGAGCAAAGGTATCTGCTTCGTCATCTAGACCCGCCATACTCATCATAGAGTGCTCTGCTTCTTCACGAATAATATCAACCACATCATCGACGGTAATACGACCAAGGAGTCGATCTTCGTGATCAACAACTGGCGCTGAAAACCAATCGTAACGCTCGAATAATTGCGCGACATCTTTTTCATTCATATCAGCGGTAATTGCTTGGATATCTTTATCGATAAGATCTGAGATAATTGTTTCTGCTTTTGCCGTAACAATGGCAGATAAAGAAACGGCACCAATGAAATGATCTGCTCGGTCGACCACATAAAAAGAATCGGTTGCTTCGGGTAATTCACCTCGTAAACGTAAATAACGTAAAACCACATCCACCGTCACATCGGGGCGAATAGAAATGGTGTCGGTATTCATGATACCGCCGGCTGTATCTTCCTCAAATGAAAGTGCGGCTTCAACACGACTGCGATCTTGCCAGTCCATCGCGTTAAGTACTTCCTGATAAACACTGTCTGGTAGTGTTCGGAAAACTTCAGCTAAGTCATCGACATCCATGCCTTCTGCAACAGCAGCTAGCTTTTCTGGATTAATATTTTTAAGAATGCCTTTTCGAACTTCTTCGTTTAGCTCTTCGAGCACGTCACCATGATGATCGGCGTCAATGAGCTGCCAAAGTGCCATACGACTCTTGGTTGGCGATGATTCTAGTAATAAGGCGAGATCGTAGGCGGGCATGTCTTGCAATAGTTTGCGGACATAGACAAACATACCACTATCGAGGGCATCATTAACCTGCTGGAGGCGTTGGTGACTGTACTGTTGTTCAGAAACTTCCGGCATATTTCTACCTTGTGCCGTTACAAAACGAAAACTGAAAATTATTAGTATGATGGATAATTATTAAGGCAATGTTAGGTTAATAGCTAATAATTATCTCGTTTGAGTTTACCGTAATTTATCACTTTTCGCAGCTTTTTTATTGACTTAAGCACTGGTTGAAGAGTTGTTGTTATTCTGTTTCGTGAAATTTATTGCTAAATAGTTGACAAATTTCCGCCAATGCTATTTCTGCATCTACGCCTGTGGCAATAACGTTAACCGTTTTTCCTTGTGCGCCGGCGAGTAGCATCAGCCCCATAATACTATGTGCGTCAGCACGGTTTCCCGCTAATTCAATGCTGATTTTAGCGGTAAATTTTTGGCTTAGTTGAGCAAGCTTAGTTGCTGCTCTGGCATGTAAGCCAAGCTTATTAATGATCAGTACTTGACGGCAGACTTGTTTACTCATATTAACTTAGGTACTTTTAACCGGTAAATCACGGTGACGTGATTGCACATCTTTGCGTTCTTTACGCATATTATTTGCCAGTAATTCGGCAATATAGACCGAGCGATGTTTACCACCGGTACAACCAATCGCAATGGTGATATAACTGCGATTATTGCGTTCTAAATGGGGTAACCAGGTCATCATAAAACTGTTAATTTGCCAAACAAACTTAGTGACAATAGGTTGGCTAGCAAGAAAATCTTGTACCGGTTTGTCCAGACCTGTGTAGTCTTTTAGTTCTTTATCCCAAAACGGATTAGGCAAAAATCGGGCATCAAAAACATAATCAGCATCTTGTGGTACACCGTGTTTAAAGCCAAATGATTCAAAAACAACCACCATCGAACCTGATGTTTTACCCAGAATACGCTCTCTTACTAAGTCAGCTAGTTGGTGTGGTGTCAATTGACTGGTATTTATATACAATTGTGCACGACTGGCAATTGGCTCAAGTAACTTTTTTTCTAAGGCAATAGCTTGATCTAGAGCAATATTTTGCTTAATCAATGGGTGTAAACGCCGGGTCTCACTAAACCGTCGGATAAGATCACTATCATCGGCGTCTAAATAGATTAAGCTTAATTCAACGGCACTGGGCAGATAATCAATAATTTCTAGGACATCGTTTGGATCTTTAGGCAGGTTGCGGACATCGAGGCTTACCGCAACATTTTCATAATCATTAATCACCGTATGGGTTAATGCCGGTAATAAATTGACCGGAATATTATCGACGCAGTAATAACCTAAATCCTCTAAAACACGTAGCGCAACACTTTTACCTGAACCTGAACGGCCACTTACAATAATTAACTTCATCCGTGTTTAACTCGCTTGTTGGATTAACTGAAAAAGCTCTTGGTTACTTTCGCATTTACGTACTTGTTTGCAAAATAGTTTATCACGAAAAATCTTAGCGATGCTCTGCAGGGTGCACAAATGACTCTGGCAGTCTTCTTCAGGAACAAACAAGGCGATAAAAATATCAACGGGGCGATGGTCAATAGCATCAAAATTAATCGCTTGCTCTGTGGTAATGACAACGGCAATCGGTTGTGTGGCACTGTCTAAGCGTCCATGAGGTATCGCAATACCATTACCTATGCCAGTTGACCCCATTCTTTCACGTTTAACTAGGCTTTCTAATAACTGAAAAGTATCATGATTTTCCAATTTTTCAGCGGCTAAACTACTTAAATGTTCTAAAATACGTTTTTTACTGGAGCCCGGGGCTGCACAAATAGTGCAGTCCGGGGTTAAGATGTCTTGCAACTTCATAAACTTCTAAGACCTAATGTGGCGGGGTGCTAATGCTTGTTAATTTTGCCTTTATATTTCAGTATTTGGCGATCTAACTTATCAATTAATGCATCAATCGATGCATACATATCAGTATTTGCTGCTTTGGCATGTACTTCTGAGCCACTTAAATGCACAGTAGATTCGGCAATTTGATTCAATTTTTCTACGGTTAATACCACATGTACATTATTAATGTGCTCAAAATGTCGTTCTAGCTTTTCGAATTTTCCATTTATGTAGTCACGTAATGAATCGGTAACATCGACATGGTGTCCGGTAAGATTAATTTGCATATGCTTCAATCCTCTTTTTCGGGTGAATAAGCTAACCTACAATAGGCTTTTACGTTGATTTGATGGTGGTATCGAAAGCGATTCACGATACTTTGCGATCGTACGCCTTGCTACTTTTATGCCTTGCTCAGCTAAAATATCTGCCATCTTACTATCGCTTAACGGCTTTGCAGGTATTTCGGCAGCAACAAGTTTTTTAATTAATTCTCGTATCGCTGTTGATGAACATTCGCCACCATTTTCGGTACTTACGTGGCTGGAGAAAAAGTACTTAAGCTCGTAGATCCCTCTTGGTGTGTGCATGTATTTCTGTGTAGTGACACGAGAAATTGTTGATTCATGCATGTCTACGGCTTCAGCAATATCATTCAATACCATAGGGCGCATAGCTTCTGGGCCATGTTCAAAAAAACCTTGTTGGCGTTGGACGATACAATTGGAAACTTTTAGCAGGGTTTCGTTGCGACTTTCTAAGCTTTTAATAAACCATTTTGCTTCTTGTAAGTTGGAACGAATAAATTGGTTATCAGCGGATGATTTCATTGACCGAGACATGGCCGCATATTGCTGATTAACCGATAACTTAGGTGCTGTATCGGGATTGAGCTCTACCGTCCAGCGACCGTTTTTCTTTTCAACTGATACGTCTGGAATAACATATTGTTCTTCACTTTTGACCACGCTATCGCCCGGGCGAGGATCTAAAGATTGTATTAGGCGGATAACTTCGCGTAATTGGTCTTCTTTTAGGTGCAATTTACGCATCAGTAGTCGGTAGTCTCGATTGCCGAGCAATTCAATATATTCGCTAACCGCTAATTTGCTTTCCGCTAACCAAGGGGTATCTTTAGCAAACTGATTGAGCTGGATAAGTAAGCATTCAGAAATTGATCGGGCGGCAACACCAACCGGATCAAACATGTTAATACGCTTCAATACGGCTTCAACTTCGTCAAGCTCAACACCATCGATCCCGACGCTCTCTAAGATCTCTTCTGCTGGAACGGTTAAGTACCCGGCTTCATCTATGGCTTCGATAATAGCAACGGCAATCGTTCTATCAGTATCGCTAAAAGGGGTGAGTTCCATCTGCCAAATGAGATGGTCTTGCAAGGAGTCTTTTGTTTCACCTTGATAAGTATAATCTTCTGATGCAGGGCCAACACCACCGCTACTAGCGCCGGCGCTAAAGTTATCATCCCAAGTGCTATCGCTATTGAGTTCTTCGGGGATGTCAGTTTTTGCTAAACCTTCTGAAGAGCTAATTTCATCGATACTAGGCGCTGAGTCTTCACTACCGTCTGAGGAGGCCATGTCTGAATTATCGTTGACACCTGCGGAGAATGCTTCTTCTAAATGATCAGGGGTACTTTCTGAAGTATTATCAGAGCTTTCATCAACTTCCAGCAAAGGATTACTTTCAAGTGCTTCTTGAATTTCTTGTTGTAGATCCAAGGTAGATAATTGCAACAGCTTGATCGCCTGCTGCAATTGCGGGGTCATCGTTAACTGTTGTCCGATACGGAGTTGAAGAGTAGGACGCATTTACGTTTTATTTTCCCTATTCAAATACATTATGGTTTTATTACTCACTATAGCGTGAATTGTTCGCCAAGGTATACATCTCTTACATGTTGATTTGCAAGAATTTGATTCGAATTACCTTCCGCAATCAGCTCACCGTGACTAACGATATAGGCATGCTCACAAACATCGAGTGTTTCTCGAACATTGTGGTCGGTGATTAAGATACCTATGCCGCGTTCCTTTAAGTGTAGGATAATTTTTTTTATATCACCTACTGAAATTGGGTCAACACCCGCAAAAGGCTCATCAAGCAGAATAAATTTTGGGTCTGCAGCCAATGCACGGGCTATTTCAACACGTCTGCGCTCCCCGCCAGATAAACTCATGCCTAAGTTATCTTTGATATGACCAATGTTGAATTCTTCTAATAAATGTTCTAGCTTTTCTTCTTTCTCAACATCACTCAATGATTTACGTGTTTGTAAAATGGCCATTATGTTGTCATAAACAGATAACTTACGAAAAATAGAGGCTTCTTGTGGTAAGTAGCCAATGCCTTTGCGTGCACGTTCGTGCATAGGCAATAACGTTAAGTCTTCACCATTTAAAAAAATTGAGCCGCTATCATTGTTGACTAAGCCGACAATCATATAAAAAGAAGTGGTTTTGCCAGCGCCATTAGGACCCAGTAAGCCAACAATTTGCCCCGCTGATACTTTCATACTGACGTTTTTAACAACTTTTCTGCCTTTGTAAGCTTTCGCAAGACCCGTTGCTGATAATGTTGAAGTTGACATTTACTCTTGCTTGTCCTTTGATTTTTTAAGCAATTCAGTTTTATTTTTAGGCTGTAAGATTGTCTCAACCTTGGCATTTTCTAAGCTTTCGGCGTTGACATATTCAGTGTCAAAATTATAGCTGATTTTACTACCGCTAACTTCACTGCCCTCTTGGCGCAATAGGGCATTGCCTGAAATGACCACGGTACTCATACTGGGTTCATAACGAATTTCGTTGGCTTGCAAATTGATTAGACTGCCATCTTGCAGTGTTTGCTTAAATGTCGCCGGTGTACCTTTAGCAATATAAATTTTGTTGTTGTTTTTTTCTTGGGTGATGACCTGCACCAATTCAGCATGTATTTTAAGGGTGCCTTGAGAAATAATGACATTATCAATATAACTGAAAATTTTATTTTTCAAATCGGCGGCTTGACGTGAAGAAGAAATTTTAATCTCTTGCTCAACATCAAATTTTTCAGCACTTGCCGCCGGCACTAATAATATTAGAACAGCTAGACAAGTTAATTTAGTTTTTAGTTTTTTTGTAAATGGTTTGTACATGTTCAGTCAATGTCATCTGTGTTGTGTTTAAGTCTACAATTAATCCTGAGCCATACATAGTAAATCCTTTACCTAATATTAAGATAGTCTGCTCTGAGCTGATAATGTTAGTTTTTAAATCCATTTCTAAATTCTTTCCGTGTACTTCCTGTATCAAACTTTCTTTATCAGTAGCGATTAAACGTACGCGATTTTCTAATTTTACTCGATTATTATTATATAGCGTGCCTTCATTGGCGGTGATTTGCCAAGTCGGTTTGTTATTTTTCGGATATAAAGTATATCGCGGGTATTCAAAGTGTGTGACCTCTAGCTGGGCATAATGTTCCATCCGTTGCGCTTCAACATTATAAGATAATGCGCCTGACGCTTGATAAATGTCGCTATTGAGGTTTTCAGCAATAAATTCAGGGTTATCCGTACGGTTGAGAATGTTGGTGTTTTTTTCCTGCGCGCCATACCATTCCAATAAGCCATATGTGGTTAGGGCTAACAGAAATAAGATGATAGTCGTAAGAGTTAATCGACTCATATACTCGCGCCTGTCGCATTGGCTAAAGTATTTTGACTTTGCATAATAAGATCGCAAGTTTCACGTACCGCGCCAAAACCACCACGGGTATAGGTTGTGTAGTCACAAAGTTTTAAAATGGCCGGGTGTGCGTCATTAACCGCAATACTAAAGCCGACATAGTTAAGGCAGGCAGAGTCTGGCATATCATCACCGATGTAAGCGACTTGTTCTGGTGTAAGTTGCAATGCAGCGATCATTGCTTTTAATGCCGGCAGTTTGTTTTCTTCACCTTGTACTATGTGTTTAACATTTAATGCTGTCATACGTGTTTGGACGATATTAGATTTTCTGCCTGTAATCACGGCGACATCAACGCCACTTGCACCTAAAGCTTTAACGCCGTAGCCATCTTTAGTATGAAAGGCTTTTAATTCTTCGCCATTGTTGCCTAAATAAATTCGACCATCTGAAAAAACGCCGTCAATATCACAAACAAAGAGTTTAATATTTTGTGCTTTTTGCCAAACACTTGGCGCAACTTTGCCGTATAGACTGTCCAAATTTAAAGCACTCCAGATTTTAACAAGTCATGCATGTTCATAGCACCAATGGGCTGGTTATTATCGTCGACAATAATTAAGCCATTGATCTTTCGGTCTTCCATAATTTTTAATGCTTCAGCGGCAAGCATATCTTGCTTAGCCACATAGGGATTATTGGTCATGACGCTGGTAATACTATCTTGGTGAATATTAATTTCTGCATCTAAAATACGGCGTAAATCACCATCGGTAAACAAACCAATAAGGCTATTGTTTACATCAACAATAGCTGTCATACCTAAACCTTTTAACGACATTTCAACTAAGGCATCTTTTATTTTAGCATCGGCTGTTACGGTCGGCAGGCGCTCATCCTTATGCATGATATCTGCCAGACGTAGTAATAATCTTTTTCCTAAGCTACCACCTGGGTGTGATAAAGCAAAATCATCAGCGGTAAAGCCGCGAGCATTTAGTAAAGCAACCGCTATGGCATCACCCATGACTAATGTCGCCGTGGTGCTTGATGTTGGCGCCAACCCCAATGGACAAGCTTCTTGTGATACTTTCACGCACACGTGAGTGTCGGCAAGTTTTGCGAGTGTGGAATCAGGATTACCTGTCATAGCAATGATTTTTGCCCCGATACGTTTCAGTACAGGAATGATGGCAAGCACTTCACCAGTTTCACCGGAATTAGAAATGGTTAACACGATATCATCGACAGTGACCATGCCGAGATCACCGTGGCTTGCTTCACCAGGATGAACAAAAAAGGACGGTGTTCCGGTACTTGCAAGTGTTGCAGCAATTTTACCACCAATGTGACCCGACTTGCCCATACCAATCACGATGACACGGCCTTGGCAATT
Organism: uncultured Colwellia sp.; assembly: GCA_963977145.1. Classification (GTDB taxonomy): domain Bacteria; phylum Pseudomonadota; class Gammaproteobacteria; order Enterobacterales; family Alteromonadaceae; genus Cognaticolwellia. The sequence goes on from CAXBNP010000010.1 coordinate 66,554, forward strand.
AAACATCAGTTCACAAGCTTTAGTGAAGTTGTCATCAATATACTGTGATAATTCGGCAATAGCCTGTTGCTCAATTATAATGACGTTTCTTGCTAATTGCTTAAAATTTTTCATTGCTATAGACCAATAATTACGCGTTAAGTTGACTGAAAAGTAACACTTGATAACCAATAAATACCGCTAACAATAGTACCCCTTTTGCGCGCGTGATGCGAAACTTTCCATTGCGACTAAAACAAAGTAGGAATAATAAGAAGGTTGTTGCCAGCATATAAGGTCCGTCACGTACGGCGGCGGCATTATCGATATCACCGGGTGAAATTAACCCGGCTAGTGATAAAACCGCGAGAATATTAAAGATATTTGAGCCAATAATATTACCTAAAGCGAGGTCATCTTCTTTTTTAATAATACTCATAATACTCGCGGCTAATTCTGGTAGGCTAGTGCCAACGGCAATTACCGTTAAACCGATGACTAAGTCACTGATACCAAACGCTTTGGCAATAAATATAGATGAATCAACAAGAAAACTGGCACTTAAAGGCAATAATATTATGCCGAAAACCAGCCAAAGTACCGAGCGCTGAGTACTGACAGCGTCTGGCACTTCTCGCTCGGCGTCTAATATCATTTTATCGTCACTAGGATTTTGTTTTGCGTGCTTTAATGTCACCACCAGTAAGGTTGCGATATAAAGTACAAAACCTATTATCAGTAATAAGCCTTCATTAAAGCTAAAATTGCCGTTGGCCAGCATGTATGTTGCGATAGCTGTAATGATCAAAATAAGCGGGATTTCACGTTTAACGGTCGAAGACGAAACAGATAAAGGATGAAATAGTGCAGTTATACCTAGTACTAGCGCAATATTGGTAATATTTGAACCAATAGCATTACCGATAGCAGTATCTGGGTTACCTTGTAGGGAGGCTGTTGCAGCTATCATCATTTCAGGTGCTGATGAACCCATTGCAACAATAGTTAAGCCGATTATCATCGGAGAAATACCCAGATTACGCGCTAATGATGAGGCACCAAATACAAACTTGTCTGCACTCCACACTAAAGTGATTAGTGAAAGTAATAAGATCAAAATTTGGATGAACATTCAAAGCTCCTGTTTGGCTTAGGTGAATAGGAATTTAGACTAATGATAAAATAAAAAGGGGAATTATAAACCATTGATGATAACCGATGAAACCCAATTAATACGCATTTTGCCAACATCAATATGTTAAGCAAATACTATTGTAAACTTATTCTGATATTATTGGCACGTGGATTTACGATAAAATAGCTTAAAGTAAGCTAGATACAGATAATATTGCCTTTTAGTTGTTGCTGCAGGCTGAAAGTTGAACCGTCAGTAAGTGATTAATATCAGCATTGATAAAGCATTTCTTACACTTAATTACATTTACATACTTTTACTTACGCTTTTAATACTTATTATTTGTTAATTTGTAATGACTGAGGTGTTGCGCTGCGGTAGAATTTGGCGACATAAAACAATAATTAACAGTGATGTTATCCCAAGCAATATGTCCGAAATTTTAGTTGATATCAAAAACCTGACTTTTAAGCGTGACGAACGTGTCATTTATGATGGCATCAGTTTGTCTATTCCTAAAGGTAGAATTACTGCCATCATGGGTCCTAGCGGTATTGGTAAAACAACTTTATTGCGGCTGATTGGCGGTCAAATTAAACCTGAGTCAGGGCAAATTTTATTTGATGGGCACGATATTCCTAAATTGTCTCGTAGTGCGCTATACGAAGTACGTAAACGTATGAGTATGCTCTTTCAAAGTGGTGCTTTGTTTACCGATATGAGTGTTTACGACAATATTGCCTTTCCTATACGTGAGCACACTGAATTATCAGAAGACATTATTGAAAAAATGGTGTTAATGAAATTAGAAGCGGTAGGCTTGCGTGGTGCAAGAAACTTACGCCCTAGTGAGCTTTCAGGAGGTATGGCCCGTCGTGCGGCACTAGCTCGTTCAATTGCTTTAGATCCAGAACTGATACTTTATGATGAACCCTTTGCTGGCCAAGACCCAATTTCTATGGGGGTGATTGTGCGCTTAATTAAAGATCTAGGGCAAGCATTAGGATTAACTTCCGTGGTGGTCTCTCATGATGTGCCGGAAGTGATGAGCATTGCTGATTATATCTATATCATCGCAGAGCAAAAAATTATCGGTCAAGGTACACCGGAAGAAATCTACACGCAAACGTCGCCGTTAGTGCAGCAATTTGTCAAAGGTGAAGCCGATGGTCCGGTGCCATTTCATTTTCCTGCTGCCTCCTATCGTGAAGAATTAATTGGTCGAGGTGTGAAGTCGTGAATCAGCTGCAAATGTTGGGTCGTAACATTATCAATCAAATATCAGGCTTAGGCAGAGCATTGATGATGTTGGTCTCCGCATTATTTCATCTGCCCAATCCGCGCAAAGGTTTCCCTTTGCTGTTGAACCAATTGTACTCTGTTGGCGTACTATCATTAGTTATTATTGTAGTTTCTGGTTTATTTATAGGTATGGTATTGGCGTTACAAGGCTATACTATTTTAGTCGGTTATGGCGCTGAAGCAAGCTTAGGTCCTATGGTGGCATTGTCATTATTGCGTGAATTAGGCCCAGTCGTTGCTGCATTGTTATTTGCTGGTCGAGCAGGGTCTGCTCTTACGGCTGAAATAGGCTTGATGAAAGCAACGGAACAACTTTCTAGTCTTGAAATGATGGCGGTAGATCCTTTACGCCGTGTCGTTGCTCCGCGTTTTTGGGCTGGTTTTATCAGCTTACCGTTACTCGCGGCAATATTTTCGGCGGTTGGTATTTTAGGTGCACATCTTGTTGGTGTAGATTGGTTAGGTGTTGATAGTGGTACGTTTTGGTCGGTAATGCAGTCACAAGTGTCCTTTGAAAAAGACGTTTTAAACGGTATTATTAAAAGTATCGTGTTTGCTTTTGTGGTTACTTGGATCGCCGTTTATAAAGGCTACTCTTGTGAACCAACCTCTGAAGGCATAAGCCGAGCAACAACGTCAACGGTAGTGCAATCATCACTGTTAGTTTTAGGTTTAGATTTTGTATTGACTGCGCTAATGTTTACTAATTAGTGTCGGTAAATCATTTATAACGGTTATTTAGTTAAATATTTTTCAATTTGGTGGAAGACATGGTGTCGAAAAAAATAGAGTTAATGGTCGGACTATTCGCTGCAATAGGTATTGCGGCCTTGTTAATGCTAGCACTAAAAGTAGCAGATAGCGGAATCTCAGGTAGTGGCGACACTTATCAGTTGCATGCGAAGTTTGACAATATTGGTGGTTTAAAAGTCCGCTCACCGATTAAAGTCGGTGGCGTTGTCGTCGGTCGTGTCAGTTCGATTTCTTTGGATAGCGAAGATTATACCCCTGTGGTGACGTTAGATATTTTTGCCCAGTATAATAACTTCTCAGAAGCGACTTCAGTATCAATCTTAACGGCTGGTTTATTAGGTGAACAATATATTGGTTTGTTACCTGGTTTTATTCATAGTTCAGTTGAAACATTGCAACCAGGTGATTTTATTGAAGATACAAAGCCTGCATTGGTATTAGAAGAACTGATTGGGCAATTTTTGTTTAGTCAAGGAAGTGGTGATTAACTATGATGAAGCTAACAATGAAAAAATTATTTTTTTGTTTAACGTTTTTAATCTTGCCTGTATGGGCCAAGGCTACGGTAGATGTTGATAAAAAAGACCCTTATCAAATGATTAAAACCGTTGCCGACATTACCTTTAAACGGTTTGCCAATGAGCAAAGTGCGATACGCACCGAGCCAAATTTATTAAAAACTATTGTTCGTGAAGAATTAATGCCTTATATAAATTATCAATATGCGGCTTATAAAGTCATTGGTAGTAACTTCAAGAAAACCAATAAAGATGAACGAGCTGAATTTGTTCCGGTATTTCGTGAATATCTTATTACTTCTTATGCTCAGGTTTTCACTTTATATAATAATCAGAAAGTAGAATTTGCCCCGGCAAAAGACTTTTCCAAAGATCGTGTGGTTTCTGTCGAAACTAGTGTTATGGAACCAGGGCGAGAGCCGATTAGTATTTCCTTTCGTGTCCGCAAGCATAAAAAAACTGGCGATTGGAAAGCTTATGACATGGTCGCAGAAGGTATTAGTTTACTTGATAGCAAACAAGCTGAATTAAGCAGTTTAATTCGTCAAAAAGGCTTAACTCATGTCACCGAAATGCTGAAAGAAAAAAGTGAAAGAAGTATTGTATTTAAGTAGCGAAGATGATTTTTTATTAAAAACGCGTAGACAAAATTAGCGTGTTATAGGGTTGTTAGTAGATTAAAATGATAGATGTCCAACAAGTAGAGCAAAAAGCGGTTTTTAGTGGTGCGTTAACGCGTGCTACAATAACGCGATCATTTGATAAAAAATACCGTAAATTAGTCGATAATGAACGAATCGTTTTAGATTTGGCTAAGGTTAGTCAAGTTGACACGGCCGGCTTAGCATGGATTTTATTATTGATTGAATTAGCGGCGAGTAAAACTTGTCATATCAGTTTGGTGAATTTACCTGAAGATTTAATAAAGCTGGCAAAGTTAAGTGCTGTTGATAGCTTATTGCCGGTAGAAAATAGCTAATATTGGAGTAAAAAGTGGAAGTAAAAGATATAGAAAAGCTAATTACCGATGCGGTTGAATTAGACGAGATTCATGTGTCATTTGATGGTTCGCAATGCAAAGTGATTGCAGTGGCTGACTTTTTGGGTACTTTAAGTCGAGTGAAGAAGCAGCAAACAATTTATGGTCCTTTAACGCAGGTTATTAATGCAGGCACCATTCACGCGGTATCGATTAAAACCTTCACGACGGCTGATTGGCAACGTGAAAAAATGTTTAATTTACCCCTTTAATTAACATCGACAGAAAAGAATATACTATTGGACGCATTTAAAATTATTGGTGGGCAACCACTACACGGCGAAGTGACTATTTCAGGCGCAAAAAATGCGGCATTACCTATTTTAATGGCCGCATTGCTCTCAGAGACGCCTATTACCTTTTCCAATGTACCTAAGCTGAATGATATAGAAACTACCATGAAACTTTTGTCACAACTTGGTGCTAAATGCCAGTGGCTTAGTGAGGGCAGTTTGATGATCGATGCTAGTACCATAGATCATTGCCGCGCGTCATATGAGCTAGTGAAAACCATGCGCGCTTCTATTTTAGTGCTAGGGCCTTTGCTGGCACGTTTTGGTCATGCTGAAGTCTCTTTACCTGGCGGTTGTGCTATTGGTGCTCGTCCGGTTAACCTTCATATTCATGGCTTAAAGCTAATGGGTGCTGATATTGAAGTAGAAAATGGTTATATCATTGCTCGCAATACGGGCCGACTTAAAGGCGCGACTATCTTTATGGATACTGTGAGTGTGACGGGCACTGAAAACTTAATGATGGCTGCAGCACTGGCTGATGGTATAACTATTATAGAAAATGCGGCACGTGAACCTGAGATAGTCGATTTAGCCAATTGCCTAAATGGCATGGGCGCCATCGTTTTAGGCGCAGGCTCTGATACCTTAACGATTACTGGCGTTGAAAAACTGCAAGGTGAAAGTTATTCAGTGATGCCTGATCGCATAGAAACCGGTACATTTTTGGTTGCTGCAGCAGTAACACAAGGTAAAGTAAGGTGTTTAAATACCGACCCTAAAGCCTTAGATGCTGTCCTGAGTAAGTTACAAGAAGCTGGCGCGATTATCACCACGGGTGATGACTGGATAGAGCTGGAAATGACCTCAAGGCCAAAGGCGGTCAATATACGTACAGCACCACATCCGGCATTTCCAACCGATATGCAAGCGCAATTCGTTGCACTTAATGCGATAGCTGAAGGCACAGCAACAACAACAGAAACAATTTTCGAAAATCGTTTTATGCACGTGCCTGAGTTGCAGCGTATGGGGGCAAATATCAGTCTTGAAGGCAATACAGCAATCAGTACAGGTGTTGAGCAGTTAAATGGTGCACAGGTGATGGCAACAGACTTACGTGCCTCTGCGAGCTTGGTCATTGCTGGACTCGTCGCCAATACACCCACGCAAGTTGATCGTATTTACCATATTGATCGTGGTTATCAACAAATTGAAGATAAACTGCAAGCGCTAGGCGCAAATATTATCCGTATTAAAGCCGATTAATATAAATTACGTTTAGCGATAAATACAAAAATCCCAGCCTATTTGCTGGGATTTCTATTGGTAATGCAATCTTAGCTGACAACGTTATTTTGGCACTGCAGCGATAGTTACAGGAAGTATTAATTGTCGATTGTCGCGCGAGACCATAAAGTTCAAAACACTGCCAGGAGCTGCTTCGGCAACGACATCCAAACCCTGTTTGGCGTTTTGTACTTGAATATCGCCAATTTGATAAACTACATCGCCTGATTGCAAACCAGCTTTCATTGCTGGGCTTTGTGGTGTAACAGCGCCAATAACAAAGCCTTTAAGATTAGCTACAGAATCATTAGCCTCAACGCCAAGCCAACCACGAATAACGCGTCCATGCTCAATTATTTTTAGCATAATCTTATGTGCTAATTGATATGGCACCGCAAAGAATATACCTTGAATATTTAGACTTGGATTAGCTTGCGTGAATTTTCGCGAATTTATACCGACTAATTCACCGTTAGAATTAATCAGCGCACCACCGGAATTTCCGTCATTGATGGCAGCATCCATTTGTAAGAATTCTAAGTAACTTGTGCTGAGACCACTTTGCCCTGTAGCGCTAACGATACCTTGAGTTACCGTTTGCCCTAAATTTAATGGGTTGCCAATAGCTAATACTACATCGCCAACTTGTGAAGTGAGAGTACTTATTTGTGGGATAACAGGTAAATTACTTGTTTGGACTTTTAAAACGGCGAGGTCTGTTAGCACATCATAACCAATAAGTTCGGCATGAAGTGCTTGACCACGTTGCAACACGACAACGATTACATCCGCGCTTTGTACGACATGATAATTGGTTAAGATATAGCCCTGTTCATGCATTATCACGCCACTACCTAAGCCTGTAACTTTTCTGGACTGACGTCCATAATTAGGCGTTGTTTGAATATCTTCTGTGTAGATGTTAACAACGGCAGGGCCGGCTAGACGCACTGCTTTTGCATAAGATAAGGGTTGTTGTTTCTGCTCAACAGAAGTGAAAATTTGCCAAGGCAAAATCTTATTATTACGTAGCTCAGGCACTAATAGTAACAAAACCACAGCAAACATGACGCCATAGCTTATCGAGCGAAGAACAAATTTTAGGGCATTGAGAATTTTCAACAGGATTATTTTTATTAGTCTGATTTTTTGTAGATTAACATAAACTCTTTGTTGTTATAAAATTTTGTTTTCACTAATGGCTAATATAATTGGTTGTCTCGTACTGGTGCGGTAGTCTAAACGCGGATGACTTTAGTTCTAGAGAAGGCCAAACATTTTATCATTAGTCTAAAAACCTTGGCATAGGTAATATTGCTTTAGCTGAATCGGCGTTGATTATTTGAAAACCCTTAGGCTTGATGAGCTGAAAATTAATGATATAGTTGTTAAAAAACTCTTGAGGCATTCTATATTTAATTTACAATCTAGCTATTATTAACTTGAAAGCGCAAGTTGCCGCTGCTTTTTAAATGAATTTTATGCTAGTCATCAACTTGGATTTTATTAAGTTGATGAAATTTATTAAACTTAATAATTGCTGTTAACTCATGACCATACTCTGCGCCTTTTTCAGAATAACGGTCTAACTTTTTAACTAAAGCAAATGGGTCATCTGTTTTCATTTTTAATTTTCTAAACTCTTTAAAGGCAGCGCTGCGGGCAATTGTTCGATAATAATCACGGACTGAGGCTTTGACAGAGGAGTATTCTTTTACCCAAATAGTTTTATCACCGCGTTTTTGCAGTGCAGCAATTCTGGGTTCATCTTCATCAAACGACCAAACACCAAAAATATTATAAGCTTCTCTAAAGAATCGAGACGTTGCCCAAGAACTTTCCATGGCGGCTTGTGCAATAGCAATGCTTTTGGGGTGTGGCTTAAGTGCCCTGAGAAGTTCTACATCGCTTTTTACTTTGTACTCTACTTTAAGCTCTTCTATTTTATCAGTATTATCACCCGATTCAAGCGAGGCTGAAATCTCGTTATATTGCTGCATAAGCTCAGCATGCACTTCGTTTACGGCCGGAATAATGAGCGCCTTAAAGCGTGCCTTTTTCTCTTGTACAGTCATTTTAGGTAGCGTGGTATCTTTTGGTGAGTAAAAATAAATAACGGCGGATAATAAAAATAAGGCAATAAGTGCGATTAATATTTTTGATTGCAAAGAGGTTAATGTCATACCAAACCTTTATATAAAGCTTTAAAAACAGGATAAAGCTATAATAGCATACAAGTTGTCGCACTGAAAAAGCAACGAGAGAGTGACGTGGGAAAGCCAGGTCAGCTTAGCGTAATCGTGTACCTATTTACATTGTTTTTATAGCTTTGCTTTAGGGGAGATTGGCTAGGTCGCTGGATAATATTGGTAGTTAATCCAATGGGTATATCTGGTCGTTATATGCTCATAAGCCGTACATTAATTGCGGAACCAAGGGCAGCCTTTAAAATAAGTGGGTTTTTCAAATAAGCACTAGCCAAATTTTGCTCGTCAATTCAACGCTTGTTTAGGTGATTTTAGTGCTATAAAAAAGCCTGTCGTTTGACAGGCTTAGTTCTTTACTCAATTCTTAATTCAGAGTTTCCATGAAATAATGGCTGACGCTTGAGCTGCTAATACTAACGGATCATCAAAAACAATGATGAATTATTACGCTGCACATTCAGGGCAAAAACGCCTTTATGGTCATCTAGGTAACTACGTAACTCACCAATATTCTTGATACGTTGTCGGTTGATGCCATTAATCACGTCACCCTTACGCAAACCAACGGAAGCCGCAGGACTATTTTCTGCAATTTCGACTATGCTGATACCATCACCTTGGCTGTTGTTTTCTAACTCAGCGCCATCTAACATACGATGTAAGCTAGCCGCTTTGATATTCGCTGTTTCGGATTTTTTTAACGTGACGTCGTATTCTTGCTCTTTGCCGTCTTTTCTTATCACGGTGATTTTTACCGTTTGTCCTGCGCCAATAGAGCCAATTTTACCTCTGAGCTCGTTAAAGGTTTTAATTATTTTGCCATTAACTTTAGTAATAACGTCACCCGCGCGAATACCAGCTTCATCTGCGGCTGAATCTTTTGTTACTTGTTCGACAAAACCTCCTTGATTAATATCAAGTTCCATAGCTTTGGCAATTTCACTGGTAACACTACGACCGGCGACACCTAATACCCCACGTCGTACTTCACCAAATTCAATAATTTGATTAACCAGGTTTTGCACCATGTTGCTTGGAATAGCAAAGCCAATACCAACATTGCCACCGTTAGGGCCTAAAATAGCGGTATTGATACCGATAAGTTCACCACGTAAGTTGATTAAGGCTCCACCTGAGTTGCCACTATTGATAGCGGCATCGGTTTGTATAAAATCTTCATAGTTTTCAATGTTTAGACCACTGCGCCCTAAAGCACTAACAATACCAGAGGTCACGGTTTGTCCTAAACCAAATGGACTGCCTATTGCCACGGCAAAGTCACCGACACGTAAACTGTCTGAATCGGCAAATTTTACCGCAACGAGGTCATCAGCTTCGATTTGTAACAAGGCGATGTCACTGGCCTCGTCACCTCCAATTTTTTTAGCGTCAAGTTGACGACCATCTTTTAAGGTGATTTGAATTTCGTCAGCATCATTAATGACGTGACTGTTGGTGACAATATAGCCTTTATCAGCATCGAGAATAACGCCGGAGCCTAAGCCGCGAAATTGTCGTTCTTGTTGGCCTTGGCCTTGGCGTGGATTACCAAAGAAAAACTTGAAGGCATCTGGCACGCGCTGTTCTACTTCATGGGTACCACGAACTGATATTAGCACTACACCGGGTGTTACTTGCTCCAACATCGGGGCAAGGCTAGGCATATTTTGGCCATTAAACGATTGAGGTAATGCTGCTTGCGCGGGAATGCTTGCCATGGCAATCGTACTGGAAAGTAATACGGTATTAATTAAAACTGATAAATTTTTCATATAACAGAGAACTCCTAATTAAAGTATTGATAGCAACGGTATTAACTTTTATTTAACTAATACCGTTGGTTTAACCCAATTAAAGACATGGAATAAAAAAATTAGTTCCTAACTATTGCTGCTAGTGTTTGTAACATTATGTTTCTTATCATCAAATAAGCCACTAGGTGCGCCGGAATAATCTAACGGCGGCTCTGATGCCGGCTCGCTATTTTTACGCAGCGTTTTGTTGTGACGCAAATTCACGGTTTGGGCCAGTTGTTCTTGTGTCTCTTTAGAGAAAAATGGCATGTTTTCAATATTTTCAGGTGTTGCTTGTTGCAATAGCTGCGTACTTTGCGCCATTTGTGTCATTGCGGTTTGGCAAGTGTTGTTCATTTGCTCAAGCAATTTCGCCGAGCTTTCAAGATGATCTGCGACATCCAATTTATATCTTGCTAGTTCTGACTCACTTTGACTGGCTTTCGCAGCTAACTTCTGGGTTTCTTGTGCAGATGAAAAAAGCGTTTTGTTAGCAAAAAAACCGACAATTGCGCCAACGATAAATAGTCCTAGTCCTAAAACTACATTCATATTTCTATACCTTCATTGTATTCATGGAAAAAATTAGAGAAAATAACCCTCAATCCAATTTAATATAACGTGCTTCACGCTACTTGCCTAATGAATATATTTGCAAAAAAACATTTTTCAAGGCTAGTTTATGTAAACGTTATAAGAAAATAAAATAAGCATCCACTAAATGATTAAATTATCTCCAATTGAAAAGTATACTCGAGATTTAACCCGCGATGACTTTCTCTTTGATGCGGCGCAAGAGCATGCGGTAAAAAATTTACAACGTTTATATGAAGATTTAATCAATCAACCTTTGCCAGTTAGTGGCTTTAAAAAAGTATTAAATGGCTGGAAGCGAATTGTTGCAAAACCTGAGAACAAGCCCATTACCGGTATTTATTTTTGGGGCGGGGTTGGTCGTGGTAAAACCTATCTGGTTGATACCTTTTATGATTGCTTACCTTTTAAAAATAAAACCCGCGTGCATTTTCACCGCTTTATGCACCGAGTGCATCAAGAGTTAAAGTCATTGCAGGGGCAATCAGATCCACTAAAAATAATTGCCAAACGCTTTGCTGACGAAACTTGTATTATTTGCTTTGATGAATTTTTTGTTTCAGATATCACTGACGCCATGATCTTAGGCACACTATTTGAAGAATTATTTGCTCATAACGTTACCTTGGTTGCGACCTCAAATATTATTCCTGATGAATTATACCGTAATGGTTTACAGCGCGAACGATTCTTGCCAGCAATTAATTTAATAAATAAACACTGTGACATTGTCAATGTGGATAGCGGTGTTGATTATCGTCTTCGCACCTTAGAGCAAGCTGAAATATTTCATTTTCCGCTCGATCAGCAAGCAGATAAAAACTTAAGCCTTTATTTCAAGCAACTGTCAGTTGAAGCGGGGCAAAAGGGTAAAGTGATTAAAATTAATAATCGTGCGTTAACTACGGTGCAAGAATCAGATGGCGTCGTGCACTTTGAGTTTGCCACTTTGTGTGAATCTGCTCGTAGTCAGAGCGATTATATGGAGTTAAGTCGCTTATATCATACGGTATTAATGGCAAATGTTACACAAATGGGTGCCGATAATGATGACAGTACACGCCGATTTATTGCCTTAGTTGATGAGTTTTATGAGCGTCATGTTAAATTAATCATGTCGGCGGAAGTTGCACTGGAACAGTTATATACTGCAGGCCGCCTGAGTTTTGAATTTAAGCGCTGCCTAAGTAGATTACAAGAAATGCAGTCTCATGATTATTTAGCCAGTGAACATTTACCGTAATAGTGCAATTGTTTAGGAAAAATGACTCAGGTAATTATAAGTTAAAATGGAGTTTATACAGATGATTAAAAAACATGCAATATCATTATGCGCATTATTTACAACGCTATTTACGCTAAACGTATTGGCCGAGGTGGTGACTAACCCGTTTAGGCAATCAGTTGACCTAACTAAAAAATATATGCCCCAGGCCATGGCTGCTATGTGGCAGAGCGAACATCTGATATGGCGGGCTCAGCTATTTAATGCTGCATGTAAGCAAGATTTTAGGCCGGTAAATTACGCAATTAATGCAGGCTTTCCGTTAGTGAATCAATATATTATTGACCAAGCAATTATGGCGGGTGATTTACCCGACAAAAAATCTAGCTTGATATTACAAGACAGTAACAAGTTGTATTACAAAATTTTTAGCGAAGTATACAGTTATGCCTACATCAAACGTTTACGAATAATTCAGCATTTTCACCCCGCGATTACTACAGATTTATGTACCTTTGCTGAGAAAAGCGTGGAAAAATATCGTGCTGTTCATTTGCCTATTTTACCTTGGCAAATAACAAATCAAGCTGAGTTTAAAACTTGGCGAGCTGATTTATTTTCTATGCGTGTCGTCAACAAGCATTTTTTTGACGCCTTTATCAAGCGACTAGAGCCATTTGCTCATATTGTAGATGCAGAAATTTATGCCTGGATACAACAAGATAAACCAGTCATGAGCGCATTTTCTATTCTTAGCAACAACGCTAAATACGATGATTTACTGATGAATGAAATAGAGCAGGTATATCGCCAAGCTGGTGATAAAGCGTTACCCAACAAACTTTGGCGAGCAAGCTATGCCCAAGATGCGGATTTATGGGCAAGTCAAGCCTACAAACTCGCCACTGTATCGGCACTTATGCAAACTAAAACCCTCTTTCCTGAACTTTATCAAGACATTGAAACTCATACAATTAGCTATATAAAGTTACAATTGAGTAGACTTGAAGCAAGCAAGCAACAGTTAAATTCAACGGTAAAAGACTAATAGAATAATATTTCATCTATTTATCTCGGTTCAGGGAAAAGATTAAAAATTAGGCGTGATCTTTTAAGCATTGTTCTGTATAATCCGGCCTCCCTACGTTACAAAGCTTGTTCTTTTTCCAGAGGACTGGCAACGGACTCGATGCTCGAAGGGGCAATAGCGTAGTCTTTTAACGGATAACTTGAGGTTTTCTTAGGTTATTATTTAAGTAACATTTATATAATTGGGTTTTTTAATGAAAACTTTTGTAGCTAAACCAGAAAGCGTGCAACGCGAATGGTTCTTAGTGGACGCCGAAAATAAAACTTTAGGTCGTATCGCTACTGAAATTGCAAGCCGTTTGCGCGGTAAGCATAAAGCAGAATTTACTCCTCATGTCGATACTGGCGATTACATCGTTGTTATCAATGCAGAGAAAGTAAAAGTAACAGGTAATAAAGCGAAAGGTAAAATTTACTACTCGCATACAGAATTTGTTGGTGGTCTTAAGCAAATTAGCTTTGAAAAGCTAATCGAAAAAGCTCCAGAGCGCGTTATTGAATTCGCAGTTAAAGGTATGTTACCTAAAGGTCCTTTAGGTCGTGAAATGTTCCGTAAGCTTAAAGTTTACGCGGGTACTGAACATAAACATACTGCACAACAACCACAACTTTTGGAGCTGTAAGCAATGGCTGATAATCAATATTACGGTACTGGTCGTCGCAAGAGCTCAACTGCTCGTGTGTTCATGAAAGCTGGTAACGGTGCAATCACAATTAACAAACGTGACATTTCTGTATATTTCGGTCGTGAAACGGCTCGTATGGTTGTTCGTCAACCATTAGACTTAGTTGAAATGTTAGAAAAGTTTGACTTTAACATCACAGTAACTGGTGGTGGTATTTCTGGTCAAGCTGGCGCAATTCGTCACGGTATTACTCGTGCATTAATGGAGTTTGACGAAACTTTACGTAGTGCTCTACGTAATGCTGGTTTCGTTACTCGTGATGCTCGTAAAGTTGAACGTAAGAAAGTTGGTCTACACAAGGCTCGTAAAAAGCCACAATTTTCAAAACGTTAATATTTACCTTATGGTATTTCAAAAACCGGCTTCTGCCGGTTTTTTTATGGCAAAAATTTGTCTCGGGCCATACCTAACCTACTTTAAAGCTATGACTGATCACTATTACCTTTCCATTCATTAATATTTGAAAGCTCAGCTCTTAAATACTTGTTCTTGTTTAGTATTTATTGAAAGGTACAAGATAATCAACTCGTAGATACGAATAGTTATTATTCACTAGCTATGATGAGTATGATAATTGACTTTATTTGCATAAACCTGTGCGGAAAAGGTTAATTGCCTTGTAAAAAACAAGGGTTTTCTTTATTATCAGAGCAATTTTTTTGTCGTTGATTTAGTCGATCAGCAATCCAGACAATAACTAAGTAGCTTTCTTAGTCATGTGTTGTTGTTTTAGCTAGATAATAATTGGAGAGTTTGAATGAGCAATGTGCCTGTTAATAATGGCCGTCGACGCTTTTTAACTGCTGCTACTTCGGTAGTTGGTGGTGTTGGTGTTGTCGGTGTGGCTGTGCCTTTCATTGGTTCTTGGAACCCTAGCGCTCGTGCGAAAGCCGCAGGTGCGCCGGTTGAAGTCAATGTAAGCAAAATAGAGCCTGGTCAATTAATTCGTGCTGAATGGCGCGGTAAGCCAGTATATGTAGTGCGTAGAACCGAAGAAATTCTCGCTAGCTTAGCTACACATGATGGTCAATTGAAAGATCCACAATCAGAAGTGGCACAACAACCAGTTTATGCGACCAACGCCTATCGTTCGATTAAACCTGAATTTTTAGTGGCGCTGGGTGTTTGTACTCACTTAGGTTGTGCTCCAACGCATCACAAAGGTGATTTTGATCAGCATGTTGATGGCGTAAAAGATGGTTTCTTCTGTCCTTGTCATGGCTCTAAATTTGATATGGCAGGTCGTGTTTTTCAAAGTGTACCGGCGCCAACGAACTTGATGGTGCCAGAGCATTCATTCCCTACTGAAGACACTTTACTTATCGGTGTGTCTGGAGGAGAAGTATAATGTTTTCTAACTTAATGGCTTGGATCGAGCAGCGCCTACCTTTAATGGACGCAATGAACAAACATGCCGTGCAATACCCTGCACCGAAGAACTTCAACTTTTGGTATGTATTTGGTATTTTGGCTAGCGTTGTTTTAGTTAATCAATTATTAACCGGCGTATGGTTAACCATGAATTACGAACCATCAGGCGATGGCGCTTTTGCTTCAGTAGAATACATCATGCGTGATGTCGACTACGGTTGGTTATTGCGTTATATGCATTCAACGGGTGCTTCAGCATTCTTTGTCGTGGTTTATATGCATATGTTTCGTGGCATGATGTACGGCTCTTACCAAAAACCGCGTGAGTTATTATGGTTATTTGGTATGTTGATCTTCTTAGTCTTAATGGCTGAAGCTTTCATGGGCTATCTATTACCTTGGGGTAATATGTCGTACTGGGGAGCGCAGGTAATCATCTCTATTTTTGGCGCAATCCCCGTTATAGGTGATGACTTAACGCTTTGGATACGTGGTGACTATGTTATCTCTGGCGCGACGCTCAACCGTTTCTTCGCCCTACATGTTATCGCTTTACCCTTAGTGTTAGTGGTATTAGTCTTCTTACACATTTTAGCACTGCATGAAGTGGGCTCAAACAACCCCGACGGCACTAATATTAAAAAGCCGAAAGGCAGTATGCCTCCTGAAGAGCTGAGTAAATTTACCTTCCATGAGCAGTACACTAAGAAGTACGATATTGTTGATGCAATACCTTTCCATCCTTATTACACGGTAAAAGATTTGGTTGCTGTGGTGATCTTCTTAATTATCTTCTGTGGCGTTATGTTTTTTGCACCAGAAGGTGGTGGTTACTTTATAGAAGCGCCAAACTTTGAGCCCGCTAACGGTTTGAAAACCCCTGAGCATATTGCACCGGTTTGGTATTTTGGCCCGTTCTATACCATCTTACGTATTATTCCTGATAAGCTTTTAGGTGCTGTCGGTATGTTCGGCGCGATTGTCGCCTTGTTTATGTTGCCTTGGTTTGACCGTGGTACGGTTAAGTCATTACGCTACCGTTGTACGGCACATACCGTAAACCTTATCCAGTTCGCTATTTGTTTTATTGTCTTAGGTGTTTTAGGTACTTTGCCTGCTAGCCCTCTCAATAACATGATTGGTGTTATTGCGAGTTTCGGTTACTTTGGCTTTTTCGTTGCGATATGGATTTACAGCAAAAACGAAAAAACTCAGCCAGTTCCAGAGAGGGTAACAGGATAATGAAAAAATTTATTATAGCAGTTTTAGCTGTGCTACCTATGCTAGCATTAGCCGCTGGACCTAGCTTGAAATTAGATGAAGCTAATAATGATTTACGTGACAAAGCATCGTTAAAACGCGGCTTTGAAGCTTATATTAATAATTGTTTAGCTTGTCATGAATTAAAGTATCAGCGTTACAATCGCACTTTTGCAGATTTGGGTATTTCTGATGCCGATGGCATAGCTAATTATATGTATACCGGTGAAAAAGTTGGTGATCATATTACTAACACTATGCCAGCTAAAGAGTCGGCCAAGTGGTTTGGTGGTACACCACCAGACTTAACACTTGAAGCACGTTTTAGAAGTCCTGATTGGATATACACTTATTTGCGATCTTTTTATGTTGATGAAAGCCGCCCATTTGGTGTAAACAATAAGGTTTTTAAAGATGTTGGTATGCCACATGTATTACAAAATCTTCAAGGTGTTCGCACCATGGATGAGCACGGTAACCTTTCTGAGGCTACTGGCGGTTCCATGACCGCAGAAGAGTATGATGCTTTTGCTCGTGATTTGACCAACTTCTTGGAATATACTGGTGAGCCAAATAAACTTGAGCGTGAAAGCATGGGTTATTGGGTTATTGGTTTCCTATTTATCCTGTTATTTTTTGCTTACTTATTGAAGAAAGAATACTGGAGAGATGTACACTAGTTTTTAATGTTCTTTAAAACAGTGTAAACTTTAGATATTACTGGGGGCTTTGGCCCCCTTTGTTAGTTTTTTAATTAAGAATTTTTTGGAGGCATTATGGCCATAGCCGCAAACAAACGCTCTGTTATGACTTTATATTCGCATGCAGATGATATGTATAGTCATCAAACCCGCATTGTGTTGGCAGAGAAGGGTGTCGGTGTCGATATCCATTTGGTTGACTTAGCCAATTTACCAGAGGATTTACTTGATTTAAATCCTTATGGCACAGTGCCGACGTTAATTGATCGTGAATTAGCACTATATGAAGCATCAATTATTATTGAATACTTAGATGAGCGTTTTCCTCATCCACCACTGATGCCGGTTTACCCAGTATCTCGTGGTCGTAGCCGTTTAATGATGCATCGCATCGAGCAAGACTGGTATAGCCTAGCTAAAACTATTTACAATGGACCAGCCGACGCAGCAGCAAAAGCACGTCAAGAATTGAAAGAAAGCTTATTAAGTGTTGCGCCTATTTTGAATGAAGCGCCTTATTTTATGAGTGAAGAATTCAGCTTAGTTGATTGTTACTTAGCACCTTTATTATGGCGTTTACCTGTTATGGGTATTGAGCTTGAAGGTCAAGGTTCAAAAGAATTAAAATCTTACATGTTAAGAGTATTTGAACGTGAATCATTTCAAGCGTCATTAACTGAGTCTGAGCGTGAACTACGCTTTGGCGCACCAGTTTAAAGACCTAAGTCATGACAAGCGAAATGACCTCAAGTAAGCCTTATATTGTTAAGGCTTTTTATGACTGGATTTCTGATAATGGTTTAACACCCTACATCGTAGTTGATGTCAATGTTTATGGTGTTATGGTGCCGATGTCCTATGTTAATGACGGTCAGATTGTCTTGAATGTTTCTCTCTCCGCGGTCGGCAGTATTGCCATGGGTGAAGAAACCATTGAGCTAAGTGCCCGCTTTGGTGGCAAGCTTGAGCATATGAGCGTGCCTTATGGTGCTGTTGGTGCTATTTATGCTAAAGAAAATGGTGCTGGTACTTCGTTAGCTATTGAACACCCTGAGCCCAATGAGATTGTTGAAGCGCCAGAGTCGACCCCTGTAACGATATCTACCGTGAAAGCAGTTGATAATCAGGCAGACCCAAAAGCATCAACTAACAAGCAAAGTGGTCAAACATCAAAAGCAAAAAAACCTAGCCTGTCGGTAGTCAAAAAATAGACAGCGCGAGTTTTAGGTTGGGTTATTAAAAAAGGTAAGCATAATGCTTACCTTTTTTATTGCTTGAATTATCACTAATAGCATGGGCTATAATTTAGCAAAACAACGATCAGCTGCCGCTAGGGTAAATTCAATTTCTGCGTCACCATGCGCGGTCGATACAAAGCCGGCTTCAAATGCAGAAGGTGCGAGGTAAACCCCTTCATCTAACATCAAATGAAAGAAACGCTTGAACTTATCGCCATCACAGGCAGTGGCCTGAGCAAAGCAGGTAATATGCTCTTCGTCAGTAAAGAAGAAACCAAACATTGCACCAACATAATTAATCGCTAATGAAACGCCATTACGTTCTGCAGCAGCTTTAAGGCCCATTGCTAGTTTTTCTGTGGCATCACTCAGTTGTTGATGCTTATTGCCCCTACAAAGTTCATTTAATGAAGCTAAGCCTGCTGCCATAGCAATCGGGTTGCCTGATAGCGTACCAGCCTGATAAACCGGGCCAATAGGCGCAATGTAGTCCATTATTTCTTTTTTACCGCCAAATGCGCCAACTGGCATACCGCCGCCAATAACTTTACCCAAAGTGGTTAAGTCGGGTATGACATTGTAATAGGCTTGTGCACCGCCTAAAGCGACGCGAAAACCTGTCATAACTTCGTCAAAGATCAAGACACTTTTATATTGATCACAGATGGTGCGTAATCCCTCCAAGAAACCTGCTACCGGCGGAATACAGTTCATATTGCCTGCAACGGGCTCGACAATTATACAAGCGATTTCATCACCAAGTTCGGCGAAAATTTCTTTCACTTCCTCAAGATTATTAAAGCTAACTGTTAAGGTATGTTTCGCAACGTCATTCGGAATACCAGGCGAACTTGGTACGCCCATGGTTAGCATACCTGAACCGGCCTTTACCAATAAAGAGTCGGCATGGCCATGATAACAACCTTCAAACTTTAATATTTTGTCACGGCCGGTAAAGCCACGCGCAAGTCGTATCGCACTCATGGTTGCTTCCGTGCCTGAACTGACCATGCGTAACTTTTCCATTGAAGGCACAATCTCACGAACTTTTTCAGCCATGGTTATTTCGAGTTCTGTTGGTGCGCCAAAGCTAAGGCCGTTTTGTGCGGTTTCAATCACTGCTTGGAGAATTGCTGGGTGATTGTGACCCAGAATCATTGGTCCCCATGAACCAACATAGTCGACATATTGCTTATCTTCAGCATCAAAGATATAGGCGCCTTGAGCTTTTTTGATAAACACCGGTGTACCACCAACGCCATTAAAAGCACGTACAGGCGAATTTACGCCGCCAGGAATAATATCTTGTGCTTGATGAAATAATTGCTGTGAATTTTTTGTCATAATATTCTACTCGTTGTCAACGTAACCTAACTATTGAGGTTAACATTAGTATTTGTTGGTGTGCCAAGTAACCGGCTTTTCGAAATGGCAGAGCCTATTTTCAACGCCTAAACTTAAGGCAAATAATGCCATACGTACCAGCACGCCATTTTGCGCCTGACGGAATATCGCTAAATTATCTAAGTCGTTCAAATCTATATCTAGTTCATTTGCTTCAGCGCGAGAATCGCGCGGTAACGGGTGCATTATTACCGTATGGTTGTGACAATATTGCTGATAAATTTCTTTATTCAAGCTGAAATGGCCTCGATATAAGTCGGCTTCATCCCTACTGGCAAAACGCTCTTGTTGGATACGTGTTTGGTAAATTACATCGCAGGCCAAATTACCTTCAATTTTGTCGGTTATCACCACTTGGTGTCCGGCGTTAGTTAACGTCGCTACTATACTGTCAGGCATTTGTAATGCTTTAGGGGCAATCATAGTGACTTTAATGTTGTTATATAAGCTAAGTAGCTTCGATAGCGAGTGAACTGTTCTGCCGTGCTTAAGATCACCCATCAAGGCAATGTTTAAACCATCTAGGCCCATGTCATATCTCGCCATTTCAGACTGAATGGTAAATAGATCGAGTAATGCTTGAGTCGGATGTTCGTTGGCACCATCACCGCCGTTAATGACTGGGACGCTGCTACCTTTGGAAAACTCTTCAACAGAGTGCATGGTGGGGTGACGCATAGCAATGACGTCAGAATAACCACTAATAACGCGTGCGGTGTCAAATAAAGACTCACCTTTTGAAAGTGAAGAATTTTCTTGTCCAACGGTTTCTCTGACAAAACCACCGAGCAAGTTAAAGGCGGTACCAAAGCTAACACGAGTACGGGTGCTAGGTTCAAAAAATAAATTACTAAGTATCGCCCCCTCTAGCACATGGCAACGTTTCTTACGCATGGCATAGGGCGCCATTAAGGTTGAAATCTCTAAAATACGGGCAATACTTTCTCTATCAAATTGTGATACAGATAAGATGTGGTTACCTTCAAATTTCATCATAGGTGATACCTAAATCATCGAAATCATTATCAAGACGCTTAGCTTGCTGCCCCTGATAGTTTCATTATCTAATGGATTGTTGTTGTTAAGCCAACAACGAAAATTTGCAGCGAAATATAGCATAAAAGTTGCATGCTGAGAATGTATTATCTTGATTTTGCTTAACAATGTTTAGCCAATTTTGCAGTAAGATATTAAAACGGTTTTAGGTAGGCCAATATCACCACAATGAATAAGATGATGACGGGCACTTCATTGAAAAATCTATAAAACTTACCTGAACGGGTATTTTTATCAGCAGCAAATATTTTTACTAATTTAAAGCAATAGCCATGATAAACCAGTAACAAAACTACTAGGATGATTTTTACATGTAACCATTTCGCCGCGATAAACCATGGGTAACCATATTGATGAATTATCGCCACGCCTAACAATACAGTAAAGATGGCGAATGGCGTGACAAAAAAGAGCAATCGTCGCTCCATACCCTTAAGTTGTTGATGTATTAATGGCTCATTTGATTCTGCATGATTTACAAAAAGGCGCGGTAAATAAAAAATACCGGCAAACCAGGCTACCATAAAGATGACATGAAATGCTTTAAGCCAAAGAATACTGGTCATTTGTCGGTCTTTCCTTTTAGTAAATAAGAACGAATATAGTCAAAAGAGATTATACCTATAATTTCATTAGGGTTATCTTGATATATATAGACACCTCCGGCCCTTTCTTTCACCAATAGTAAATAAGCTTCTGCCAATGTTGATTGGCTGCAAAGCGCGATCAGCGTGTGCTTTTCTAGTGTCGGTTCGACATCAATTTTTGCGGTACTTTGCTGATATAAAATAAATTCTGTTTCAGCATTAGCTTTCACTTTTTTATTAACAATATTATAGCTTAATGTTTGCTTAGATAATGCCTCAGTGATAGCACTATCTTCTGCTTGTTGCAAAAGCGTGATATTTTCATCCATTACGCCGATTACGCCGATGCGTTGCAGAAATTTTTCGATTGGCGGGCGACGAAAGGGCAATCCTTGAATTTCCAACTGCATAATAAAAATTGAACGATTACCAAAAAATTGTCCGGAGGCAATGCAGGAAGTGGTGATAACAATCATCGCCGGGACGATAATTTCAATTTGATTAGACATTTCAACGACACAAAGCAATGCGGCTAAAGGGGCATTGAGTGTCGCTGCCATGAAGCCTGCCATGCCCATTAAAGCAAAGTCACTGGCAGAAATATCACCAGAGATAAAGTAAGCAGCAATAACAGAGCCACAAGTACCGGCAATGGCGCCAATACCAAGGATGGGACCAATGATGCCACCGGGTATACCTAGCCCAAGCGCCATAATGGTCATGATCATTTTTGCCACTAATAAGCCAAATAACAGTTGTAACTCTAAGTTGTTTTGCAGTGAGAAGTTAATCGCGCCTAAATCTGTACCCATAGCATAAGGTACCGCATAGCCCAGGGCACCGGTAATAAATGCTGCAGTGAGTATTCGCGGCACAATATGAAATCGTGCACTGTGCTTAATAACTAAGATTAGATAACGGTTAAAAATAAAGCCAAAAACACCCAGTACAATACCCAGTAAAACTAAAGCAGGGTAGTGCTCACTATTGAGAGCAATCGAGGTGAAATAGCCAAATTCATGGCTGGGACCAAAAATGCTACTGGTTGTCATCGAACCAACAATAGCGGCAATCATTACGGGGATAAAAATATGAACTTTATACTCTCGCAAGATAACTTCCATAACAAACAATACCGCGGCTATTGGCGTGTTAAAACAAGCCGCGATACCTGCTGCAATACCGCAGGCACTTAAGCTGCGAATGGCATTGTAGGGTAAATTTAATTTGCTACCAATATAACTGCTACAGGCAGCGCCTAAATGCACTGCTGGACCTTCTCTGCCAACAGAGAAACCTGTAGCAAGCGCGACCGTACTGCCAATGAATTGATTGATAGTGTTACGTAATGGCATAACACCATTGGCGATTTTTAAGCGATGTAAGACAAATGGGATACCACTGCGGATATACTTGTAACCGGTTAGCCAAGCAAAGAAGAGAATAACAACAGCGCCAATAATAGGTAATTGGAAACGACTTAACGCGGTTAAGCTGTTATAATTATCTTTTTCGTCCAGAAAAAATGACTGAATGCCTTCAATGGTAAAAATGAATAGCACAACTAACATGGCAGATGCAAAACCACCAATAGCAGCTAATAAACAGAGTTGCCATGATGTTTGCGGTAAAGCAAGGCGCTTTTTTAGTTGGGTTATTATCTTCATATAAGGTTATTTTTATTGGGCTTATTTACAGACCTTTTGGATATCATAATACTTTTCAAATGAATTGGTTAGCAAAAATAAATCTCAGTACCGTCGTTGTGCGCTTGGGAACATTCCGTTCGGCAATACTATTAATCGCTATTGTCGTCATTTCCTTATTCTGTGGCTATCGTCTTGGTAACTTTTATCATAGTTATCAAGTGCAAACTTTAGCCCAGCAACAAACGCGTTTAGACTTTTTATATCAGCAATTAGTTGAGAAAACCCAACGCATTAATACTCAAGATGTTGAACTTGAAGTTGAACGTATGGCTAATCAACGTAGCCAACAAACTTTAAAATCAATTGAACAAGCGCATTTTCAGGTCAAAAAAGAACTGGCTTTTTACGAGAAAATTATGGCGCCAGAGAAAGCAGCTAACGGCTTAGTGATTGATAATGTCAATGTCACAAAAACAGAAAGCCCAGATCACTATCGCTTCCAAGTGGTACTGGTACAACAATTATTACGTAAGCGTTATGCGAAAGGTTTTATTGAAGTTTCTATTACCGGTAGCTTGAATAATAAGCCGACCATTCTTCCTTTGTCTGCGCTGTCAACCTTAACAAAGAAAGATTTAGCCTTTAGTTTTCAATACTTTCAAATCATAAACGGTGAGTTAACCTTGCCAGAAAATTTTATTCCTGAAACGATTAATGTTGCGGCAATACTGCCAAAAAGCAAATGGCAAGAATACAATCGTATCGATCAAAGTCACCCTTGGTTGAAAAGTATTGATAATATTACGCAGAGTTCACCATAATACTTGATTAAAACAGTCAAGTTTAAGATAATCACCCTAGTTCATTCGTTTTAAGTTGAGTTTTATGTCAAATCCTGAATTACCTATCAAATTTTCCGACGCCGCTGCGACCAAGGTATTGTCGTTGATCACGGAAGAAGAGAATCCGGACCTGAAGCTACGTGTTTACGTTACGGGTGGCGGTTGCTCTGGTTTTTCTTATGGCTTTACTTTTGATGAAAAAGTTAATGATGGTGATATGACTATCGTAAAAAAAGGTGTCACCATGGTCATTGACCCAATGAGTTTACAGTATTTAGTTGATGGTGAAGTCGACTACGTAGAGGGCTTAGAAGGCAGTCGTTTCTTAGTTCATAATCCCAATGCCAGTACAACTTGTGGTTGTGGCTCTTCCTTCTCTATTTAATTGACACTTATGTTAAATGAAAGCCGGCTACTGTCGGCTTTTTTGATCTTTGCTGACAAAGCGTGAATTAAATACATCTTATGCAACTGTTTAAAACGCTTAGTAGCGTGGTGTAAATACTTGTCTAATATCAGTTAACACAAGCATAGAAAATGGAACTGATTGCAAGTTATTACACTTTTATAGATAATTAAAAACAATAATAAAATAATAAACTCAAGGAAAAATATGAGCAAGAAAATGAAAATAATTGCTAGCACTTGCCTAGCAGTTTCTATGAGTGTTGGTAGTTTTTTTGCTAACGCAGAGCAACTGAACACCGAGCAACAAGCGCAATTAAAGCAGTTGAAAGCAACGGCCTTACAATCGGATTTATCCTACCAATTAATAGAGTCATTAACCACGGAAGTTGGGCATCGCTTGATGGGCTCTGATGGTGATAAAAAATCAATTGTCTGGGCGGTCAATAAAATGAAAGCCCTAGGTTTTGATAAAGTATGGACAGAAGAGGTTTCTGGCAGCTTCTGGTTGCGTGGCGAAGCCAAAGCTCGAATTGTTGCGCCATATCCACATGATGTTGTGGTTTTAGCGCTGGGTGGTAGCATTGGTACCGCTAAAAGCGGATTAACGGCAAATATTGCTCATTTTGCTACTTTTGCTGATTTGAAAGCCGCACCCGATAATAGCCTTGGTGGAAAAATAGCCTTTGTTTCTTATCAAA
The DNA here is from genome assembly GCA_963977145.1 of uncultured Colwellia sp. Taxonomy (GTDB): domain Bacteria; phylum Pseudomonadota; class Gammaproteobacteria; order Enterobacterales; family Alteromonadaceae; genus Cognaticolwellia. Next base: position 91,611 of record CAXBNP010000010.1, read on the forward strand.
TGGAGCGTCATATTGATGGTAAAGGCTATGGTCCTGCGGTTGGCACACGCGTAAATGGCGCGGTTGTTGCTGCAGAAAAAGGTGCTTCGGCTTTAGTGATGCGTTCGGTCGGTACAGATAATAACCGTACCGCCCATACTGGCGTGATGCGTTATAAAGATGATGTAAAAAAAATTCCTGCCGCGACTTTATCAAATCCCGATGCTGATTTATTAGTTAATCAACTAAAACGTGGCGGCGAAGTGAGTATGTTCCTAAAAATGACCGCGAGAACTGACGCCGAGATAGTCGCAAAGTCGGCAAATGTTATTGGTGAATTTACTGGTAGTGAATTTCCAGAAGAAATAGTTGCCTTAGGTGCTCATCTAGATAGTTGGGATGTAGGAACAGGCGCCTTAGATGATGGCTTAGGTATTGGTATGGTCATGGCAGCAGCGCATCATATTGGACAATTACCTAAGCGTCCAAAACGGACCATTCGGGTGATTTTGTTTGCCGCAGAAGAAGTAGGTTTATTGGGCGCGAAACAATATGTTAAAGATCATAAAAATGATATGGCTGCACATGTTATTGGTGCTGAATGGGATTTTGGTATCGGGCGCATATATAAAATGACCCCAGGCGTTGGTGCCCAGGCGCTAAATGCGGTACATGAATTAGCACAGTATTTGGCACCACTGGGGGTGGCGTTATCACCAGAGAATAATGCTAAAGGCCAATCTGATATGAGTGCGTTGAGCAATGAAGGCATGCCAAGCATTAACTTCTCACCTGACGGCTCTAACTATTTTGACTACCATCACACTGAGAATGATACCTTGGACAAAGTTGAACCAGCAGCACTGAAAATCAACACGGCTATTTATGCTATGTATGCTTACTTTGCTGCGCAAGCTAGAGTGGACTTTAGAAAATAGTCGGCTATTCCCAAAGGGCTTAATTTGTTGAGTTAGTTATTAGCTCAGTAAATTAGTCCACTTGGTGACATTAGGCCGTTTTAGCCCTGAGTTATGTCCGTGCTAGGTGTCATTCATTAAAGCCGTTATTTTACTGTTGTTATTTTTAACTAGCCCTCCAGTAATAAAAATTCAACAATCCGGTTCATATCTAAATTGAAGTTATTGGCTTTAACACCACGAATGATAAAGTCTTCTTTCTTGGCTAAATCAATGTTTTTTGCCATAGTGTAATGCTGTTTTTCGAGGTTATAAAAACAACGTACTTTTGGGTTGATGGGATCATCGGGATTACGGCTTTCTACTATGGCTAAACGTTTAGCGTTCAGCTCGACTAAGGTGCCAACAGGATATACGCCGAGGCACTTAATAAATAAATCAACCAGCCGCGGCATAAGCTTACCTTCAAGTGCTAAATTTCTTAAGATGCGAAATGCTTGGATATGACTGTAACTCTTTTTATAACAACGATCTGCGGTAAGCGCGTCAAAAACATCACAAATTGCTATCATGGCACCATAATTAGAAATATTCTCTTGCTTTAGTTTTAGCGGGTAGCCTGAGCCATCTATGCGTTCATGATGCAGAGCGGCTACTTCTAAGCTCAGTGCTGATATGCCAGGTGTCGCTTGAATAATATCAATAGAGTGATTGACATGCTGTTGCATGATTCGGAATTCTTTTGCTGTTAATTTTCCGATTTTGTTTAGGATCTGACTGGGTACTTTAATTTTCCCAACATCATGGAGAAAAGCGCCGATGGCAAGTTGTTGGGTAATTTTTTTGTCCATTTTTAAAAAGTGGGCAAAAACTGTTATCAGTACGGAAACCGAGACTGAGTGCTCAAATAAATATTCATTTTTATTACGAATGTTAATCACACAGATTAACGCATCAGGGTTTTTAAATATTGCGGTTATAGTGTGTTTAGCGGCTTCAACAATCGGGAAAATGTCTAACGCACGACCATGTTGAACGTCGAGAAATATTTGTTGTTGAAGTTTTTTTGATGCATTAAAAAGCTTTATTGCTTTGGTAACTTCGAGGATTACCGGCCCTGATTTTTCATGTTGTTCGGGTAGATTAGTACTCAGCGCTTCGTCAATTGTTTTGGTAGTGTCTATTAATACTGACTCGACGCCTTTAGCTTTTAAACCCCGGACAATGACATTACTTTTAATATGGCCAGCGCGAGTTAAGTTATAAGCGCCATGTTGCTCGGCAATATCAACAACAAAGTGGCCTTTTTTTAAATCACTAACATTAACTTTTATGATCATAACGAGACTATGTATTGTAAAGAATATAAAATAATTGCTATAGGCTAATAAATATAGTTTATTTTGCTCGAGAAAGTATTATTTTAAAGCTTAAAGACCATACCATTATGGGCTTTTTTATTGGCATATAGCCGTTTGTCGGCACATTTTAATAAATCATCCATTGTTTGAACGCCATCACTTTCGGCTGCGCCACAGCTAATGCTGACTGGCAAACGAATATTTTGATATGGCATGGGGTTTTTATTAAAAAATTGGCATAGACGCTCACTGGCCTGTTCTGCTTCTGGCAGTGTTTGGCTTGCGAGCATAATGACAAATTCATCACCGGCATAACGAAAACATTTATCATTTTCACGTATTAATTCTTGTAATTGACTAGCAACATAGGCGAGCACTTTGTCGCCACAGTCATGGCCATAAGTATCATTAATAATTTTAAATTTATTGCAATCAATAAAAAGTACTGAAAAGGTTACGCCATAGCGGCGCTGTCGAATTAGCTCCTCACCAAGGCAGACCTCCATCAGTCGTCGGTTGGCCACACCTGTTAAGCGATCATAGTGCGCCATATACTCCAGTTGCTCTCGAATTAATACGTTTGATAAGCAGAGGCTAACTTTAACCGCCAGTTGTTCTAAATGAAAAGTGCCTAATTTATTATGGAATCTATTTGGCGCTTTATCGGTAAATAATAAGCTACCAAATAATTTTCCTTCTAGTGACAAGGGCGTTAATGCAGCAGATTTAGCTCCGTTTAGTAATGCGGTAGGTACAATGTTTTTGAGTTGTTCAAGTTCGTTGGTCAGTAGAGGTTTTTTATCGAGATGCAATAAAGCCAACTTTTCAGCACAAATATGATTGGTGTTTTTTTGATGCCAATTAGATTGTAAATTACCGTTGATTAAGTAGCTTAGCGGCGTTGGTTCTGCCAATAAAAGCGAAATACCAAACAGTTGGAATTTATCTTGAATTAGTCCTAATAAACGTTGCAGCAACTCCTCGCTTGATTGACAAGCAAGTACTTCGGTTTCAATTTCAAATAATTTACGAGCAATATTCTCGTTGATTTTAGAATTTTCAATTAACTGTTGAATTTGCGACATTTAATACGCCTTAACTGCTCAAATCTTAGCCATTGTTATATTTTATTCTGTAGAGTGCAAGCGAAGAACGTTGATGGTGATAATTATATCTAACGCTGAAGAAACGACATTTTATTGGTACTATACTTGCTTGAAGTTTAGCTGTTAAATGTAACTGACTGATGGTATCAATAAATTACTATAAGCATTTGTTAAGTTATTTATGATATCTGTCGATATAACGACTAGCTCTATTAGAATTAAACCACAGTGCAAAGAGGCATTATGCAACGACTACTTATCGCGATTTTATTTACCATAGCTAATCTTACTAGCGCTTCTGCTGCTGAATTGACGGCGGTGCAAATCTATAGTGATAACGTATTACTTGATTTAATAAAAGAAAATAAGCATTTGAGCCAAGTCGTTATTGATGATTGCCAATTAGTGCAAGATATTGAGGCACGTGCGGTGAAATCTCAAATGCCTTCATATCAGTTCCTTTGGGGCGATATGCTTGCCTACGGTGTCTGTGTTAAAAAAGATGTACCTTTAGGTTTGCATTACATGCAAGCTGCTGCCGATCAGGGTTTGTCTGAAGCGTTGGAGCAAATGGGTCGCTATTATCATGTCGGTAAATTTGTCCAGATAGATATCAACCAAGCTATTACTTTTCTCAAAGAGTCAGCGGCATTGAGTAATTTAAAAGCACAACTTAGATTAGCAAAGCTTTATTTAACAGGTCATGGCAGCCCATTAGATTTTCCAGAGTTGTATGCGCAATTGCACCAGTCGGTAACCGATGATAAAAAGGTGCATAAAAATATCACGCTGCAATTAAGTCAGTTAGCGGAAAAAATGCCAGAGCGGGTGGTTAATGCCGCCAAAAACGGAAAGTATTAACCGCTTAAACTCTTCCTAGAGTTGAGCCAGTTAGTTTCGAAAATGGCTGTTGAAGTGGAACGGGTATATAACTCAACCATATTAAAACACCGCGGCCTGTAACTTGAAGTGGCTTGGGTATGCAGTTAATCTAAGATATACTAAACAAAAAACCAATACTGAATAATTGTGACCAATAAAGACCCACATCAAAAACGAGAAGCTGACAAATATGATAAACCTGTAGCAAGCCGAGAGCTGCTATTGTCACTGATCGAAAAATCAAATATCCCGCCAACGTTTAAAGCCCTAGTTAAGCAATTACAATATACTGATGAAGAAATGTTGGTCGGGGTAAAGCACCGTTTACGTGCCATGGAAAATAGCGGGCAAATTGTCTTTAATAAATTTAAGCAATACGCTATAGCCAACCGCAGCGATGTTTTAACTGGCAAAATTATTGGTCATCGTGATGGTTTTGGTTTTTTTGCGCCAGACAATGGTGACAAAGACTTCTACATATCATCCTATGAAATGAAACGTGTTATTCATGGCGACATCGCTGAAGCGATATTGCTTGATCGCACTGACCGTAAAGGTCGTAAAGAAGTAAAAATACTCGACGTTATTAAACCTCGCACCGCCGGTGTGGTTGGCCGTTTTTACGTTGATCACCACATAGCCTGTGTTGTGCCTGATGACGCCCGTATTCAGCAAGATATTCTGATCCAACCGGATAAAAAATTAGGCGCTCGCCATGGCGAAGTCGTGGTAGTTAATGTTATTCAAAGACCCACTAAGCGTTCAAATGCTGTTGGCGAAGTGATTGAAGTGCTCGGTGAACATATGGCTCCAGGCATGGAAATAGAAATTGCCTTGCGTGAGCATGATCTTCCTAACCAATTTTCTCCTGAGGTTATTGCTGAAGTTAGTGGTATTGCTGATGAAGTTGAAGAGTCGGCAAAAGCACCAAGAGTTGATCTACGAGAGCTACCGTTAGTGACCATTGATGGTGAAGATGCACGAGATTTTGATGATGCGGTTTATTGTCAGCCTATTGCTGATGGTGGCTGGACGTTATGGGTTGCTATAGCCGATGTTAGCTATTATGTACGTGATAAAACCGCACTAGATGAAGAAGCCATTTCTCGTGGTAATTCAGTCTATTTTCCTAGCCAAGTTATTCCTATGTTACCGGAAAAACTTTCCAACGGACTTTGTTCATTAAATCCGGATGTTGATCGACTTTGTATGGTTTGTGAAATGACCATCAGCGCATCGGGAGACTTATCTGCCGCTAAATTTTACCCTGCGGTGATGCGTTCTAAAGCGCGTTTTACTTATAGCAAAGTGGCAACCATTTTAGGGGTGAATCCAGAGCAAAAAGACCAAGATTATCGTGCTGAATTACGTACACAATATCAAGCCTTGATCCCTGACTTAGAAAATTTAAATACCATGTATCACGTGCTAGCGGCAGCGCGAACAAAGCGCGGCGCTATTGCCTTTGAAACGACAGAATCTCAGTTCATCTTTAACAGTGATAGAAAAATAGCATCTATTGTCGCCATGGTGCGCAACGATGCACATAAAATCATTGAAGAATGCATGATTTTAGCCAACGTCGCCACGGCAGAGTTTATTGAAAAACATAAAAAACCAGGTTTATTCCGTGTACACGATAAGCCTAGTGAAGATAAGTATAATAACTTTATTAGTTACGTTAACGAGCTTGGGCTTGATTTATCTTCGATGGGTGAGCGCAAAGTACAACCTGAGCCGAAAGACTATTGCCATATTTTAGCAAAAATTGCCGAACGCCCGGATCAAGAGCTGATTCAAACCATGTTATTGCGTTCGATGCGCCAAGCGGTTTATCAAAGTGATAATATTGGTCACTTTGGCTTAGCATTGCCATCTTATAGCCATTTCACATCGCCAATACGTCGTTACCCTGATTTAGTCGTGCATCGTGTTATTAAGGCGATTTTAAATCAGCAAGCTAAAGATGAAGCCAATGCTGGCGCGCATAGTTATACACCTGAAGCTGTAATAGAGCTTGGCGAACATTGTTCTATGACCGAACGCCGAGCTGATGATGCCACGCGTGACGTCTCTGATTGGCTGAAATGTGAATATATGCAAGATCATGTTGGGGATACTTTTACCGGTGTCATATCAACAGTAACTAACTTTGGTTTATTTGTCCGTTTAGCCGACTTACACATTGAAGGTTTAGTGCATATTACCTCGTTAGGTCATGACTACTATCACTTTGATGATGTGCGCATGTGTTTAACAGGTGAAAATACCGGTGCTAAGTATCACATTGGCGATACCGTAGAAGTGCAAGTTGCCGCCGTTAATCTTGATGAGAAAAAAATTGATTTAGCATTAGCCGGTGCAAATGCTGTTATAAAACGGGCTAAAGCGCCGACGAAAAGCAAAAGCTCCGATAAGCATAAGCGCGGTAAACGTAGTGCTGGGAATTCAACGTCACATGACGCAAAAGCTAGTTTTGATGAAAAAGCTCAGCCAAGTAAAAAACCAGCTAACCCTGCCGATAAAGCTAGCGATAAAACAACGACTAAAGCCAAGAAGCGCAAGGCGAGAAAAAAACGTCCGGGTAAAAATGCCCGTAAAACAGACGCTTAATTAATAAAGCTTTAATCAGTTGTTGTGCTTAAAAGGCAAGGTAAACTTCCTTTTGAAGTGATTGATTGAATTAGAAAAAATAAAATTTTTCGATAAAAGTACAGGTAAAGTAAAGGCTTATTGGCTGACCATTAATAGCTTTAGGATGGCGGTATCACAGTCCGGATATCTTATAATTAACTGATTTAATAGAGAAAGAAAATAATTTTATGGCAAAGCAAGAAGAATTGGTATTTGGTATCCACGCAGTAAAAGCTCTGATTGAGCACGCACCTGAAAGGTTTATCGAATTATGGCTATTGAAGGGGCGTGAAGACGAGCGTCTAATGCCAATTATTAACTTAGCGCAACAATACGGTATCCCTGCACAAATGGCCAGCCGTAAAGTGTTGGATGATAAAAGTGAAGGTGATCAGCATCAAGGTGTTGTTGCCCGTGTTAAGCCCGGTAAGGTTTTCACTGAAGCCGATTTAGACGATATTCTTGCCGAGGCAGCACGTAAAGAGCAAGCCCCCTTTCTATTGATATTAGATGGTGTTACCGACCCTCACAACTTAGGTGCATGCATACGAAATGCTGATGCTGCAGGCGTACAAGCGATTATTGTTCCCAAAGATAACGCGGCTCGCTTGACGGCAATTGTGCGAAAAGTTGCTGTTGGCGCCGCCGAAAGTGTGCCATTAGTGCAAGTGACCAATTTATCGAGAACCATGAAAGCCTTACAACAGATGGGCGTATGGATTATTGGTACGGCGGGAGAAACAGATACTTGTCTTTACGAGGTGAAATTAGCTGGCCCAATGGCATTAGTCATGGGTGCAGAAGGAAAAGGTATGCGCCGTTTAACACGAGAAAATTGCGACCAATTAGTTAAATTGCCTATGGCGGGTAGTGTTTCAAGTTTAAACGTATCAGTGGCGACTGGCATTTGTTTATTTGAGATCGTACGCCAACGGTTAGTCGTTTAACAAACAGGTATAAATATCTGCAGCTGAATTTATCTTAGTCTCGATGAGTTCAGCTGAAATTTATCTAATGAAGACTTTCAAATAGAGTGCTAATTTTTTATTTGCTTGATGCAAATGCCACCCTAGCATCGAAATTTAGCTAGTTTCAGCTAATCCAGAGAAGTATTAAAACCCTGCCAAGTGAATGAATATTAAGTTTAAAATTGATTTGATAAACTATATGGAGCATCTTCTTGCCTTTTTCGCGTATTTTCCCTACAATACGCGTCCTTAATTCAGCCTGAACTTTTGTTCCTTGCCTCAACTGGTGTTGGCTGAGCCAGACAATGAGGCTACAACCGTAAGGAGCTCGTAATGCGTCATTACGAAATCGTATTTATGGTTCACCCTGATCAGAGTGAACAAGTACCAGCTATGATTCAGCGTTACAGTGACATCGTCACTAATGCTGAAGGCAAAATCCACCGTCTTGAAGACTGGGGCCGTCGCCAATTAGCTTACCCAATCAATAAATTGCACAAAGCACACTATGTTTTAATTAACATTGAAGCGCCTCAAGCAGCTATTGATGAATTAGAAACTTCTTTCCGTTATAACGATGTTGTTATACGTAACATGATCATGCGCACTAAAGACGCGGTTACTGAAGCTTCAGCTATGGCTGTTGCTAAAGAAGACCGTCGTGATGAGCGTCGCGAAGTGAAGAAAGAGGTTACTGACGCACCAGCTACTGAAGCATCAGATGTTGAAGCACCAGTTGCTGAAGCACCAAAAGCAGAAGAAGCTGCGAGCGAAGAATAAGTAACCTGTGACCAACTCTCTACCTATGAATAGTAGCCAAGAGAATTGCTTAGTGTTGACCGGACATGTGGTAAAACCACCTAAAACGTCAACAAGCCCAGCGGGTATTCAGCACTGTCAGTTTTCAATGGACCATAAGTCTATACAAAATGAAGCAGGCATGAACAGACAAGCGTTTGTGCGAATACAAGTTGTTGCAACCGGCAAAGTGTCACAACACTTAACTCGTGATTTAATTGAAGGCTGTAATGTTAAAGTGACTGGTTTTATAAACCGTCATGAATCTAGAAACGGTAATCCGCTTTTAGTATTACATGCCCAACAAATTGAAATGATTTAATTTAGGCTATAGCGATTAATGGTGATTTTCACCTTAATACCGAAAGCCATATTAGGAGAAATCCATGTCTCGTTTTTTTAGACGTCGTAAGTTCTGCCGTTTTTCGGCGGAAGGTGCTGCTGCAATCGATTATAAAGATACAGCTGTACTAAGAAACTATATCACTGAAAGTGGTAAAATTGTTCCTAGCCGTATTACTGGTACAAGTGCTAAATATCAACGTCAACTTGGTCGTGCGATCAAGCGTGCTCGTTACTTAGCATTATTACCATATACTGATTTACATAAGTAACCTAATAAGGGGTTTTGAAAATGGAAGTAATACTTCTTGATAAAATCGCCAAATTAGGCGGCCTTGGTGACAAGGTAACAGTTAAATCTGGTTACGCTCGTAACTTTTTACTACCAAAAGGCAAAGCTGTTTTTGCCTCTAAAGCAAACGTTGAGCACTTTGAAGCTCGTCGCGCTGACTTAGAGAAAAAATTAGCTGAGCAACTAACTGCTGCACAAGCACGTGCTGCTAAATTGGCTGAATTAGCTGAAATCACTATCGCTTCTAAAGCTGGTGACGAAGGTAAATTATTCGGTTCAATTGGTACTCGTGATATTGCTGATGCAATCACTGAAGCTGGTGTTGAAGTTGTTAAAGCTGAAGTACGTTTACCATTAGGTAGCATCCGTGAAACAGGTGAATTCGATATCGTAATTCACGTGCACAACGATGTAGATACAACCATTAAAGTTGTTGTTATTGCACAAGCTTAATCGCTAGTCGCAATTATCTATTGAAAACCCTGAATTCAGTGATGAATTCAGGGTTTTTTTATGTTCATCAAATTTTTACATCGATGGTAAAGTAAACCGATTAATTAATGCTTCAGCTCTAAGTGGCCTAAAGAATCTCCTTGTTTTTAGTGCCCAATCACCTAGGCGAATTATTGCTCGACAGTAAGTTGTGCTGTTACTTTGATATAAGCGTCAATCAAGCGACTTGTCTGCGCGGATGCAGATGTTGATATTAAGTCTGGCGCTAAACATAGGCGCTTGAATATTTTTGCTCACTTAACTCACTCACTTCAATTGATATAATAATCACTTGCAGGCTTTAATTCAGTCGAATTTAGCCATTAATTTGAGATGAAAAATCCGTTTTACTCTAGCCCGAACACCAAGCGCTAAAGCTTATTGACAGAGATAAAATACTCTCGGGTTAATTAAAAACATTTTAAGGTATTTATCGTCTACAATTGGGTTAATCCGATTGAAATACCTAGCAGCTTAAAAGTGATTTACTAAGCGATGGAGTGCCCATGCTGTCAAAGGCTAAGCTTATAGAGCAAATCAAGATAAAAACACTGATCATTATGGTCGTAGTATTTTATATTATGGTGTGTTTTTTTTCGGTGTTAGCGGTTTATCAAACGCAGAATAGTCAATATCAGGCCTTTGAATCATTAGCCCTAAATGACCAACAAATAACAACTTATGCCAGTACACCAGTACTATCTAGCCCGTATTTTCCTCGTTTAATGTCATCTCAAGATGGCGATTTTCGCCAGTTAGCTATGACTAATAGCCGCTGGTATTTAAGTTTTCAGCAGCCTATTTATGTGGTGTTCACTTCGCCATTGCTACTATTATTTAGCTTGATGTTAGTTATTGTTGGCTGGATAGTGGGTAAAAAGTTGCGACAACAGTTAGCAATAACCCTTAAACCTTTACAGCAGTTGGAGAACTGGGCGAATCTCTCGGTAATTCAAGGCTTTTCCAGTGATGTTACTCTTAATGACTCAAGTAAAGAGACTGATGCTATTACCTTAGCTATTCATCAATTGCAGCAACAGATACAGGATAATGCTGCTAGCGATATTGCTGCGGATCAAAGTATTCGTGCCAGCGCTTTACTTGATCAAGAAACTCGCATTGGTAATAGAGCATTTTTTGATAATCGTTTACAGGCGTTTCTTAAGGAAGAAGATGCCCAAGGTGCGGTACTGCTAATCCAATTTAAAGAGCTAGATTTGATACAAAGTCTCTATGGTTATCAGCACGCTATGGCACTTTTAGCAAGGCTTATTCAAGTCACTAAACAAAGACTACAAGAGCAACCTAGCTATTTTTTTGCCCGTCATAGTGATTATGAATTATCGATATTATTACCGGGTATTTTCATTCAGGAAGTAAAAAAAATAGCTGACCGACTACTAAAAAATTTACAAGCAGTAGTGACGCCTATTGGTGTTAATCGCGAAGAATTTATCCATATGGGGATCAGTTATTTTGCTCATGACCAAGCGCCATATCAAATAATGTCAGAAGCCGATATGGCATTGCGTTCGGCACAGCTGCAGGGGCCATCTCAGTGGTTTATGTTTGAAGCCGGCGAGTTAGAGGAAGTTAAAGCTAAGGGCTCGTTAAAGTGGCGAACTTTACTTAATGCAGCAATAGCAGGTAACGGTTTTGTTATTTTTTTTCAACCGGTTATCGCCTGCGATAGTGCTAAGGTTTTACACCATGAGGTGCTGACGAAAGTCAGAGATAAAAATGGTGCCTTGATTAGCGCAGGTGTTTTCTTGCCGATGGCTAAAAAATGTGGACTAAAGGTACAAATAGATTTACTGATCACCGAGCAAGTTTGTCGTGTTTTAGCTTATGAGCAACAGCAGCAAGATGATTGCAGCATTAATATTTCAATAGATTCACTTTTATCAAAGGGCTTCGTCGAGAAATTTTTATCAACGTTAAACCGATTTGCTAACGTAAAAGCTAGGGTAATGATCGAAATAAGTGAATATCAGTTAGTTAACCATTTGGCGGAATTACAGCCTGTTATCGCTAATTTAAGTACTGCAGGTGTAAAAATTGTGGCAGATAAAGTAGGGCAATATGTCGTCAGTGCTGAATATATCAGTGCTTATCCAATATATGCCATGAAATTACATCGCAGTATAGTGATAGATATCGATAAAAAAATCGAGAATCAGATATTTATTCAAAGTTTAAAAACCTTGGTGGCAGCAAAGAATATTCCTATTTATGCTTTAGGTGTTGAAAAGCAAACAGAGTGGCGTACGTTGTTGCAACTCGGTCTCAAAGGCGGGCAAGGGCATTTTTTCACAGAACCGGTGGCACAGGTAGCGAAGGCCATTCATCTTGGTTAAGTATGCCGCGTTCAAACATACCTCCTAAACCCTGCAAACCACCGGTATGTAATAGTACTATGCGATGATGTGCGGGAAAATAACCAGCTTCTATAAGATCGAGTAACGCTAAAATCATTTTTCCTGTGTAAACCGGTTCAAAATTAATGGCTACTGCGGTACTAAAGTGACGTATTCTTTCTGCGTCTAGCGGACTAAACTTTGCGTAACCACCCCGATGAAATTGATGTTTTATTTGCCAATTTTGGTATTCGTTGCTCTTGCTCGGTAATAAAGTCTTAATTTCATTTACAAGATAATCTTGTTGTTTGAGTACCGCGACACCCAGCAAATTATGTTGACCTTTATCTCCGATAATAAGCCCTGCTAATGTACCTCCGCTTCCTACGGGTGTTATCAGCGTATCAAATTCGCCTTGTTGGTTCAGTTCATCAATGATTTCAGCTACGCCTGTTAACGCTAGAGTATTACTGCCGCCTTCAGGCACAATCAGATGATTAGGGTGTTGCTGTTGTAATTGTTGCAAAAAACTTTTTTCATTACGTTGTCGGTAGGTCTTTCTATCGACAAATCTTAGTTCCATTCCCCAGTGTTTCGCCCAAGCCAAGGTGTAATTGTGCTGATTAGCCTCTTCGCCACGAATGATGCCAATTACCGGTAATTGTTGCTGCTGGCAGGCAAATGCACAGGCATGAATATGATTTGAAAAACAACCACCAAAAGTTATAACACCTTCAGCGCCAATAGCTTTGGCGTGCAGTAAATTATATTTTAGCTTACGCCATTTATTACCAGAAATAATGTTATTGATTTGATCGTCACGCTTAATTTGTACCGTTATTTTATGCAAAGTAAAAGTAGGGTGACTAATTGTCTGTAATGAAGATAAAGGCAGCATAAATATTGTAACTCAAAATAATGAAGTAATTAAAACACTTGCGCCGAAAATAGAATCAGCGATAATGAATTTATGGTGACTCGCAATGAAAATAATAATATAGCTTAATGTCAATTATTACACGTATCAAAAACGTTTTCTCAAAAGCAAAGTCTGCTGATGCAATTGGTGTTGCCTTACGGCAGCACTCGATTAGTTATTTCATTAAAAAATTAGACGAAAATCAGTGTGAGTCCATTGAAAATAAAGCAAATCCTGTTAGTCAGGCATTGAAGGATTTACTGAGCTCTCTGTCGTTGTCTGGGCAATGTTATTTGGTATTAGCTAACGCCGACTCGCAAATTGTTCAGGTAGAAAAACCTAACGTGCCGGCGGCGGAAATGAACGCGGCCTTGAAATGGCAAATAAAAGATTTAGTCAGTATTGCGCCAGAAAATATGGTTTTAGATTATTTTGATGGCCCAACGTTAGCCGGTGGTCATGAGAAAGTTAATGTAGTTTGTGTTGCTAGACATGATTTGATTGAGTTAGTCAGTACCCTATCCACTGATGAGTTAAACTTGGTCAGTATTACCACGGAAGAATTCGCTTTTGCCAGTTTACTGCCAATACAGCAAGACGCGGTATTACTTGTTTGCCAACAGCCTAATGAAGAAATAAACCTTTTAATTGTTAAAAATGGTCAATTGTTTTTTAGTCGCCGTTTGCGTGGTTTTGCGCAAATTGCCAACAAAAGTGAAGAAGAGCTAGGTCAAGGCGTGGTTGATGCGTTAAGTTTAGAGATTCAACGTTCTACCGATTACTTTGAACGCCAATTAAAGCAAGCACCCATTAAAGTCATTGAAATTTTGCTGCCATTGGCAAGTGAAGCATTTTTAGCCCGCAAGTTAGCAGAAAATACCAACGTAGAAGTGAAATTGTTTGCTATGCCTGAGGGGTTAGAGAAGCTCAGGGGTAGTGCTGTGGCCGTTGGAGCAACGCAATTAAATTTTATGGAGCCAAACTAAAATGGCTAAACATTCAATCAACCTATTGCAGGCAAACCTCTTACCAGCAAAAGCTTTATGGACGCTTAATCGAGTCGTAGGATTATGGTTAGTTACTTTGGTGGTTATGCTTGGTTTAATTGTTATTGCTCAAATGCAACTCACTAGCGTAGAAGCAGAATTTGAAACCGTTAATCTACTTAGCAGTAAGCAAAAATTACAGTTACAAAACTTAGAATTAGCCATTAGTGGTAATCGCAAAGACACGGCATTGCTAGCGAAACTAAACACCATTAAACTCGTTATAGCGAATAAACAGCATTTACATCAGCAGTTAACTGATCCGACACAAACTTATAGCGCAGGGTTTTCTAACGCTATGGTGGAGTTAGCCGAGTTACACGATAAAAATATTAGCTTACAAGGGGTCAATATTGGTAATGGTACTATGACTTTTTCGGGCATCGCACGTACACCTGATGCCGTACCTAATTGGCTGTCTGGCTTTGAGTCATCAACGTTTCTTTCTGGTAAACGATTTATTAATTTCTCTTTAACTGAAAATGAAGAAAAATTAACTGAGTTTGTTGTTAGCTCTGCACAAAATAAAGAGGAGTAGCTATATGTCGCAATGGCTTGCATACAGTGAAAAGTTCAGCAATACCACAGCGCGAGAGCAGTATTTGATTATTGCCTCAGGTTTGGTTGCGATAATCTTTATCTTATATACATTATTCATGGATGCATCAATTTTACGTATTGAGCAGTTGAATCAGCAAATTTCACAAAGTCAGCAAAGTATTGAAAATAACAAAAATTCCATGCAAGTTTTAGAACAAGCATTACGAGAAGATCCGAATGTTATCTTGGAAAAAGAGTTAGCTCAATATCAAGAAAAACTGGGGGGAATTGACCAGCAATTGTTAGCGTTGACGTCAGATTTAATCGACCCCATTCAAATGCGTTATGCCTTAATTAAGCTGTTGAAGTTGCAAAAAGGGGTGAAATTGCTGTCATTTCAAGTATTGCCGGCAAGTGCAGTCACTAAAAACAAAGCTGAAGTTGACGTTAACAATAATGAACAAGATAAAAATGTAACAGTAATAGCAGAGGCAAAGCCAGAAGAAAGCAGACAATTACGTTTGTACCGTCATGGCATTAAAATAAAGCTGCAAGGGCAATACTTTCAATTAAAAGATTATTTAACGCAATTAGAGGGCTTGTCTTGGAAGTTTTTTTGGCAAGAGTTTGATTATCAATTAAAAACGTATCCCGTTAGTGAACTAGAAATAGAAATCTATAGTTTAAGTACGGCACAGGAGTTTATTGGTGTTTAAAATCATGCTCGTTTTATTAATACTATTGTTGCCGCAATACGTCAGTAGCCAACAAGTAGACCCAACTAAGCCTTTTGGTGCCGTGGCATCGGGTGGTCGTGATAAAAAAGACACAGCTTTAGTGTTACAGTCAGTTATTCAAAGTAACAACCATAAAAAAGCGATTATTAATGGTCAAGTACTTAATATCGGCGATAAATATAACGGTTTTGAGTTGATTGCGATCAATGCAAATGGGGTGGTGCTAGATTCGCCACAGGGTAGAATGGAATTGTCATTATTTTCCGGTGTAATAGCGAACTCAAAATGAAAAAAATAATTAAAAATAAAAAGCACCAAATAAAATTGTTATGTTGCTCTGCCGTACTGGTAATAGCAGGTTGTCAATCGGCACCCAAACCACCGACCGATGTAACTCAGGCGTTAGACAGTGCGATTGCTCAAGCAAACCAAGCTGCAGCACCTAAACCTTTGCAAGCTTTACCAAATTCCGTTCGCCAAGAGCTTATGCAAAAAGAAGTTCAACAAGCTCGCCACGGCCTATTGGCTGAAAAACGTTTGGAAATTGCCGCCAGTGGTGTTGCCGCTGAGCAATTTTTTGCCGCCATTGTCGATGATTCAGCCTATAGCATTGCGGTTCATCCTGATGTTAGCGGTACCATTACCTTAAATTTAAAAAATGTTACATTAGATGAAACACTTGATGTCATTGAGTCACTTTATGGTTATGACATTCGCCGTGAAGGGCGGGTTATTCAAGTGTATCCAGCGGGCATTCGCACTGAGACTATTTCATTAGACTATTTGTATGTAAAACGCTCCGGTATTTCTAGCACCAGCATCAATTCTGGTGGTGTTTCTGAAAATGATCCTAACAGTAGCAATTCAAGTGGAGGCAATAGTAATAGCGGAAATAGCGGCGGTAATAGTGGTGGAAATAACAGTCAAAGCGGAAATAATCAAAGTGCTAGCAGTGGCGTTAATATTTATACCGAAAATGAATCTGATTTTTGGACTGAATTAAAAGAAACCTTAACCGCATTGGTTGGCGATGAAGATGGTCGAACGGTCATTGTGTCACCACAAGCCGGACTTGTGACCATTAAAGCGCTACCTTCAGAGATTGCTGCCGTTAAACGCTTTGTTGAAAGTACCGAAGAGCACTTACGTCGTCAGGTTATTATTGAAGCGAAAATTATGGAAGTCACCTTAAATGATGATTACCAACAAGGGGTAAAGTGGGATCAGGTCTTGGGGCATATTGAAAGCACAGACATAGGATTCTCAACATCAGGCAATATTGCCGGTAATGCAATTTCCTCTGCAATTGGTGGCGTTACAAGTTTAAATTTCCTGAATAAAGATTTTAGTGGCGTGATTGAATTACTATCAACGCAAGGGAATGTCCAAGTACTTTCTAGCCCTAGAATTACCGCCACCAATAATCAAAAAGCGATTATTAAAGTCGGCGAAGACGAATATTTTGTTACTGATGTTTCTAGTACGACGACGACAGGTACCTCAACTACGACCACACCGGAAATTGATTTAACGCCGTTCTTCTCTGGAATAGCGCTTGATGTCACGCCACAAATTGATGCTGATGGCGAAGTTATTTTACATATCCATCCGTCAGTGACGATCACCGATGAGCAAACTAAAACGATCCGGTTAAGTAATGAAGATATTATTTTACCACTGGCGCAAAGTAGTGTGCGTGAGTCCGATACTATTATTCGAGCTAAGTCAGGTGAAATTGTTGTGATTGGCGGCTTAATTGAAACCCGTAAAGTGGATATTGAATCTAAAACACCTTTCTTTGGTGATATTCCGATTATGGGTGCATTATTTAAGAGTAAAAGTGAATCGGTACAAAAGAAAGAATTAGTTATTTTACTTAAGCCTATTGTTATTGGTCATGACACTTGGAAAAATCAATTACAAGATGCCCGTGCCTTGTTAAAACAATGGTTTCCTGAGGATGCGGACGCAAACGCCGCTAGTAATTAAGTTAAGACCTTATGTATTTGTACCACTTTGGTTTAAGGGAGTTACCGTTCACTCTGACACCAAACACAAATTTTTATCTGGGATTAGAGCCTCATCATGAGGCACTAGCGGTACTGCTTACCGCGCTAAAAGCCGGCGAAGGTTTTATTAAAGTGGTCGGCGAAGTCGGTACAGGAAAAACCTTACTGTGCCGTAAGCTGTTAAATGAAATTCCCGAGCATTTTGTTACGGCCTATATTCCCAACCCCTATTTAAAACCGGATGAATTACGGCGTGCGGTTGCGGCTGAGTTAGGCGTAAAACAGGCCCAACGTATGTCGGTGCAACTTTTGACTGAGCGCATTCAGCAAAGGTTATTGGAATTACACCATCAAGGTCATTCAGTGGTATTAATCCTTGATGAAGCGCAAGCATTACCCGCTGACAGTCTTGAGGCGTTACGATTATTTACTAACCTTGAAACCGAAACTCGAAAATTATTACAAGTCGTGCTATTTGCTCAACCTGAACTCGATGAAAGGTTAGCGCAGCAGGCTTTTCGACAATTAAAGCAACGCATTACATTTTCTTATAAATTACGCGCGATGACAGTACTTGAAGTAGAGCATTATATTCAGCATCGATTACAAGTGGCGGGCTACAAAGGGGCAAATTTATTTACACAGGCTATTGCAAAAAAAATAGCTAAAGTCAGTCAAGGTGTGCCTCGGCTGGTCAATATTATTTGCCATAAGATGCTGATGCTTGGTTATGGTGAAGGGTCTTATCAATTGACCAATAAACATCTAGTTAGTGCGATACAAGATACCGAGGGCATGCAAAATAAAGCGCCGCAAAGGCTTTATCTCATGAGTGTGCTAATTATTGCGGCGGTTGTAAGCTTATATTATTCATGGAAAATGATGGGGAATTCGGTATGAGCGTAATTAATCAAATGTTAAAAGACTTAGACAAGCGCCAAAATGAGCAGCAAGGTGTTGCTAGTCATGCTGTGCCTGTGCAGGGTAAAACTTCAAACAAAAAACTCTTGCTAATTGTAGTCACTATTATCATCATTTTGAATATTGTTGGTCTATTTGGCTGGCAACTCTATAGTGAAAACCAACAGCTAAGATCACAAAGCACAATATTAAAAATGGCACAAAGCCAAACGGCGCCTAAGCGCGATATATTATCTACTGAGGGTTTAGTATCGGCTGATGCAATAGTACCTAGGTTTGATCCCGTATTAGTTGTTGATTTTAAAGCTAAAAGCAAGCTAGATGAACAACGAGTAGATGTGGTTGAATTAGCTAAACCCTCGACACTAAGTGCTGCCACGACAGCTAAGGTTAGCTTAAAAAATCAACTGATTGAATCAAGTGAAAAGAAAAATTTGAGCAGCGATAAGAGCGAAAAAAAGCCTGTTGTTGAAATTGCGCCGGCAGTTGAAGTATCAAAAAAAGCCCCAGAGCCTAAGCCGTTAAATGTTACTGTTCAGGCGAAATCAAGCTTAACCATTTCTCGAACTCAACTGTCACCACAAGCATTAGCGGCAAATAAAATTACTGAAGCTGAACAAGCCATGGAGCGTAATGATATATCAAAAGCTGAGGCACTATTTGAGGAAGTGCTGCTCGTTATGCCAGAGCATGAGACTGCGCGTAAACAGTTAGCGGCACTATGGTATGGTAAACGATCTTACCAAGATGCGGTCAACTTATTGTCGCAAGGTATTGCACTGGCGCCGCAAGCAGAAGAAATGCGCATCATGAGCGCCCGTATATATTACGAACAAGGACAAGCCAGACAAGCCTACGATATATTAAACCCAGTTAAGCACAGTACGAGTACCGAATTACAAGCCCTATTAGCCAATGCGTCAGCAGAACTTAATGAGCACGCCAATGCCATTATTGCTTATCGCAAATTAATAAACCTTGAACCTAGTATGGGTCGTTGGTGGCTAGGCTTGGCCGTTTCATTGGATAGTCTTGGTAAGTTTTTGCCAGCAAGAGACGCTTATAAACAAGCAATAGCACGGAATAATTTATCCAGTAGTGCGACGCAATTTGCTCGCCAACGCCTGATAGAGCTAGGAGAATAATATGGCAGCACCAAAATTAAAAATGCGTTTGGGCGATTTACTCGTGCACGAGCACATTATCAGCAACGAACAATTAATGCAGGCACTAAATAGCCAAAAAGCGACAGGTAGAAAATTGGGTGATGCTTTAATTGAGTTAGGCTATATCGCTGAACGACAATTATTGGAATTTTTTGCGCAACAATTGGATGTGCCATTTTTAGATATAAGCCAACGTAGAATACCATCTGAAGTATCAAAATTATTGCCTGAGGTTCATGCCAGGCGTTTGCGCGCTATTATTATTGAAGACCAAGGTGACTCTGTACTTATCGGCATGAGTGATCCTGCAGATTTAAGTGCGCTTGATCAGCTAGAGCAAATGTTATCACCAAAACGCTTGAAACTTGCTGTTGTCATGGAGTCGCAGTTATATGATGCTTTTGACGGTTTATACCGACGTACTGCTGACATTGAGTCGTTTGCCAGCCAATTAGAAGAAGAATACGATCAAAGCAGTAACTTTGACTTATCAAGTACTTTTCTTGAGGAAGGCGGAGATGCAACCGTTGGTAAGTTATTACAATCGGTGTTTGAAGATGCGATACAAATGCGTGCCTCAGATGTTCATATTGAACCTGATGAAAATGCCTTACGTATTCGCCAGCGTATCGATGGTGTACTGCAAGAAAATATTCTCAAAGAAAATAAAATTGCTTCTGCTATGGTGTTGCGCTTAAAGCTAATGGCAGGCTTAGATATATCTGAAAAGCGTCTTCCGCAAGATGGTCGCTTTAACTTGCAAATTAAAGGCCATAGTATTGATGTTCGTATGTCTACTATGCCTGTACAGTATGGCGAATCTGTAGTCATGCGTTTACTTGATCAGTCTGCCGGGGTGCTTTCTTTAGATGAAACCGGTATGCCGGAGCACTTTGTCAAAAGAATTCGTCACCAAATCTCACGACCACACGGCATGGTACTAGTTACCGGCCCAACGGGTAGCGGTAAAACTACTACCTTGTATGCCGCATTAAGTGAGCTCAATACCGCCAGTAAAAAAATTATCACGGTAGAAGACCCGGTAGAGTATCGTCTACCTCGGGTTAATCAGGTACAAATTAATAGTAAAATTAACCTGACTTTTTCCAGCGTATTACGTACCGCTTTGCGACAAGATCCTGATATTCTCATGGTGGGTGAAATGCGCGATCAAGAAACCGTAGAAATTGGTTTACGAGGCGCATTAACCGGTCACTTGGTGTTATCCACTTTGCATACCAATGATGCTATTACCAGTGCTTTACGTTTACTTGATATGGGGGCTGCTGGCTTTTTAGTAGGCAGTTCGCTGCGAGCTATTATTGCCCAGCGCTTAGTGCGAAAAATTTGTGATAGTTGTCGAGAGGCTTTTCAACCCGAGCCACAAGAAATGATGTGGTTATCAAATCTTGTTGGCGAGGACATTAAAGATATCAAATTTAGCCATGGCCGAGGTTGCCAAACATGTCAACATACCGGTTATAAAGGCCGTATTGGTGTTTTTGAATTATTAGAAATGGATGAACCTATGATGACGGCTTTAAAGCGTGATGACACTGAAGCGTTTACGCAAGCCGCTAAACAACATCCAGGGTTTAGACCTTTAGCGTTGGCCGCGTTTGATTATGCTAAGCTTGGTGTAACTAGCGTTGAAGAAGTATTGCGTTTAGTTGAAACCGTTGACGTTACAGGATAAGCAATAATATTATGCCAGCTTTTAAATATATCGCTCGAGATGCTAGCGGCAGTAAAGTAACCGGGGCTATTGAAGCGGCTAACTCTGCTGTTGTGGCTGAACAACTGACACGTAAAGGCATTATTCCGATATCAATAGAAAGTGCAAAAAATGCCAAGCTAGCCGTTACCTCTAAAGATATCGATCTCAATGACTTATTGGGCCTTAATCAAGTTACCCTAGACGACTTGATCGTCTTTTGTCGACAAATGTATGCGTTAGTGAAATCAGGCGTACCTATTTTAAGATCGATTAATGGTATGGCGGAGTCGAGCACGTCAGTAAAGTTAAAAGCAGCGTTAACAGAGATTTCATCGCAGTTAGAAGGCGGTTTCCCACTTTCTACTGCCTTGCATCAACACCCGAAAATATTTACCCCCTTGTTTGTCTCACTGGTCCATGTGGGGGAAAATACCGGTAACCTTGATGAGGCATTTTTAAAGCTTGCCAGTTATTTTGAGCGCGAGCAAGAAACCCGAAAACGTATAAAAACGGCTTTACGTTACCCAAGTTTTGTCTTGATTGCCTTGGTTGCGGCCTTAGTTATTTTGAATATATTTGTTATCCCGACGTTTGCCGATATGTTTAGTAAACTCGGTGCAGACTTACCCTTTGCAACAAAAATGTTAATTGGTAGTTCAAACTTTTTTCTCAATTACTGGCCACATATGCTGATTGGCAGCATTTTTGCTTTTTTTTCCTTACGGCACTATTTAAACACCCCCGCTGGTATGTACTTTTGGGATAAGCGTAAATTGAAATTACCTGTGGTTGGCGGCGTTATTGAGCGTTCTATTTTATCACGCTTTGCGCACAGTTTTGCTATTATACTGCGTGCTGGCGTACCAATGACATCGGGTTTAACGTTAGTCGCTGACGCGGTCGATAATACTTACATGCGAGAGAAAATTATGGCGATGCGTGGCAGTATTGAAAGCGGTGAAAGTTTATTACGCTCATCGGTCGCCAGTAAGCTATTTACGCCTTTAGTATTGCAAATGGTTGCTGTCGGTGAAGAAACGGGTCGGGTCGATGAGTTGCTAGCCGAAGTGGGGGATTATTACGAGCGAGAAGTTGATTATGAACTCAGTACCTTAACCGCGCGTATTGAACCGATTATGATCGCCATTGTAGCGGGTATGGTACTGGTGTTGGCACTGGGAATATTTAGCCCGATGTGGAATATGATGTCGGCATTTCAAGGTAAATAAACAGCTTGGCGATTAAGGTTATAAAATAATGACATCACTGCAAGTTTCGGAAAAAAGTGAAAAGTCACTGGCAGAAATTCTTGTCGTTGTGGTGTTAGTGGCGTCATTAATGGCCAGTTTTATTTATTATTTTTTTAAGCATCAAGAACAACTGACCCGTGCAGGCTTTTCAACCTTAGCCCAAGTATTTTCAGCGCGAGTGAATGGCATCCATGCGCAATGGTTTATGGATAAAAAGCCACGTTTTATTACCATTGCAAGTAGTAATATACAGCCTGACGGTAGCCGTAAGATAAAACTACCGGTCAATAAAATGGGTTGGGTAGATGCTGGAGATCAAGCATTGTCATGCCAAAAAATTTGGCAGTTTGTTATGGAAGCGCCACTTTTATACATGAAACAACCTGTCGGTGCGGTTTTAATTGAACAACAGCGTCATGGGTTACCGTATTGCCAATATAGCTTACCTAGTGGAGAGTCTTTTACTTATCATCGAGATAGTGGCAAAGTTAGTGAGGTTAAGTCGGTATATTGAGTGCGATAAGCATCGCGTAATGGTGTGTTTTTAAATATCTGGGTGAAAAATCACTAAGTAAGTGACTTTATTGGTATTTCATTGTTAGAATCAAAGTAAGATAATCGTTAAGAGGTAGTTATGAATAAACAGTCAGGTTTTACCCTTATAGAATTAGTTATCGTTGTTGTGATCTTAGGATTTTTAGCGGTTACCGCAATTCCTAAGTTTCTCGACTTAACCGATCAAGCCAAACAAGCCAATATCGAAGGTATGGCAGGCGGTTTCGCCACCGCGGTTTCGTTAGCTCGTGCGCAATGGGAAGCTGAAGCTCGTCCGAAAGATGCAAATAGCCTAAATACGGTTGATTATGATGGCTCAAATTTAATTTTGACAACAGAAGCTACGGGAATTCGTCCTGGCTATGTTGTTTCGTCAGTTGCTGGTGGCGGCACTGGAGCAACACTAGGCAATGATTTTACTGCGGCAAACTGTGTTGATATTTGGCAAAATATTTTTCAGCAGCCACCTCGTTTAACTGCGGCAATAGCCACGTTAAATAGTGATAGCGCTATGGATTATTTAGCCGCTAAATCTGGCAGCGGTGCAGCCACGTTATGCCATTTCTATTTAAAAGATACATTAAATAAAGACAGTAATAATAACTTTTCAGATCCAGGTGTTTCCACAGGCACGGGCAACAGTTTTACCTATCAACCCGCAAACAGTTCAGTGGTTGTTTATATCAACAATAATTAATTATTAACAATAAAGGTACATATTATGAAGAAGTTAACAAATAATAGTTTAGGTCAGCAAAAAGGTTTTACCTTAATTGAATTAGTGGTTGTTATTGTTATTTTAGGTATTTTAGCTGCAACAGCAGCACCTAAATTTATCGATTTAACCGGTGATGCAAAAGCCTCGGTCATTCAAGGCGTGCAAGGTAGTGTTAATAGTGCTATTAATTTGGTGCGCGCCAAAGCATTAGTAAGTAACCAGACAGCAGCTACCGGTGAAATTACGGTTAATGGTGAATTCTATGCGCTTGTCTACGGCTACCCAACAAGAGGAACCGCCACTTCTGATGGTACTACCGGTAAAGGCTATGGTATTGATAAGCTTATTGAACTAGAAAGTGGTTCAGACATTACCTATACTTTAGCCGATGGCGATTTTGAACATAGCCAAGCTGCCACGCCGGATAATTGTAAGGTTACTTATTCAATCGCTACAGTTTCCGGAGCTGTCGTGACCCCCGCTTCTGCAGTTTTAGATATTACGGCTTGTTAAGTATTATTTAGTAAAAACATTAAAAAAAAGGAGAGCTTGCTCTCCTTTTTTTTAAGCTAAATTTTTTATATTAGCGCTTTATAGCAATTTCATTAATTAGGTGGTTTACTTTAACGGCAGGAAAAATGGCCAAATAGAAGGTATTTATTTTAATCACAGTTGTGCTAATTATTAAAATAAATAACGCAGTCGTTGGTTATTTTAACCAATACCAATGATCAGGTAATTAGTGAGATGGGTGATTACCTCAGGTAATGTCACTTAGTACAATAAGCTGGTCGATGTTTAGCTAAGAGAAATCAGTAAAGCGGAGGTTTGTCGTTTCAGACTAAACCTAAGTACCAATATGCTTGTAAACAAGGCTTTTTAGCAATTTTTATAGCGATGTCTGTCATGGCGCAGTTTAGCAATATATTGTCGAGCAATAGCTATTGCGATTAAAATCAACAGTGCTATTGTTAATTTTAATCGCAAGAATAAGGAAATACTTTACCTATTGGCCTGACTTAACCTGAAAATGGTAATATATTTTTATGGCTATGTAGATTAAGCGCATTAAATATAAAGTATTTATTGTTAAGTCTTTGCTAATGTTAGCATTTTTGGTTATTTAATTGAGAATACTCAGGTAGGTAGTATGAATTCAAAAGGCTTTACCTTAATCGAATTGATTGTTGTTATTGTCATTCTCGGTATTTTGGCCGCTACGGCGGCACCTAAATTCATTAATTTGAAGTCCGATGCACAAAATGCAACCTTGCAAGCCGTAAAAGCATCCATGCATGGCGCCGCGGCTTTAATTTATAGCAAATCTCTTGTTAAAGGCAACCAAAAGCTTGGCTTATCGGACTCGCCATTTGTTACTATTGAAAGTGGAACATTGGAGATTAAATACGGTTACCCTCGCTCACAAGTAGCGGATTGGAAAAGATTACTTGATATCGATTTAACCGCCTTTACAATGTCCACTTTAGGTGACGGTTCGCTTGCTATTTACCGTATAGATAGAACCGGAACGCTGCCATTTTCTATTGCCGCTGATTGTATTGCTTATTATAAAGCGCCGATTGGTGTTGGAGAAAAACCAACCATTAATGTTAACCCTTGCTCATAAGTTAGAAATATTGCTAAGCTTTAAGTGATCACTTGTGTTAGTTCGCTAATAATTTACCAAAGGAATTTTAAGTATGAATAACCTTGCTCATTTATACTCAAATTCAGTTAATAAAATACATCGGTGCCAAGGGTTTACGTTAATTGAACTTATTATCGTTATCATTATTCTTGGTGTTCTGTCCATCACAGTTGCGCCAAAATTTTTTACCTCTAAAGGTTTTTCTGAATACGCTTACCGCACCGATGTCATAGCAAAACTACGCTTAATTCAAACCAAAGCTATGCAGCAAACCAATAGCAGTTATTGTCATCGCGTACTTATTACAGCAACAAAGTTAGGGGCGCCAGATGATTGTGATGATTCTCCTAGTTTTGCTGCTACTTGGCAGGACAGTGCGACAAAATTGCAGCTAGATAGCAATGACAATATTACTTTTTCTAGCAATATTACGAGTAATCATTTCTCATTCGATAGCATGGGGCGCCCGTCCTGTAGTTCCTGTGAAATCACTATTAATGGTGAACAAAGTGTCAGCGTTAAAATTGAAGCTGAGGGCTATATTCATGCGCTCTAAGCAGAAGTCATTATCGACCTATATTAGCTTTAAAGCCCAACAGCGAGGGTTCACTTTAATTGAAACCATTATCGGTATTGTCGTGTTATCGATTGCTTTTTCAATATTTACTACCTTGATTTACCCACTCGCTAATCAAAGTGCTGAACAAGTACATCAAATTAAAGCCGCAGAACTGGGTCAGTCAATGATCAATGAAATACTGGGTAAAGCCTTTGATGAAAACTCCGATATGTCGGGCGGTTTTTATCGCTGTGGAGAAGATCAAAATGACGATGGCGAAATTAAAGCGGCAGATGGTGAAACCTGTTCTTCTGCACTGCAAAATGAAGAGTCAGATAAAAGAGAGTTATTCGACGATGTTGATGACTATAATGGCTTAACCAGTATTGAAGGTTCTTTGGGGAGTGATGATTCACTCGCAAGTCTCTACCTAGGCTATAACGTTAATGTTAACGTGATCAATGACAGTGACTATGATGGCGACAGCGATAGTGGTGATAACAACTATACCGCCAAACTTATTACGGTAACCATAACAACGCCACAAGATTTTAATTTCGTGTTTGCTGTCTATCGAGTAAACTTTTAATGCCTACCTTATCTAGCAATCAGCAAGGCTTTACCTTAGTAGAGCTAGTCACCGTTATTGTTATAATAGGTGTTTTAGCTACCAGTATTAGCTCCTTTCTGCGCTTTGGCACTCAAAGCTATACCGATGCCGCCGATCGGGAAGCACTCATTTCTACGGCAAGGTTTGTCGTTGAGCGGCTTAATCGTGAAGTCAGAAATGCTTTGCCCAATAGTATTCGTACTCTTGGCGCGAATAATCAATGCTTAGAATTTGTGCCGATCGATAAAAGTGTTATTTATCTTGATATTCCCGTGGCTCCGGAATCAGCAAGTAATAGTATTGATGTACTGATGTTGGATGAACCCCTGTTATCAACAACGCAATATGTTGCCGTTTATGCGTTAAATAGTGATGATATTTATAATAAAGTTTCTGGTGTGGTTGAAGCATTTACCTCAGTAGATAATTCAGGAGCTAAGCAGAACCCATCAAAAATTAACTTTGCTAGTAATATCTTATTTAAAGCGGAATCACCGACCGAACGCTTATATTTTATCGATTCACCTGTGAGCTTTTGTCTTGAAAATAACACCATTAATCGCTACCAAGCATATAATGGTTATGACAGTGATGGCATACCTAACAACAGCGCTACGAAAGTGTTAATGGCTGAGTATGTCGATAATTATTCATCGTCTGGCACCATGATACCGTTTCAAACTTTTCCGGCAACGTTACAGCGAAATGGTTTAGCAATAAGCCGATTTAAGTTCGTACGTAACTTAGAAGAGATTGTCTTTAATAATGAAATACAGGTGCCTAATGTCCCGTAAGCAAGAGTTTATGCCGACTAATTTACCTGATAAATTAGCCAGTCGGCAATATCTAAGTAAAGCAAAAAACCAGCAAACAGGTAGTGCGTTAGTTATTGCTATTTTTGCTATTATCGTTATGTCATTGCTCGGCGCCGCTTTAGTCAATATGCTGGACTCGAGCCAAGAAGGTGTTGCCTATGAAGTCTTAGGGACGCGAGCTTACACCGCGGCACAAAGCGGTTTGCAGTGGCAATTATCTGAAGTTTTTCCGCTAAATAGTGATGCTGTAGCTTGTAAAACCCCCACAGAAATTAATAGTTTAACGCCAGTTTTTAATAATGCACCGGGCTTAGCGCAGTGTAGTGTTAATGTTACTTGTGCTGACTTTGTCCTCGATAGTGTTCGTTATTATACCATCACCAGTACCAGTGAGTGCACCATAGATAGTGAAGTCACCTCGAGAAAAGTTGCTGTCGAGGCTCATAGCCTATAACTAAGCGTAAAGCGCATTAGCATAGTGTTTGCCTTTGCGAGTGCCATTAATTTATCACATTTTCGTGCTAGCTACATCGCCCAAGGATTGGCTACCATCAACCCGCCATAGCCAACTATTGCGCAATCGAGCGCCATGTTTGATTTATTTCTCCTGTCCACAACAAACAAACTTAATGACCTGGGTATTAGTTCTCGTTAAGGATCTGTTGGTTTTTTTTACACTCGTGTTGATTGAAAAATCACCACCCGTTGAAATTGATTGATTAATAATACTTTTATTTTGTTGGCGCGAAGTATGCAGCATCTTCTGTTGTGCTACTGCGGTTTTTCATTAGTGGAGGTTTTATAATGATCAAGTCGACATTAAAACTACTTATGCCTTGCTTGTTGCTTATCTCAAGCGCTAGCTTCGCCAGTCCAATATTATGTGACGATAGCCCTGAAAACTGTTTAAATTCTAATACTATTTCAAGTGAGTTTTATATCACAAAAGATGGTTTTGATTGGGTGTGGGCTTCATTTGTAAATATACAATTTGCTTACGGCGGTCTTAATGAGCTTAAGTTACCCACTTTTAACGGCAGAAATTGGAAGTTTGCTGAGACCACCGCCGAGTTAAACGCGCTATTGTTATTGACACTAGCTGATTTTACTAGGACAGACGGTACCATTATTGAAGCGTCAAAGTTTTGGAATACACAAATTCATGGCGTAGACGTTGACAATTTAAATGATAAAGATATTGCAAGTGTTTGGGTGGCAAATGATAACGATGCTAAATTTTATTATGATACCTTCTACGTGCGCACTCAAGCAGCGCCCGCCAGTATTCCTGAACCAAGCACTTTAGGCATTTTGTGCGCTGGACTGTTAGGCTTTACATTTGGTAAACGCACGATTAAATAAGGCCTATGAACACTCATTGAAACCCGCTCTATGCGGGTTTTTTATTGCTTATTTAATCACATAACGGTACCTTGACTCTATAACGTATAGAAAAATTGCAGATAGTGCTAAGTTTTTACTTCATAGTATTACTGTCTTTTTAGTTCTGAAAATGTAATGTCCAAACCTCGAGTTTAGCGCGGCTGAAAACGTCAGCTACTATGAATAGTTAAAGGTTGAAACGCATGAAGTATCTTGTCTTGCTGGTTGTTTGTTTGCTGTCACTTTCTGCAAGTGCTTTCGAAGATATTATTTATGATTACAATACCCGCTCTGCGGGCAATGATATTTATGCCTTTACAGGCCAATCCAGTACTCAGGTACCGAATAGCTTTAACTTCCCAAGCTCAGCTGTAGATTATGCAAAGTTAAAGTTTGATGACGCTAGTTACCAAGCAAGTATTGCAACTTCAACGAATAATTACCCTTCAATGCGCTATGTTATTTTTATTGATCAAGATGAAGCTGATGTCACTGAGTTGAGCATCTTGTGGAACGGTTATGGTGTAAATAATGCTAGTGATAAACGCAATGGCGTTATCCTCTATATCTGGAATTTCCGGCAAAATAGTTACCAAGGATTAGTCTTCACAACATCAGGCAATGAAATTAATCTAACCAGTGAGCTAACAAGTAATATTAGCGATTATATTGGTGGTAGTAATGAAAATGCCATCGTTTTATATACTGTTGCTGTTGATAGTAAATCGTCAGGAAGTAGAGTCAGTAACATCTATGCGGATTATGTAAGTTTGCGGGTCAGCGTGCCAGCACCGGCGACATTAAGTGCTAATTTTCAGTTTGATGAGTGTGCTTATATAGGTAGTGGTAACGAAGTTATCGACCAACTAGGTAATTATTCCGCTACCAGCCATAACGATGTCAATACCTCAGATGATGCGCAAATCGCCAAAGCACTGGCTATTTCAAGTGCTCAGCATCATGTTCGCACCAGTATCCCAGTTACGGCAGACTTTAGTGTCTCGACATGGTTTAAAAAACCGACTGATAATACCGGTAATCGCTATTTTGTACTTGGCGCTATGTCAGGTGGTGGTGACTTATTTTTACTTGATAGAAATAATGACATGCGTTGGGCGGTTTATAACCCAAGTCAAGGTAACGTTAATGGCACTTATTCCTTCAATAATTTAGACGCTGCGTGGCACCACATGGCGTTAGTATACAGTGGCAATGAAACGAGTCTTTATATCGACGGTACTTTTATTGAGACAATTGCTATTGTGCCAGCTGGAACTTTGGCATTTATTGGCACTTCATTTGACGATGTTGACTCCGCAAATCCACAAGGTTTTAGGGGACCTATCGATGAATTTCTGGTTTTTAATGGTTCGCTAACTTCAAACGAAGTGTCAAGCATTTATAATAACCAATTATCTGGCAGAAACTATGATGGCGGGACACGAGAAATTGCCAGTTGTGCGGTTATTATGGCCAATTTTCAATTTGACGAGTGTGCTTATGTAGGTAGTGGCAACGAAGTTGTCGACCAGTTAGGTAATTACTCAGGCACAAGCCATAATAATGTTAGTACATCTGATGATGCACAAATAGAAAAAGCATTGGCCATTAGCAATGCCACGCAACATGTTCAAACTAGTATTGCATTACCTGAAAAATTTAGTGTCTCAACTTGGTTTAAAAAACCGACTGATACTGCAGGTAATCGTTTCTTCATCCTAGGCGCAATGGCAGCCGGTGGTGATTTACTTTATATAGACCGAGATAATAGCTGGCGCTGGGGTGTTTATGATGGCGATACAGGCACATCGATAGACGGTAGTTATAGCTTTAACAACATAAATAATGACTGGCATCATATGGCATTAGTCTATAACAATGGTCAAACGACTTTATATATTGACGGTAATTTTGTTGAAACACTTAATTTAGCGCCTTCGGGTACGTTAAAGTATATCGGCACATCATTCGATGATGTTAGTTCAAGTGATCCACAAGGATTTAGAGCGCCATTAGATGAATTTCTTGTTTTTGACGGTGCCTTCACGGCCAGTGATATTACTAGCATTTATAATAATCAACTGAGTGGCAAGAACTTTGATGGTGGTGCCCGAGACGAGGCGCACTGTCCGCTATTAATTGCGCAATATTCAATGGATGCAGCGTTGTGGAGTGGCAGTTCAGGTGAAGTGACAGATGAAACCGCTAGTTATAATGCTCAAGCTTTTGGTGGGGCAATTACCGGTAACGACACGCAGGCGCTAACGGGCAACCCAGGCACATGTCGTTATGGTACATTTGATGGTGTAGACGATTACCTTGAGTTACCGAGCTCCTTTGAAAATTTACAAGACAGTTTTACTATTGCGGCATGGATAAACCCGAGTAATCTCAATAGTGGTTCAAGAATATTTATTGATGACCAAAACAATCAGCAAGGTTATGGATTCAGTTTAGGTGACCCCGGCAATGGCCGCTTACGATTTTTTTCCCGAGGGGTTAACCCTGTAAGTGTTGATACGAATAGCGCTATAGCAGTCAATAGTTGGACTTTTGTCACTGCTGTTCACAACAGTAAAGCTAAAACCCGACAGATTTATATCAACGGTGTCGCGCAAACATTGAGTGGCGGCGGTACCAGTAGTACTTATAGTGGCACTTGGGGCCTTGATACTGGCCCCGCGAGTATTGGTGGTGAAACCGCAGCCGCAAGTGAAAATAGCAGTAACTACCGTTTTACCGGCGCAATTGATGAAGTGCATGTCTTTAAAGGTGCGCTAACTGGGGCAGAAATAAACGAGGTTTATGCTAAAAGACATGCTTGTGCCGAGCCCGCTATACATCATTATGAAATCGTTCATGATGGCAATGGTTTAACTTGTGCGGCAGAGCCTATTACCATCAAAGCTTGTACCAACAGTGATTGTTCAAGTTTAAGTACCGAGTCGGTGAGTTTGAATTTTAATATTACCAGCCCGACAACGGGTATAGCGACAAAAGTGTCACCAACATTTACCGGCAGTACCAGCATTAACTTTAATCACCTTACGGCAGAAAAAATCACCTTGTCCATTGATGGCGCCAGCATTGTGGCTAGTAATGCTGTTGAATGTTCAGGGTTTGGTACGAGTTGTGATATGACTTTTGCCGATGCAGGCTTTAGATTCCTATATGGCGATACTAATAGTGAAATTATTAGCCACCAAATCGCCGGGATAGAATTTGCAGAAGTATTAAAATTACAAGCAGTTAAAAGTAATAATGGCGTTTGTGAAGGTGTTTTTACCGGCGATGTCAATATTAGCCTTGCGCAAGAAAATATTACCCCTGACTTGAGTTTTAATGCCGGTTTGGCATTCCAAACAGCAGCGACAAATATCGCAAAACATCCACTGTTTACTGATAACGTTAGCTTGAATTTTGGCAGTGACAGTATTGCTGTTATTCCAACACCAAGGTATTTAGATGCCGGTGAAATTCGTTTACATGCTAAATTTTCGAATGGCGATATTACGATTGTCGGTAGCTCTAATCATTTTTGGGTTAAACCTGAACGCTTTGAACTAACGGCGATAAATGCTAATGGTAGTTTAAATGGTAATACCGCTGCGAGCACAACCATACATAAAACCGGTGAAAATTTCGAATTTAGTGTTAATGCACTGAACTCCTTAGGTGATTTGACGCAAAATTATCGCCAAGCTGATGGACGCTTGCAGCTAAAAGTCGCGCGAGTTGCACCTTTACTAAACGGTACAGTTGATGGCAATTTTACCTTCGCTGCAGGACAAAATGCGACAACGTCAAGCGCTGCAATTTTTCAGAATGCCATCTTAACCAGTTTTAGTGACGGCGATAAAGGCACTGCTGTTTTTAATGGTGCTCAATATGATGAAGTTGGTATCATTAATCTTGATCTACAAGATATAAACTATGGCGGCTTAGGTAGTGGAAATGGCCTGGTTGAAGCGACAGATGTAACTGTTGGGCGTTTTACCCCCGCCTATTTTAAACAGTCAGTAAAGGATGCGCATAAAGGTCAGTTTGATGCTTACCACAGTGCCACAGGTCTTTGTGCCATTGCAGATTGGGCTTATACCGGCCAGCGCACGGCTGATGATAAAGGCGTTATTACTTATAGCCTTGAGCCAAAAATAACCATCACGGCTTTTAATGCTAACGATGTCATTACCAAAAACTATACGTTGGGTGAGCCAGAAGGTTTTATGAAATTGTTGGCAAGTGGCGTTGGTATTACCTTACCGACCCATGATGAAACACAGCAAATTGTTGGTAGTATTGCTAATAACCCTGTCGCGATAACGGCGGTGATGGCAACTGGCGCGTTAAGTGCGAGCCTTGATGATGGTAATTTTATTGCCGGTGAGTGGCTGTATACTTTCTCTAGTAATGATCATTTTAGTTATAACCATAATGATACGAGCTTTTTATCCCCATTTGAGGCACAAATCCCCTTCGTTACCGAAACAATTGCCGATAGTGATGGCGTTTTACTCAGTATTGCTGCAGATGCAACACAACAATTTATAACCGCAGGAGTGCAAGTGCGCTTTGC
>CAXBNP010000011.1:0-122023 GCA_963977145.1 uncultured Colwellia sp.
ATGCTGATAATCATACGGTGTCAGCGGCGCGGGTTTTTCCACGTTGGTATCAACCGCAATCACTTAAAGTAATCCCCGATGTTAATGGCGATAGCGTAGAAGATATTCTGGTCCGCGGTTCAACTTCTGATGGTAAGTTGTTGATTATGGTGCAAAATGGTGCGACAGGTGCAGATATTAAAGTCCTGATACTACCTAGTTGGTTTGTTCCTGCACAATAAACAGTAAAGTCTAAGCACTTAAGACAATAAAACCAGCACAATGCTGGTTTTATTGTCTATGTTAATTAGACAAGCTAAAATAACAAGGGTTGATTTATCATTTATCAGAGGAATATAAATGAATAGCTTTACAGTATTTTATTTAACGTTAGCACTTTTTATTATGTCGGCATTAACGTCGATTGTTAATGCCCAAGATCTTGAAACACTATTTTCTATCGCAACAAAAGAAGCGTCTTTTAATCAGTCATCTCAAAGTGGTTCCTCAATTGATTCAGCTCAAATTCAACTTAGTAGTCACTCGATAAGTCAACTTACGGTTGGTAAAGCTTTTAAAATTAATATGCCCAGCGGGAAAAGTGTAATTGGCGTCGTCAAAAGAGAGCTAGCTGATAGTCAGGCGAAAATAAGTGCTGCTTGGAGTCGGGCTTCTCGAAAAATTATTTCTTTAGAAAATAATTCAGGCGCAATTGAGCTGTTAATGGATAATGGCTTGGTGAATGAAATCATTTTATTTGATACGAAATTAGCAAAAATCTACCGTGCAAGCATAGATACTAATGGCGAAGGAATACTGCAAAGCGAAAATGTTAATCAGTATCGCTGTGCGGATTACCCTAAGGTCGCTAAGCCAAACAATTTTAAGCATGGTGTGCTTATTTCTGGCTCGACATCAATAACACAATATGCACAAGTTGCGGGTAGCAGCCTTGAGTTAAGCTATATACAAAACCTTCAGAGTAAAGCAAACGCTAACAAGGTATTGTATATCAATAACTGGGGAGGGGTGTTAACAAATACCGCTTGGAATGATCGATATACTAGTGGTAGCGATATCACGTACAGCCCCTATAGTCATGATAGTGATAGCGCAAACTTTTCAGATGAAGAAAAGTATTTTATTTGGCTTGCCTGGCAAGAAGCGGCTGAGGACTATAGCGCTTTTGATGTTAATGTAACTACAAGTCAGGCGGTTTATGATGCAACTCCAGATGCGTACAGATCTCAGATAATTGCTACGACAACCGATGAGTTTTATGGTTCTGCTGGTGGTGTCGCTTATGTCGGGGTTTTTACTGACAGCAGTGATTATTATAAAACAGGCTTCACATGGAATAGTAATAGCTCGAGCATGGGAATGACTCATTCGCATGAATCAGGACATCAAATGGGACTCTCTCATGATGGAACGTCTACTAAGTCCTACTACAGCGGACATGGGGTGTGGGGGCCCATTATGGGCGCCCCTTTTGGCAAACCTTATGTGCAATGGAGTAAAGGCAATTATAGTGATGCAAATAACCAAGAAGATGATTTAGCCATACTCAGTGCTGCTATTGGGCTAGACAATGATGATGCTGCTGATAACTATGTTGATGCAGAAAGCCTTCCGTTTCCTGAACTTGGCCATGTTGGTCAAATAACACCACAAGGCATTAATGCTGTTGACGATGTCGATGTTTATAGTTTTAGTTTAAGTACAGACACTGCCATTTCAATAAGCATTGACAACCTGTTGTCATTTGGCGATGAAGAAGCAGTAAGTAATTTAAGCTTTTCAGTGCAATTGCAAGACAGTCTTGGTGACGTGATTTCTAGTATGGATCCACCGGAGATAAATAACTTGTCTGCGGCAATAAACACCTTTACTTTTACCGGTGTTCTAAGCGCGGGTAAATATTATTTAGTTATCAATGGATTGTCTCCTAATACCAACTGGTTGCAGGGTTTCGACGAGTACGGCAATGGCGGACGCTATAATATTATCTTATCAATGTTAACAGATGTTAGCGTTAGTTCAACGATGACAAACTTGTCAATTAGCAAAAATGGCGAGCGATTTGAGGACTCCTTTTACGTACCTTTGCAAGCGCGAGATATTTTTATTAGCACCAGTGGTGGCTCAGGCGATATTGATTTGTATGTTAAATTTGACGACGAAGTAAACACTTTTGATGCTGATTGCTCCTCTAAAGGCGGTGATAATGAAGAAGTTTGCACGGACACCCGAACCCCAGGTACTTATCATATTTTATTAGACGCTTATGAAACGGCGGCAGACGTGAGCTTAACTAAAAGTTATATACTTTCCGCTGACGGCGATATAGATAACGACGGCTTAATAAATGCGCTAGAAGTCTTTATCGGCACTGAGCCAAATAACAGAGATACAGATGGTGATGGACTAATGGATGGCGATGATCCTGAACCACTGATTAAAGCGTTAGCGGTCAATTTTGATATCAATGAAAATTTAGTGCCAGATGTTTTTTTCTTTGGCAGCTTAAGTAGTGGTAAACAAGTCGTTATGTTTTACGATGGTTTCTCAGGTGAGAAAACAGGAGTGCTATATATACCTAATTGGTTTTCAGCTATACAGCTCCAAGCTATCTCTGATATCAATGGCAATGGTTTTAATGATATGGCAGTTTTAGGGACAACAAGTGATGGTAAAAAAGCTTGGTTAGCCTTTGATGCGATGACTCATCAGATACTTTCAGCAGTGACATTTCCCACTTGGTTTCAGCCCAATAAACTATCGGTAGTACCTGATTTTAATGGCAATAACAAAGATGAAGTGTTAGTACTAGGACAAACTAGCGACGGTAAAAAGCTCTGGATGTTGCATGACTCTGGTTTAAAGTCTGAAATAGCTCGTTATGTCTATCCAAGCTGGTATAGCCCGACAGCAATGAGTATTATTAAAGACACTGACGGTAATAGTAAACCTGAAGTGGTCAGTAATGGTACCAGTAATGATGGTCGTGTTGTTTGGATGCTGCATGACTTACACGCTAAACAAGAATTAAGCGCGGTAAAACAAGCCCCCTGGTTTAATTTAGTTAATTTACAACAACTCAGTGATGTTTCAGGCAATAGCTTAGAAGATGTGGTTTGGCTCGGTAATACCACGGATGGTAAGAACTTCTTTAAAATAGCAGATGCAAATACGGCAACAGTAGATAGTACCTACATTTATCCAAATTGGTATACACCCATTATGATAACTAGCCAACAAGACAGTAATGGTAATGGTTATGCTGAAATAGTGTCATTAGGAACGACCAGCGATGGTAAAAAAGCGTGGCAGGCCCATGATGCAAAGACTAAAGCCGTCACTGCAGCGAGAGTATTCCCCGCGTGGTATCAGCCACAAAGCCTTAAAGTCATACCAGATGTTAATGGTGATGACGTACAAGATGTTTTAGTGCTTGGGGCTACTACCGATAATAAAACGGTTTTTATGGTACATAATGGCGTTTCGGGTGACGATATTAAAACCATAATTTTGCCAAACGGATTTATACCGATACTTTAATTTTTGTCACTAACCTTGGTAAGTGATTTATGAATCGTTTTATACTGCATCTCTATTGGCTGTTGCTATGTTCTGTTGGTTAAAATCAAACCACATCTTAATGGAAAAATAACGTTTAGCAGTGTGCGGACGTACTCGCTATAGTTACAGGCATGGCTTTAATTTTACAGGTTTTATTGTTATTAAATGAAAAGATTAACTAAAATTCAAATATTATTAGCGAGCTATAATGGTGAAAAGTACATTGCTGCTCAGATAGACTCTATTAGGTCTCATAATAGCCTGGAACTCAGTGTTTTAATTCGAGATGATGGCTCAACAGACCAGACAACTGAAGTAGTTGAGGGGCTCATTGATCATGATTTAGACCTAGATATTCAGCTATATAACAATATCTCCAGTGAAAAAGGCCACTGCAAAAATTTCTCTACATTATGTGATATTGCCACTAAAGGCGATGCCAATTATTTTTGTTTTAGTGATCAAGATGATGTCTGGGCTGAAAATAAAATTGATATACTGCACACTCGCATGATAGCGATGGAAGCAATACATGGTAGTGATACACCGATACTCATTCATAGTGACTTATCTGTGGTGGATGAAAATTTAAAAGAGATAGCGCCATCCTTTATTCAATATCAAGGGTTACCAAATCCTCAATCTCATGATTTTCCCAAGTTTTTATATCAGAATGTCGTCACTGGTTGTACATGTATGTTTAACAAGGCGTTGTTAGAATTAGCTAGCCCGTTACCTCAAGAAGTACTGGTTCATGATTGGTGGTTTGCTTTATGTGCGCAATATTTTGGTGTCATTGACTTTGTCAATCAACCTTTAGTTAAATATCGTCAACATGGCAGTAATGCTATTGGTGCTATCTCAGGTAAAAGGAAATATAATTTTTTAAAGCCAGATATTTATTTGGCATTATTACGCTTCCCCAAGCATATTTCTAAGTCAATTGAGCAAGCTAAAATATTGAACAAGTTGGTAAATGAAAGAGGAGGTAACGAGCAGGCAGCGCATGCTCAATGTATAAATGATTTCTCGCTGTTGAAACAAAAAAACATCCTCTCTCGTATCGCTTTTGTCCATAAATATATTAAGGGGAATCACCCTACCATAGCGTTAATTTATTTTTACCTTGTTTTTGTCTTTTTTTTGTAACTATGGGATATGTCTTAGCGGTTGATTTGTAATATTGACTGATGGCTAGGAGTTAGTAAATATTGTTGCACCCTGGCTAAACTTTGCAATGGCCAAGGTGACTTACTGCCTTTTTATAGTTTAGCTGACTAGGCTATTAAACGAGTACAAACTTGGCTGAGAACATAACAACCCATTAACTATGCCTAGTGATAAATAAACCACCAAGTGTTAAGTATATTGGCTTAGGATTTAAAAGCAGCGAAACGTGTTGATTATCTACTGACATAAAAAAACCTTGGCTCACGCATAACTATTGGCGATAAGTGTCAAGTTTTACTGTGGATCTTTCATATCGAGGAAAACAACGACAATGATTGCGCCGCTGGTCACTTGAACTTTGGCAATGTTATTTATTATCTAGACGGTGTCTAACGCTGATAAACATTACCATTGTTGCTTTAAATTCAGCTAATTAATTCGAGAGTGTCTATTGGTAGCTTTTACCAGTACGCTAGTGTTTAACGACGGTAATGTTAAATGATTGCCCAGCATTTTCCTGCGCTTAATTTTAGGTACAATATAACTTTGTCGGCTGTCTAGTCGGCCGAAAGAAACCCGAGAGCATAGTTGAAATTTATATATATCGTAAAATACGATCATATTTAATTTTGACGATGAAAAAACCAAGCAAAGACATAAAAAAAACCAGTGCACATCATGCACTGGTTCAATTAAAAGCATTAAGATATTTTAAGACTAGCTATACCTTTGGTTAAATTAACAATAAGGGATGGTTATTACAAATTGTTGATTTGCTTTTTTAAGTTATCTAATTCAGATTGTTGGGCGTCTATCTGCTGTATCAAGGCTTTAATGGCCGCAATGCTGACACCAGAAATATCTGAGACAGATATTTTATCGTCTTTATCACCATTTAAATTAAACAGGGCATGAAATTGTTCAGCCATTGGACCTATGTGTTTTACGCTATCGTTGTCTCTGATGTAATTCCATGACGAGACATCTAGCTGAGCAACTTTTTCTAATAAAGCTGCCGGGTTAACGGTTGAAAAATTTTCTTTTTGCTTTTTACTTGAAGTATATGTCGTCCCGTTAGCTTCCAAGTCACCTAATATTGTTAAAGTCCCAGTTGATGATAGTCTTAATGGCACGGTATATGAATTACTTGCGTTATCATATTTTGTGTAAATGAAATCTCCGGCACTATCATTTGCTAATATCCAATCATCTTGAGACGTAGTATTTTCAAAGCTTAACCATGATGGGCCATTATTTTTTAAAGCGATTTGCTTTTGTCCCAAACTTGATGCTGTGTCAGAGTCTTCTACGGTCAGCGTGGCATCAAAGCGTGATGCAGTATTAGCTAATACATGCACTGGAGATAAAGGAGAATTAGTGCCAATCCCCACATTACCGGCACTATTTACATTGAGTCTTGAAACGCCGCCAGTGGTTTGCACATCAAAAATACCATTTGGCAAAAAGCCATTATCAATGTTGACACCGACATTGCTGCTTGGATCAATAAGTAAGGCATGGTTATTAGCGTTAGTTGCATGTGCAATATCTAATTGACCATCGGGCGTTGCGGTTCTGAAGCCAACATCTCCATCTGCAGCAACATATATACTACTGTTTGGTGCACTAGGGGTAATTCTAAAAGGTAAATTACTACCATTGGTTACATCGCGAATAAAAAAGTTGCTTTCATTACCCCCTAGGTCCCAAGCTTGCGCTGAAAAACCTGAACTGCCGTCTTGCGATAAGCGTATTGAGGGTGTATTGCCAGTTTTAATTTCTAGGTTGACTAAAGGCGTTGATGTGCCCATGCCGATGTTGCCATTACTACTAATAAATAAGCTATCATTTCTTGCTCCAGATATTATTGTAAATGGGGTTTTGCCGCTATCAATCTCATCAATTGAAAATTTATTTAAGCCACCGTTTATCGACTCATTAAAGGTGAGTTGCCAGTCAACCGTTGGAAATGAGCTTGAAGAGCTAGTATCCGTAGCTTTGATACGGACATTGTTTTCTTTTAAACGAATGGTATCAAAGCCAAAACTTTCACCATTAACACAATCAAGGCCAACACAAATACTGCCAACCACAATTGAGTCGTCCTGGATAACTTGGTCTGCTTGTACATGATAGGAAGCCATCATAGCTAATGATATTGCACTTAATTTAGCTGTTTTTTTCATATTCATTATTGCTTCCTTAATTATTGGTTTTTTGGCTGTGGCAAACTGTTTTTTGTTGGCTCTTTGCTATCCGCTACATTTACCATTTCGCCGTAGTTGCTAATAAACTGCCCTGATTTCACGTCTATATGACTTACTTTACCAACAGCATCTTCAGCGCGGCCGTTGTTCATGGTGTCTTTAATGTCAGCGATATACTTAACTGCCTTAATTTCGTAATTATACGAACCGTTATATGGCAGGTTTAAATCATAGAGGTTTAATTGCGGTGTATCACTTTCAAATTGATGTGAATAATTATCGTGTCCCGAAATCGAAATAATATACTTGTCATAAGATTTTTCAGTCATAAGGCTAATACCTTGACTAGACCTCACCTCAGTAAGCTTTCCTGCTTTACCTTGTGCTAATTTATAGACATCTTGTTGAGCTAAGCTTGGCATTGATGCAATAACTGTGAGTATTAGTAGTATTTTTTTCATAATTTCATTTACCTTTAACCGTTTTTTTGACTTTAATTAATCAGATTAAAACAATAGATATTTACAAATTGTAACAAACTTAAATGTAAATGGCAGCTTATTATTACTTGATAGGGAGATGGCTGCTATTTGATATAGGTTATTAATTGGCAAGGCGATTCTTTTAGGGGACAATAGTTAGAAATACTTTGTTGGGCTCTTCACATGATAGCTTGTAAAAAATTAGTTAAGCCATTTGGTTGTGCTTTCTTGGCGTTTATATCCGTGCAATGTTTGGCGGTTGAAAATTCTATTTCTGATATTTTAAACGCCATTAATAAGTTAGAAAAAAAATCAGAGCCCAAGTGTTACGCAACAGCCGCTAGATTAGAAGACTTTATGTTTGGAACGCCATTGGATGATAATGCGCGTTTTACCAAGAATATTTTACAAAAAAAGTTTATTGAAAAAATTTGGCTACAATCATCATTACTTGCCTTAGCTGATAAAGAAGATGTGGTGTTATCGTCTCATGTTAGCAAGGCTACCGGTAATTTGTTTGAAAAATCTCTTGATGCTAACGAACACTGGCAACTAACGTTTAATGACGCCATTGAATTAACAATTCATAAAGAAGATAAACGTCAATACGCGAGTATTGCCTATTCTTTAAGGGCTATTTTAGCTGTCCAACAAAATAATTTATTAAATTTTGATGCTCATCTATATCCATTAAGTGAAAGTGCGATTGAACAGCTTAAGGACAGTTTAGATTTATATACTTTAGCTGTGCTTAAACTTGCAGATACTAAAGCTAAAATAAATAGTGAACACTTGATTACTGTTAAAAATATCACTGCCGTTTGGCAAGAACTTGGCGATATCTCTAGCGATAAAGCAGCTAACGTTAAAACAGAAGTCAAAAAACAGTATCAAATAATTGAGCCTTTATTTGTTAAAGAAATGACAAGTAAAAAGTTATCAGCTTACGCCGCTTATAATAAGGTTAACAATCAACTTTTTTTACGGAACCTTCAAGTTTATTTTGCCCGGGTTAGTTGGCCAAAAAATAACGTTGAGTCAGCGAAGATAATTGCGAAATTTGCTGCGATCACATCGAAATTTTCGGCGGATTTTTATGCCGGAGCCCAAAAAGAAGCAATGAATCTTGGCTTGTCAGTTATTTCTGAAAAATCTGTACATGATTTTGCTCAACATTTTATCCCCCATGAGTTGAATGAATATGAAGATGTTTTGTTTTTTCCTAAGCTACCCAAAGAACAGCAGGTTTATCTAGAATCTTATGATATGGATGCCTTTCGTGATGCAGGAGCACATTGGCAATATTTAAACCAAGCCATTTCTTCAGCTAATTTTGATGTTTATATTGAACCTGACCCTTTTGCTGCCGAACTGCTTGTTGAAAACATTGCTCAGTATGGTGTCTTGCTTTTAAGAATCGCAGGGATGCAAGCG
Organism: uncultured Colwellia sp.; assembly: GCA_963977145.1. Classification (GTDB taxonomy): domain Bacteria; phylum Pseudomonadota; class Gammaproteobacteria; order Enterobacterales; family Alteromonadaceae; genus Cognaticolwellia. The sequence goes on from CAXBNP010000011.1 coordinate 8,855, forward strand.
ATTAAACTTGGCGATGAGCGACTCAAAGAGCAGCACCTAATACTAGCCCAGCAGTTAATTAATGAAAAAGTAGTTTTGCATCATAAGCGCAAACCCGTGTTTGATAACGCAGCTGCCATTCGCTCGGTAGGTGACGAGACCCGTGGTGTTGTTGATCAGGAAATAGCATCATCAAATAATATGACGCTATTTGTAAATGTGACTAAAAACTCAGGTATTGATTTTGAACACAAATCTTCAGATTGGTTAAATAGACAGTTACGATCATTTATTAGAAAAAACGCGACTACTGGCATTATAACTATTCCACCTGCTTTTGGTGGTTCAGGTGTTGCGGTAGAGGATATTAACAACGATGGCTTTGCCGATATTCTCTTACTAGGAGGGCGTGGTAATAAACTTTTTATCAACCAACAGAACGGTGAGTTTGTCGATAAAACTACAGATTTTGCTCTTAACTGGATTCGCGATGAAGATAACCAGCCAGGTGAGGTTAGACAGCCGTTAATTGCCGATATTAATAATGATGGTTGGCAGGATATTATTATTACCTATGTAAATGATAGCCATAGAGTTTATAAGAATATTTTAGGTCAAAGATTTGAAGATGTGACAAGTTCTGCCGGTATTGGTGGCAAAGGACAAGTAGGGGGGCCTGCAACGTTATTTGATTTTGATAACGATGGTGATTTAGATTTATATATTACCTATTTTGGTAACTATTTACGCGGAGATTTACCGACCTTAAAAAGAAGGAATAGTAACGGTGAGGCAAATCAACTATTTGAAAATATTGGCGGCTTTAAGTTCATCAACGTTACTGCCTCCTCTGGATTAGGTAATACAGGTTGGGCCCAAGCGGTTGCTCATACTGATATTAATAATGACGGCTGGCAAGATGTTATTGTCGGCAATGATTTTGGCGTAAACGGTTATTATATCAATGATAAAAAGGGCCACTTTACTGAAATATCGTATCAACTTTTAACCGATAAACCTTCTTATACCATGGGGATTGGTATAAGCGATTTAAATGCTGATTTGATACCTGATTTTTATATTTCTAATATTGTTACCATGAATAAAGATGAAAGCTATATTCTGCCTAACGAAGATACCAAGTTAAAGTTTAATGCCGATAAATTAGCTCATATGAAAGTTATAGAAGCTAATGATTTATTTTTATCTTCATTTGATGGCGATAAACAGCAGTATCAAGTAAGTAAGGATGTAGGGCGAGGTTATTCATCGACAGGTTGGTCTTGGGATGCCGACTTTTTTGATTATGATTTAGATGGTGATGATGACTTATACGTACTCAATGGGATGAATGAGTTTAATTTATATAGTAGTAAAAATCCTTATTACCAAGACCCGACGACAAACAAAACAAGATTAGCAATTATGCCGGTCAGCACTAAAGAGAGAAATGTTTTTTTTGAAAACTCCACGGGTAAACTAAACAATATAAGCGTCAATAGCGGTCTAGATTTACTGGGTAACTCTAGAAGTGCTAGCTATTTTGATCGAGACAATGACGGCGATTTAGATATTATTATCAATAATTATCATGAACCAGCTGTTTTGTTTGATAATCAATTAACTCACCATAATCGCCATTGGCTTAAAGTTAAACTTATCGGCGATCCAAAGAAAAATGTTTCACGTGATGCTATTGGCGCGAAAATTATAATGACGTTACCAAATAAAACTACCGTTTGGCGTGAAGTAAGGAGTACTGATGGTTATATGTCGGTTCATCCAAAAGAACAGCATGTAGGTTTAGGCGATGCTAAGTTAGTTGATTTAAAAATCATTTGGCCAAATGGTGAGGTGAAGGTTATAAAACAGGTGAAAGCTAACCAACGGTTAGTGGTTAGTTTGTCACAAGGTTAGGCATAGCTTTTTAAGGTCGTGTTGAACATACAAACGCTCAATATTCTTGGACTAGTTGTCTTAGTTAACTAGTTCGAGGTTTTATTTTTAGCACGTAAACTTAGTTTTTTAGGTATTGAAGCAAACATGCGTTTATTTATTTCTCTTTTATTTATTTACTCTGTCTCGTTGTTTTCGACAGAATATACTTATAATCCGCCTGTCGGGGTTGAAGTAAATGCGTTGGAATTTACTCAGTGGCAACAAGAGCGGATTAAACAAGGGGATATTATCGATAGTCTTGTTCAACACAGCAATACTCTTGATAAGGCCACTGATTTTTCTGCTCGGTATTTAAATCGTTTAATCTTTGAGGCCTCTCCCTATTTACTTCGCCATGCACTAAATCCTGTGGATTGGTACCCTTGGCATGCTAATACGCTAGCAAAAGCAAAGCTTGAAAATAAGTTGATTTTTCTGTCGATTGGTTATTCTACCTGTCATTGGTGTCATGTTATGGAGCAGGAGAGTTTTACCAATCTGAGTATTGCAAAAATACTCAATCAGCACTTTGTTTCTATCAAAGTTGATCGAGAGTTAACCCCTGATGTTGATCAATATTTTACTCAAGCCTTAGCGTTAACTCAAGGGAGTGCCGGATGGCCAATTAATGCTATTTTAACTGCAAATGCCGAGCTGATTTGGCTTGACTCCTATTTGTCTCCTCAGGATTTTTCTAATACGCTCAGTAAGCTGTCTAAAGTTTGGCAGTCTAGACCCGAAGCCGTAAGGCAAGTTGCCAAAAATATCGCAGGACAACTAAAGGGACAAAATAATATTGCAGGTATTGCTTGGGATATCGATAAGTCTGAGCAGATAGTGAAAACACTTGTCAGCAATTTAGATGCAATTCATGGTGGGTTAGCCGGTGATAGAAAGTTTCCTAATGCATCAGCCTTACAGTTACTTATATATCAATACCAGTTAACACCAGACCCTGAGCTTGGAATTCATATTAGGCGCTTTCTTGATCAGTTAGCAAACCAAGGTATAAGAGATCATCTTAATGGTGGTTTCTATCGCTATTCTACCGACGTTAGATGGCAGCAACCTCATTTTGAAAAAATGCTTTATAACCAAGCGTTATTGATTTCAGCATTTAGTAAGGCTTATCAAGTTTTCAAAGACGAGCGTTATAAACTGTTGGTAATAGATACCATTGCCTTTGTACGAAAGTGGTTTGAATCTCAAGAAGGAGCATACTACAGTGGAGTAGATGCTGATTACCTTGGCAATGAGGGCCGGTATTATACGTTTTCTCCTGAGGAGCTATCCGCTATAGCGCCATCCGATTTGAATCAATTTTTATGGTGTAACTATAATGCTAGCAAATTAACGTTTCCTTGTTCATCTCGTCAAGATGGAGAGTTAACTGATGCAAGGCAGGCTTTATTATTGGTGAAATCTGGCTTAGCTAAACCGCATATAGATAGAAAGGTAATTACCGCATGGAATGCCTTGATGATATCTGCTTTCGTCGATGCTTATGTTGCTTTTAATGATGAAGTTTATTTAACTGCGGCAAAAAATTTAGCTAATGTCATCAATAAACAGCAGATAAACCAATCTGGCTTACTTATGCGAGCTAGTTATCACAATAAGCTTTCGGGCAAGGCAGTGTTGAATGATTATGCTTATTTAGCTCACGCCATGTTTACACTTTTTCAGCAAACACAAAATAAAAAGTGGTATCAATTAGCTGTTCATTTTTATCAGCAAGGTAGTAAGCTGTTTGGTATAAATTATCAAGGTGAAATTAGCCTAAGTAATAGCCAACTTGATGATGGTGAGTTGCTTTCAGCTCATACTATGTTGGTCTCTTTAGGTGATAAGCTAAGAAGTTATGGGGAGAAAAACGCTGCAACAGTTAAACAACAAATTTCACAGCTAAAGCAGGCTGCAATGAACAGCAGTAGTAGTAATTTTTCACTTCATGAGTTTTTCTTAAAAGATAAGTTTGGTGTATTTGATAACAAGCAGTTCTTTGCCAAAGGAAAAGGCCATGCACAACTGACCCTAAATGATAATAGTGCTACTATTTTTATTAACTTAACTAAGGGCTGGCATATTAATTCAAACGAACCTAAACAGAAATTTTTAATTCCGACCAAACTAGCTTCAAAAACTAATATGCTTAGTCGTGTTCAATACCCTGCAGCTAAGATCAAAGTACTTGGTTTTAATCAATCAAAGCTGAGTCTGTTTGAAGGTAGCTTTCAAATAAAAGCGCATATAGATAATTTAAGTGAGCTTGGTGGAAAAATAGAACTTAGCTTGCAAGCTTGTAGTGATAAGGTTTGCTTGCTACCTGAAAAGCTAAGCTTTTATTTTGCTGGGAAATAAGCCGTAGTGTCAGAAATTCCTATGGATAGCTTATTTGCTATCCATACTTATCATGTCTTTGTTATTTAAAAACGAAGTGCTCCATTAGTTTATCTACACTCGCTTTAAAGTGCTTTTTATTTTGCTTAGGTGTTTGTGCTTGCAGGAGTAAAAATTTACCCTGTTGATAAGATAATATTTGATAAACAAAAGTAGGCGTTTGATTTAACTCAACATACGCTGTTGCCGCTAAAGCTGGGATTTTATCAATTTTAATCATTTTACTATTTAGTATTTCTACTTTTTTATGGTGTTTTCCCTTTTTAAGGAAATGATCAGAAAGCATTTTTAAACTTTCCACTTCTTGGTTAATTTTACCCGTACTTATTACAACTGATTCTTTGGTGTCAACACTGTCTAATGGCAGCAAAACAATAGAATTGGCATAACGTTTTTTGAGCTTGAAATTCGGTGTTTGAGAGAATGTAAAAGGCAAGCCAGTATACAAACGAAGGTTTTGATTTGTTGCGACAGATAGTGATAATAAACTTGTCTTAATTGCACTTTTTAGTTGGTATGAAGCACTTTCAGGATAACTTGCTTCAACTTGGACGCTTGATAAGTTATCACCAGAGACTAGCCATAACTTTTCAAAGTAAACTCCTGCAATGTTCTGTCTAAGCGTAAATAAAGTGCATACGGCGCCTTTTAGGTTGACCTGCTCTTTTTTTATTAACTGCAATTGGTTTTTTAGTAGATTTTCTTTGCTTAGTTGGGCGAGGTAATTACTGTAAGTAAACTCTTTTTCAGACACGCGAATCCTCGAGAAAGTCTCCGGTTGAATGAAACCATAGTGTTCTTGGGTTATTACAAAGTTTCTAGGAGGAATTAATGCTACTTCTATACCGTCACTGATGCGAAAAGTTTGTGCCGATTGTTGTTTGTTTTCTTGGTCTTGCAGGGGAGTGTTAGTTGCACAACTGGTCATTAAGAATAAAAGGCCGGTAAAAAAAAGCGTGCTATGAATATTAAGCATTATTGTTCTCAAGTTGTAACCTCTACAATTTGTAAGATTATTTCAGATTTTGAATGTTTTTAACTATTGTAGGTTAACAAAATATTACAATTGCGTATAATGGTATTTTATATCTATCTGTTTTTAATTAATAATAATGGTAAAGTAATTATGAAATCACTGAAAAGTTATTTGACTAGTGACATAGCGCACTCAAAGTTTCGCTATATTTTGCTATTATTATTTTCTTTTAGTTTTGCCGTTCAGGCAGCACCCCCTGCCTTCACTGAGGTGTTCACACCCAGTATAATTGGTTCAGGTAACCAATCTTTACTGACCTTTAGCATTACTAATAATGATGGAGTAGGTGTTCGAGATATAAGTTTTACTAATGTTTTACCTGCCGACTTAACCATTGTCGGTTCAAATAGTACAACTTGTAGTAATGGCACTCTTTTAGCCGTAAAAAATGATAATGTTATTACATTCTCAGATGCATCATTACCGGCAAACAGTTCATGTACCGTTTCTGTAAATGTAACGAGTTCGATTGTCGGTACTCATACTAATATCACCGGTGATTTAACCTCAGATCAAGGCAACAGTGGTACTGCGACAAGTGATTTAACTGTTGATGCGAATTATGTAACCTTCGCTATGGCCTTATCACCAAATGCTATAACACAAGGTGAAACATCAACCTTAACTATTGATATTAGTAACCCTAGAGCAAGTTTTGATTCTGCGATTCGTACATCTATCGCATTGCCCAATGGCTTGGCAGTGGCGAGTCAAAGTAATTTAATTTCAAACTGTAATGATACATCAGGTACAACTACTGCATCAGGTACCGCTATTATCCTTAGCAGTTCATTTTTCGCTGCGGCTAGTAGCTGTCAGATAACAGTCGACGTTGTCAGTTCTATGGCGGTCGGTGAGTTTCTGGTATCTTCATCAATATCTGGCCAGTTTGGTGACTATGGTAGCGCTAGTGCTAGTATTGATGTTAGCCAAGCATTTGCTGTTATGTCTTTTAATCCTAATCCTGTCATACCAAATTCGACCTCAACACTTAGTATAACGTTAACTAATTATGACCGTGCTAACGATGCAACTAATATTAGTTTTTCTGATGATTTAGATGCCGCATTAAGCGGTTTAGTTGCGACAGGTTTACCCTTGTCGAATGTCTGTGGAACAGGTTCTAGTTTAACGGGTACTAGTACTATTTTATTAACGGGCGGAAATATAGTCGCGGGTGGCTCTTGTACGATTGAAGTCCCTATTGCCATACCTGCAAATGCCGCACAAGGTACTTACACTAATACCACAAGTACATTTACCGTTGATGGTATTAGCAATGTCTCTACCCAGGCTGTTTCAGGTCAGTTATATGTTACACAAGGTCCGCAAGTGACTATGAGCTTTCAGCAAGCATCTTATACCGCAGGCGCAGAGGCACTAGTTGACTTTACTATCACCAATATTGATCTCGTAAATGATGCAACCAATATTGCATTTACTTCAATCATTAGTGATTTCACTAGTGTTGGACCTACAAACATCATTAGTTTGCCTGCAGCGGGTCAGTGTGGTGCAGGATCAACCTTCAGTGCTGCTACTGTGTCTGGTACTGATTATGTGTTTAATGTCAGTGATGCAAATATTGTTGCGGGTGCTAACTGTAGTTTTACTTTGGGCATAACGCTACCTGAAGGTATGAGTTCAGGAATATATCAATTAACCACCTCGGATCTTACCTCAACAATTAATGGTGTTAATATTGTCAGTGCACAAGCCGCTGATAGCATTGAAGTGATTTCTGCTCCTAGCCTAGCTTTTAGTATTGTGGAAGATTATGCCTCTCCCTCTAGTACAATTAATGCAGAATTTACCTTAACGCATAGTCTCAACGCTAGCACGGATGCAACCGATATTGGCTTTACCCTTGATTTAAATTCAGTCATGCCAGGGTTAGCTTATGCTAATGCATCACTCAGTAATATTTGTGGTTCAGGCTCTACTTTTGCTGGTGGAGCAATATTAACATTTGCTTCGGGCTCCCTAGCACCTGGTGATAGTTGTAATTTTTCAATTCAATTAACCTTACCCGCCAGTGTTACACCTGGGAGCTATGTTTTTTCAAGCTCAAAGGTAACAGCGACTGTGTCTGGGTTAACCCCCATGTCTTTGGCAGCCTCTGATACGTTAACCTTGTCAGGATTAACTTTTACTAAACAGTTTTTAGCGGGTCCTTTTTTACCCGGAGAAACGATAGTGGCAAGGTATACCATTGAGAATTCAGTAGCAGCGGGTGATGCAACAGATATTGTCTTTACCGACAATCTCAGTTCAGCATTATCAAGTTTACAAGCGGTATCTCTACCTCCGACGCCATGTGGTGCGGGTTCATCTATTACCGGCACGACATTTTTAGTCTTTACACAAGGGGCTTTAGTCTCAGGTGATTCATGTACTTTTGATATTTCAATCTTGGTACCTGCAGGCGCAAGTGAAGGAAGCTATAACAGTCCGACAAGTAATGTTAGCGCTACGGTAAATGGCAACAATACGTCCAATGCCAATGCGGTAGATACTTTAGTTATAGAAACGTTAACGGTAGGCCTTAGTTCCGCTAATGCGCCATCAACTATGATTTCGCCTTTTACGGTCAATATTGATTTTAGTCGTGACATTGTTAATTTTATCATTGCGGATTTAGTTATTACCAATGGTAGTGCGAGCAACTTATCCGGCTCAGGTGCATCTTATTTTGTCGATATTACCCCTGCTGGTGATGGTACTGTTTTGATTGAGCTGCCGGCGAATGTAGTCGATGACGCAGTTGATGGCAATGTTAAAAACCCTGCAGCCATAGCTTTATCAATAGAGTATGCAGCTCCTATAGCTAATGCAACACCCAGTTTGGTGATTAGTAATCCTTCGCAAACTCTTACGTCTTCTACTGATGTTAGCTATAACGTAACTTATACTAATGCCGCCGAAGTGAACTTAACCAGTGCCGCAATCAGTTTAAATCAATCGGGTACCGCTAACGCACAAGTAGCAGTAACCAATGGCGGGTCTGATAACCCTACCATTACGCTATCTAATTTTACCGGTGATGGTACGTTAGGTATTGCTATCAACGCTGGCACAGCAAGGAATGGTACGAATCAAGCACCTATGGCCGGGCCTAGCGTTACTTTTACCGTTGATAATACCGCACCTTCAATAGCCATAACGAGTAGCGCTGCTAATCCAACTAATTCAGCTTTTACCGCAGCCTTTGATTTTACAGATCCTGCAACCGGAAATATTGATGCCGGCATCGTCGGTTTTGACAGTAGCGATATTTCGCTGGTCAATGCAACCTTGACAAATTTTTCTGGCAGTGCCGGAAGCTATTCAGCTACAGTCAACCCGATTAATGATGGTGTTGTGACACTTAATATTGCTGCGGGTGTAGCTCAAGATGCAAGCGGCAATGCTAACACTATCGCGACAACGTTTTCATTGGTTTTCGATAGCACCGCACCTACCGTGGGTATAGCTCTTACCGCAACTAACCCAAATAATTCAACTTTCACCGCCGCTTTTGATTTTACAGATCCGACAACTGGGAATGTTGATACCGGTATTGTTGGTTTTGACAGTAGCGATATTTCGCTTTCCAATGCAACCTTGACAAGCTTTTCTGGCAGTGCCGGCAGCTATTCGGCAACGTTCAACTCGATTAATGATGGTGTTGTCACGCTTAATGTTGCGGCGGGTGTAGCTCAAGATGCTAGCGGCAATGCTAATACTCCAGCCAGCACATTTACCTTAATTGCTGATAGTACTGCACCTAGCGTGGCTATAACGCTTATCGCGACTAACCCAAATAATTCAACTTTTACCGCCGCTTTTGATTTTACAGATCCGACAACCGGTAATATTGATACCGGTATTGTCGGTTTTGACAGTAGCGATATTGCACTGACCAATGCAACCCTGACAAACTTTGCTGGCGGTGCCGGAAGCTATTCGGCAACGATCAATCCGATTAATGATGGTGTTGTCACGCTTGATATTGCGGCGGGTATTGCTCAAGACGCAAACGGTAATGCGAATACCCCAGCCAGCACATTTACCTTAATTGCTGATAGCACTGCACCTAGCGTGGCTATAACGCTTATCGCGACTAACCCAAATAACACAACTTTTACCGCCGCTTTTGATTTTACAGATCCGACAACAGGCAATATTGATACCGGCATTGTCGGTTTTGACAGTAGCGATATTGCACTGACCAATGCAACCTTGACAAACTTTGCCGGCAGTGCCGGAAGCTATTCGGCAACGATCAACTCGATTAATGATGGTGTTGTCACGCTTGATATTGCGGCGGGTATTGCTCAAGACGCAAACGGCAATGCGAATACCCCAGCCAACACATTTTCCTTAATTGCTGATAGTACTGCACCTAGCGTGGTTATAACGCTTATCGCGACTAACCCAAATAATTCAACTTTTACCGCCGCTTTTGATTTTACGGATCCGACAACAGGCAATATTGATACCGGGGTTGTCGGTTTTGACAGTGCCGATATTTCGCTGACCAATGCAACCTTGACGAATTTTGCCGGCAGTGCCGGCAGCTATTCAGCAACGATCAACCCGATTAATGATGGTGTTGTCACGCTCGATATTGCTGCGGGTGTTGCTCAAGATGCAAATGGAAATGCTAACACTGCCGCGACAAGCTTTTCATTACTAATAGATACTGATGCGCCTAGCGTTGCTATCACTAGCACAGCGGCTAACCCAAATAATTCGTCTTTTACGGCCGTTTTTGACTTTACAGATCTTGCAACAGGCAATATTGATACCGGTATTATCGGTTTTGACAGCTCAGATATTTCGCTGAGCAATGCAACCTTAACAAACTTTGCCGGTAGTGCCGGCAGCTATTCAGCAACGATCAACCCAATTAATGATGGTGTCGTCACGCTTAATATTGCTGCAGGTGTTGCTCAAGACGCAAACGGGAACGCCAACACTGCCGCGACAACGTTTTCATTAATTTATGATAAAACTAAACCCGCGGTTGAAATTACCGCTGATACCCCTGTCAGTACCGCTTTTCTTGCAACAATCGAATTTAGTGAAGATATCGCCGATTTTATTGTCACGGACTTGAGTGTCACTAATGCGGCACTTAGCCAATTCTCCGCACAAAGTAATTCACTTTTTACCGTATTAGTTACACCAAATACTGATGGGGAAGTCACTCTAGCTGTTTTAGCCAGTGTTGCGGTCGATGCTGCCGGTAACACAAATCTTGCCTCCAATACCTTGGTAATTGATTATGATCCAAGAGAATTGAGCCTAGTGTCTACATCTCCTGAGGATGACAGTACGGTTGGTAATGATGTCACTATAAGCTTTACGTTTAATAAAGATATTCATGCTGTTAGTGGCGCCAATAAGCTTATAGAAATATTTAAGCAGGATTCGTCGTCCGCCTTATATGTAATACCTGTGGTAAGTAGTGATGTTGACGTAACAAATAGCACGGTAACTATACTTACTCCTTTCACTCTTGAGCCAGGTTCAAGTTATTATGTTTTAGTCTCTGCAGGTGCATTTGTTGATGATGCAAATAATACCTTTAGCGGTATAAGTGATAATAGTGTTTTTAATTTTTCAGTAGCGGTTGATTCACCTATTGCCCATGACGACCAAGTTCAAGGTGTTGAAGATAATTTTATTGCGATCGATGTTTTAGCGAATGATACCAATACAGGCGGAAGTTTAGATCCAGCAACTATCACGCTTGTTAAATTAGCGCAGCATGGCTCTTTGACGATAGCGGCAGGAAAAGTGAGTTATCAACCAGAGGATGATTTTTTTGGCACAGACAGCTTTAGTTATACAGTGAAAAATTTACAGGGCTTGGTTTCTAATGAGGCCACAGTTGATATAACTATCATAGCTAAAAATGACATCCCAGTATTTACAAGTGAGCCATTACTTTATGTCGCGCCTTTAAGCCCATATGTTTATCAAGTGACGGCTGTTGATGCCGACTTTGATGTGCTCACTTTTGATGTGACAAGGCTACCTGCATGGCTATCATTTGATGGCGTGAATACATTATCAGGTATTCCAACGATTAATGAATTGGGTGAAAGTTTTGAAGTCGTCATTACGGTTACTGATGGTTTTATTGATACGGTTATAGAGCAAAAATTTAATGTGGTCGTTACCAATGATGGGCCGGCAGGGCTTAGTCTCGTACAAAGTTCAAGCGAAAATCCTATATTAGTAGGCACGTCAACAACGCTAAGGTATAGCGTTGAAAATAATGGCATAGAGGTGGTGTTTTTAAATCAACTTTATATTGAACTCACTAAAGATATAGTCGTAGATGCTATGCCACCGGCATGTTCTGTCGGCAGCAACACTATTCATCATGATATAACTTGTATACTTCCTGGACAGCTACAAATCGGTGCTTCTGCTGAGTTTGAGTTATCTGTTTCAACTCCTGTTTATGGTATAGGCGAAGTAACAAGCAAAATGATTGTTGCCGAGCAGTCAACAGGTTATGAATATACCGATACTATGATCACCATTATTTCAGAAGAAATTAATAATCAAGCCGGGGAACTTTTATCAGCTTTTAGTACTTCTTCTCATGCTTTTGGAGACATTAATGGCGATGGATTTATTGATTTGGTCATAGGCAACTTAGCAGCGGAGCCTAATCAAGTGCTATTTAACACTGGCTTTGGTAAGTTCGAAACTAGTCAGTCATTTGGTGATGGAACAGACACTAGGGATATTGCGCTAGTTGATATTAATAATGATGAAGCATTAGATATTGTTGTCGCTAATTCAAGCGGCACGGCCAGTGGATACTACTTAAACAATGGCGAAGGTCTATTTGATGAGATTTATGTTTTAAGTTATATGAACAATACGGGTGTTGCCTTTGGTGATTTTAATGCCGATAACTTAATCGATGTTGTATTTAGTAATGATCAAGGTTCAGAGAGTAGTATCTTTACTCAACCGTTTGTACCCGCTACAAGTACGGAATATCCATCAAGTAAAAGTACAACGTCTGCTTCACCTGCAAATGAAATTAGCCATGCGACTGTAGTGGAAACAGGTGACTTTAATGGTGATAGCTATGTAGATATAGCCTTTGGTTATGATGTTAGATCATTAAAGGTTTTATTAAATGATGGCACAGGAACTTTCACAGTAAAAACCATAGAAGCTTATGATGATATTAGTTATTTAGTGGTAGCTGATATTAATAAAGATGATAAAGACGATATATTGCTCAGCTACCGACAGGGTACTGCTGCAGTAATGGGCGGAGAGGAGTTTACCAACACGTTCAACATTTCTTCAATATTAGCGTCATCTATCGCTATTGCCGATGTAGATGAGGATAATATACTTGATATCATGTTATTAAGTTCTCCGGGGGTAATAACTAAGTATGCTGTGAACAGCGAAAATGAAGTGATAAAAAGTAATAAATCTGTTGCGGTAAATGGTGCTACAGGACTGGGATTAATTGATGTGGATAGCGATGGTGATATCGATTTGCTGCTAACCAGTAATATATCGACTACAGAAAACGAGATAAGATATAATCAGGGAAGTGGCAGTTTTGGCGCACAAACAGTAGATTTAGACGTGAGTTTGTCATCAGTTACTGATATTTTAGTCAACAGTAATTACCAGCTAACTATCGGGTTTGTTAATTCGGGTATGGCTGACGCTAAAGAGATTGTTCTTGAGTATGAGGTAATTAATGGTACGTTAATTTCAATTGCAGATACTTCTCTGGAGTGTGAGTTAACCGCTGCCACATTAAGATGTAGTGCATTAACATTGGCTGTTGGTGATGCAATGTCTATAGTTTTAAACTTAGATGCGACAGCGTTAGGGGTCGCTAGACATAGTGTGGCTATATCAACAACAAGTGTTGATGATAATAGTTTGAACAATCAAGCTACCACTCAAGTTACCGTGCGAAATGAAGTTGTTAAAGAGAAGCGTAGTAGTGGTTCAGTGCCACCTATGCTATTTCTAGCTTTGATAGTGCTATATTTTAGAAGAAGTTTATCCAGCAAAGCTCTAGGTTAAGCGCCAGAGAAAGATACCACTGTACTTTTGGCATTATTGCTCGCTAGTTTATGTCTGGTTGAAGTAAATAAGCTAGTAAATACGTGCTATTCAGAGCAGACAAGCTAGGCGTGGGCATTTATCATTATCAATGAAGGCTCGACAGAAAAGCTTGTTTTGATCATAAGTAAGATACTTGCCCGAGACCAATGAACTGTTTGAAGATAGTGATGGATTAAAGGGGATTGCTATTGGCTTGAATATGCTTAAAACTGGCAATAATATTATATATTTTTGAGCCTTGAGTTGACGTTGACCTAGGCTAAGCTGTAAAAAATACCGCCAAAAATTGAAATCGTGGTAGCCGATTCAATTACTTCTGTAGTTAGGTATAGGGGTAATTGATGACAAGCCAAAGCTAATGTCACCTAATTTATATATTTGGTTTGTTTTAACCCTTAGGTCATTATCACAGTTGAAAGTTTGTTAATATAACGTTCGTTCGAAGTGTTATTTTATTGTCCATTATTAAGGCCTTCCTTTGATTTCGATTATGATCCCCTATTATTCTAGCTTTAGACAGTTAACCAAAGCTGTAGAAAGTGTTTTGAGTCAAACTTCTTCAGACTGGCTTTTAACGATAGTAAATGATAATCCTTTGGCGTGTAATCGAATAGATAGCTATTTAGTTGCCATCAATGATAAAAGAGTTACTTGTCTACATAATAACAAAAACATCGGTATTACCGCGAATTGGAATAAATGTATAAAGTCAGCGACAAGTGAGCTAGTGACTATATTTCATTCAGATGACATTCTCGATAAGGAATATGTCTATAAGATGGAGCAGCTTGCAAAAAAACATCCCAAACACCGAGCTTACTTTTGTAACGCCAATATTATCGATGAGTTTGATCGACCAGTTTTCTCCTTTCCTGATTTTATTAAATCAATCATTCGGCCAAAAACATCAGAAAATTTAATTGTAGAAGGCGATGCCGGGCTAGCCTCTTTATTAAAGGGCAATTATATCTTTTGCCCAACAGTTTGTTATAGGATATCGGGGAAACGGCCAATTCTATTCTCTAAACAATGGCAAATGGTCCAGGATCTCGCTCTGTACAAAGAAATCCTAATTCAAGGTGAAAGTTTATTGGGTTGTAATGATAAACTTTATAATTACAGACGACACAATAATAGCCAGACTAGTATCTTAACTAAAAATCACTTACGATTTATTGAAGAAAAAGCACTATATAAAGACATTTATAGTGCTTCATTAAAATTACAATGGCATAAGTCATCGGCAACAGCCAAAAGACAATTGATTATTCAACTTAATTTATTTTACCAAGTGATTGCCAATTTCGGACGAGGTGACTTTAAATCAAGCTACGTTTTGCTAAAATTAGCGTTTACGAAATAATTATACGGGTCAATTTGTCACGATCCTTAATAAAACCTAAGAATATATCGCACTTTTTAGTTAACCCACTTATAATCCATGCTCTGAAAATTAATTATTAGAATCTGTTTTGAAACTCTGTATTGTTATGCCTGCTATGAATGAAGAAAATTCTATTGTCAAAATGGTATCTTCAGTTGTACGCGCAGGTTATACAATTATTGTGGTCGATGATGCTAGTGTCGATAAAACAGCTGTGCTAGCAAAATCGGCGGGTGCGGTTGTATTATCAACGGTAAAAAACCTTGGCGCATGGAAGGCAACCCAAGCAGGTATTCGTTATGCGTATACTAATGGTTTTGACGCTGTAATCACAATGGATGCAGACGGTCAGCATAATACTCATGATATTCCTAAACTTATAACGGCTTCAAAAAATGGCGCAGATGTTGTTATTGGCAATTGTACCGAGCGTGGAAGTCGAGGCCGTCATGTTGCTTGGCAGTTCTTTAAAGCAATAAATCGTTTGAAAATCAGTGATATTACCTCTGGCTTTCGCTTATATAATCGCAATGCTATGTATGGTTTAATTTCTAGACAAGCAACAATGTTAGAATATCAATGTGTTGGTATTTTAATAATGTTACGCAATATGAAACTACAAGTCACTGAAGTTGCTGTACCCATGAAAGAAAGAACCGATGGTATTTCACGTATTTTTTACTCGTGGACAGCGGTCTTTTATTATTTGATGTATAGTGGCTTATTATCCGTATCTAAAGCTTTTCCTTCGAACAAAGATACTTACATTAAAAATATTAATCATTAAGGTTTTTGGTTTTGAATAACCCTCAAATTGTTAGTTCTGTTATTGGCTTGATCATAGCGTCGGTAATATTTTATCTTGTTCGAAAAGATCACTTACAGCCCAAGCAGGCATTTCGTTGGTTTGCAATTGCAATTGCGATTGCTGTTGTTGGATTATATCCAACTATTATCGATCGAATCGGCATAGCGTTAGGTATAGCATATCCACCGATAATCCCCTTGATTTTAGGACTTTGCGCAGCATTAGTGAAAATATTACTGATGGATATTGAACGTAATAATATGAATGTTACGCAAGACCGTATTGTGCAAAAGTTGGCAATGCTTGAGGCCGATATAGAGTCGCTAAAAGGTGAGTCTTTACAAGATGAACTATCATCTAAGTAAGCTTACGTTAGCCGTTGCCTATCTAAAACCTATCATATCTTTATTATGTCTTTAAGATCTTACTTTCACGCTTTTCGACAAAGTCCTGCCTTGGCCAATACCAGCTGGTTACTGGTTGAAAAAGTAATAACCATGATACTGGCGCTAATCGTCAGCGTGCTGATGGCAAGATCGTTAGGGCCAGAAGGCTTTGGCGTCGTTACCTATGTCATTGCAGTGTTCACCTTAATCTCGCCTCTCAGTGCCTTAGGACTAAATGCTATAGTTACCAAAGAGCTGGTATTAGATAAACAGTCGTCTGAGCGCATTATGAGTACGGTGCTATTTTACCGGATACTCGGTGGTGTTGTGACCTTATTCGCTGTTTTTATTATGTTAAAGTTGGAAGTATTGACCCAGCTTAAAGGCTACGAATGGGCAATTATCCTGCTTGCTGTGGTCAATGTTTTTACCGCTCTGCACGTTATAGATTTTTGGTTTCAAGCGAAAGTACTTTCCAAGTATATTGCACTTTCACGCTTGATAGTTGTACTTTTTTTTACCCTTGTTAAATGTGCTTTGGTGTATTTAGATTTACCCATCGAACGTTTTTTACAGGCTATCATTGTTGAGTATTTGTTTATATGCATTGGTTTTGCCATTGTTTATTATCATAAAAACGGCAGATTTTCTGTTTTTAATATTGATTATTCTTACGGCTTTTCTTTACTAAAAAAATCAGTTTGGTTGATATTGTCGGGTGTCGCTTCGGTTATCTATTTAAAGATTGACCAAGTTATGTTGGCTGAGATGGTATCAACAACTGAAACCGGCATCTACGCTGTCGCTAGTCGGTTATCTGAGGTGTGGTATTTTTTTGCCACTATCTTAGTTACTTCTTATTTCCCTAGCTTGCTTAAACTCAAACAAAACAATGGCGCTGGCTACCAAGCTAAGTTACAAAAACTTAATGATGCACTATTTATTTGTGCCTTGTTGATTGCTATTTTTATGTATTTCTTTGGTGAGTTATTAATCGTCACTCTTTTTGGTCATCAATATGCTGCGGCAGGTATCATCCTCGTTATTCATATTTGGGCCAGTATATTTGTCTACATGCGAGCGTTGTTGAGTAAATGGCTTATTGCTGAAAACTTGTTTAGTTTTTCATTATTAACCCAGGGGATTGGGGCAATAGTCAATATTGTTTTAAATATTTACTTTATTCCACTTTGGGGCGGTATCGGTGCAGCAGCGGCGACCGTTATTTCATATGCGTGTGCCGGCTATTTGTCGTTATTTTTACTACCAGCTACTCGTCCAATGGCATATATCATGACTAAATCGATTTTTTTACCTTTAAGAGTTTTTCTTAATAGGGTAAAATTTGCCAGTTAATTTCCCCGTCATTTGTGAACCATGAAGTCATTCTTAAAAAAACTAATCAGCCGAACACTCATTGATAAGGTTCGACATTATTTGAGTCAATTTGATCGACTTATTATACCTTTTTTTGCTTGTCATCCCATTTTAAGTTCTTTGTACTATAGCTTTTTTAGCCGTCAGTTCGCTCGCGAACACCAAGCGGTATTAAAGGGGCGTATTGCCTATAATCAGTCATTGTTAAATATCGAAAATAGCAGCGTACTCTTGCGCAGAAATACGCATCGCCTAGAAAAGGGACTTATCATGCGACCGCGCCGTGATATGTTTGCCAGTGCTTACATTGGTGAAACCGTTGCCTGTTATGTGAAGTGTGTAAATGCTGCTACCTTATGTGACTCAGAATTAAAATGGGCGTCAGATGTTTTAACGGCGTATTTTTCCGCCGTAATAGATTCACCAAATATTATGGTGTTACGCAATGAATTCCAAGCAAGCCAAATAAAATTCAGTGATGAAAACAGCCAAGAGAATGCCCTTACCGATGAAAAGTTTATTCCTTATCAGCAAAGTAGTCGAAATTTTACAGCTATTACGGCTGAGCAGTTAAAAGGTTTATTTATCCAACGTCGGTCAGTTCGTTGGTATAAACAAAATCCTGTCGAGATTGCCTTAATCAAGCAAGCCGTTTCGTTGGCAGCACTTGCGCCTAGTGCTTGTAACAGACAACCCTTTGAGTTTTATTATTTAGCCGGTAAAGATGCGGTTAATGTTGCAAAGTTAGCTATGGGGACTGCAGGTTTTGCCGAAAACATTCCGGCCTTATTTGTTGTGGTTGGCGATCTAGGTGCGTACCCAGCAGAGCGAGATAAGCACGTTATTTACATCGACGCGTCGCTTGCCGCCATGCAGCTAATGCTAGCACTAGAAACCTTAGGTTTAAGTTCATGCCCAATCAATTGGCCTGATGTAGAATTTAGAGAAGTTATTATGGCTAAAAAGCTAAAGCTAGGATTACATCAACGTCCCATCATGTTGATGTCTGTTGGTTATGCCGACAATGAAGGTATGATCCCTTACTCTCAAAAGAAAAATGTTAAGCAGTTATTAAAAGAAGTGAAATTATGATTATCGAAATTAAAGGCGTTCAGTTCGTTAATAAAGGTGCTGAACTTATGTTGTATGCAGTATTGCAGCGTATCAGGCTTTATTGGCCAGAGGCGAAAATCGCCTTGGCGCCTAATGTAAACTCTTCTTATGAAAATCGTGCAAAGCTAGGTGCATTACAGAAAATCTCTTTGAGCAAGTACCCATTTGATTTCAATTTTATCGCTTATATTTTGCCGAAGCGTATCCGCGACTACCTTAAAAGCTGGGGTATAGTCACTGAAGCTGATATTGATGTAGTGTTGGATGCTTCAGGTTTTGCCTATGGCGACCAATGGAATCCTGTGTTGTTAAAAAATGCCTTAAAAGAAGCTAAAAGAGCCGCTAAACATAAGCGAAAGTACATCTTTTTACCCCAAGCCTTTGGGCCATTCACTAATCCTAAACACGCTAAATTGATTCAGGAAATGATGCATTATCCAAGCTTAGTGTGCGCAAGGGAACAGCAATCGTTTCAGCATATTAGCGCTTTGAGCCCGAATGGCGACAATGTTAAAGTTTACCCTGACTTTACTAATGCTTTAATTGCTCAAACACCTGATAACATTGATGCATACCAGCAAGGAGCTTGCTTAATTCCGAATTACAATATGCTCAGTGCTAAGAATCCTAATAAGGGCTGGATAAAAAGCTATATTGATTTGTTTGTCTACGCGGCAGAGCAATGTCTTAAAGCGGGTGTAAAACCCTATCTGCTGAATCATGAAGGGGCACAAGATTTAGCGATTTGCCAACAAATTAATCAATGTTTATCACAGCCGCTTGAAATTGTAGTTGAACCTCACCCTGAAAAAGTAAAAGGCTACATAAAGCATGCACAGCTAATTGTCTGTTCACGCTTTCATGGTTGTGTAAGTGCATTGTCACAAGCTATTCCTTGTATTGGCACAAGTTGGAGTCATAAATATGAAGAGTTATTTAGTGAATATGGCGCGGGTAATTTTTTAGTGCACGATCAATGGCAGCATGAGGAAGTTGAAACGCTGATCGCTGCTGCGTTAAATAGGACGCCTGAACTGATGGCCAATTTAACGCTAAAAAGTGAGCACTACAAAGCGCTGACAGAGCAAATGTGGACTGAGGTCGTTAAAACAGTCAATGGGGTAAAGTAATCGCAGCTACGCGTTTTACTCATGGTATATTCTTAATAACAAGCAATAACTAACTTGATGTAGCCTAGGTTGGTTATCGAGTGCGATATAAAGTGGTGAAAATGAAAAACAATGACTTAACATTAAAAGAAGTTTCATTAAAAGAAATCTGGCAAGTACTGATGGTAAATAAGCTCATTATTACCTCGATCGTCGCATTGTTTGCCATCGCGTCGGTGGTAATTGCCATTAATTTACCCAATATGTATCGCTCGGAAATAAAGCTACTTCCTTCTGGGGATTCTACTTCAAGTTTATCATCATTAGCGGGAAGTTTAGGCGGATTAGCGAGTCTTGCTGGGGTAAACTTATCAGGTGGCAAACAAGGTAACACGCTATTAGCAATAGAGATGTTAACATCGCGAAGTTTTCTGGAAAAATTCGTCGTTAAACATGATCTGCTGGTTGATTTGATTGCAGCAGAAGGTATCGATAAAAAAGGTAAGCTAACATATAACGAAAAACTTTATGATTTTGGTACTAAAACATGGATTAGAGATGTTCATTACCCTAAGCCAGTTATACCTTCGGCAGAAGATATTCATTTAAGGTTTAGTGAAATATTAGTCATTGAAAGTAACGCAAAAACAGGTTTAGTCAAGTTGAGTTTGACATTTTTTCAGCCTTTTATCGCGCAACAATGGCTGACCCTGTTAACGCAAGATATTAACGCTTTTATCAAGAATAAAGATATTATTGAAACAACAAAAAATATTGATTTTCTTCGAGAAGCGCTGGCAAAAACAGAAAATAAAGCCATGCAAGAGTCAGTTTATCAAATCATTGAAGAACAAATGAAAACTCTAATGCTTGCTAAAGTACGTGATAATTATGTTTTTAACATAGTGGATCCTGCAACGTTTCCAGAGATAAAAGCGTCACCTAAACGAGCGCTAATTTGTATTGCTACGACATTATTCGGCATGCTCTTGGCATGCATGTTTGTGCTCATTCGCCATTTCTATAGAAAATCACTTAGTCGTTAAGATTTGTTTTTATTTAAGGTTTAGATGTGAAAAATAATGTTCCATTGGTGTCGGTTTATATTCCGACACATAATCGCAGCGAATTACTGCTCAGAGCGATTAATTCGGTATTAGCACAAACTTACCCAAAGATAGAAATATTGATTTGCAGCGACGCCTCGACAGATAATACCGACCAGATGATGGCCGATTTAATGAAAGAACATTGTAATATTTATTTTTTCAAAAATGAGGTCGCTAAAGGAGCTTGTGCTGCAAGAAATGTATGTATCAAGGCCGCGTCAGGAGAATACATTACCGGGTTAGATGATGATGATATTTTTCACCCTCAACGCGTTGAAATTCTACAAGCACTCTATTCACATGATGATGCCTTCATTTGTTCAATACTGTCGGAAAAAGACCTTGGTCTGACAAATGAGCTAGTGTTATTTCCCATCATCCCAAAAGTACACCGTACTGAAGCAATAACACTAGACGATGTTTTATTTGATAATGTTAT
Source organism: uncultured Colwellia sp. (assembly GCA_963977145.1). GTDB lineage: Bacteria > Pseudomonadota > Gammaproteobacteria > Enterobacterales > Alteromonadaceae > Cognaticolwellia. The sequence goes on from CAXBNP010000011.1 coordinate 30,045, forward strand.
TGGCAATCAAGTTTTTACTGAGCTTGATAAACTAAAGGCTATTGGTGGGTTTTGCGAAGAAATGCCTGCTTGGCAAGATTATGACACTTGGGTTCGTTTAATGGTTAAATATGGCGCAGGTCGTAAAGTCCGTACGGCGTTATATATTGCTGATATCGACAGAACTCGAACGCGTATTACAAACTCAAGCCGACGAGTGCTAGGTTGCAATAAATTTTATCAACGCTATATGCCGCTAATGACAACGCTGCAGTTAAAAAATGCTCGTTTGCGACAAGCTATTTATGCTAATCAAAAACTTTCCGTAATGGCACTATGCCGAAATATAAATATTAAAGGCTTTAAGAATTGGCTAAGGGCAGTCGCACTAAAATTAGGGCATAAGTTTTAATGAAAATCCTTGTCGTTACTAATATGTACCCAACACAAGCACAACCTTACTATGGCATATTTGTTAAAGAGCAAGTAGAGAAAACTCGTCAAATAATAGGTGCTGAATTCGTTGACTGCCTCTTTTTAGACGGCAAAAACGCATTGCAAAAGTATGTTTTTTCATGTTTTTCGTTACTGAAAAAATATAGAGAATTTAAACCTGATATCATACATTTACATTTTGGCTTGAGTATTTTACCACTTTTGCCCCTATATCCTTGGCTGAAATATAAGCAATGTAAACTTGTCTTAACTACCCATGGAGGTGATGTTATTGGTCATTATCCCATCACACGTTTTATTACTCGTGTCGCTATTCGGTTGTCAGACTATGTCATAAACGTTAGTCAACAAACCCATCAATTGGTACAGAAATTCACTAAGCAATGTGCGTATATTCCCTGTGGTATTACCAATGAATTTTCCGCTTCAAGCGTTAATCGAGAAAAAATTGTGGTTTTTCCTTCGAGTCCGAGCCGACATGAGAAAAACTATCCACTGTTTTGTAAGATTATTGAGCAGGTTAAACAGCAATATCATCAAGCTTTTGAAATCGCTGTTTTAGAAGGTTTATCGCGCATTGAAGTCGCAGAGTTATTACAAAAATCAGCCTGTATGTTAATGACATCTGACTATGAAGGTTCACCACAAGCCGTGAAAGAAGCAATACTCTGCGGATTACCTGTTGTTTCAACACCTGCTGGTGATGTAGCTTTATTGTTGGGCGACTACAAGGCCTGTGTTGTTTCGACAAATGAAGCAGAGTTATCTGATGCGGTCACGCAGTTTTTAATTAAATATCAAGACGGTTTTAGTTATGATAAAACATTAATAGACTCGCTTTCCAACAATGCAGTCTGTGAAGAAATCATCAAGTGCTATAAATCTTTAATGCCCGTTTAACCTAGAATTACGGAATTATATTGAGTTATATTATTTTATTTTTTTGGTTAACACGCGTGTTAACTATTTCTATCGATAATGGCATATTAAGGCTCGGTATACCTGTCTTTATGCTTTCGTTATTGTTTATCTTTTTGATGATCAATAAACGAGCCTTGCCGGCTTTTTTTAATTCGGGCTATAGCAAAAGTTATTTTGCCATCTTTTTAATTGCGCTGATTTCAAGCGTTGTCGCTTATATCAATAACATGCCAATTATTTACTCACTTGTTGAGTTAATGAAGTTGTTGTTGATGGGCGGTTTCTTTTTTCTTGGCTTTGTTCTTTGTCTCTTCGGTAAAAGAGCTGTTGCATTAGGCAGTTTGTCTGTGGTTATTTTTATTCATATTACCTGCGGTATAGTTGGTTATTTTCTAGGTTTTGGTGCTATTGTTGAAGATGTTTTACGTCCTACCGGCATTACGGGGCGGGTTAATATATTAGCTAATATCGCGCTGTTTTCATGTGTTTTTTATGGCGTAAGATTTTTTCTTGAGCAGCGACACCGCTGGTTCTTTTTCTATTTGAGCGCATCTTCATTTTTATTAATTGTCCTGAGTGGTACATTAAAAAACCTCATCAGTTTATTAGGCGTCGCTGTTATTTATGTTTTCTTATCAAGTAAACAAAAACTCCTAACACTATCTTTACTTTTTGTACTTGGGATTCCCATTTTGTATACGGTGATCTTTTATACTCCGATCGGTGAACGTTTGATAGAAACGTTAACGGCGGGGGTAAATATTGAAGTACAAGAGGGCGAAAAGCTTGAATCTTCTCTGCAGTGGCGTGTGCTGCATTGGAAGTTATTGTTTGATGATTGGTATAGCCGGTTTTTCTTCCAAGGCGCTGGTTATGGCCAAGAAGTCAATATGAATGGTTTAAAGCTATCGACCGGGGTTGGCTATTCAGCACATTCAGACTGGTTGAAGTATTGGGTTGAGTTAGGACCTGTGCTTTTTGTTTTGTTTGTTTTCTCTCACTATAAATTAGTCAAGCCGCTTTATATTGCTTCGCTTGATGGCAAGCCGCTTGAAACTAGTGTTTTTTATAGCTTTATCGCTTTGGTTATCGCGATGTTAGCGGGGCCTGTTTATTTTACTGTTTGTTTTTTCTATTTCTTTTGGTTAGTACTAGGGATAATTGCTGGCGATAAATATTTTGCTTTAAGCCGTGCCAGCAATCGTCAGTCGTAATTTTACCTGCTGATTTTGGTGCTATTATTCAGATGAAAAATAGTTGATAAGATCGTCAGCCATGAAAAAATCATCTTTTTGATAGCTGGCTGGTGTAAAGTGAATGCACTGTTCTAGATCGTACGCGAGCTGATCTAAATTATTGCATACGATTGCGTAATGATTGTCGCTGACAAATGAAGCAAGGTCTGTCTGATGTTTATCAATTCGATCTAGGTTAGGCACAACAATAATTTTTTTTTGTAATTCAAGTAATTGAAATATCGTGCCAGCTCCGCCATGCGTAATGACAATATCAGCATCAGCTATTAATGATGGAAATTTATCGCTAAAGTGAAAAAACTTATGATTTATGGGCTGATACTTGCCGTCAGATATCTGACAGGTAAGTTGGTATTTATTGGCAGGAATTTGCTTGTCAACAGCCTTAATTAGACGTTCAAAAGATGAAGTGCCTACGGTGACTAATATTTTCATAATCGACCACAATATTCTGCGTTGGGGTAGAGCTTTAAAAGTTGTTTATTTTGCACTAAAAAACGATGACTAATTCTATATAATATCCTGCCAGCCATCGATTGAGTGTTAAATCGACAAAAGCTTTCTATAAATACGGTTTTAATGCCCATTATTCGTAAGACGATAAAGGGGACTATGGCAATACCGGGGCCTGTCGAAATGGCGCCTTGAATGCTATATTTTTTCATTGCAGAAAGCGTCAAAAACAGCAAGCTAAAGAGCCCAACTATCATGTAATAAAGCGATTTGATATGGCTTTTTTTATCCCGAACATCGTTGCAAAAATAATGTTGTAATGTTGTCTTATTTGATTCGTTTGGCCCCATAGAAATAAAACTATATGCTACATTTGTTGGCAATGTTGACAATAGTAGCTCCATTTCTTTTTGATGTCCTCCCTCACCGAAAATGACTAATATCACTTTTTTCTTTGCCATAATTTCTTAACACCAAATATCGTTGCTATCTAAGCTATTTTAAATGGAAACGATTATAACGTCTAACCTTATCATAAGAATTAATCATTGAATTTCATTGCTGTTATATAAAGGTAGTCATTATTACCTTTTTACCGTTAACAAGCAGGCATAAAGAAAAGTGATGCTTTAATAAATTTGTGCATCGTATACCCGTGTTGGATTATTAATAAATAAGTACCTAAAACATGCATTTTTTGCTAGAATCGCGGCAATTTTATCAGTAGGTGATTTTTAAATGAATGTCATAGAAGCTAACTTTGATGCAACCGGTAAGAAATTCGCCATTGTGGTCTCTCGTTTTAACAGTTTTGTTGTTGAAAATTTACTTGAAGGAGCATTAGACGCTCTTAAACGTCATGGTAATGTTGCCGATGGTGATATTACCGTCATTCGAGTGCCTGGTGCTTATGAATTGCCAGTAGCTGCTAAAAAAATTGCCGCTAAAGGCGGTTATGATGGCATTATTGCGATTGGCGCGGTTATTCGTGGCGGCACTCCTCATTTTGATTTTGTTGCGGGTGAATGTAATAAAGGTTTAGCACAAGTGGCAATGGAATATACTTTACCGGTAGCATTTGGCGTGATCACTACAGATACTATTGAGCAAGCTATTGACCGTGCTGGCCTCAAAGTGGGTAATAAAGGCGCTGAAGCGGCATTAAGTGCTTTAGAAATGGTCAACGTGCTCGATAAGTTATAACAGGATAAATTTGTGAAACCATCACCTAGAAGAAAAGCCAGAGAGTTGGCAGTACAAGCGGTATATTCTTGGCAGTTAAGCCAAAATAATATTACTGAAATTGAAACTAATTTTATTACGGAAAATAGTGCACGTCGTTTTGATATTGACTATTTTCAACAGTTGTTTCGCGGTGTTTCAACGCAAGTCGGTAGCCTTGACGAGAAAATTTCGCCACATGTTGATCGTCCACTTGTTGATGTTGACCCGGTAGAAAAAGCCATTTTACGTGTTGCAGTCTATGAACTATCAGATTGTCTAGATGTGCCTTATCGGGTGATTATCAATGAAGCCATTGAGTTAGCAAAATCATTTGGTGCTGATGATAGTCATAAGTTTGTTAATGGCGTTTTAGACAAAGTGGTTAAGCTTGTTCGTCCGAACGAGTAGCCATAATTTGGTTGTGATATGAAAGAGTTTGAATTGATCAAACGCTTCTTTAGCGAGCAAGCGATTAAACGCAAGGATGTTGTGCTTGGTATCGGTGATGACTGCGCTATAGTCAGCCCTGCTGAGCGTCAAAATATAGCAATCACTACCGATACTTTAGTTGCCGGCGTACACTTTCCTCATGAAACCAGTGCACGCGCTATTGGTCATAAATCCATTGCGGTCAATCTATCAGATTTAGCCGCTATGGGAGCTGAGCCTAGCTGGGTTTCTTTGGCAATCACGATGCCAGATGTGGATCTTAAATGGATTGAAGAGTTTTGTCATGGTGCCTTTGAGTTGTGTGAATATTACAATGTCCAGCTAATTGGTGGCGATACCACGCAAGGTCCTTTGACTATTACAGTAACCGCTCAGGGCTTCACCCCTAAAGATAAACATATTACCCGCTCTGGCGCTAAAGCCGGAGATTGGCTCTACGTCACGGGCGAAATTGGCGATGCCGCGTTAGCCCTTAAGGGCATTTTAAACGAGGTCAATGTTGCGGCTGAATATAGAGATGCGTTACGACGTAGTTTAGACTTTCCAACACCCAGAATTCTTGCAGGGCAAGCCTTACGTGGCTATGCAACTGCCGCGATAGACTTATCAGATGGTTTGATTTCTGATCTAGGTCATATTTGCTTAGCGTCGAAAGTTGGTGCTAACGTGGTGTTAGATGATTTGCCTATATCGAATGCGTTGCTCGATACGCTCGGTTTAGAGGAAGCGTTAGAGTTAGCATTAGTCGGTGGTGATGACTACGAGTTATTATTTACTGTTTCTGAAGATAATAAAGTCGGAATGGAAACTGCTTTAGCAAATAGTGGCAATACGATTACCTGTATTGGTCAACTAAATCGCAGTGAAAAAATTACCACAACATTGGACAGTAAGCCGGTAGCTATTAATGCGAAAAGTTTTGAGCATTTCTCTAACGGTAAAGACTAATCATGACCACATCTACAGCAAATTTTCGGCTATCTAATCCCATACACTTTTTAGCATTAGGTTTTGGTAGTGGCTTAGTACCGAAAGCGCCCGGTACTTTTGGCACCTTAGCAGCCGTGCCGTTATTTTTACTGTTTGCTCCACTTAATAATACCCTGTATATAGCGCTGTTAATCGTGATGAGTCTGGTCGGTATTTACATTTGTGGTAAGGCGGCAGAAGATGCCGGTGTGCCAGATCATGGCGCGATAGTTTGGGATGAGATTGTTGGTTTTCTGATCACCATGTGCTTGATGCCATTAACATGGCAAACATTGATTGTTGGTTTTGCGTTATTTCGTTTTTTTGATATTTTAAAGCCTTGGCCAATCTCTTATATAGATAAAAATTGTCATGGCGGCTTAGGTATCATGCTAGATGATATTGTTGCAGGCTTAGCCGCGTGGGCTTGCATGATGTTGATATTCTATTAACTTTAGAGCCACTTCTCGTTATCATTAATCACCATTAAAAAAGCCAAAGAAAATATCTTTGGCTTTTTGATTTTTATCAACAGAGTGTTTGTTTAGTGTAGTAACCTAACTCTGATGGTGGCTTCAATTTGTTTTAACTCTTTTAAAGCCAACTGACGATTTTCCGCTTCAATATCAATAACCACATAACCAATTTGGTCGGCGGTTTGTAAGTACTGCGCGGCAATATTGATATTGTGCTTGGCAAACATTTGGTTAATTTGCGTTAATACCCCAGGTTGATTACGGTGAATGTGCAGTAATCTACTGGTACCAGTATGCTCAGGTAATGACACTTCAGGAAAGTTAACTGCCGATAATGTTGAACCATTGTCGGAATATTTTGCCAGTTTACTAGCTACTTCAAGGCCAATGTTTTCTTGTGCTTCTTTGGTACTGCCGCCAATATGTGGCGTTAAAATAACGTTATCAAATGCGCGCAACGGGCTTATAAATTCTTCATCGTTACTTTTCGGCTCTATTGGGAATACATCGATGGCCGCGCCAGCAACTTTTTTACTGGCTAGGGCTTCGGCTAGCGCATCAATATCAACTACGGTGCCGCGTGAAGCATTAATAAAGATAACGCCATGTTTCATCACTTCAAACTCGGCCGCACCCATCATATTCTTTGTTTGTGGTGTTTCCGGGACATGTAGGCTAATAACATCCGCTTCTTTCAATAATGCCGTCATGGTGGGCGCTTGACTGGCATTACCTAAGGGCAGTTTAGTTTCAATATCGAAAAAGCGTACTCTCATACCTAAGGTTTCTGCCAGTATGCCTAGCTGCATACCGATATGGCCATAACCAATAATACCTAAGGTTTTACCTCGCGCTTCAACTGAACCTGCGGCTGACTTATTCCAAACACCACGATGTGCTTGTGCACTTTTTTCAGGTATACCGCGCAGTAGCAATAAAGTTTCGCCTAAAACTAACTCAGCGACTGAACGGGTATTAGAAAACGGAGCATTAAATACTGGGATACCAAATGACTGAGCTGCGGCCTTATCTACTTGATTGGTACCAATACAGAAGCAGCCAATAGCAACCAACTTTTTCGCATGGCTTAAGACATTTTTATTTAAGTCAGTGCGAGAGCGTATACCTATAAAATGTACATCGGCAATTTTTTTAATCAGCTCGGCTTCTGAAAGTGAAGTCTTAAGGTATTCTATATTTGAATAGCCCTTATTTTTTAGCTCTTCAAGCGCGCTTTGGTGCACGCCTTCTAGAAGTAATATCTTAATTTTGTCTTTAGCTAGTGAATTGTTGCTCATGATAGTTTATCTTCTCTCGATCAAACATTAATTTACTTAAATAACTTTAAAATAAGCTTTTAGATGGCTAGATTTCTAAACTATCATATAGTGTATAAACTCTAAAGTGTTATTTTACTATTTTTGCACCGTCTGCTGTGCCGATAATTAAGACATTGGCTGGACGATTAGCGAATAAGCCATTAGTGACTACGCCTGCAATAGCATTAATGCTATTTTCTAGTGCTTTAGGATCGATTATTTTTAAGTTATGGACATCAAGAATAACATTACCATTGTCGGTAATTACCCCTTGACGATAAACTGGATCACCACCTAGCTTAACTAGTTCTCTGGCCACATAGCTGCGGGCCATTGGGATAACCTCTACTGGCAAAGGAAAACGTCCTAGCATTGGCACTTGTTTGCTATCGTCTGCAATACAAACGAAAGTTTTTGCGACCGCGGCAACAATTTTCTCGCGGGTAAGGGCGGCACCGCCACCTTTGATCATATGCATATGAGGACTAATTTCATCGGCACCATCAACATAAACATCAATACCGTCAACGTTGTTAAGATCAAACACTTCAATACCGTATGCCTTCAATCGTATGGTCGAATCTTCTGAGCTTGACACTGCGCCAATAATTTTATCTTTCATCGTCGCAAGCGCGTCGATAAAGTGATTTACCGTCGAACCGGTACCGACACCTACGATAGTATCGGCTTTGATATAGTCAAGGGCTTTTATTGCTGCCGCTTTTTTCATGTCATCTTGAGTCATAAATATCTCTTTAAAGTGTGTTGTATGTTTATTGTCTTGCTGTAAGAGCAAATTTATTCGTCGTGGTACAAACCCAATATAAGCTCATGAGAAAAGTAGGGTCAGATACACTTTAATTAGGTTGCTAACTGCAATGTTTATTCACAATACTCCCATAGGGGTAGGCAGTTAAAGTTTAATGTGTATCTGACCCTACTTTTTTATTTTTACTGAAAGCTTACAGCTTTCTCTGTCGTGCATTATAGCAAATAAAAAATTCAAAAAACTAAGCTTAGTCGAATTTAAAGTGTGCTTGCGGGGTGAGTACTTCTGGTAATGGAATGTCCCATTGCTCAGTGGGGATTACGTCAACCCGTTGGCAGTCATGCGCCAACCCCATGGGGTAAGGGCGAGTATTGATATTCTTTTGCTGCTGCTGATACCAATGGCTTAGTGTGCGATCGTAAAAACCTCCTCCCATACCTAAGCGCGCACCTTTGCTATCAAAAGCGACCAGTGGTGTACAAATAATATCGATTTTTTGCGCAGGAATGATTTTTCTAACATCAAGTTTTGGCTCAGCAATACCATAACGATTATTGATTAATACGGTTTGTGGTTCGTAGTGTAAAAATAGTAAATGCCCGCGGGTAAACGGGTGAACAACCGGTAAATACACCTGTTTACCTTGTTGCCAGCACCAGTCTATTAATAAACGGGTATTAAGTTCACCGTCGTTGCTAAGATAAAGGGCGATGTTTTTTGCCGATAAAATTTTGCCATCAGCAGTAAAGTGCTGCAGCAAGTTTACGGCTGCGTGACGTTGTTGCTCTGAGGTTAGTTGACGTCGCTGTTGCCTTACGTTTTGTCGAATGGCGTTTCTGTCGTTAGATGAAGGTACTATGCTTGGGCTAACTTTTGCGGAAAATTTACTCATCGTCATTTTAATACCTTGTCATCACAGTTGATCGATTTTACAACAAAGCCTAAGGCTATTACCAATGAAAGATAGTGGGCTATCAGCATAAAAAAACGAGTAATAACTTAGTTATTACTCGTTTTTATCTTCCGGTTTAACGGTATGCCATAAATCACTTAACTGTGAAGCTATGACGATATAAGCGCTAGCTTATTTTAACCCTAACCCTATAGCGGGATATTACGACTTTTCTGAAATACCCTCATGAGTACCAGTAACCGCAATTTCTTCTTCAATTTTTTCTTCAAGATCATGAGTCGGTAGACCTTCAGCACCATGCATCCATTGCACTAACTTACCGGCCGACATAAAGATAATAACACCGGTGATAAGGGCTGCTGAACCAACACCCATAAAGATGTTAGCCGCATTGTCGACCATTTCTTGACCTTCGCCAACAAATGAACCGATAAAACCAGCCAGCTTGTTCGATAACGCGGTAAATAAGAACCAAATACCCATTAATACCGAGGTAAACTTAAGTGGCGCTAATTTCGTTACCATCGACAAACCAATTGGTGATAAACATAATTCACCCAAAGTATGGAAAAGGTAAGCAAATACTAGGAATAACATGCTAACTTTAACCGTAACATCGCCGCCTTGTACCATAGTTGCCCAAAGCATCACGAAGAAACCTAAGGCTAAAAATACCATAGCTAAAGCAAACTTTTTCGGTGAGGTAGGTTCGTTTGAGCCCATTTTAACCCAAACAGATGCAACAATTGGCGCAAGCATGATAATAAACATAGCGTTCAATGATTGAAACGATGAGGCTGCCACTTCAAAGCCGAAAATAGTACGGTCAGTAAAGTCAGAGGCGTAAATAGTAAATAAACCACCCGCTTGCTCAAATCCAGCCCAGAAAATCACTGAGAACATACTCATAATTAAAATGACTTTCATGCGATCTATATCTTGGGAAGTAATAGGTGCTTGAGTTGTTTGTCCGTCGGTCATGCGTTTAGCGGAAGGTACGACACCAATATCGCCTAAGTATTTTTTAGCAAATAGTAGTTGCAGTGTTAAACCAATCAACATACCACAACCGGCTAAAATGAAACCGTAGTGCCAGTTAACTTGCTCACCTAACACACCGACAGTAATTGGCGCTAAGAATGCGCCTAAGTTAATACCCATATAGAAGATAGTAAATGCACCATCACGTCTGTGATCGCCATCTTCATATAAGTCACCAACCAGGCTTGAAACGTTAGCTTTAAATAAACCATTACCAATAACGATTAAGCTTAAGCCAATATAGAAGACTGTTTCTTCCATACCCACTAGCATTGATTTAGGAATACCTAAGGTAAAGTAGCCTAAAGCGAAGATTACGCCACCAATAATGATCGCCTTACGTTGACCAATAAAATTATCGGCAAGCCAGCCACCGAGTACTGGCGTTAAATAAACCGCCATGGTAAAGGTACCGTATAAACTTAAGGCTTCACCTGCTGTCCAGCCAAAGCCACCATCTTGAACGCTAGCGACCAAATAGAGCACCAAGAGCGCGCGCATACCGTAATAACCGAATCGTTCCCACATTTCTGTGCCGAATAGCAGAAATAGCCCCTTCGGATGTCCAAAAAAAGTACCTGCATTAGGTGTTGAAGGTGTTGTCATTTAAAATTCCTTAAATATATGCTCGACGGCATGATTTTTATTATCTTTTGATGTGCATTTTAATACTCAAGAGTATTAAAAAATGAGCAAATTTGTCGAACAAAATAGTATAAAACACGTTAGTCAGCCCGTTTTATACCTTTGCTGAACTTGAAAGGCAAGTATGTGGGATAATTAATTGGCAAGCTTGGTGTAAACGCAAGTGACACTATATTAAATTGTTCATTAAAAATTACCGTTAGTATCCTCTTTTAACTAGTCTTTATTTATTGATTAATAGTAATATAGAGGCATTACTTTTATTTTAAATTGGATCTTGCATCTATGATTGAATCTTTAAAGCATGTCAGAGTTGCGGTTATTGGACTTGGTTATGTTGGTTTACCGCTTGCGGTTGAGTTTGGTAAAAAATATAAAACACTTGGCTTTGATATTAATCAGGCTCGCATAAATGAATTGACTAGTGGTAAAGACAGTACTTTAGAGGTAAGTGATGAAGAATTGGCCGCCACTACTGACTTAAGTTACTCCTATGATATTGAACAGTTACGTTCATCCAATGTCTATATTGTCACCGTGCCAACGCCTATTGATCAGCATAAACAACCCGATTTAACCCCATTAATAAAAGCTAGCGAAATGCTTGGTAAGGTCGTGAGTAGAGACGACATTATTATTTATGAATCTACTGTCTACCCTGGTGCTACTGAAGAGGTTTGTATCCCGGTCGTTGAAAGAGTATCTGGCCTGATATTTAATCAGGATTTTTATGCCGGTTATTCACCGGAGCGAATTAATCCTGGAGACAAAGAGCATAGGGTCACCAATATTTTAAAAGTTACCTCTGGATCGACTGCTGAAATTGCGGAAACTGTCGACCAACTATATCGTTCTATTATTATTGCTGGTACGCACAAGGCGAGCTCAATAAAAGTTGCAGAGGCAGCTAAAGTCATTGAAAACACTCAGCGTGACGTCAATATCGCCTTGATTAATGAACTTTCAATTATATTTAATAAGTTAAATATAGATACCTTGGAAGTTCTCGAAGCCGCGGGCACTAAATGGAACTTTCTACCGTTTAGACCGGGACTCGTTGGCGGACATTGTATTGGTGTCGACCCATATTATTTAACCCATAAGTCACAATCCGTAGGCTATCACCCTGAAATGATCCTTGCTGGCCGTCGTTTAAATGATGGTATGGGCGCTTATGTAGTTTCACAACTGGTGAAAAAAATGTTGCATAAACGCATACAAGTTGATGGCGCTAATGTACTCGTGATGGGGTTAACATTTAAAGAAAATTGTCCAGACCTACGTAATACTAAAATCGTTGATATTGTTAGTGAACTTAAGGAATATAATGTCAATGTTGATGTTACCGACCCTTGGTGTTCAAATGCTGAAGCCGAGCATGAATACAACTTAAGTCTGACGCAAAAACCTGAAAATGACCACTATGATGCGATAATTCTTGCTGTAGCACATAATGAGTTCAAAGCATTAGGTGTTGATAATATTCGTAAATTGGGTAAAAAAAATCATGTGCTTTACGATTTGAAATATTTGCTACCCAAAGAGTCTGTTGATATGCGTTTGTAGTCACAATTTATTTTGTAATAGTGCGGTTAGCTAAAAGTTTATATCACTGAGTGTCACGATGAATAGGAAAAATAATGTCTCGTTATGAAGAAGTTAAAGTAGAATTACAAAACAAGCCTAAAACATGGCTGATAACAGGTGTGGCCGGGTTTATTGGTTCTAATTTACTTGAAACGCTGCTTTTACTTGATCAAAAAGTTATCGGTCTAGATAATTTTGCTACCGGTCACCAACGTAATTTAGACGAAGTTAAATCGACAGTATCTAGCAAACAATGGACTAAATTTTCTTTTGTCGAAGGTGACATCCGCAACATTGTTGATTGTAAAAAAGTGGTCAGCGGAGTTGATTATATCTTACATCAAGCTGCTCTAGGCTCAGTGCCCCGTTCTATTGAAGATCCCATATTGACTAATTCAGCGAATATTACTGGTTTTTTAAATATGCTGACAGCGGCTAAAGATGAAGATATTAATACTTTTGTCTTTGCAGCATCCAGCTCTACTTATGGGGATCACCCAGCACTACCCAAAGTAGAAGATAATATTGGTAAGCCACTTTCACCATATGCGGTGACAAAGTATGTTAATGAGCTTTATGCCGATGTTTTTAATCGAACCTATGGTTTAAACACCGTAGGGCTGCGTTATTTCAATGTTTTTGGCAAACGTCAAGATCCTAATGGTGCTTATGCCGCTGTGATCCCTAAATGGACTGCAGCGATGTTTTCAAATGAAAATGTGCTTATTAATGGTGACGGTGAAACCAGTAGAGATTTTTGTTTTGTAGAAAACGCTGTGCAAGCCAATATTTTAGCTGCAACATCAGCCGATAAAGCTAAAAACCAGATATATAATGTTGCGGTAGGCGACAGAACGACATTAAATACTCTGTTTGATTGCCTTAAACAAGCACTAAAAAATAATCAGGTGGAATATAGTAAATCTCCGGTATATCAGGAGTTTAGAGCTGGTGATGTGCGACATTCTCAAGCGGATATAACTAAGGCTAGAGAATTGATAGGTTTTGAACCTGAATATCGTATTACCGCAGGCATTGAAAAAGCAATGACTTGGTACGTTGAACACCTATAGGATGCAAATTAAGAAAACGATGGATAAAAATAAACCATGAAAATCGCTATAGCAGGAACGGGTTATGTCGGTTTATCAAACGCAATGTTATTAGCTCAACACAATGACGTGATTGCCGTTGATATTATTAAAGAGAAAGTCGATTTACTTAACGAAAAAAAGTCACCTATTGCCGATGTCGAAATTGAAGATTTCTTGACCAATAAGGCCATTAACTTTACCGCCACATTGGACAAAAATTTAGCGTATAGCGATGCAGACTTTGTCATTATTGCAACACCAACAGATTATGATACTGAAACGAATTATTTTAATACCTCATCAGTTGAAGCAGTAATCCAAGATGTTTTAGCCATAAATCCCAATGCTGTAATGGTGATTAAGTCGACGGTTCCGGTTGGCTATACAAAGAGTATTAGCGTTAAGTTTAATTGTCAGAATATTATTTTTTCACCTGAATTTTTACGAGAAGGTAAGGCGTTGCATGATAACCTTTATCCGTCGCGTATCATTGTCGGCGAGCAAAGTGAGCGAGCAGAAATATTTGCCAACTTATTAGCGGCAGGTGCGATAAAAAAAGACATTAATATTTTGTTCACAGACTCCACTGAAGCTGAAGCTGTTAAGCTATTTTCAAACACTTACCTGGCATTGCGTGTTGCTTATTTCAACGAATTAGATAGTTACGCTGAAGCTCATGGTTTAGATTCTAAACAAGTCATTGAAGGCGTAAGTTTAGATCCCCGTATAGGCGATCATTATAATAACCCCTCATTTGGTTATGGCGGTTATTGTTTACCCAAAGATACCAAGCAATTGTTGGCTAATTATCAGGACGTACCTAATAATATCGTCCGAGCGATTGTTGATGCCAATAGTACGCGTAAAGATTTTATCGCCGATTCCATTATTAAACGCAAGCCAAATTTGGTTGGCATATACCGCCTGATTATGAAAACAGGCTCGGATAACTTCAGAGCATCTGCTATTCAAGGTATTATGAAGCGTTTGAAAGGCAAGGGCATTGAAGTGGTGGTATATGAACCCGCCCTTAAAGAAGATGATTTCTTTCATTCGAGAGTCATTAAAGACTTAACTGAATTTAAGCAATCTTGTGATGTTATTGTTGCTAATAGAATGGTTGACGAATTACGCGATGTAAAAGATAAAGTCTATACTCGAGATTTATTCGGTTCTGATTAATTTAAGCACTCACTAGTTTACCGACTGTTGCTAGTTGCTTTAATATAAAATATCTAAACAGCGATTACTGCAAAGAAATCATTTATTTTTTGCCTCAGAAATCATCAACACTTAGAATACGTTAAAATTGAGCGTAATAGGGAAAAAAATGCCAAATAGAATCAAAAAAGCAGTAATACCTGTAGCGGGTTTAGGCACACGGATGTTACCGGCAACTAAAGCCATTCCAAAAGAGATGTTGCCAATTGTTGATAAACCATTAATCCAATATATCGTTAATGAATGTATTGCTGCAGGTATTAAAGAAATTGTCTTAGTCACTCATTCTTCAAAAAATGCCATTGAAAACCATTTTGATAAGTCGTTTGAGCTTGAAACTACCTTAGAAAAACGTGTAAAACGCCAGTTGCTTGATGAAATTCAAGCGATATGTCCCAAAGACGTTACTATATTGCATGTGCGCCAAGGCGAAGCTAAAGGCTTAGGTCATGCGGTATTAAAAGCACGGCCTATCATTGGCAATGAACCGTTTGTTGTGGTGTTACCTGATGTTATTTTGGATGAGTCTACAGCAGACTTAAAAACCGAGAATTTAGCTGCTATGTTAGCGCGCTATAATGAAGTAGGTGGTTATAGCCAGATTATGGTTGAGCCGGTACCAATGGAGCAGGTTAGCAGCTATGGCGTCGTTGATTGCGCCGGTGTCGAGCTTGCACCTGGTCAGTCACAAGCCATGACGGCTATTGTTGAAAAACCGCCAGTTGAAGAAGCGCCTTCTAATTTGGCTGTGGTAGGTCGTTACGTATTATCTGAAAAAATTTGGGATTTGTTAAAAATTACCCCTCCGGGTGCCGGTGATGAAATTCAATTAACTGATGCTATCGCGATGTTAATGGAAAAAGAAACCGTTGAAGCATTTCATATGACAGGTAAATCACATGATTGTGGTTCTAAATTAGGCTATATGAAAGCCAATGTTGAATATGGTTTGCGCCATCCTGAGTTGGCCGATGAATTTCGAAGCTATTTAACTGAGTTAATGAAGGATTAGTTAAGCTTTAAGCTGTTAGGCAGAACTTAACGTTTATCATTGAACTGATAAATCGTTTTAATATTCTGTACTAATGGCGGTTAACGTATTATTTAAAGCTATTTATTGGCAACATTTTAATTAGAAGTGCAGGCATATGGACGTAGCAAATTTATCGCAGTTTACTGAACTAGCATTATCACGAGATATATTTTCACTATTTTCAGATAAGGAACGAAGTGAAAAATATGCTGTTTCGGCGGCAGGTTTATTTTTAGACTATGCCAAGCAAAATATTATCGATAGTGAATTTAGTCATTTATTTCTCCTAGCTGAGCAAGTAGACCTTACCGGTAAAATATCGGCGCAGTTTACTGGCGAGGAATTAAATAGCACCGAGCAGCGTGCAGTACTACACACAGTATTACGCGCGCCTGACTCGGTGAAAGTCGATGTTTTAGGTGCACAAGCTCAAGACGTTATCGATACCGAAACTAAAATGGCTGCCATTGTTGATAATGTGCAATCAGGTAACGTTCGTTCGGTAACTGGTGAAAAGTTTACAGATATTTTAGCGATTGGTATTGGCGGCTCGTATTATGGTGTTAAAGTCGCGTTGTCTGCGTTAGTGCCCTACCATCAACCCGGGTTGAAAACCCATGTGTTGGCCAATGTTGACGGTGATGCTGCACAAGAAAAACTGTCGAAACTTAATGCCTTAACTACGCTCGTGGTGGTGATTTCTAAAACCTTTTCTACGCAAGAAACCTTACTTAATGCCACTATAGTTAAAACTTGGATGCTTAAGGCTTGGGCTGAACAAAATAATGCAGCTGTTGATGCTAAACATATTATCAACCAACATTGGTATGCGGTTAGTACAAATATCGCTGCTGCAACTGAGTTTGGTATTAAAGCTGAAAATATTTTGCCGATCTGGGATTGGGTTGGTGGGCGCTTTTCTTTATGGTCAGCGGTAGGTTTACCACTAGCATTGCAGATTGGTAATCTGCATTTTAGCGCTTTAAAAGCCGGCGCTTATACTATGGATGAACATTTTAAAAACACGCCGTTTGAACAAAATATGCCAGTAATTATGGCCTTGCTAGGTATCTGGAACCGTAATGGTTTAGGTTACCCAAGTTTAGCTATTTTACCTTACAACCATGCCCTTAGAGCTTTACCTGGGTATTTGCAGCAAACCGATATGGAAAGTAATGGCAAATCGGTTTCTATTGAGGGTAAAACGCTTAATTATTTAACCGCACCTGTGGTTTTCGGTCAAGAAGGCACTAATGGTCAACATGCCTTTATGCAGTTGATGCATCAAAGTGCTGATATTATCCCGACAGACTTTATTCTGTCACTTGCCCCGACCAGCGAACACTTAGCTAATCATGACGCGCTAGTGGCGAATTGCTTTGCCCAGAGTGAAGCGTTAATGCAAGGTAAAACACTGGCACAAGCGCAAGTAGAATTACTAGAAGCTGGCGCAAGTGAGACAGAAGCAAATAGGCTGGCTGCGCACAAAACCATGAAAGGTAATACCCCGAGTAATACCATTTTAATGGCACACTTAGACCCTCATTCCCTAGGTGCGCTGCTAGCGCTTTATGAGCATAAAATATTTGTGCAGGGTGTGATTTGGCAAGTCAATTCATACGATCAATGGGGGGTTGAATTAGGTAAGCAATTAGGCAAAGAAGTGCTTAGCGTTATGGCGCAACCTATGACTGCTATCGATAGCGAAAAGCTTTCTACATCATCATTGGCTTTAATCCGTCGTTATAAAAATAACTTAACCCAAGTGTAAACGTATACTTAGGCTTTATCGCTGCATTCTTTTATATCTTTTTGGTATAAATAAGCTTTTCCTTCTATGGATAATGCTCTTTTGCTGTGGCATGATACTGCCCAATAATATCATGCCACCATTAGTGAACAGTCATGCATTTAACTCATTTACAAAAACTAGAAGCCGAATCTATTCACATTATGCGAGAAGTTGCCGCAGAATTTGATAATCCGGTCATGCTTTACTCGGTTGGCAAAGACTCAGCGGTTTTACTTCACCTTGCACGCAAAGCCTTTGCACCTGGAAAAATTCCTTTTCCACTCTTACATGTTGATACCAATTGGAAATTTAAGGAAATGATTGCATTTCGCGATCAAATGGCGAAAGAACATGGTTTTGATTTGTTGGTGCATAAAAACGCTGAAGGTATCGCGATGGGTATGGGCCCTTTTGAGTACGGAAGTGCCAAACATACTGATGTGATGAAAACTCAAGCACTAAAGCAAGCCCTTGATAAATATGGTTTTGATGCCGCATTTGGTGGCGCTCGTCGCGATGAAGAAAAATCTCGTGCGAAAGAGCGCGTGTATTCATTTCGTGATAAAAATCACCGTTGGGATCCTAAGAGCCAACGTCCAGAGCTTTGGAATATCTATAACGGCAAAGTTAATAAAGGCGAAAGTATACGGGTTTTTCCTTTATCCAATTGGACTGAGCTTGATATTTGGCAGTATATCTATTTAGAAGGTATTAAAATTGTACCGCTTTATTTAGCAGAAAAACGTCCGGTAGTAGAGCGTGATGGTACATTAATAATGGTCGATGACGACCGTATGCCTATTGGTGATGATGAAGAAGTGCAAATGAAGAGTGTGCGTTTTAGAACTTTAGGTTGTTACCCGTTAACCGGTGCCGTTGAGTCAACCGCGACCACGTTACCAGAAATTATTCAAGAAATGCTATTAACAAAAACCTCTGAGCGTCAGGGCCGTGTCATTGATCACGATTCATCAGGCTCAATGGAGAAGAAGAAGATGGAAGGCTATTTCTAAACTTCCTCTTATTTCAGTCTATTTTACTGTGTTAGCATTTTATTAAATCGGCAATTTGTCGAGTAGAGATTTCCAAGGAAAAAACATGAGTCAGAAAGCAGACTTACTTGAAACAGATATTGAAGCGTATTTGAAGCAACATGAAAACAAAGAAATGGTGCGATTTTTCACCTGTGGTAGTGTTGATGATGGTAAAAGTACCTTAATTGGCCGGTTATTACACGATTCAAAAATGATCTTTGAAGATCAACTCGCGGCTATCAAAAATGACAGTAAAAAGTCAGGCACGACCGGTGAAGCTATCGATCTAGCGTTACTTGTTGATGGTTTGCAATCAGAGCGAGAGCAGGGCATTACCATAGATGTAGCTTATCGATATTTTGCCACTGACAAACGCAAGTTCATTATTGCTGATACTCCGGGTCATGAGCAATATACACGTAACATGGCTACGGGCGCATCGACCTGTGATCTAGCCATTATTTTGATTGATGCTCGTCATGGCGTACAAGTTCAAACTCGTCGTCATTCTTTTATTTGCTCTTTGTTAGGCATTAAACACGTATTAGTCGCTGTAAACAAAATGGACTTGGTCGAGTATAGCCAAGAACGTTACCAAGAAATTAAAAAAGACTACCGTAATTTCGCCAATGACTTAGCCTTTGATGACGTACGTTTTGTGCCTATTTCAGCACTGAACGGTGATAATGTCGTTGACGAAAGTTCGCATATGTCATGGTATCCGGGTGCGACTTTAATGAAGTTATTGAATACCATTAAGGTCGATGACAAAAAGAATTTCACCCAATTTCGCTTACAAGTACAGTCTGTTAATCGACCAAATTTAGATTTTCGAGGCTTTGCTGGCACCGTTGGCTCAGGGCATATTCGCGTTGGCGATGAAGTTGTTGCTTTGCCTTCAGGTAAGCAAAGTACCGTAAAATCAATTGTTACTTTTGAAGGTAATATTGAACGTGCCGATCACGGTATGGCCGTTACTTTGACGCTAGAAGATGAAATTGACATCAGCCGCGGTGAAATGATTGTGAAAAAAGGCCATGTACCAACATCGGCTAAAGAGTTAAGTGCAACCGTTGTTTGGATGCATGATGATGAATTGGAACCCGGTCGAGAGTACTACATTAAACATGGTAGTAAACTCACCACAGGGCATGCACTAAAAGTTGATCATCGCATTGATGTCAACACCTTTGAGCACACCGATGTCGATCAATTAGCCTTAAATGAAATAGGTGTTGTTCACTTCGATGTTGCTGAAGCGCTGCATTTTGATGCTTATGGTGACAACAAAGCAACCGGGGCATTTATTATTATTGATAGACTCAGTAATGTTACCGTTGGTGCCGGAATGATCAATGGTGCACTTGAGGTTCAGCAAGAACATCAGTATTCAGTGTTTGAACAAGAGCTGAATGTTTTGGTCCGCAAGCACTTCCCACACTGGGGCGCGCGCGATTTATTGAAATAGCTTATAACTGCTATTTGAATAATTGGCACATGGTTAGGTTTTAGCTTGGGTTAGGTCATATTATGTTGTTTATGCAGTGGTTACTAATTGCAATATTTTCCTTAACCCTTGTCGGGCTGGTTTGTTTCCCAAGCAAACCTGAACGCGTTTTCGGTAGCACAACATTACTGTGTTTAGCTGCGTCATTTGTTAGCACGGAAAATATTCTTAGGAATGCGGTCAACCCCGGTCTTGTCACGCTATTATTACTGGTGCTATGTTCATTTGCCTACGAACGCACCAGTATTTTAAGGCGTGTTTCGGCGCTAATGCTTAATGGCAAAGCCGCGACGGCAAGTTTAAGAACACTTTTATTTACAGCGTTAAGTTCGGCATTTATCAGTAATACTGCGGTGGTAGCCATGCTGATTTCAGCGGTGAAAAAAAATGCCACTGTTAACCCAGGTAAATTGTTATTACCGTTGTCGTTCGCCGCTATTCTTGGTGGTACGCTAACCTTGATTGGTACGTCTACTAACTTAATTGTTAATTCATTATGGCTTGAACAAGGTCAGCAAAGCTTAGGTTTTTTTGATTTTACCTTAGTCGGCGGCACAGCCCTTGTCGCCTGTTTGTTGATCATACTATTGCGACAAAACACCTTAGCTGATATGCCAAGTGAACAGCTTGAGGTTAAGGAATACCTTGTCGAAGCACAAGTAAAACAGCATTCAAAATTGGTGGGTAAAAACATTGAAGATAATGGCCTAAGAAACTTAGACGCCATATTTTTGGTTGAGTTAGTACGTGATGGCCGGCTTATTTCACCAGTAACACCTGAAGAAGTAATACAGCCGCTGGATAGGCTCATTTTTAGTGGTGATGTCAGTAAAGTTTTAGTCTTGCAGCAATTTGATGGTTTAACGCTTTTTGCACAAAATAAAGGTTTCCAACGTGACAACTTAACTGAAGTTTTAATCAAGCCTGATTCTGCTATTGTCGGCGAAACCATAAAATCGGCTGGCTTTCGAGCAAGATTTGATGCGGCAGTTGTCGCCATTCGCCGAGAAGGCGTTTCACTTTCGGGCAAACTCGGTGATATAACTGTTCAAGCCGGTGACTTTTTAGTGTTAGCGGTTGGCTCTGATTTTTGTGCTAGAACTAACTTAACGAAAAACTTCTATATTCTCTCCGGCCATAAGCCTGACAATATGCTGTCAGGCTGGCGTGATTCTTTAGCGATTTTTGGTTTTATCATCGCTATTATGCTGACCATGGTGTCTAGCATAAGTTTATTGGCGAGTTTAATGTTTTACTTAGCACTATTGATTTTTACCGGTTGTTTAACGGTTAATGAAATAAAGCGCCGATTTCCGATTGAAATATGGTTAATTGTTTTAGGGGCATTAACCTTAGCCCAGGCGTTTGAACACAGTGGAGTTGCCGCTATATTTGCTAATGAAATCGAGCAATTGCTGGCAGGAAAAAGCGCGATAATAGCGTTAGTCGTTATATTTTTCATTACGTTAGTGTTGACGGAAGTTATCACTAACAGTGCGGCGGCGGCTTTAGTATTTCCTGTTGCTTACAATATAGCGATTGGTTTAGGCGTTAGCCCTCTACCTCTAATTATGGCAGTGGCCTTTGGCGCTAGTGGCAGTTTTATTAGCCCTTATGGTTATCAAACTAATATTATGGTATTTAATGCCGGTAACTATAAAATTGCCGATTTTATTAAATTTGGTTGGCCGATAACACTGACTTATAGTTTAGTGGTGTTAATCTTGATACCACAGATATTTCCTTTTTAAAGATAAAACAATATGAAAACTGAAAATACCGTTTGGCACAGTCAACAAGTGAGTAAAACCCAGCGCGCTGAGATAAAGCAGCAAAAAGCCTGTTTGTTATGGTACACCGGCCTTAGTGGTTCAGGTAAATCAACCATTGCCAATGCCGTTGACGCTTTACTTTTTCAGCGTCATTGTCATAGTTATTTATTGGATGGTGATAATGTTCGCCACGGCTTAAATGGTGACTTAGGCTTTAGCGATGACGATAGAATTGAAAACATTCGCCGTATTAGTGAAGTGGCTCAACTTTTTGTTGATGCCGGTTTAATTGTTTCAACGGCGTTTATTTCACCCTTTTCTGCCGATCGCGCAATGGCAGCGAATAAGCTCGAATCAGGTGAGTTTATCGAAGTATTTATTGATACACCAATAGCCGTTTGTGAGCAACGCGACCCAAAAGGGTTATATAAAAAAGCTCGTTTGGGTGAGATTAAAGATTTTACCGGCATAGATTCCGTGTACCAAGCGCCAGAGAATCCAGCTATTCATATTGATACATCGAACAAAAGTATTGCACAATGTGCCCAGCAAGTTATTGATTACCTTGTAGAGCAAGGCTTCATTGCTGGATAAAAAATTTTAAGTTGTTAGTAACTGAGAGAGTTTTAAGCGTTGAACTGTCAACTGTCAGTAAGAAAGAGCTCATCACTGATGGTTGAGTGCTTAAATGTTTTTACAGACAACTGACCGCTTAGCGCTATTGACTATTCCTTTATTGATAGCTACCCCGTGTTATAGAGAAACCATTTTTATAGGAGAGTTTTTACGTGCATTATGATGTTTTCAATGGTGATGCAGACGGCATTATCGCGCTGTTACAATTGCGTTTAGCTGAGCCGAAAGATGCTATATTGATCACAGGTGTTAAACGCGATATTCAACTATTACAGCAAGTACCGGCTGATCAGGCAACGTCAGTCACTGTGCTTGATATATCTATGGAAAAAAATATTACTGCATTAGCGGGTTTACTTGCCAACAATATTGAGGTGTTCTATGTTGATCATCATCGGACAGGGCTGGTACCAACGTCGTCGTATTTACATGATGTTATTGATACTGACGCCAACACTTGTACCAGTTTATTGGTCAATGAATATTTAGCTGGTCAATATGCTTTATGGGCTATTGTCGCGGCTTTTGGTGACAATATGCTGCTAGCGGCAGAAAAACTATCACAGCAAGCTGGCTTATCGGAGCGCGAACAAGCACAATTGCAAGCATTAGGCACCTATATTAACTATAATGGCTACGGTCGCACGGTTGATGATTTACATATAGCGCCTGATGTTTTATTTAAAACCCTACTTGCCTATCCCGATCCATTTACCTTGATTAATGAATCCAACTCTATTTTTTCTCTGCTTGAACAGGCTTATCAAAGCGATATGACTGAAGCTAAAAAAGCTAAGGTACTGCACGATGATAATTTTTTTCAACTCATTGAACTTGAAGATGCTGCTTGGTCGCGCCGAGTCAGCGGTGTTTACGGTAATGAACTTGCTAATCAAGCGCCTAATAAGGCGCATGCGGTTATTACTTTAAATATTGATGGCAGTTACACGGTAAGCTTACGTGCGCCAATTCATAATAAAGTGGGGGCAGGTGACCTTTGTGCGCAATTTGACACCGGTGGTGGCAGAGCCGCGGCGGCAGGTATCAATCAATTACCGAAAGAAAAACTTGGTAACTTCATTGCGTTAGTGTCAAAATATTATCAATAATAGTTCATTATATTGACGTGATGGGCTAAATAGTACAAACAAGCAGTTATAAGGATTTAAAGATGAGTTTGTTGATCACAGGGGGAACTGGCTATATTGGTAGTCATACTGTTGTTGAATTGCTTGCGCTAGACCAAGATATTATTATCCTTGATAACCTATTAAATTCTTCAACATTAGTACTTGAGCGTATAAAGCAGATTACCGGTAAGTCTGTAACATTTATCCAAGCGGATATTTGTGATCGCCAAGCCTTGACGCAAGTATTTGAACAACATAACATTGACGCCGTAGTTCATTTTGCTGGCTTAAAAGCGGTCGGTGAATCCAGTGTTATGCCGTTAAGTTATTATCATAATAATGTTTCGGGTTCAGTGACACTGTTACAAGTGATGGCCGAGCATGGCGTTAAAAACTTGGTCTTTAGTTCATCAGCAACGGTTTATGGTGAAAATAATCCGTCCCCCCTTAATGAAACCATGCCAACCTCGGCGACCAATCCTTATGGTCAAACCAAATTAATGATTGAAAATATACTGTTTGATCTAGCGCGCAGTGATGAGCAATGGTCAATAGCCTGTTTACGTTATTTTAATCCGATTGGTGCCCATGAATCAGGCCTTATTGGTGAAAACCCTAATGGTATTCCAAATAACTTATTACCTTATGTTGCACAAGTAGCCGTTGGTCGATTAGCACAGTTACAAGTTTTTGGTGATGATTACCCAACACCTGATGGTACAGGTGTTAGAGATTATATTCATGTTGTTGATTTAGCTCTGGGGCATGTTAAAGCGTTAGAAAAACTAAGCGAATTAAAAGGTTGTGTACCGATTAATTTGGGCACAGGTAATGGCATATCGGTTTTAGAAATCGTCACCACGTTCAAAGAGATTTCAGGACAAGATATACCTTATAATATTGCGCCACGTAGAGCTGGTGATATTGCTACTGTGTATGCCGATGCCGATGTCGCCAGTACCTTACTGAATTGGCATGCAACACGTGATTTAGCTACTATGATAGCAGACACTTGGCGTTGGCAGTCTAACAACCCCAATGGTTTTGAATAATTTGGCTAATAGATAATGGTTAGTTATAAACTAAAAAAACCTAATATTTTCATATTAGGTTTTTTTAACATTAAGTATTTTAATTTCCAAACATCAAGACAATAAAACTATCAAAACGTGTGACAATTTAATCAATGGATCTTATTTACCCCTCGCTAATAATTAGCACTTGACTGGTCATCAGACCAGGCAATGGCTTCATTATAATGCTTAACTACATTGGTTTTTTCTAAGCCAAGTTTTTCTGTTAAGACGGTGGTTTTTGACCATTCGGCGTGCTCAATAAACTCTAACAGCATAATCAATTCGGCCATTACACCTTGACGAGTTAATAAAGTGTCTTTTATTTCTTGGGCTAACGGCAGCTTTTCGAGAATACTGGTCAAGTCTTCATCAACAATGGCATCAATTAACGACAATAAGCCGGTTAAAAATGCGATGGAGTTATCTATGGGGGATTTAACTTCACTCGCCATTAACTCACAAAACTTTGCCCGTGTCATAGCCGCATTAATCAGTTCGCTGGGTTTATCGGGATTGATATTGGACGCAAACATTAAGCCTAAAAAGCGTTTCAATTCAGCAGAGCCTAAGGTAACTAGTGCCTGTTTAATCGTTGAAATTTCATTGCGACGTTTAAAAATAGCCGAATTTGCATAACGCAGTAATTTATAGGACAAGGTTACGTCACGTTCAAAAACTGAGGTGATACTGCCAAGATCTAAATCTTTTTTCGACGTTTCATAAAGTAATTCTGCCATTGCCATTTGTGATGGTGACAGATTTTTGGTTTTTACCATCTCTGGTTTGGCAAAAAAGAAGCCCTGAAATAATTCAAAGCCTAACTCTACTGCTTGGTTATATTCTTCATAAGTCTCAACTTTTTCTGCTAACAACTTTATATGAGGAAATTCTATAATGGCGGTTTTTACGGCTTTGATTGTATCTATTGAGGTGTCTTGCCAATCTATTTTAATGATATGTATAAAAGGATAGAAGTGTTGCCAAACCGCTTGATGAATATAATCATCTAACGCTATGGTGTAGCCCTTTTCATTTAAATCCTTACAGATGGCTAATAATTTCTTACCCGGTTTTACGGTTTCTAAAATTTCCACCACCACTTCGTCTGTGGTGAGGGTCTCTGGGTAGCCTTTAATTAGGGTTTCTAAAGTGAAATTAATAAATGCAGGTTTATTGCCGGTAAATTCACTAATGCCAAGGTTAAAATTGCTGGCTTCGATCATTTTAGTGGTGGCTTCGTCTGCATCAATATCAGGGAATACATTAACTATGCTATCGCGAAACAATAGCTCATAGGCAAAGAGTTTCTTTTCTTTATCTAAAATAGGCTGCCTAGCTGCATAAAAGTACATACAATTTCCTGATTAATCTGATTTTATAACACAAAAATTTATTATTATTTTTTGATATTATCGTCCGACAAATTTAAAATGCGGATTACATACTTATTTATAACACAAATAAATGTTAATACTCACGAAAAAACATCGAATCCGCTATTAACCATGCATATTCTTATTGTTCAGGTGCATTTGAAGAGTAAAATGCGTTTTATTTGAACAGTTTAAATACCATAGGAGTAATTATCGCTCACTCATGATAAATTAGCTCAACGGTATAAAATTTTTGGAGGTTAAATGGCTGTAGGAACAATGATTTCATTGGCACTATATTTTATTGTTATGTTAGGTATAGGCTTATATGCCTATAAAAAGTCAACGAGTGACGTTTCTGGTTTTATGCTTGGCGGGCGCAGTTTAGGCCCTGGGGTAACCGCACTTTCTGCAGGCGCCTCTGATATGAGTGGCTGGATGCTAATGGGTGTGCCTGGACTAATGTATACCGTAGGTTTGAGCAGTGTTTGGATTTCTTTGGGTTTAATTTTAGGTGCATATTTAAACTACCTGATCGTAGCGCCGAGGTTAAGAACCTACACCGAACTGGCGAATGATTCGATAACCTTGCCTGACTTTTTTGAAAATCGCTTTGCTGATAGTTCACGTGCTTTACGCATTACATCTTCGATAGTTATTATTTTGTTTTTTACCCTGTACACTTCTTCAGGCATTGTTGCGGGTGGCAAGCTATTTGAAAGTTCATTTGCTTTAAGTTATGAAATAGGCCTATATGCAACCGCTGGTGTTGTGGTGTTATATACACTTTTTGGTGGCTTCTTAGCGGTCAGTATGACTGACTTTGTGCAAGGCTGTATTATGTTTGTCGCTTTAGTGCTGGTGCCATTTGTCGCGATAACAGATATCGGTGGCACGGATGCTATGTTAACCACTATTGAGCAGATAAATCCTGATTTCTTAAACATTTTTAGTGGCGTGAGTATTGTCGCGATAATATCTGCTATGGCATGGGGGCTAGGCTACTTTGGTCAACCGCATATTATTGTCCGTTTTATGGCGATACGCTCGGTAGATGATTTACCTGCGGCTAGACGAATTGGCATGAGTTGGATGATCGTATCTTTATTTGGTGCTATGGCTACCGGTTTCGCTGGTGTGGCTTATGTGGCTAAAACAGGTCTGGTGGTGGATGATGCCGAAACGATATTTATTTTATTGGGTCAGGTACTTTTTCATCCTCTGATCGCTGGCTTTTTACTTGCTGCGATACTTGCGGCAATTATGAGTACTATTTCGTCGCAATTATTGGTGACCTCAAGTTCTTTAACAGGTGATTTTTATCAAGCATTTTTAAACAAAAATGCCAGTGAAAAGCAATTAGTATTTGTTGGCAGGTTATCGGTGGCGCTTGTGGCAATGGTAGCTATTTTTCTCGCTTATGATAGAGAAAGCTCAATTTTAACGCTAGTCAGTAATGCTTGGGCAGGCTTTGGTGCCGCATTTGGTCCCTTGGTTATTTTGAGTCTTTATTGGAAAAAAATGAACCGACATGGCGCATTAGCCGGCATGTTAACTGGCGCTATAACCGTTTTAATATGGATTTTTGCCCCGTTAACTTTTAACGGTTTGCCTCTCAGTGCCACTATGTATGAAATAGTTCCTGGCTTTATCATGGCGACCATTGCTACGGTATTGGTGAGTCATTTTACCGCAAAAGAACAGCCAGCAATAGAAGCACTGTTTGAGCAGGTTGCTGCTAAACATTAGTAAGGGCTTAGTTTTGAGTTTTAGGTAAGAGAAAATGAAAAAGTCGTTAATTAATCATTAACGACTTTTTATTTGACTTTTTTTAGCTATTTTAAAAGGGCTTATAACTTAGAGTGATAACTAAATTGACCAAGTAATATTTTTATTAACCCGTTCTTGCCATTGTTTTATCGGCTCGTTTTTATCCCCTACCACAATAATATTTGACTGATTAAAGTGTATTGACCGGCCTTGTAATTTTTCGTTAGCAAAGTCAGCGATAAATTCAATGTCTTTGTCATTAGGTAATACAAAGATATTAACCGGGCTCGATTGACCTTGAAATACTAAATGGAGACTTTTACTGCCATCAAAACGGCAATAATCGGCAAAGATTAGCGTGCCAAAAGTACTATCAAAACTACCTTTAAATGCCGACATCTTCTGGTTTAATGAGGCTAATGTCACTGTTGGCTGATCATTATTAGAGAAGTGTGATGCTTCATGATTTACGTGCGCTATAGCATAGTCACCTAAATTTTTATAAGTGCTAGAAAACATCATAAAATTAACCGTTAAGCCCATAACAAAAGCGACTGACGCTGCCATCGCCAAGCGCACACGGGTTTTACTTTTTTGCTGCTGATGACTGGCGAGCGTTTGTCGTAATATAAGCTTATTGGCTAAATCGTCAGGCACGTCGATATTGATGGCTTGAGTTATTTTAACTTCTAATGCGTCAATTTCTTTGGCAAATTTCTGCTTTGCCGGATCATTTTTTATCGCGGCATTCATGGCATCATCACGGCTGTTCGGCTCTGATAATATGCTACGTCTAATTTGCAAATCATCCATTGTGTAGACCTCTTAATTTTGGCTCGTTGTCTACGGCCTCTTTCAATTGATTGCGTGCACGAAATAATCGTGTCATCACGGTATTTTTGTTTAAAGACAGCATAGTGGCAATCTCTTCACCACTGAAACCTCCAATAACTTGCAGCACTAAAGGTTCGCGATACTCTTCAGGCATTTTGGCTATTTTCTCTCGTAACCAGTGGTTTTCGATTTCCTGTTCGCTACTGGTTGCTTTTACATCGGCAATGGTGGCTTCTTCATATTCGCTCATGTCAAAACGCTTACGTTCAAATCGACGAGCGTTCTCTCTACGGAGGATGGTAATTAACCATGACTTTGCCGCCTTTTCGTCTTTCAACGAGTCAAGCGCGCGCCATGCACGTAAAAATGTTTCTTGCACTAAATCTTCAGCAATATGCTTATCGTGGCATAACCAGTAGCCATATCGATATAAATCAGCATGTAATGCTTTAACGAGTGCTTCGTATCTAACTTGTTTTGTCGCCATGTTGTAAGAGACCTGAGGCTGTGTCATTTTATTTCGCACTAATGTATTTATTTAGATGAGTCAGAGCAAATAGATTAATTTTCGCTAAGTGATCAAAGCATTAATATAATTGATATTTACTATAGCGTGAATAATTGCTTGATGGTTAATTGAATTTACAGATAGCGAAAATCATAGCTAAGTGACACTAATCTTTTCGGTAGAGCAGCGTGAACTGGAAAATAAAAAAGGAGCATAAGAGCTCCTTTTTCTTGCTAGCTTAAATACGCTAGCCTAAGGATTTATAGCAATTTCAGCGCCAGCTGATTTTGCATGCGTAGTTTTATTTATCACTTGAATGGCATTGAGTAAATTGCGGCCTGACCATTGGCTAGTGCTTTTGCCATAATAGCTTTGTTGCAACTCAATAATGGCATCAGAAAGTGCGTTATCGTTAAAGTAACCATGTAATGAGTCTAGTGTCGTCAGTGCAGCACTTTGGTTGCTACCAGGTGACAGTGAGCGCGCCCAAGGTAATAAAGCGGCTAATGCACCTTCACCATTATTTTTTTTACACGCTGCTAATATGGCCAGGTGAGCGTTATTGACTTTAGTGCTATTTCCCTGAATTCTTTTCTGACGCTGGAAAGGACGTTTTGCTGAAACATACCAGGCTAATAATGTTATTAGCCATAAGCTGAGAAATAGCCATTGTAAGACCTTGTTTTGCGGAATCACTATCGTTTCTGTAACGGGTGCGACTGCGGATGTTTCAAGATTAACGATTGGTGGTTGTTGTAGCGTT
The DNA here is from genome assembly GCA_963977145.1 of uncultured Colwellia sp. Lineage (GTDB taxonomy): Bacteria > Pseudomonadota > Gammaproteobacteria > Enterobacterales > Alteromonadaceae > Cognaticolwellia. The sequence continues at coordinate 60,046 of CAXBNP010000011.1, forward strand.
GACTGGGTTATATCTGCGTTCGGTAAAATGGTGATTTTTTGTCCTGCTATTTTTGCTACTTCGGCTTTATTAGTAACAGTGTTCCACCAAGGCACATTAATTTCAGGTAACTGATATTCTCCTGGTTGGCTGGCAACGATAGCAAAATTGGTCACCTTTTGACTGACTAAACGTTCATTGTTTAGTCCAGTATGCAGCTCAGCTTGATCCGGGTAAACCTTTAGTCCTTGAGGGACCTCCATGGTAATTTCTGGCAGTTGTTCTTCTGAAAGACCCGCTGCAGTTAACGTAATGGTGCGGGTAATAGGTTCCCCGACTTTAAATTGAATAGGCTCAGGTTGCCATTCTTGATGTAAGGCCAATAATTCGCTGGGTAGCCACACACCACTGACTTGTGCAGGAATAGCTTTAATCGTTAACGCAATATCATCGCCAACAACACTAACCGGTTTACTATCGGCGAAACTTAAAAAGTTAGAACGTCTTGAAGAGGGCATGACTATTTCGCCAGAAAAAACCGGTGATTTTAATATAACATCGCCGCTTTCTTGTGGGCTAATGGCATACACCCGCTCGATAATACGATAACGCCTACCCTTGATAATACTTTCTGACTCTTTATCTTTACCAACTTGTAAAATATTAGCACCGATTAAACTTGGCTCAGTCAAACTGCCACGCTTTAGCTCTGCTGCGAAGTGCAGCTTTACCGTTAAGGTAATTTGTTGTTGCACGTATATTTCGCTGGCGGAGACTTGTGTGGTGATAAATAAATCTTGCTGGCTTGATGCTCCTAAATTGCTGGCTGCCAACGCTTTAATAGCGATAGGTTGAGTTTTTACGCCATCGATAGTAAATGCTGGAATAACCAATTCACCTGGCGTACGCGGGATTAATACCGTAGTCCAACTCGTGGTACGTGAGGTGGTAAAATTCACCATGCTGGTTTGTGAGCTAACCGAGGTACGGCCAACAATAAAGTCTCGTAATAATACTGAAGTATCTAACGCGTTTCGGTCGACATCATCATCGGCAGTAACGGTTAGTAGTAAAGATTCGTTAACCACTACTGGATTTTTATCAACCGTAGCACTTACTGTTGTTACCGCGTAGCTATTAAGCGACATTAAAATAGCCAACAAAGAAATTATAACTCTTACCACTTTTTCTTAACTCCTACATTTCGGCGATCTTGATTACGTTTTTGATATTCTAACTGCATTTTATTTCTTAATAACATATAGGGGTCGTCGGTTACTTTGTTGAGTAACTGCTGATGCTTTTGTTCGGTTTCTTTAGCTAATTGTTCGGCCATTGTTTGTGCTTCGGCGCTTTGGGCGTCGTCTACATCTTCAGCGCCTTCAGATTGTTGAGCATTTTTAGCTTGCTGCTCATCTGTCTGATCTTGTTTATCACGCTCAGTTTGTTGCTGCTCTTTTTGCTTTTCCTGCTCTGCAGAGTCGTCTTGTTGAGAGGCGTCACTTTGTGGTTCTTTGTTTTGTTGACCTTGCTGCTGACCATTTTGTTGCTGGTCTGCTTTGCTTTCACCGTCTTGGCTTTGGCTGTCTTGACTCTCACCGTCTTGGTTTTCGCCTTGCTGGTTTTTATCTTTATTTTCTTGATCGTTTTCTTGTTGATCGTCACCTGACTGTTGATCTTGGTTTTCTTGCTGCTGCTTCATCTGCTCAAGAATAGCTTTATTTTCTTTTGCATCGGTTAAGTTTGGTGTCCGTAGCAAAGCTTTATCATAGGCCGCTATTGCTTCGTCAATTCGTTGTAATTTTGCTAAAGCATTACCTTGGTTAAATAGCGCGTCAGCGGTGTTTTCTTGTTGAAATGCGCTTAAGGCTTGCTCGTAATCACCGGCCTTATAGTGGGCACTTCCCTGCCAAAGCGGGCTTTTAAACTGCTCTGCCGCTTGTTGATATTGTTCACTATTAAAGTGCTCTTGGCCTTGTTGATCTTTGGTTTTCCAAAGATCTTGCCAAATATCAGCCTGGGCGTGGTTATTGGGAACCAACATTAGGGCAAACGGCAAGGCTACTAGCAGTGCGCCGCGTCTAAAATAACTTAACAACATCGGTAAAACCAATAACAGCAGGTAGGGACCAAATTCTTGCCATTGGTCACCGGTATTTTCACTTTCTTTAGTGTTTTCTGTTTCGGCCATTAAAGGTTGTAAAGTCAGTTGTTCAATATCCTTATTATTATGCGTTAAGGTGGTATAGTTTCCTCTACCGCGGTTAGCTAAACCTCGTAATGCTTGTACCGTTAATTTAGGCACAATAATCGCGCCATTGTCATCTTTCATCAGTTCGCCGTTACTGAGTTTTATCGGCGCACCTGTTTTGGTGCCGATACCCAGAATATTAAGGCGATAGGGATGTTCGCGCGACCATTGCGTTATATCTTGGATATCAATGTTATCGATACCATCGGTAAACCAATAAATATCGCCACTATTATGACCTGCATTGACTAGCATTTCATCGGCTAGTGCCAGTGCAGCGAAAGGATTACTGCCAAGTACCGGCATAAGCTCAGGGCTTAATGAGGGTAATAGTAATTTTATATTATTACTGTCGTCTGTTAGCGGACTAATGCTAAAAGCATCTCCGGCATAGGCAATAAGGCCGATTTCACCATCTTTAATGCTATCGAGTAAATCTATGGCTTTATAGCGAGCTCGGGTTAGACGATTTGGCGCCACGTCGGTAGCATACATCGAATACGACATATCCATAATTAACACTGAGCCTTGTGCCACTTGATAAACCGGTTGGGGTAGTTTTTGCCAACTCGGTCCCGCCATGGCTAAAATAGATAATAAGCCAATGAAAAATGGCAGTGCTAGCGAGCTTGATTTAGCTTTTGCGTTACCCTGCACTAATACTTTCGCTAAGTGGCTTGGTAAAAGTTGTTGCCAGCCTGACTGCTTAATACGTAGTTTTTTTAACATAAACAACATCAGCATTAAGACAAGAATGGCTAATAGCCAAAGCGGTCGAATAAAATGAAAGTCAGTCATATTAGTGTTTCACTCCGGTGGTAACTTTTTTACTAGTAAAAAATCGCCCGGTGGAGATACTTTTCATTAATAGCGTGAGCAAAGATATCAGTAAAGCTAAGCCAAGTGGCCAATGGAATAAAGCGCTTAGTGGCCGCATTTGTTGCTGCTCTTGTTCAACGGGTTCTAGATCATCTAGTAGTTTATAAATTTTACTCATGTCTTCACTGGCGCGAGCTCGGAAATAATAACCGCCAGTTTCATCAGCTAGGCGTTGCAACGTCTCTTCATCAAGTTCACTTGATGGGTTAACACGACGAGCACCAAATAATGAATTTTGGATCATAACATCAGCGCCAATACCGATAGAGTAGATGGTAATGTCTTTTGCCACGGCCAACTCAAGCGCTTGCTCCGGGGTTATTTTTCCAGCGGTGTTTTGGCCATCAGTCAGTAACAATAATACTCGGTTTGATTCTTTCTTTTCATCAAAACGTTTAACCGCCAGCGCGATAGCATCACCAATAGCGGTTTGTTTACCGACTAGCCCTAATACCGTTTCATCGAGCATTTGTTGGACAGTTTTACGATCAAAGGTCATCGGTGTCTGCATGTAGGCGTCATCACCAAATAAAATCAAACCTAACCTGTCGCCGCTGCGTCGTTCGATAAATTCACCCAATAGTACTTTAAGCATATCTAGGCGATTAATGCTGCGGCCATTGAGACTCATATCTTCTACTTGCATACTGCCAGATAGATCGACGGCAATCATCATTTCGCGACCCTCAGTTGGCACGTTGACCGCTTCGCCGAGCCATTGTGGTTGCGTACTCGCTAGTACCAGTAATAGCCAAATAAAGCTTAATATTAGTAGTGATGTTTTTTTCTTCTCTGGGGCAAACTCTTGCGTTTTTATACCTTTAATAATAGTTGGCATTCTAAGCGGTGCCGCTTGTACTTGCTTTTTAGCGGGTAGCCAATAAACCAGTAATGGCAGCGGTAGGGCGATTAAGGCCCAGATAAAATCAAAATGGATCATGCTTGGACTCCATTGTTTTCTTCAAAGTCTTTAACTTTTTTATTTGTATCTACCCTGTTGTCGTGTTCGGCTGCCGTTAAAACCGCTTTTGGCGGCAGGGCATAACGCAACCATATCTTAGCCGCAGCAGAAAAGTCGTCAGACATTTGGTTGGCGGTATCATTTTGGTAAACCGAGGTAAAATACTGGCCGCTTAGTTCAGTAAACAGTTGTTGCTGCTTAGTAGGTAAAGTAGCAATTAAAAATGCTTTAAAACTATCACCGTTTAACTGTGCAACTTGCGCTCGTGGAAAATATTGTATAGCTGTCCATTTTAGCAGCGCGACATTCTTACTGACATCAGTGGTGTTTGATAATTGTTTAAGTGCCTTTCTTTGCGCTTTACGTTTCACAATATACTGCCGAAGCTTTAATGCGCCATAAATTACTAATGCTAAAATAACTAATGCTAGAAGCCACCAACCTGGCGCGATTGGATAACTATGGACATTTGCTGGCAGATGAATATCTTTTAATTGTGCTAACGGATCCATGACGCTACTCCGCGATGTAATTGTGTTTCCAGTGCTTCACTGGCACAAAAGTGCAGTAAACGTGCGCCAGCTTTAGTCAATTTTTGCTCCCTAGTGTCGTTTAAACTCATGGCCTGCTGATGATATTTTTCCGCCATGGCTTTATCACCAAGTAATAATTGTTGACGCTCATCACCATAGCCATCTGTAATAGCAACGCTAATTTTTTGTTTACTGTCAGGTAATTGTTGCTCGAGCGGATCGCTGATCAAACACACGACTAATTCACAGTGCCGACTGATATGCGCTAAGTGTCGTACCGCCTCATCAGTGAGGTTAAACGCATCGGTGATCAAATACACTAAGCTACCGGGTTTAGCCAATTGGCGCAGACGTGCACAGTTTTGTTCAAAGGCGAGTTTTGCTTGTTCGCGGTTTAATAGTTCGCTGGCGATATTTAATGACTCGGCGTGACTTTTCACTAGCGCATGTAAATAATGCAACACACCTTGTTGTCGGCTGCGTGGCTTTAATTCATTGTGACTATGTTGATTAAATACCACGCCACCGATACGGTCGCCACGTGATTTTGCATGCCAAGCCACTAATGCTGCAACATGCGCTGCTTGCACAGATTTAAACAGTAAGCGACTGCCAAAAAACATGCTGTTGCCTAAATCTGTGGCAATAAGTACTGGGCGCTCAACTTCTTCGCGAAACAGTTTTGTATGGGTTTTACCGGTGCGCGCGGTTACCCGCCAATCAATAGCGCGAATGTCGTCGCCATTTTGATAATGGCGCACTTCATCAAACTCCATCCCTCGACCTTTACTACGGGCGAGGTAATTGCCTGACATTTTGCCATGTAAACTTTTCGACGCGGCTAAATTAATTAATGAGCTTTTAGTCTGGTATCGAATTAACTCATCTATGGTTAATTCGATACCATTACTGACCAATTCATCAAGCAAGGTTTGCGGGTTGTCTTGCTCGGTTGATTTTTTTTGAGTAAACCACATAAGAGTAACTTGCGCCTAAGCAACTGCCACCAAGCTAAGTAAATGATCAAGTAGCTGATTACTACTGATACCTTCTGCTTCAGCTTGATAGGTCATTATTATGCGGTGACGCAATACGTTGTGAAAAACCGCTTGTACGTCTTCAGGACTAACAAAGTCTCGGTTATTTAACCAAGCTCGCGCTCGCGCACAGCGATCTAAAGCAATAGTGGCACGCGGACTAGCGCCATAAGCCAGCCATTGCTTTAACTTATCGTCATACTTCTCGGGACTACGGGTCGCCATAATCAAATCAACAATATAGTTTTCTACTGCCGGCGCCATATGAATTTTCATCACTTGTTCGCGGGCGGCGAAAATATCGGCTTGGCTGATTGCTTTAACGGCTTTTTTTTCTATTTTTAAGGCTTCGCCTCGATTAAGCTTTAAAATTTCTAGTTCGCTGGCAGCGTCAGGATAATCGATTTCGACATGCATTAAAAAGCGATCGAGCTGTGCTTCAGGCAGTGGGTAGGTACCTTCTTGCTCAATCGGGTTTTGTGTTGCCATCACTAAAAATAATTCGGGTAATGGATAAGTGTTTCGGCCAACGGTAATTTGACCTTCCGCCATTGCCTCTAATAAAGCTGATTGTACTTTTGCTGGCGCACGATTTATTTCATCAGCAAGGACTAAATTGCGAAATAATGGTCCAGGTTGAAAAACAAAGGTGCCATCTTCAGGACGGTAGATATCTGTGCCGGTTAAATCAGCAGGTAATAAATCAGGTGTGAACTGAACGCGATGGAAGTCTGCTTCTAACCCTTGTGCTAGAGCATTAACTGCACGCGTTTTTGCTAAACCCGGAGGACCTTCTACAATAAGGTGACCATTAGCTAAAAGCGCAATGAGTAAATTTTCAACCAGCGCATGCTGTCCGATAATTTGTGAAGATAAATGTTCTTTTAATGAGGAAAAATGTTCAATAGCCATAGTTTATCGTTCTTATTGATTATAAAAATTTAAGTCAGCAAGTCTGACCCATAGATTGATATAAGGTTCAGCTTTTAAAAAACAACCATAATGACAAAATTGTTGAACTTTTTTGTTAGCTTTTTAATACCTTGGCATTAGTTTGCTTAAATTTTGTCAGCTAATGATTGAATTATTTCTATATATGGTTAGAATTATCTTAAATCCAGAGAGGTCTGACCTCTTAAGTGTTGCAACAAGATGGAATTAAAAATGACAAAATCAAAATTAGTAACAGGTAGTGGCGAACGTATCGCTATAGTTGCCGGGTTACGCACACCATTCGCCAAGCAAGCTACCGCATTTCATGGCATTCCTGCTGTCGACTTAGGTAAAATTGTTGTTAATGAATTACTGCAAAAACACGACGTTGATCCACAGATTATCGACCAGTTAGTGTTTGGACAAGTTGTACAAATGCCAGAAGCGCCAAATATTGCTCGTGAAATAGTCTTAGGTACGGGCATGAATGTTCATACCGATGCTTATAGTGTTTCTCGTGCCTGTGCCACTAGTTTTCAATCAGCCGTTAATGTCGCTGAGTCAATTATGGCGGGTTTTGTTGATGTCGGTGTTGCTGGTGGTGCTGACTCATCGTCTGTTGCGCCCATTGGTGTCTCGAAAAAGTTTGCTCGTACTCTATTAGATTTAAGTAAAGCCCGCTCTTTTGGTGCAAAAATGGCGCTTATTCGTCAGCTTAAATTTAAAGATATATTACCTGTGCCTCCTGCGGTTGCAGAATACTCTACTGGCTTGTCGATGGGACATACCGCAGAGCAAATGGCAAAAACTCATGGTATTACCCGTGCAGAGCAAGATGCCTTAGCACATCGTTCACATACCTTAGCAACGAAAAGTTGGCAAGAAGGTAAGTTAGCAGGTGAGGTGATGACAGCACATAGCGAACCTTATAAGTCGTTTATTGATAAAGATAATTGTATTCGTGAAAACTCAGAATTAGCGAGTTACGCTAAATTACGTCCAGTTTTTGATCGCAAACACGGTACGGTAACGGCTGCAACAAGCACGCCGCTAACCGATGGTGCTTCAGCTATTCTAATGATGCGTGAAGGTCGAGCGAAAGAGTTAGGCTATAAGCCATTGGGCTACATTCGCAGTTACGGTTTTGCCGCGATTGACGTTTGGGAAGATATGTTAATGGGGCCAAGCTATGCCTCACCGATTGCCTTAAAACGCGCTGGTATGAATTTAGCCGATTTAGATTTAATTGAAATGCATGAAGCTTTTGCTGCCCAAGCACTCGCCAATGTGAAAATGTTTGCCAGTAACAAGTTTGCGCAAGCTCATTTAGGTCGCGATAAAGCCATTGGTGAAATCGATATGGACAAATTTAACGTGATGGGTGGTTCATTAGCTTATGGCCATCCGTTTGCAGCAACAGGTACGCGCTTGATCGTACAAACATTAAATGAATTAAACCGTCGTGGCGGCGGTGTTGGCTTAACCACCGCTTGTGCAGCGGGTGGTTTAGGTGCGGCTATGATTGTGGAGACAGACTAATGACTGATGTAAAAACAATAAAACAACAAGAAAATAAGACCTTTAGTTTAGCGCGTCAAGAAAATGGCATTGCACATTTAATCATGGACGTTAAAGGCGACTCCATGAACACCCTAAAAGCTGAGTTTGCCGATGAAATTACCGAAATACTAAAAGAAATACGTGAAGATAAAGCCATTGTTGGTTTAGTTTTAGTGAGTGGCAAAGCCGACTCTTTTGTCGCTGGCGCTGACGTACAAATGTTGGCTAATTGTACCTCTGCTGCAGAAGCAACTGCTTTATCACGGCAAGGGCAAATGATATTTGATCAACTGGAAAACTTGTCAATTCCTGTCGTTGCCGCGGTTCATGGCGTTTGTTTAGGTGGTGGTTTAGAGCTTGCTATGGCTTGTCATGCCATCGTTTGTAGTGACAGCCCTAAAACTGCATTAGGCTTGCCTGAAGTACAATTAGGCCTACTACCTGGTGGTGGAGGTACGCAAAGATTACCTAAACGTGTCGGCATTCAAAAGTCTTTAGATATGATGCTTACCGGTAAACAGCTACGCGGTAAACAGGCGTTAAAAGCTGGTTTGGTCAATGATGTAGTTCCTAATAGCGTGTTAGTTAAAGTCGCAGAACAGCTTGCGCTTTCGGGCAAAGTAAAACCTAAAGCTCGTCAGCTATCATTGATGGATAAATTACTTGAGGGCAATAGTATTGGCCGTAATATTGTCTTTGCTCAAGCAACAAAAACGGTATTAAGTAAAACTAAAGGTAATTACCCCGCACCGTTAAAAATTATTGACTGTATTCGCGCAAGTGTTGAGCAAGCACCTTCAAAAGGTTACCAAGTGGAAGCTGACCACTTTGGCCAGTTAGTGATGAGTGATGTTTCCGCGCAACTTAGACAACTATTTTTTGCCACTACGGATATGAAAAAAGAGCAGGGCGTTGAAGGCGTTGAAGCTAAAAAAATAACCAATGTTGGGGTGCTTGGTGGCGGTCTAATGGGTGGCGGTATCGCATTTGTTACCGCGACCAAAGCAAAATTGCCGGTGCGGATAAAAGATATATCGCACCAAGGAATTAGTTTTGCCTTGAAATATGGCTACGACTTATTAAATAAGAAAGTAAAACGTCGCTTTATGCGCCATAACGAAATGCAAAGTCAATTAGCCTTAATCACAGGTACGACGGATTATAGCGGCTTTAATAATATTGATATTGTGGTTGAAGCGGTGTTCGAAGATTTAACGTTAAAACAGAATATGGTGGCAGATATTGAAAGCCATTGTAAAGAAACTACTATCTTTGCCAGTAATACCTCGAGCTTGCCGATTGGGCAAATAGCAGAGCTAGCCATACGGCCAGAAAATGTTATTGGTCTGCACTACTTTTCGCCGGTTGATAAAATGCCGTTAGCGGAAATTATTGCTCATGATAAAACCTCTGATCAAACTATTTCTACAACGGTGGCATTTGCTAAGCAGCAAGGTAAAACGCCAATCGTTGTGAAAGATAAAGCCGGTTTTTATGTTAACCGTATTCTAGCGCCTTATATGAATGAAGCAGCAATGTTGTTGCTTGAAGGTTGTTCTATTGAAGCGCTTGATAAAGCCATGGTTAAATTTGGCTTCCCTGTTGGACCGATGCAATTACTTGATGAAGTGGGTATTGATATTGGCGCTAAAATAGGTCCTATTTTACAAGCTGAACTCGGTGATAGATTTGCTGCGCCACCGGCATTTTCAAAGTTAATTGACGATGGTCGTTTAGGCAAAAAAGTAAAGAAAGGCTTTTATCAATATAACACTAAGAGCAAGAAGAAATTAGTTGATGAGAGCGTCTATACGCTATTAGGACTGCAGGCAAACAATAGGGTTGTTACTGATGCGCAAGTAGAGCGTTGTGTTTACATGATGCTAAATGAAGCTGCTCGTTGTTTAGATGAAGAAATTATTCGCAATGCACGTGATGGTGACATTGGCGCTATCTTCGGTATTGGCTTCCCACCGTTCCTCGGTGGACCATTCCAATATATGGATAAAATTGGTGCAGCGACGTTAGTGAGTAAATTGACGCAGTGGCAAGCCGAGTTTGGTGAGCGGTTTGCGCCATGTGATGCATTGGTAAGCATGGCTGAGCAAGGCGAAAGTTTTTATTAAATAGCATATATTATCGCTATTCTTCACAAAAGTGGCTGTTGATTTGCCGTGATAGCGGTAATAACTGACGCTCTAAGAGGCAATTTATTGCCTCTTTTTTTTAAAGACTTTATAATTTTTAAACCCCCGATACCTTTGAATTGTCTAGGTCGAGGGTATGATAAAAGCTATATATAATCTTTTGAATATTTACTCTAAAGTTGCTAGAATGCGCGCGTTTGGTGCTTTTTCTTTTTTAAGTTTAATGTTTTCGAAGTGAGTAGAACATGATTTTATTACTTGTAGCTATATATGCTGTTGTTTTTTCTTTGTTTTTTTATTGCCAAGCAATTAGTAGTGGCTTGGGGGCGAAGCGATGGGCAAGCGCAGGTTTGATGTTTGGGCCTTTTGTTTGGCCAATGTTCTGTATGAAAAAGCGTTTAAAAACTTACCAACGTTTTGGTTTTGACTGTTTGCTATTTTCTGCATAACAATATCAATACTCGTTGTTTTGCTGATTTTATATTGACGAAAAAATACGCTAACTTCCTTGTAGCGAAGTGTTCAATACTCTTGATAAGCTTTTAATCGCCAATATCAGAGCTTAATTCCACCATGTACTTGCAGGCATTTCTTTTATTTCAATGCTTGCAGCAATAATATTTTCTGACTTTTCAGCAATAAATAATGATTTAATTAAGTTAATCATAAAGCCTCCTAGATACGCACTTGGTCACGTTTAGTACCAATACGCACTTGGTCACGTTTAGTACCAATACGCACTTGGTCACGTTTAGTACCAATACGCACTTGGTCACGTTTAGTACCGATACGCACTTGGTCACGTTTAGTACCAATACGCACTTGGTCTCGTTTAGTGCCGATACGCACTTGATCACGTTTAGTGCCAATCTCTGCTACAGAAAAGTCATTTAAATTAATCGCAGGGGCGGGAGATGCCGACATCGCGAAAGAAAGAATTAGTGAACTAAGCATGTTACTTACCTTGTTATTATTAAGTTAATTTCAACAAGGATAAAGCGAAAATCATGCCAAGATAAAACCTTTATTTATAAGGGCTTAATCGATTTCTTAAGTAAATAAAAGTGTCATAAAGTCGACACTGTTATTTAGAGTTTATTCTGACCAAATGCAGTGGAATTTTTGGTGATTTGAAAAGAAAGTAAATATTTTTGAAAGTCGTTTTCAGGTAGGGGTTTACTATAAAGATAGCCTTGTAACTGTTCGCAGTGTAAGTCTGATAAAAAGCTCAGCTGCTGATTACTTTCAACACCCTCTGCTACCACTTGCATACCTAAATTATGAGCGATGGTAACTATTGTTGCCACCATATTTCGTCCTTGTTCAGAGGTTTCAATATCATCAACAAAGGCTTTATCAATTTTTAGGGTATTCAAAGGGAATTTTTTCAAATAGGCTAATGAAGAATAACCGGTGCCAAAGTCGTCTAGCGCTAAATGGATGCCCATTGCACGGATTTGCAGCATAGTATCAATGGCTTTTTGTGGTGAGTCCATTACAGTACCTTCAGTAATTTCTAACTCTAAATACTTTGCAGGTAGCCCGCTTTCTTTTAACGTATTAGCAATCATGGCGACTAAGTTAGGCTGGGTAAACTGCACTGCAGAAAGGTTGACGGCAATACGACCGTCAAAAAGTCCAGCATCAACCCATTTTTTGGTGGCAAAACAGGCCTTTCGTAAAACAATTTCGCCAATATCAATAATTTGACCTGTTTCTTCAGATACAGGTATAAATACTACCGGGCTAATAATACCTTTACTGGGCGTTTCAAAACGCACTAAAGCTTCCATGCCAGCGATTTTACCGGTTTTAATTTCAATCTTAGGCTGATAAAAAACTGAGAAAAAATCTTCTTTTAATCCGAGCCTAATTAAGTTTTCAATTTGTAAGCGTTTAACTGCCGCTTTATTCATTGAGTCACTGAAAAATTGGTATTTATTGCCACCAGAGTTTTTTGCGTGATACATAGCGGTGTCGGCATTTTTAAGCAATTCTTGCGGGCTTGCGCCATCTTCAGGGTAAAGTACAATGCCAATACTACTAAAAAGCACAATTTCTTGGCTGCGCAATCTAAGCGGCAATGCGATAGATGCTAACACTTCTTTGGCTATACTGGTGATGGTATGAATATCATTGGTATTTTCAATTATTAAACTAAACTCATCACCACCCAAACGATAAACCGTATCTTGATTTCTCCCTAAGCTTCTAATACGCTCAGCAACTTTACAGAGCAGCACATCACCCGCTTCATGACCTAAGGAATCATTAACCTTTTTAAAGTTATCTAAGTCAAAAACCAGCAACGCATGGGGCACTTTGCTTTTAACTAATTTTTGTTGATTAGCCTGAAAGTACGAGCGATTAGGCAAGCCTGTTAAGCTATCAGTATTCGCCAGTTTTCTTAATTCTACTTCTGTTTGTTTACGCTTGGTAATATCAGAAAAAACACCGACAAAGTGTGAGATATTACCGTTTTCGTCTCTAATTATATCGATATTTAAGTCGGTAACGTAAAGTGCGCCGTTGTCTCGTAAACTCTCTATTTCGCCGTGCCAACTACCTTTGGTAATTAAATGTTTCTTAACATTTTGATTGAAGCTTTCTGGGTATTGTTCAAATTTCAGCAAAGTCCCTCGCATTTGCAGCTTACTTTTCCCGGTAATACGTTGAAAGGCCTTGTTGACGTCAACAACGCTAAATTGACGGTCATAAATAACAATAGCATCAGAAATATTTTCGATACATTTAGCAAAGAGCTTTAAGCGCTCATCGGCGCGCTTAATCTGGCTAATATCTTTTAAGGTTCCAGTCATTCGACTGGGTTTGTTTTTTTCATCTCGTTCAACAATTTTTCCACGGTCGAGCACCCAAATCCATTTATTGTCTTTATCTTTTACACGGTAGGTGGCTTCAAAATGTTGGCTACTGTCTTCAAAGTGCTGATCTAAAGCTTCACGCACACGCGGTATGTCTTGTTGGTGAATGTTGGTTTGATCTGCGCCAACATTTCGCTTGCCATCTTGTGGGAACTCTAAAATCCCCCATATATTAGAGCGATATATCTTGCCGTTTTTAATGTTCCAATCCCACATTTCGTCGCCGCTACCCCAAAGCGATAGTTTCAGGCGCTCTTCACTTAGCTTTATTTGTAGATGATAAAGGCGCTTATGACGTATTTGCTGAAGAATATAGGCAAAGATTAATAGCGTGATAAAGCTATAAACCAATAGTGCACTGCCAGATAACCACCAAGGTGGCATGATGGTAATATTTAGCGCTTTAATGGCGCTTTCTTGATTGTTTTGTACGTCATATGCTTGTACTTCAAACGTATATTCACCTGGGCTTAGGTTAGTGTACGTGGCGCGCAAGTTGTTTTTACCCGCATCAATCCAGTTCTCTTCTAAGCCTATAAGACGATAACGGTATTTTAAATGGCTAGGGAGTTTTGCGTTGGGTGATATAAACTCGATGCTGAAAGGTGACTGTTTATGTTGCAGATTCAAAACAGTTAACGCATTTGGTCTTTTTTTAATAGTAAATGTGTGCGAATTATTCCCACTTGTTACTTCAACTTCTTGGTTCGCAATTAATATATTATTAATATAAGGAGAGAAAAATTTTTGCTTTATTTGTTTAATGTCAGATGACGAAAAAGCGTGAAACCCATTCAGACCACCAAAATAAATAGTATCATTTGAGGTTATTATTGCGCTATTACTCGTAAATTCGTTATCGCTAATTAGGAGATCTTGATTAAAAAATTTGATGTTTTTTGTATCAGGAACAATTGAGTTAATGCCTTTGTTAGTTGCAACCCAAACCGTTTCATATTTATCAATTATTATCGATGCAATAAAGTTATTACTCAAACCATTTCTTTCGTTAAATATACTCACTTTCTGATTGGATTTATTTATTAGGGCAATACCCTGACCGTTTGTTCCTAGCCAAATCCAATTACTTGACACCGAAATACTGGTTATTGTGCCAATGTTTTCATTATCTGAAAATGCGGTTTTAAAGGGCGTGAATGACAAAGATTCAGGAGAAAACTTTATAATATTTCTATTATCAGTAACTAGCCAAAATACCTTATTGTCATCTAAAAATAATGATGTGAAGTCTCTTCTGTCGTTGTGTTCATAACGTTGGAAAGTTTTTGAAACTTGGTCATATGATGTGAGCCTAGAGTCCGAATCTATGTACCATATTTTATTGCCTAAGCTGAACAGTTGGTTGCCGTTGTTATTGGCGGAAAGTAGACTCCAGTCTTTTACTTCTGATAATTTCTTGCTTTGGATGTTATAAGTAAAAAGTTTATTCGAGCCTACTTGGCTGTCTGATTCAGTTTTTAGCCAAAGCGTGTCATTTTCATCAATCAATAATTGAGACACTAAGCTATCTAGATGTAATTCATTGTTTTTTACAATTTGATTACCTTTAACTAAATATATAAAACCAGTATCGGAAGCTATCCATACCTTACTGTCTGAAGATTCTGCAAATCCAATAACATTTATCGGCATGCCAGTGTAATCAACTAATCCATGTTGCATTTTTAAGTTAAGAATACTAAATTTATTAATACCGGCGCCATTTGTTCCTAACCACATATTATTTGAATTATCTTTAAATACCTTTAATATTAAATTAAGCGATAATGAGTTTTTGTGTTGGCTACTTTGATGTGCTGTGATTTCATCGGAGAGTAAGTTAATGCTGTTCAGGCCATTACCTGTACCTAGCCAAATAGAAGATTCATCCAGTTGTTCTATCGAGCGAACTCTATTAGATAAAATATTTGATGATTTATCAGGACCATTTTCACTATAGTGTTTGATGATTTGATAATCTTCGGAAACGATGTAAAGTCCGTTATTTGTACCGAGCCAATACTGACTATCTATATACTTTATATCGTAAAGTGACTCGGCATTGAGTTTCAAATCCCATTTATTTTGCTCACTTAAAGCAACAGCGAATGACATTGTACTATTTGCCAGATAGATGCCCTGATCATAAGTGCCAAGCCAATAATTGCTTTTGCTATCTTGAAAAATCGTTTTTATTTCTTTTAAAGCGTTATCAAAACCACGAATCCTAATTCGCGAAAAACTGTCATTTTCGGCATCAAACTTATGTAAGCCGTCTTTGGTTGATATCCACATATCATTGTTTTGATCTTGATAAATATCCCAAATTTGGTTGTCTTTTAGCGAGTTACTATCGTTTGCTTGATGGAGAAAATTATCGAAATTATCAAATGCTTCGTTGTAACGACTCAAACCTTCATTTGTGCCAACCCAGAGTACACTTTTGTTATCTATAAATAGCTTTCTAATAAAGTTGTCAGCAATAGCATTATTATTAGTACTATCGTGGCGATAATGAACAAAATTTTTGCCATCATAGCGATTTAAACCGTCTTGTGTGGCAATCCAAATGAAGCCATTTTTATCTTGAATGATGTCGTAAACATAGCTTTGAGATAACCCTTCGGCAATTGAAATATGTTCAAATTTCAGCGGGCTTTTAATGATGTTATTTTCTACAGCGAAAACTTCGCTATGAGGAAAGAGTAAAATCAATATAGCGAAGAGGGTAAGAGTCGCGGAAAATGGCGAAATCAACTTGTTTTTGAAAAAAAGAAAAAGCACTGCTACAACCTTTTGGTAGTGAAATCCACACGCTAATAATTTAACTTATCGGTATACTATAACTTGTTATTATTTTTATTTTCGATGCTAGGTGCCATTACAAATGATGTCAGGAGCTAAGTCAATCTTTGGGTTTATGGTGTCGGGATCGTTTGACCGTACGTTATCATTTAACACTAAAGCTCTCTATCGGCTAAATTAATATTTTCTTTGACATTTTTTTAATAAAGCGTCGATATTTTTGTTAATGCTTACGTGTTTTGTCATCTCATTTAACTGAGTATCGTTTTCGTAACTTAATAATGACAATCGATCTTTCACTTTTGTGCCATGAAAGTGTTGCTGCAGGAATTCAGCTACGTCGCTTATTGATAAACTTTGTATGATTGTAATTAGCGCTTGTTTTTGGTTGAAGGATGCTTCTTTATTGCAAATAGCGGCCCAATAACGCTGACTTTTAATTCTCAAATTGGAATCTTTTTCTTGTAACTGGCTTGCGAGGCCAAATTGTAAATGTTGCCAGTGCTCATGAGGTAAATTGGCAATATAGTCATTTGAACGAGCAATGAAATCTTCCATCGCCTTGGTTAATGTGACGGAGTCGGTGTGTGGTGATTGAATATAAAAAGCAATGCCAGGGTAGCGATTAATCGGAATAAAACCGACACCTACCAAATAACCATATTGTTTTTCGGTACGCATTTCTTGGAAAAAAATGGGTGACAATAGCTGATTGGTTAACATCGTTAATGCGATGCTTCGCAAATCTTTATTTGCCATAGGGTAGTAGAGTACAGCCGCGTGATCATGCTCTGGTAACTCTGCGGGTATGGTTAACGTACCCTGACCTTGTATATCAAGACAAGGGATTTCTACTTGATTACTCTGCGATAATTTACCTGCAAATACTTGTTTAATATCGGTAATGATTTTGTTCGCTGATTGCTTTGACCAGTTACCATGGATGAGCACCTCGACGGCTGTATTGTCAAAAAGACGTTCTACAAAACTTTTAAACTGTTTAAAATCTACTTTTTCAAGCGCATTAATCAAGCTTTGACTACTGGGGCTTTTTGGTTGCATTGCGGCACTAAGTTTAGCAAATAGTTGTGAAATTGATTTGCTATTCTTAGCGTCATTCCAATGACTTAGCAGCTGCTGTTTAAATAATTCGAAGGTTTGCTGACAAAATTTATTTTGCATTAAGCTGGCTAGCAATAATGGCAATAACTGTTCTTGTTTGGTACTAATACCAGATATTTGCAATGTTAGGCCGCTTTGGTGTGAGTATAAGTGATAGTGAATACCGGCTAATTCAGCGTCGTAGTGTTCTTCAATTACCGCATCACTATAGAGGTCAATAAATAGACGTGTCATGGCGATTGTACTAGCATTCTCTATCACCGCTGGCGAGTCTATGGATAGATAGATATAACCTTTAGGGGTGTTAAAGCTTGTATCATGTTTAAACCAAACATTGAGACCATCTTGTTGGCAAATATTTTTTGGTGGTGTCAACGCGCTGCCTTCTTCATTTTCAGCAGGGATTAATTTAGGTCGGGAAACGATATAAGGGTTTTTATTGGGTAAAGAAAGTTCATTTAAACAAGGGGCTTGTTGCCATTGCTCAATTTGTTCTTGTGCTATATCAGCCACAGAGTAAGGGACTTGGTACCATTTACTAATGTTGTCGTGGGCTTGTTTATGAATATGTTTACTAATACAAATGATGCGCACGTTAGTCGCAACCATATAATCGAGTAAAGTGTTTAGGGTTGATTGATTTTGCTCGTCCATCACGTAATCGCCGAAAATGTAATCTTGTTCTGGATAATGCTGCATGTTGATCACGAGTTGGTTGACAGAATCAAGCGGTGACAGTTTCTCTTGATAAGAAAAGGACAACTCCGCTAATGCTTTTTTTTCTTGATAATATTGCGCGTTGATCGGGGCTTTTTTTAGTAGATTTAGATATGAAAATACCATACTAACAATAGCGGTTATATGCTGTTCACCCAATTCGGAAAGTGAAATACTAATGTTAAAATCTTTGAAATTAGAACCATTTATCCCTGAACCCGCGGTTAAAGCTAAGGCCCACTGTTTACTTTTTAATAATGATAGTATGCTGCCAGAACCTTCATGGCCTATTAAGTAGGCGATAATAGACTCAGGTTTTTGACGATAAAATTTATCGATACTCGGCATGGCAAAGCTAATGATCAGTTGTTGATCGTTTTTAACCGGTTGGACATGTATCCACTTTTGTTGGTGTTTGGCATGATAAAGCGGTTGGCTAATTTTAACTTTTGTAATGCCATTTGATTTAACTTTGGAAAAATGAAGGTCTGCTAAGTTTGCTAACTCGGTGACCGTTTGTGGCCCCTCTAAAACTAGGGTCATAAAATGCGCTTGATAGTTTTCTTGAAAAAAATCGCACACTTCTTCGCGTAAATTATAACCGGCTTTATCTGCTAATGTTTCACTACTCCCGACGGAGAATTTAGCGAAAGGGTGGTCTTGGTTAATCGTTTCTTTGTGAACATCATAAAGGCGTCGAATATCATCTTTGAGTTTGAGCTTGAATTCTGCATCGATGTTTTTTCGTTCCTTATTGACAAATTCTTCTGACAGTAAAGGTGCAGTGAAAAACTCACCAAAACGCTCGATTGCCGGACTGAAGTGCTGATGGCCAATATCAAAGAAGAAACAGGTATGCTCTGTTGCAGTCCAGGCGTTATTACTACCGCCATGTTCATTAATAAATTTTTGATATTCGCTGCCATCAGGAAAGTTTTCGGTCCCAAGAAATAACATGTGTTCTAGAAAATGCGCAAGCCCTTGTCGGTGATTAGGATCATCGAAGTGTCCGACGTTGACAGCGAGGGCCGCGGCAGACTTATTTGACTCCGGATTATGCACCAATAAAACTCTCAAGCCATTGGCGAGAGTTTTTGCTTGATATTGCTTAGCGTCATTCGGGCTTTTTTTCACTGTTGCTCCCACACAATTTAAGCTATAGCAGAGCTTATTTATAGCTTTAGTATTATTTTTATTATCGTTCTAAATTACCCTAAGGAATAAGGTGAGTCCATTTTATTCTTAACAGATGTTATAAAAAGCTTAACAATTCCTTTACTATAGCCGCAATTGTAGATTTTTATAACCAAACGTGTTGAAAGTTATATTTATATCGTTTGGATATAGTATTTAATCGTGTTGAATTTAAGGTATTTATGCAAATTTTTGTAATGCGTCACGGACAAGCTGAAATGACTGCCGCTTCTGACGCGCTAAGACCGTTGACCGCAAACGGTGTTAACGAAGCTAAAATCATCGGTCAATGGTTATCTAAAAACCAGCCTAAATTTGATGGTGTTTTTGTCAGTCCCTATTTGCGAGCGCAACAAACGGCAGATGCACTGATCGGTGAGTTAGGTAATGTTGGCAGGAGAGAAACCTTAAGTATTATTACGCCAGAAGATAGCCCAAAAGCAGTACATGACTATCTTGACGCTATTTGCAGTGCAGAGCAGTTTCAGAAAATATTATTGGTGTCGCATATGCCTTTGGTCAGCTATTTGGTTGCAGAGTTAACCAGTGACAATAATATGCCAATATTTCAAACGGCGTCAGTAGCGCAAATTGACTATGATACAAACAGCATGCAAGGAGAGTTAATTAGCTTGACGTCTCCCAATGAACTCAATATTGCACAGTAATGGTGAAACTTATTGATGGCCATGGATTAATCGCGCATGAACTTGTCTTTTAGTGCCACTAAAACCAGTAACGCCCCATTGCCGCCCCATTCCAGTGGAGCTTGATGAAATGCCATCACATCCGGGTGCTGAACTAACCAATGTGGCACTTTGTTTTTTAATATGCCGCCACCTAAACCATGCACAATACAAACACATTGTGCATGTTCTTTTTCACACGCGGCAAGCAAGGCCGCAATTTCTCGTTTTGACTGATGTTGATCTAGGCCGTGTAGATCTAAAATTAAATCAGGCGCGTAATAGCCACGTCGTAAATTTTTAGCTTCAAAACTATCAACACCTTCACGCACGTATTTTACCGGTCCATGATTATTTAAAATGGGTTCAAATTCGTCAGAAAAATGAAATTCGGCGAGGGCTTTTTTATCTTTTTGCTTAGCTAAAGTCGTTTTCTGCTTGCTGGTTTTTTTTACCGGGTGTACTCTGTCTTGAACCATAGGTTTAACCTTACCTATGGCGTCTTTAAAGAGCTTTTTTTCTTGCGCGTTAAGTGCATCTTTTAATTTCATTTGCGAAGTCTAAAAACATCGACGAACAATAACAAGTGAAAGTATAATAAAAACAAAATCTATAACGATAGCAAGTTAACTCGTTAACTGTTCACTTGAGCAAGTTACTAATACCAAATTGATTGATTTTCTTCTTATTTTTAATGGTTAAAGTTAGCATTACAAAGTGATAAAATTTATCAGCAGGACAATTACCGACTCAACTTTATAACTTGTATTTGTCCTGACGAAAAAGTAGCTCACTTAATTGTTCAAATGGGTATAATCAAATCACTATCAAAATAAGCCTGAGGAAAGCGTGGAAATAATAAATTTTGCAGAGGTAAGCGAACAATTGCATACCGTTAATGATTATGTGCGTTTTGGCGCTAGTCAGTTTAATCAGGCTGAGTTGCATTTTGGCCATGGCACAAATAACGCTTGGCATGAAGCGCTTACTTTGGTGATGCATCAACTGGCATTACCGCAAGAACTAGCCACTGAAGTCATGCACTGTCGCTTGGTATTGCAAGAACGAGTAGCGATTTTACAATTGTTCGAACGACGTATTACTGAAGGCTTGCCAGCCGCTTATATCACCAATCAAGCGATGTTTTGCGGTTTGCCATTTTATGTTGATGAGCGCGTATTAGTGCCTCGTTCACCCATTGGTGAGTTGATTGATAATGAGTTTTCTGGCCTGATTTATGATGAACCTAAACGTATTTTAGACCTATGTACCGGCAGTGGCTGTATTGCTATTGCTTGTGCGAGGAAATTCCCTGAAGCAGAAATTGATGCGGTAGACTTATCTCTTGATGCCTTAGAGGTTGCACAAATCAATATTGAAGGTCATGGTTTATTAGCACAAGTTATTCCTATTCAATCTGACGTTTTCTCTGGGGTAGTAGGACAAAGCTATGATTTAATAGTGACTAACCCACCTTATGTTGATCAAGAAGATGTCGATGCTTTGCCACAAGAGTACTTGCATGAACCAGAAATGGGCCTAGGCAGTGGCTTTGATGGTCTAGATATAGTTAGAAAAATTTTGGCGCAAGCGGCTAATCATCTTAATGACAATGGGGTATTGATTTGTGAAGTCGGTAATTCACAGGTGCATTTAACGGCTGCTTTTCCAAAAGTACCATTTCAGTGGCTGGAGTTTGAACGCGGTGGTCATGGCGTATTTCGTTTAACTAAAGCACAATTAACACAATACCAGCAGGATTTTTCTTTTCAGGAATAATTATAATATCGTCGTCGATGATGTGATTGACGATTTAGCGAAATAATATTTATGGATAAACATCATTATGTCAGGCAATACTTTTGGTAAGTTATTTACAGTTACGTCATTCGGTGAAAGTCATGGCCTAGGTTTAGGGGCTATTATTGATGGTTGTCCTCCGGGTATTGAGCTTAGCGAGGCTGATTTGCAGCTTGACCTTGATCGCCGTAAACCTGGCACGTCGCGCTTTACCACGGCGCGTCGAGAAGCAGACGAAGTAACTATAATGTCTGGCGTTTTTGAAGGTAAAACCACAGGTACACCTATTGGTTTACTGATTAAAAATACCGATCAACGTTCGCAAGATTATGGCGATATCGCAAAAACTTTTCGCCCCGGACATGCCGATTATACCTACTGGCAAAAATATGGCATCCGCGACTACCGTGGTGGCGGTCGCTCTTCCGCCCGAGAAACCGCCATGCGGGTAGCCGCTGGGGCGGTAGCAAAAAAATACTTAAAGCAAAAGTTTGGTATTACCATCCAAGCTTGTGTTACCCAAATTGGCGAAGTATGTGCTGAGAATATTGATTGGAATATTGTTGAACAAAATCAATTTTTCTTTCCTGATGCCAATAAACTTGAGCAGTTAGATGAGCTTCTGCGTGGCATTATGCGAGAAAAAGACTCTATTGGCGCTAAACTAATGGTCGTAGCGAACAATGTCCCTGTTGGCCTTGGTGAGCCTATTTTTGATCGTTTAGATGCTGATATTGCTCATGCCTTAATGGGGATTAATGCGGTAAAAGCGGTCGAGGTTGGCGATGGCTTTGCGGTAGTTAACCAAAAAGGCTCTGAGCATAGAGACGAACTAACGCCTGAAGGTTTTGCGTCCAATCATGCCGGCGGTGTTTTGGGGGGAATTTCTTCAGGTCAGCCCATTGTCGCCTCGATTGCCTTAAAACCAACCTCAAGTATTGGTGTGAGTGGCAAAACTGTTGATCTTGCTGGCCAAGCTGCCGATATCGTGACTAAAGGTCGTCATGACCCTTGTGTTGGTATTCGCGCTGTACCGATCGCTGAAGCCATGTTAGCACTAACGTTGATGGATCATTATTTAAGGCATCGCGCACAGAATATGGATGTGGTTTGTCAAACGCCAGATATTGAAGGTTAATTTTTTGTCCCCCTAGTAAAGCGTTGAAATATCTTAGCAGTGGAATAGTAAAGTAGTGGCTTCAAAACAATTCGTTCGTCTGTCGACAAATTATTTCTGGTACTTTGGTATTTTAGGCTTAGTGGTGCCTTTTTTATCGGTATTCCTTGACGCTAGAGGCTTTAGCTCGCTTGAAATTGGTGAAATATTAGCGGTTATTACCGCGACAAAAATAGTCGCCCCTTCATTATGGGCGCAACTTGCTGATAAGTCAGGCAAGCAACTTACTATCGTGCAAGTTGGCGCATTACTATCTTTACTATGTTTTAGTTTGATTATCTGGACCGTTAGTTATTGGCCATTAATGTTTAGTTTGGCGATGTTTAGCTTATTCTGGACCGCGATTTTACCGCAAATTGAAGTGATGACGCTAAATTCAATTCGCAAAAGCGCGAAAATATATGCCCGTATCCGTTTGTGGGGCAGTATCGGCTTTGTAGTTGTTGCTATGCTTGCTGGCGAGTTAATTGAGCGCTACTCCGCAGAGGCTTTTAGTTACATCGGCATTGTGATATTAGCGGGGTTATTTATTTCTACACTATTGAGCGAGCAGCCTAGAATACCTAAGAAAGCCCATATTGATCATGTTTCTATTATCGCTAAAGTATTCAATAGCAATTTTTTACTCTTCTTCTTTGCCGGCTTAATGTTGCAAATGAGTTTTGGTCCGTATTATGTGTTTTTTGCCTTATACCTTAAAAACTTAACTTACTCCGGGTTTCTTATTGGTATTTTTATCGCTATTGGTGTGGTGGCTGAAATCGGTATTTTTGCTTTTGCGGCTATTTTCTTTAAGAGCTTCTCCTTAAAAACCTTAATTAGTGTCAGCATTTTATTGACGGCATTACGCTGGTTCGTGGTTGGGCATTTTCCGGAAAGCCATATGGCGCTGGCATTTTCTCAACTTATTCACGCCTTAAGTTTTGGTTTATACCATAGTGCGAGTATTGCCTTTATTCAGCAGCATTTTAATAGCAATCAACAAAGCCGTGCACAAGCCATTTATATTGGCGGCGTATACGGTGTTGGTGGCGCGGTGGGTGCCTATGTTGCTGGAGTATTATGGCAAGATGGTTTAGGTGCGGTGAACACCTTTGATTTTGCCGCAATTACCGCACTGGTTGGCGGTATATTAGCCTTATTTTTGAGTCATAGGCCAGTTGAGCGAAAGCTCGGGTGAGTTAGTCGGGTTTTAGTTGTTTAGCAATAAAAAAGCTAGAAGTTTTACCTTCTAGCTTTTTTATTTCTGACGTAGCGTTTGCGTTTAATAAGCTATTTAACTTCTTCACCCGCGGCTTGTTTATCAGCATGGTAACTAGAACGCACAAGGGGTCCACATGCCGCGTGCTCAAAGCCCATTTTATCAGCCTCTCGTTTAAACATATCAAAATCGTCTGGATGTACGTAGCGCTCAACCGGTAAATGATGTTTACTTGGCTGTAAATATTGGCCAATAGTTAACATAGTGACACCATGAGCACGCAGGTCCCGCATTACTTGAATGATTTCTTCATTAGTTTCGCCTAAACCAACCATGATACCTGATTTAGTGGGTACGCTTGGATTAGCTTCCCCAAATTTTTGTAATAAATCTAACGACCATTGATAGTTCGCACCAGGTCGTGCTTTGGTATATAAACGTGGTGCAGTTTCAAGGTTGTGATTGAATACGTGTGGAGGACTTTGATTTAAAATTTCTAAAGCGCGGTCCATACGACCACGAAAATCAGGTACTAAAATCTCTACTTTGGTATGTGGTGAGTGTTCGGCAATCTCGGTAATACAGTCAACAAACTGCTGCGCTCCACCGTCACGTAAGTCATCGCGATCAACGGAGGTGATCACCACGTATTTTAACTTCATATCTTTTAGGGTTAAGGCTAATTTGCGTGGCTCATCTTTATTTACAGCAAGTGGGCGACCATGGCCAACATCACAAAAAGGACAACGACGGGTACAAATATCGCCTAAAATCATAAAGGTTGCTGTGCCGTGGTTAAAGCATTCAGATAAATTTGGGCATGAGGCTTCTTCACAAACAGAATGCAAATCATGTTTGCGCAATGCCGCTTTTATACTATCAATACGTTCTGAACTTTTTGGCAGTTTAATACGTAACCAATTAGGTTTTCTGAGCATGGTTTCACGCTCAGAAGTAACCACCTTAATAGGAATATGGGCCATTTTTTCGGCATCTCGTAGTTTAGTGCCAGGGGTAATGCGTGATGATTTAGTGGTCATGTACTGTTTCCAATCCCGTTTGATAAGATAAATGCTGGGTGTTTAATAATTCACTTAGATGTTTAACTAGTGACTCACCCGCTTGATCTACTGTGGCAGGGCCTTGTAAATCGATTGTTTGTATCATTTCTAAGCCTTGGTAACCGCAGGGGTTAATGCGTAGAAATGGTGATAAATCCATATTGACGTTTATTGCCAAACCATGAAAAGAGCAGCCTTTACGAACCCGTAGGCCCAAAGAGGCAATTTTTTTATCGTCAACATAAACACCGGGTGCATCAGGCTTTGCTTTAGCATGAATACCAAAGTCTGCCATAGATGCCACAATGCCATTTTCTATTAAGGTTACCAGGTCTCTTACGCCCATCTTTCTGCGGCGTAGATTAATCATAAAATAGATCACTTGTTGGCCTGGACCGTGATAAGTGACTTGTCCACCTCGATCAACTTTTACCACCGGAATATCGCCCGGCATGAGCAGATGTTCATCTTTACCGGCTTGTCCTTGGGTAAAAACCGGAGGGTGTTCGACCAGCCAAAGTTCGTCTGCGGTATTGTCGTCTCGATTATCAGTGAAATTTTGCATAGCATGCCAAACGTCGACGTAGTCGAGGTTATGCAGTTGCCGAATAATCAAGGTATTTTTCAATGTATATCTCTATAAATTCTGTCGTGCGTATTATATCCAAATAATAACCGGAATACACCGAAAAATCCGATGGCTATTAAAGAACGTAACGCACCTTATCTATGGCGTTCAAGGTTTTATATATTGTTTCAATATGTTCTTTACTGGTCACAGTAACCGCCACGGCAATCGAATGATAATTACCTTTTGAACTTGCTTTTATTTTTGGCGCATAATCACCAGGGGTGTGCTTTTGCAATTCGCCTATAACCAGATCTGGCAGCTCGTCACATGCTATGCCCATAATTTTAAAATTTAGTACGGTTGGGAAATCTAATAATTCATCAAACTTAGTATTCATTTCTGTTCTCTTAATCGGTAAAACACCCATATGTTATTGGCATTTTAATCATGGTTTTGAGCTAATTTTCAATAAACCAATCCCTGTGGTAATCATTAAAGCGGTTGAATATGTCAATTGGCGATATTTTAACACTATTTGCGAGCAATGTGACCCGTTGTCGCTAATTTGCTTTTCGCTATCGACTATAAGTGAGGGAGATCTTATCTAATATCAATGCTTGCGACGGTTTTATTTTCTCATCGCGCTAAAGTGAATGAGATAAAACTCAACCTAGGCTGAGTTTTATCTCATAAAAAACGTGTAAAATTATAAGTACAGTGCTTAAAACTAGTTTGCAAACTGAAGCTTTACATAGTCCAGTAATTTATTGAACATGCTACCTTCTTGAACTTCTTCAAGTGTTACTAATGGATATTGAGCAATATCTTCACCGTCGAGTTGTAAAAACAGTTTGCCGACAACTTCACCTTTTTGCAGTGGTGCTGTTAGTTGTTTATTTAATTCAAAGTTAGCTTGTAAGTTTTTGCGTTGACCGCGAGCAATAGTAATAGGGGTATCAACCATAATACCTAAATCTACTTCTTTTTTATCGCCCATCCAAACACGGTCACTAACAAACTTTTCGCCAGCTTTATAGGGTGTGTAAGTTTCGTAAAAACGAAAACCGTAGTTTAATAATTTTTTGCTTTCTACTTTACGAGCACGCTCGCTGTCTGTGCCCATAACTACACTAACTAGCCGCATATCACCTTTAGTGGCTGAAGTGACTAAGCTATAACCTGCTTGGGAGGTGTGGCCAGTTTTCAAACCGTCAACATTCATACTTTTATCCCACAATAAACTATTGCGGTTATATTGCTTAATGTTGTTGTAAGTAAAAGACTTTTGGCTATACAGTTTATATTCTTCTGGTACATCACGGATCAAGGCAATGGCCAAGGTTGCCATATCACGGGCGGTGGTTTTGTGTTCTTTGCTATCTAAACCATGGCTGTTTTCAAAATAGCTACTGTGCATGCCGAGTTGTTCAGCATGAGCATTCATTAACTGAGCAAAAGCACCTTCACTGCCGGCAATATGTTCGGCCATAGCGACACAGGCATCATTACCTGATGCAACGATGATCCCTTGATTTAATAGACTAACAGATACTTCTGTGCCGACTTCAATAAACATTTTTGATGATTCAGGGAAGTTTTTCGCCCAAGCTTTTTCGCTAATCATAACGACATCGTCATTACTGATATTACCATTATCAAGCTCTTTACCTATGATGTAACTGGTCATCATCTTGGTTAAGCTTGCCGGTGCAAGTAAAATATCTGCATTACTTTCAGCAATAACCTTACCTGTGCTGTAATCAATTAAAATATGACCTTTAGCATTAACTTCTGGAGCTGTTGGGATAATAGTTTGCGCCTGAGATAGAGAGCAAACACTTAATAATACGGAGCCTAAAAACGATAATAATTTTATTGGTTTTTTAGGTAATCGAGTAACCTTGATTTGGGGCATAATTGTCCTACAGCGCTATTGTTTAATGGAAATTATAAATATGTTTAATGGAAATTATAAATATTTTATGCAGTATAACATTTTTCATTTTGAATTCTAATGGCCACTAACTGTAGCGTTAATAAATTTTGCTGACCAGTTGTACCCTTTTTCTGGCAGTAAAGTAAATCACCCTTGTTCGCTAAAAGCAATTAAAGCTCGATTTTTCAGCAACCTTTCACTTACGACTTTCACTTACGAATAAATGCGTTCGGGTAACCATTGTCTTTAATTGCTAGCAATAAGTTTGTTAAATCATCACTGTGTGCTATCGGACCAACAAGCACCCGATAAATTCCATTTTTCTGTTCTAATTGCGTATTTTTTTTATGTTGTTTTGATAAGGCATTGGCAAGTTTAGTTGCTTGGCTCTTACTTTTACTGGCAAACACCTGAATATACTGTACTTTTTTTAGGGTGTTTAACTGCGATGCCGTTGGTGTTCCGCTAGCTAAATTTTTCGCGATTACTGTTTTGAGCGAAGTTAGGGGCAGTTTTCTGTTGCTTAAGCTTGGCTTCTTTAAACCTTCATCCGTAAAATCGGTAACTGCTGTGATGGTTACATTGGCAGTACCTGTTTGTAGCATGTCGAGTTTGTATGCTGCACTATAAGACAAGTCAATAATTCGACTGTGATGAAATGGCCCACGATCATTGACTCTGACAATAACTGATCGGTCATTGCTATTGTTAACAACTTTTAAATAGGTGGGTAAAGGCAAATTTTTATGGGCAGCACTCATCGCGTACATATCGTAAATTTCACCATTAGAGGTTAAGTGCCCGTGAAACTTTCTGCCATACCATGAGGCAATGCCAGTCTGGCTAAAGTTTTCTGCATTTTTTAATACTTGGTAGTGTTTACCTCTGACTTGGTAATGTTTATTACCGCCACGGCTAGGTGTTTCGGCTCGAGGCGTGGCGTCATAAAGTTCACTGGCGTTAGGTAAACGCGTTGGCGTACTGTCATGCTGTTGTTGGTAGCGGCCATAGTTAGTGCTACAAGCAGAGACAAGTATCATAAGTAAACAAAGGCAGAGTTGGCGTTTTATTTTAACTCTATTCATAAAATATCAGTAGACTCCATTATTTGCGTGAACTGTTTATTGCGTTAGTTATATTCTTACTAGATATTAAATCGCCTATGGGTACTGATTGCCATCAGCATGCCAAATCCGGCCATCAATGTCACCATGGAGGTACCACCGTAACTAACTAGGGGCAAAGGTACTCCAACGACAGGTAATAAACCGGAGACCATGCCGATATTGACAAAAACATAAACAAAAAATGTCAGTGTTAGACTGCCCGCCAAAAGCTTGGTAAAAGCATGTTGAGCATTAACCGCAATCCACAAGCCGCGCATGACAATCGCCAAGTATACTGTCAATAATAAGCCAACACCGATCAAACCAAATTCTTCACTAAATACCGCGAATATAAAGTCAGTATGGCGCTCAGGTAAAAATTCTAATTGTGATTGGGTCCCTTGCAACCAACCTTTGCCATGTATGCCACCAGAGCCAATAGCAATTTTAGATTGAATAATGTGATAGCCAGAGCCCAGAGGATCTTGTTCAGGGTTTAAAAACGTTAATACCCGTTGTTTTTGATAAGGTTTCATCAAAAACATCCACAAAATGGGCGCAAATGCCGAGGCTAGGCCAACGCAGGTGCCGATGAGTTTCCAACTGGCACCGGCAAGAAATATGACAAAAACTCCCGAGCTGGCAATAAGCAAAGACGTGCCTAAATCAGGTTGTTTTGCAATTAGTAATGTGGGAATTAATACTAAAATAAAGGCGATGATAATTTTAGAGATTTTCGTTGGTAAATCATATTGACTGACATACCAGGCTATCATGATGGGGACCACGAGTTTCATAATTTCAGAGGGCTGAAATTTAGTCACACCCAGATCCAACCAACGTTGAGCACCTTTACCAACATGACCAAAAAGTAAAACGGCGGTTAATAGCATTAAGCCTAAAATGAATACTGGGACAGCCCACTTTCGGTATGACAATGGTGGGACTTGCGCGACAATAAACATCACCAATAGTGCTACACCTACACGTTTTGCATGACGTATTAGCACCGCAGACTCTTGTCCGCCGGCACTATAAACTACAAATAACCCTAAGGTCATTAAGGCTAAAATACCACCTAGTAATGGCAAGTCAATATGTAAACGTTGCCATAAAGTGTGCTGTCTGTGTTGATCATGTCCGGTACTTCGCACTAGGGATTACCTGCTATATTTTTAATGTTTTGATGGTAAACATTGTCATGATTTGGGTGCTTGCGCGGGTCTTTGCTGACAATTTCTCGATCACCAAAATACTGATCCATAATCTGGCGTGCAACGGGAGCGGCGTTTGCGCCACCACCACCTTCTGCTACATTTTCAATGGCAACAGCAATGACTATTTCGGGATTTTCGTAGGGTGCAAAGGCAATAAACATGGCGTTATCGCGTCTGCTTTCTCTAACTTTACTGGCATCGTATTCCTCATCTTGAGCAATGTTCGAGGTTTGTGCCGAACCGGTTTTACCTGCCGCATCGTATTTACTACCTTTGAAGGCGGTGTGGCCGGTAGCACCTAATTTTTGCACGGTATTATGCAGGCCGTCTAAAACAACATCCCAGCTTTTTGGATCTTTTAAGGTAATTGGCGCTTTTTCATCAACAACATATTCAGTAATAAGAGGCAGCGGTGTGCTAGCGTTATTATTAACCAATACTTCACTGGTGGCTTTCAATAAGTGTGGTACTTTAATTTTGCCTTTATTGACCAAGATGGTGATGGCCTGCGCCAATTGCAACGGTGTTACTGACCAGTAACTTTGTCCAATACCCACCGACAGCGTTTCACCGGTATACCAAGCTTTATTATAACGGGCTCTTTTCCATTCGATACTGGGCATAATTGCACGACTTTCTTCGTGCAGATCAATGCCGGTATACTCACCGAAGCCGAATTTCATCATCATTTGACTAATGCGCGTAATGCCAAGTTTATAGGCCAAGTCGTAGTAATAGATATTACAAGATTGCTCTAGCGATTTATTTAAATCGACTTTACCGTGGCCCCACTTTTTCCAATCACGTCGTTTAGTCTCTATGCCGGGCAGTTGATAAAAACCGGGATCATAGATCTCTGTTTCGGGGGTGATAACGCCCGCGTCTAAACCGGTAAGTGCTAATAAAGGTTTAATCGTTGAAGCAGGAGGATAACCTTGTACTGTCCGATTTAGTAAAGGTTTATTACTTTCAGGGGCTAAAAGTTTTTTGTACTTTTTACTGCTGATACCATGAACAAATAGGTTGCCATCAAAACTTGGGTTTGAATACATAGCGAGTATGCCACCGTCCCTCGGGTCAATGGCAACAACAGCACCACGCTTACCGGAAAGTGCTCGTTTGGCGATCATTTGTAATTCAATATCCAAGGTTAAGGTCAGATCTTTACCTGGGATAGGGGGGGTGAAATCTAAGGTACGAATGACTCGGCCAAGGTTATTAATTTCAACTTCTTGGTGACCAATAGTGCCGTGCAAAATGTCTTGGTAATATTTTTCTAAGCCTAGCTTGCCAATATTACGCGTAGCGGCATAATTTTCAGCTAAACCTTGTTTTTCCAATGCCAGTGAATCTCGGCCATTAATACGTGCAACATAGCCAAGCGAATGGGTGGTTAAGTCGGCAAATGGATAATAGCGCTTTAAGCGCGCATCGATAAAAAAGCCAGGAAATTTATGTTGATTGACCGAAAATAAAGAGACTTGTTGCTCGCTTAAACGCGAGTACAGCTCTATGGGTTTAAAGCGACGTTTACTTTTAACTGCCTTGAGTAGCTTATCTTGTTTTTCTTGACTGATATCTAACAGTTGGCTAACTTCAGCCAAGCGACTTTTAATATCATCCACTTGCTCAGGGATCACTTCTAAACTGTAAACTGGAGTATTGTCGGCCAGTAAAACACCATTTCTATCGTAAATTAAGCCTCTATTGGGGGCAACGGGTAAAAGTTTAATGCGATTGGAATTAGAGCGTGTTTGGTACTTTTGATATGAGTTAACTTCAAGGTCATAAATATTACTAAACAGCACCAGAGAAATAATCATTACAGCAATAAAGCTTATAAAGGTCCTGCGTGCAAATAAATTGGCTTCAGCACTATGATTTCTAATGGCAACACGTTTTTTAGGTGCCATTAATTACTCTCGATGATAAGGGTGGTTATTATTGATTGACCAAGCACGATAAAGGCTTTCAGCAACGATAATTCGAACCATAGGGTGTGGTAAGGTGAGCGGTGATAACGACCACTTTTGTTCAGATGCCTGAATGCAAGCCGGCGCTAAACCTTCAGGACCGCCTACGAGGAGTGCTACATCACGACTATCAACATGCCAACGCTCAAGTTGTTTGGCGAGCTCAGGCGTAGTCCAAGGTTTGCCTTCTACCTCTAGTGTAACAATGCGATTACCTTTTGGAATAGCAGCTAACAATTGCTCGCCTTCTTTTTCAAGAATACGGGCAATATCGGCATTTTTACCGCGTTTCCCAGGTGAAATCTCCACTAAATGGAAACTCATATCACGAGGGAATCTACGGCAATATTCGCTAAATCCTTGGCTAACCCACGTTGGCATTTTATTACCAACGGCAAATAAGGTAATGCGCATCGTTGTTTAGATTATTCCCAGAGTTGTTCTAGTTGATAACGATCGCGAATTTCATCAGTCATCACATGAACAACAACATCACCTAGATCAACTAAAGACCATTCACCTATATCATTCCCTTCAACACCTAAGGCTTCAATACCTGCAGCACGGCATTCAATAGTGAGCGATTGTGCAATGGAAATAACGTGGCGCTTTGAGTTACCAGAGCACACTAACATGTAGTCAGTGAAACTCGATTTTTTAGCTACATCTAGTATGACGATATCGCGGCCTTTCATATCTTCGATTTTTTTGGTAACAAAAGTAATTAGGTCTGAACTTTGCAAAGTGGGATCTCTATAATTAACAATAATCGGCGATAATAGCATTATTTTGTTTGTCAGTTAACCATCTAATGCAGTCAATTGCAGGTTTTTTGCACAACATTTGATTTATTTTACTTATTCACTACCCAAATGAGCCAGAAATAGTACTTTCAGGCCGGACTGTGTAGTAAAAAGTAGTGCTATCGGTAGAGCTGATGTTGCTCGATATAATCGTATACAGACTTAGGTAGCCATTGGCTATAGTTTTCACCTGTGGCAATTTTGGCTCTAATTTGTGTCGATGAGATATCAATTGGCGTACTTTCATGAAGGATAATTTGCCCACATTGCTGGCGTTGTAATTTATCAAGGCTATAAGTAAGGCGTGATGACAGTGCTGGCTCAAGTGCCGCTTCCAATGCTTGATGCGGATAGCCAGGGCGAACATTAACCACTAGGTTACATAAAGCGAGAATTTCTTGCCAACGTCGCCATTGGGTAAATGACAATAGCGAGTCCATACCCATAATAAAAAATAAATTTGCCCTGGGTTGCTCAGCTTTTATTTGATATAAGGTCTCAACCGTATATGAGGGACTGTGACGGTTAAGTTCTCGGCTATCAAGGGTTAATACATCGCTCTCTGCGCAAACTAAAGACACCATATCTGAGCGCTGTTGCGCATTGGCATGTGTGCCAGTTTTATGGGGTGGAATATGAGCAGGAATTAAATGTAATTGCTTTGCGCCAAGCCACTGTGCTGTCTCTTTGGCGGGTAAAATGTGACCAAGATGAATAGGGTCGAAGGTGCCACCAAGTAAAGCGATTAATATTGGTGGTTCTGGGTTAGTTGTACTCATAAGCTAAACTGAAATTATGGCTTATTCTGTCGTGATATAAACTGATTAACACATCACTAAGTAATATAAACGCATTAAAGTCACTACTGGTTTTACTCAGTAAATCAACTTGCGCTAAGCGTGCTAAAGCTTGTTCGGCCTTGCTTAAACTCATGTTGTTTAAGGCATGTTGGTAGAAAGGTTTTTTCTTATCCCATATGCGATATTGCTTAAAAATATCGTTAATATTGCTGCCTTGTTCTAGTTGTTCTAGCATGGCATAAAGCTGGCTAATTTCTTTATGTAGCACCCAAACTAATTGACCCAATGCGCTACCGTCATGCTGCATTTGATCCAGTATAGCTAAACACTTTTTTAGGTCACCAATGAGCAAAGTGTCAATGAGCTGAAAAGGATTGAATTTAGCCTGCTTAATCACCAGCTGTTGAGCTTCTTCAAAACTCACTGGTTGTTGACCAAATAAGATCGACAGTTTTTGCAGCTCTTGGGCTAGCGCCGATAAATTGCCTTCAAATAACTCTGCCATGAGATCAATAACATCAGCAGGTAAAGTTAACTGTAGCTGTCGAGCTTGATTATTCAGCCATTGTTTTAATTGCTTACCTTCAACATCATAAACAGGTAGGAAACATCCCTCCGCTTCTAGTGACTTGAACCACTTACGCTTTTGCGTTGCAGCATCAAGTTTAGGACCATGGAATATCAGTTGAATGTCTTGATGTAGCAGGGTGAGTAACTGCGCTACGCCTTTCGCGCCGTTGTCAGCAATTTTACCTGTGGTAAATTCTATTTCTATGATGCGTAATGACGAAAATAAGCTCATTGACTGATATTCTTGAAACAGTTCATCCCAATTAAATTTATCGTCAATGCTGAAGCGGATGATTTCGTCAAAGCCTTGCTTTTTGGCACTGTTTTTAATTTTTTCTAAGGCGTCATTTTTTTGCCATAGCTCATCACCAAATACTAGCCAAATTGGCTTGAAGCCTTGGTTAAGTGTATTGTCGAGTTGATTATGGTAAATACGCATTTTTATTTGCCTAGAGCTGTATACCAGCCATGTCACGTAAGATTTTATTCGCCGCTTCTTTGCGCATTTCCCTTAACATTAATGACAATTCACGACTTTTGGCTAAAGCAATATCAGGGTCGTCTTGATAATCACGATTGAGCTCAAAGCTGAAATCTTTAATCTCTTGGCCGGGGATTAAAATCTGATAACGAACGGTATAGATAAGCTCATATTCAGCTACTTGGCCATTCGGAAAAACAGATAATGTTCTGCGGTCTAAGTTGTCTTGTAATATCCGCATCTGTGGGATGCTTTTTGCACTGTGTTGCACCAAATTAACATCGTTAATGGTTAAATGTTGTTTGACCAAACGGGTAAGTTCACCATATTGATCAACCGAGCTAAATTCCATGGTTTGTAGCTCAGGCGCTAATAAATAATTGCCACGTAGTTGAAAGCCACAGCCATTTAATAACATTAACATTATACTAAACGTTAGCAGTTTATTGACTTGGCGCATTATCAAATGCTTCATAAAATGTTCACTTTTAATAGGTATAAATTTAAGCAGTGCATAAACAATAAATTAGCTATGCACTGTTAAATCGTTAACTAATAACTTGAATTAGTTAGCAACAATATTGAGTAGCTTACCCGGTACATAAATAACTTTCCGCACGGTTTTGCCGTCAATAAATTTGCTGACATTTTCATCATTAAAACCGATTTCTTCAACCGTTTCTTTTGTCGCATCGGCAGAAACAGTAATTTTAGCGCGCAATTTACCATTTACTTGCACAATAATAAGCTTTTCATCTTCTACCAAGGCGCTGTCATCAACCACTGGCCAAGCGGTATTTTCAACGGGCTGGCCATCGCCAATCATGTTCCATAAGTGGTGACTTAAATGTGGCACGATAGGGGTTAACATTAATACTACTGCTCGAATAGCCTCATGCATAACAATACGATCCTCAAGGCTGGCAATACTTGCTTTGCTTAAGTGATTCATTAACTCCATAATCGCGGCAATCGCGGTGTTGAAGGTATTACGACGACCAATATCATCACTGACTTTAGCAATAGTTTTATGTACTTCGCGGCGCAGCAATTTTTGCGCTGAGTTAAGCGCTAATCCGGCAATGCTTGGCGCAGCTTGCGATACTTCTGCAGCTTGGGTAAAGTCATAGCTGAGTTTCCAAACACGCTTTAAGAATCTATGCGCACCTTCAACACCGGTATCAGACCATTCTAATGTTTGCTCTGGCGGTGAAGTAAACATGATAAATAGGCGTACTGTATCGGCGCCATAAAGTTCAATAACTTCTTGTGGATCAATACCGTTATTTTTTGATTTTGACATTTTGCTCATGCCTGCAGAAATAACCGGTTTGCCATCTAATTTACTGATAGCAGAAGTCACTTGGCCTTTTTCATCACGCTCAACATCAACATCGGTTGGTGCAATCCAGTCTTGTCCACCATTATCGGCTTCACGATAATAGGTGTCAGCTAATACCATACCTTGACACAACAATTTTTTAAAAGGTTCGTCAGACGTTACTAAGCCAGCATCACGTAATAATTTATGGAAAAAACGGGCATAAAGTAAATGTAAGATAGCATGTTCAATACCGCCGATGTATTGATCAACAGGCAACCAATAGTTGGCTTTGGCTGGATCTAACATTTGCGTGTCATCGTTTGGTGAACAATAACGCGCGTAATACCATGATGACTCCATAAAGGTATCAAAGGTATCAGTTTCGCGAAATGCTTCTTCACCATTGAATGTGGTTTTAGCCCATTCAGGGTTATCTTTAATCGGCGAGGTTACACCGTTCATAATAACATCTTCAGGTAGCTCAACCGGTAATTGATCTGCCGGTACCGGCACAGACTCACCGTTAGCTAAGTGCATCATTGGAATTGGCGTACCCCAATAACGCTGGCGAGAAACCCCCCAGTCACGCAAGCGATAATTGACTTTTACTTTGCCTTTACCTTCGCTGATTAATTTATCTGATATAGCTTTGAAAGCAGCTGCAAAATTTAAACCGTCGAATTCAGCAGAGTTAACTAAAACATTTTTTTCAGTAATTGCCGCTTTGCTAACATCATCGCCTTCAGCACCGGCAATAACTTGTTTAATCTCTAAACCGTATTTAGTGGCGAATTCCCAATCGCGTTGGTCGTGACCTGGTACTGACATAACAGCACCTGAGCCATAATCCATTAGGACAAAATTCGCCGCCCAAACGGGTACTATTTCACCGCTAATTGGGTGTAGTGCTTTTAAGCCGGTATCAACGCCTTCTTTCTCCATTGTTGCCATATCGGCTTCAGTAGATTTATTGGTTTTACAGCCTTGAATAAATGCCGCTAGCGCTGGATTATTTTCAGCAGCTGCTAAAGCTAAGGGATGTTGGGCGGCTAATGCGACATAAGTAACACCCATTAAGGTATCTGGGCGCGTGGTATAAATATCGAAGCTTTCAGTTGAATCAGCAACTTGGAAGGTCATTTCGACGCCTTCAGAGCGACCAATCCAGTTACGTTGCATGGTTTTAACTTGCTCAGGCCATTCAGTTAATTGCTCTAAGTCGTTAATTAACTCTTCTGCATAGTCGGTGATTTTAATAAACCACTGCGGAATTTCCTTACGCTCAACTAACGCACCAGAGCGCCAACCTCGACCATCAATTACTTGCTCGTTCGCTAATACTGTTTGATCAACAGGATCCCAATTAACCGTGGCATTTTTCTTATACACTAAGCCTTTTTCATAAAGCTGAGTAAAGAACCATTGTTCCCAACGGTAATAGTCTTTTTTACAGGTTGCTAATTCACGACTCCAGTCGTAACCAAAACCCAAAGTCTTTAATTGGTTACGCATGTAATCAATATTTTCATAGGTCCATTTAGCAGGGGCAGAATTGTTTTTTATCGCGGCATTTTCAGCGGGTAAACCAAAAGCGTCCCAACCCATAGGTTGCATCACATTTTTGCCTTGCATGCGTTGGTAACGAGAAATTACATCACCTAAACTGTAGTTGCGCACATGCCCCATATGGAGACGGCCACTTGGGTATGGAAACATCGCCAAGCAATAAAACTTTTCTTTTCCTGGTAACTCTTCAGCTTTGAAGGTGTCGTTATCAGTCCAAAATTTCTGAACTTCGGCTTCAATTGATTGGGGATTGTAAATGGATTCCATTAAAATTTCTCAAACACGCTAATAATAAGAGCTGTAACCGGCTTTTTTAGCAAATTTATGATGATAAAATTT
Organism: uncultured Colwellia sp.; assembly: GCA_963977145.1. Classification (GTDB taxonomy): domain Bacteria; phylum Pseudomonadota; class Gammaproteobacteria; order Enterobacterales; family Alteromonadaceae; genus Cognaticolwellia. The sequence continues at coordinate 97,657 of CAXBNP010000011.1, forward strand.
GTTATTGTAAAGTTAGGTTTCAGCGATAAAAATAATCCCGTAAGGATACCTTATCTCTAGCCATGGCGACAAGTTAAAGCAAGCCAATGGTGAATGTTTTTCTTGTTCAGCTTGAGATAGTTGCGAAAAGCGCATGATTAGAGCAATACGCTTATCCTTAGTTGAGAATATATAACTTCGTGGTGATTAGACATACTGAATTTGAGCTGACGATAAAGCTGCACCTAAAGACGCTCGAGCTAGTCTTCCATGGCGGTTGATAGCCATCTGGTCATGTAGGAGCATTTAGTCGAGCAATAGCTGGTGTGTTTGATTGAAAGCAACGCAGGTGATGATTTTTAAAGCTCATCAAAGCCTGCATTTTAAATGATTACCGCGAGTCAGTTATATTATTGTCTTGAAAGTGGCTTTTATCGCCTTAATAATTATACTAAAAGGTGAATTTAAAATTACGGAGGCGTTATGAAAAAAGAGCAATCTCGTGTGCAAGAGGTTTATCAAAAGTTACAAACATGGCTTGAAGAGACCAAAGATAATGAAGTTCGCTCGATAGTGGCATTACTCGAGCAAGCCAAAACCCTACTTATTGCTGCTGAACAAATTCCCGAGCAGCAAGTTAAACAATTCATCGCCAACCTAAAATACGACTTGAGTGATTTTTACCAGCAATATCAAGCCGATATTAAGCATTCAATTTATTTAGATTTACTGAATGAAAGTCTTTGGGAAAATTTGGCGCAAATCACTGATAAATCGCAAGTAGAATGGTCAGAGCTTATGGACGATTTTCAACATCAAGATGGTTACCATGTCGGCGATTATGTCGGTTTTGGGCAGCTGCAATGTCAGGCATGCCAACATTGTATTACTTACAGTCATGCCAATGTTGTTACTGATTGTATTGCCTGCGGTGGCAAAGACTTTCACCGATTAAGCTTAACTCCGTAAAAAGTTAACTTTTTTTAGTGATTTATTGATATTTTTTTGCTGTTCATGGACGTGTCGCTGTACACTGTGTTTAATGAAACTATATCTATTTTACTGGATATAAAAATCGCAGCCCCAAGAGATCCTCTATGACAAATGTGTCAAAAAATGCGCGCCTTAAACCTTGCCAATTAACCGCAGATTTAACGGTTAAAGAATTTTCTAATGCCACGCCGACAGCAGAAATAGAACAAGTGTTTATTGGCCATGAAAGAGCTAAAGAGGCATTAACATTTGGACTGTCGATGGCTGCACCAGGTTTCAATGTTTACGCTATGGGTGAGCATGGTACTGGCCGTCAAACCTTGATCAAGCAAATGTTAGCGGCAACAGCGAGCAAAGAGCCAACACCAGATGAATGGTGTTATATCAATAATTTTGATGATCAAAATTCGCCACATAATCTCTATGTTAGTCCGGGTGATGGTAAGCAGTTACTTACTCGTATGAATACATTTATCGATGAGTTAATGGATTTATTTCCAGAAATCTTTGATAATCCTGGCTATCAAAGACAAAAAGCGGCAATCGATCGCGACTTTAATAAAAAATATGATCAAGCAATTACCGAAGTTGAAGCCGCGGCATTAAAAGATGACGTGGTATTGTTTGAAGAAAATGGCGAAATTGGCTTTTCACCATTAGTTGAAGGTAAGCCGCTCAATGATAAAGAATTTGCTGAATTAAATGAACCCAAGCGTGCAGATTTTTATATTTTATTAGCCAAGTTAGAAGATTTACTTTCTGAAAAATTGATTGAATTACCACAATGGAAACGCATTTCCTCCGATAAATTACGTAAGTTAAAACATGAAACTGCGGCACAAAGTATTCAACCATTTTTGCAAGAGTTGGAGACAGAATTCGCCAGCAATATTGGTGTACAAAAATACCTAGCAAAAGTTAAAGCTCATGTTGTTGAAGCTGTTTTAGAATTACTGGTTGATGAAAGTAACGAGGCGTCCAATGACAAAGATATGCGTAAACTGATGGTGGAGCGCTTTTTGCCTAACCTATTAGTGACTCGCAAAGCAGATGAAGGCGCGCCAGTAATTTATGAACAAAACCCGACCTTTCAGAACCTATTTGGTCATGTTGACTTTGGCAGTTTTCAAGGTAGCAGTTACACCAGTTATCGTTTAATAAGACCCGGTGCGTTGCATAAGGCCAATGGGGGTTACATATTACTTGAGGCTGATAAATTATTGACCCAACCCTTGGTATGGGCACGCTTAAAGTTGGCGCTTAAGACGCAGCAAATAACCATCGAAAATCCGCATTCAGAATACGCGCAACCAGGCGCATATAGTCTACAACCGGAAAAAATTCCGTTAAATGTTAAAGTGATCTTATTGGGCGACCCTGAGATTTACTATACCTTACAAGATTATGATCAAGAGTTTACTGAGTTATTTCGTGTTTTGGCGGATTTTGATCGTCATTTAGACAAGAGCCAAAGTAATTTAAATGATTATGCCAATTTAATTCGCCAACGCGCCCATCGTAATAAATATCCCGAAGTGACTAATGAAGCGGTATTGGAGCTGGTTAAATATGCGCTCAGACGGGCCGAGCATCAGCAAAAAATCTCGGCCAATATTGTGCAAGTTAATGACTTATTGGACGAAGCCTATTATTTATGGAAGTTGTCAGATGGAAAAAATGGCCTGTGTGGTAAACATGTCTCGATGGCATTAGCAGCAAAACAACGTCGCACTGGCCGTATGAGTGAAGCTTGGTTAGAGGAAATTAAAGAACGCCAGCTACTTATTGATACTGAAGGCGAGAAAGTTGGCAAAATTAATGGCCTGACGGTGTTAGAAATTGGTGATAGTGTTTTTGGTACCCCTGCGCGTATAACCGCGACAGTATATGCGGGTAGTCAAGGGGTAACTGACATCGAACGAGAAGTTGATTTGGGCAAAGCCATTCACTCAAAAGGGGTGTTGATTTTAACCGGTTACTTGGGTCACAAGTATGGTCAAAAGTTTCCCGTTACTATTTCTGCCAATATAGCTATTGAGCAATCTTATGGTCATATCGATGGCGATAGTGCGTCAATGGCAGAGCTTTGCGCGTTAATTTCAGCCATCGCTAAATTACCAATAAATCAAGGTCTTGCGATAACTGGTTCGATGAATCAGCATGGTGAAGTGCAATCAATTGGTGGCGTCAATGAAAAAATTGAAGGTTTTTATCGTCTCTGTAAAGATAAAGGTTTAACGGGCCAACAAGGTGTTATTATACCTAAGACTAACACCATTAATTTGATGTTGGCGCCTGAGGTTATTCAGGCCGTAACTGATGGCCAGTTTGCCATTTATGCGGTGGAGAATATTGATCAAGCGATAGAGATTTTGATGGCGCAACCTGCTGGCGAAATCACTCGAACAGGACGTTATCCAAGAAAATCAATTCACGGCATGGTATTGGATAAACTATCAGCGTTTTCTGACCTACTTAATGGCGCTGAAGAATAAGGACTAATTTACAGAAAATTTCATCCTATCAATAAACACGGCAAGCGCCGTGTTTATTGCTTTTCAGCTATCCTTAAATTTAAAAGTGTCAATAATTGCTTAAAAAACAAGCATTACTTGAATTCTTTTCTATACTGGAATTATCGACAATATTTTTCATTGTGATTTTTTGCAAAGTACATTCGCAGAAGTCGATTATGCCAATATTGTCTAATTATACCAATTATAGGTGCTATCTCAGTAGAATTAATGAAGAGAGAAGGTTAGCGAAAGCGCAATAACAATAATAAGTAAATGCAGTGAGCGATACAACCAAGCGGTAATATCGAGCTCCCTATAAGGTCAGGAATTTAACCTACCTAACAGACATATTTTGTCTGTCCCATCTACTTATATTGGTTGCTTTGCGATAAGTTTTAGTAAAGCTGAAAGCCAATTTAGCTAACCAAGGTTAACATTATTTTAATCGCTTTATGCTAGTGCCAAGCTGCTGATGAATATCTTGGTGCTGCATTAGTAAACATGTATCGATAAGTTCGCTGTCTGTCGGTTTTTAGTTTAATGATTTGTTTGCCATTGATACTTGGCATTATCTAGCATTAGGTTATCAGTGGAGGCTTTGTGGAAACATCCGATCAAATAACACAGGTATGGCCAATTGCGGCTTACTTTATTATCTTGGCAGGCATGCTCATTTTCATGATGCTGCTATCACACTTTCTTGGACCCAAAGGCAAACAGCGGGCGAAAGACACCCCGTATGAATCCGGCATTATTTCGGTCTCCGACAATAAAACTCGTTTTACCAACCACTTCTTTTTATACGCCATTTTCTTTGTCATTTTCGATTTAGAAACTATCTATCTTTTTGCTTGGGTTATTGCTTTTGACGATGTTGGTTGGCCGGGCTTTATCGAAGCCAGTATTTTTATTGCCGTGCTACTGGCGGCATTAATTTATTTAATTCGCATTGGCGCATTAGAGTTGACCCGTCGCCATCAACCTTTTAGAGCCAGGCAACTACAACGATTGCAAGATGTTGCCAATCAGAGTGGTGAGGGCAACCTTTTTGATCAGAATAAAGGACAGCAATAATGGAATGGTCGCTAACAAAAGCAAAATTAGATGACGCCATGGCGGAAATGAAGGGAGTTTCTGAAGAAGAGTTAAAGCGCAGTGTGCTTTTTGCAAAGCTTGATGACATGGTGAATTGGGGGCGTAAAAACTCCATTTGGCCATTTAATTTTGGTTTAAGTTGTTGTTATGTCGAAATGGCCACAAGTTTTACCTCCCGGCATGACATCGCCCGTTTTGGCGCTGAGGTGATTCGTGCCACGCCAAGGCAGGCAGATCTAATGGTTATTTCAGGTACCTGTTTTCGAAAAATGGCGCCGGTGATCCAACATCTTTATGAGCAATTATTAGAGCCTCGTTGGATTATCTCCATGGGATCTTGCGCTAACTCTGGCGGTATGTACGATATCTATAGTGTTGTGCAAGGGGTTGATAAATTTATTCCGGTTGATGTTTATGTGCCCGGTTGTCCGCCTAGGCCAGAAGCCTTGCTCGAAGCCTTATTACTATTGCAAACCAAAATTGAACATCAACCACGACCACTCAGTTGGGCGGTTGGAGAACAGCAGGTAAGTGAAATTACTAAACCGTCTTTACGGGATATTAAACACCAAGAGCGGATTAAAGTGACCAACCTGGAGCCACCCGATCATATTTAAGTTGTAGGAGATCTTTGTTGTTAAATTAAGGTTTAACAATTAAAGCTTTAAGTAAGTGAAAACCCAGTAAAGCGACTAATAATAAAAATGGCTAGCGTGAAGGGAAGTTATGGCAACACAAGTAAATATGAAAGCAAGTAATGATTGGCGGATGCTACAAGCAGTTCCTTTGCTTGATGAAATTCTTGCCCTTGCACCTAAGCTAAATTTACAAACCGTCAGTGCAGTCGAAAATATTGTTGACGAAATACCCTCTTTCTGGTTAGAGAAAAGTCAGTTGCTCAAACTGATGCATGTGTTAAAACACGAATTAGCTCAGCCCTTTGATATGTGTTTTGATCTTACCGCCATCGACGAAAGTGAGCGAGAGCACCTATCACTGTTTTCACAAGCCTTTACCGTTAGCTACCATTTACGTTCATATCAACGTAACCAGGACATTCGTATTAAAGTTGCGCTGAGCACGACAGATAAAAGTTTAGAGAGTGTTTGTGGTTTATGGCCAAATGCCAATTGGTACGAGCGTGAAGTCTGGGATATGTTTGGTATTGTTTTTAAAAATCATCCACATTTAACGCGTATTTTAATGCCGGATACCTGGCAAGGACATCCGTTACTTAAAACCCATCCTGCGCGCGCGACAGAAATGGAGCCTTTTACGCTGCCACCTTATCAACAAGACAAAGAGCAAGCCGCACTGCAATTTAACCCCGAAGCTTGGGGCATGAAGCGGCAAAGCAAAGACAGCGACTTTATGTTCTTAAATCTTGGGCCAAATCATCCAAGTGTCCATGGTGCCTTTCGTATTGTCTTACAAATGGAAGGCGAAGAAATAATCGACTGCGTGCCCGATATTGGTTATCACCACCGCGGCGCTGAAAAAATGGGCGAGCGGCAATCTTGGCATAGTTACATTCCGTATACTGATCGCATTGACTACCTTGGCGGCGTAATGAATAACTTTCCTTATGTCATGGCGGTAGAAAAACTGGCGGGTATAACGGTGCCAGATCGCGCGAAAGTGATTCGCATCATGACGTCGGAAATGTTCCGTATTCTCAGTCACTTATTATTTTACGGTACCTTCGCGCAAGATCTTGGCGCACTTTCACCTATTTTTTATATGTTTATCGATCGTGAAAAGCTGTTTGGTATTATTGAAGCCTTTACCGGCGCTCGCATGCACCCGAGTTGGTTCCGCATTGGCGGTGTTGCGCAAGACTTACCAAAAGGTTGGCAGAGCTTAGTACGAGATTACGTTAATTACTTGCCTAAACGTCTTGATGAATATGAAAAAATGGTCATGCAAAATTCAATTTTGAAGCAGCGCACTGTCGGTATTGGCGCTTACTCAACACAAGAAGCTATTGACTGGGGCGTCACAGGACCAGGTTTAAGGGCAACGGGTTTTTCATGGGATCTACGTAAACAAAGACCTTACGGTGGTTATGATCAATTTGATTTTGAAGTACCGCTCGGCCACAACGGTGATTGTTATGATCGCTGTCGAGTACGCGTAGAAGAAATGCGCCAGAGTATTCGCATTATTGAACAGTGCTTAAACAATATGCCCGAGGGGCCTTATAAAGCTGAGCACCCGCAAACCACTCCGCCATTAAAAGATCGAACCATGCGTGATATTGACACCTTAATACCACATTTCCTCAATGTTTCATGGGGGCCAGTGATCCCTGCAGGTGAAGTATCGGTCAGTGTTGAAGCAACGAAAGGCATTATGGCTTATCACTTGATCAGTGACGGTAGCACCATGAGTTATCGCACCCGTATTCGCACACCGAGCTTTCCACATTTACAAATGTTGCCATTAATTAGTAAGGGGCAAATGGTGGCGGATCTTATCGCTACATTGGGCAGTGTTGATTATGTCATGGCGGATGTAGACCGATAAGAACTTTGACTTTGCTCAGGTATGTTAAGTCAAAACTGAAAAAGTTAGCTGAGAAAGTAGCAATGAAATTTAGCAAATAAAGAGATAGTGATGGAAACAATCGACACGATGACAATTGATTATCAACATTATTTAACGGCAAGCGAAATTGCTGCGATTGAGCATGAGGCTAGTATCATGGAAACCCGTGAGGCCGCTGGTATTGAAGCACTTAAAGTGGTGCAAGCACATCGTGGTTGGATCAGTGATGAAAGTCTTTTTGCAATAAGTGACTTGTTAGCTATCCCCATTGCCCAGCTAGAGGGCGTTGCTACTTTCTATAATTTAATCTATCGACAACCTGTTGGCCGACATGTTATCCATTTGTGCGACAGCATTGCTTGTCACTTAACTGGGCTCAACTCAGTACTTGCAGCGATTAAACAACACTTAAACATCGACTATGGCCAAACCACCGCAGATGGCAAATTCACGCTACTTTCTAATGCTTGCTTAGGCAGTTGTGATAAAGCACCCGCGATGATGATTGGCATCGAACATTACCAACACTTAAGTCCAGAAAGCGCGGTTGATATTCTCCAACAGCTAGCGCTTAAGGGAGAAATTAATGGCTGAGCAGATATCCAATAATAGTTTAAAGCCGTTAACCCAATGGGTAAATTTGCAACAGCCATTATCACTTGATGATTATTGCCAAGCGGGCGGTTATCAAGGAGCAAAAATCGCGCTGCAACATGCGCCCAAGGAAGTTTTAGAGATTGTTAAAAACTCAGGCTTAAAAGGGCGCGGTGGTGCTGGATTTCCTACGGGTATGAAATGGAGTTTTGTACCCATGTTTGAGGATGGCGATGAAGATGCGCCTGATAATAAGTATTTAGTCGCCAATGCCGATGAAATGGAACCGGGCACATTTAAAGACAGATTATTGCTCGAAGGTCTGCCACATCAATTAGTTGAAGCTATGATTATCGCGGCGTACACCATAGGCGCAAACAAAAGCTATATTTTTCTGCGCGGTGAATATCATTTAGCCGCAAAACGTTTACAACAGGCGATTGATGAAGCCTACCAAAATAATTGGCTAGGAGAAAAAATTCAAGGTAGCGCATATTCAATGGATTTATATGTTCATTGCAGCGCTGGGCGCTATATATGTGGCGAGGAAACCGCGCTAATCAATGCCTTGGAAGGCAAACGTGCAATCCCTAGAGCGAAGCCGCCATTTCCACAAGTCAGTGGTTTATTTGGCAAACCTACCATAGTCAATAATGTTGAGACCTTATGTAATTTGCCCCACATCTTAAAAAATGGTATCGCTTGGTTTCAGGCGATTGCGCCCAACAGTGATGCGGGAAGTAAAATTTACGGTGCTTGTGGGCGGATAAAAAATCCGGGTTTATGGGAATTACCCATGGGTCCTACCTTGCGTGAAGTGCTCTATGACTATGCGGGGGGTATGCAAGAGGGTCTACAATTTAGAGGCTTATTACCAGGCGGTGCGTCCACTGACTTTCTCGTTGCAGAACATTTAGATACACCAATGGATTTTGACTCTATCGCTAAAGTGGGCAGTCGTTTAGGCACAGGTGGCCTGATTGTACTAGACGATAAAAACTGCCCTGTAGCTATGGTGTTAAATTTGATGCGTTTTTTTGCGCAAGAGTCTTGCGGCTGGTGTACGCCTTGTCGAGATGGCACACCATGGGCTGTTGAAGTACTGAGCCGTATTGAACAAGGTCAAGGCAAAATACAAGATTTAGACACTTTAGCTAAGCTGTGTGATTTTATGTGGATAGGCAAAACCCATTGTGCTTTAGCACCGGGAGCTGTAGAGCCATTAAGAAGCGCTTTAAAATATTTCCATGACGATTTCTTACAGCATATTGAGCACGGTTGTTGTCATTATAATCCGTCCATGAGCGCTAAACGCACTAAAGTCGCGCAAAGCCCTGCGTCAAACATTCAAAGTTCTCAGGCAACACTCTCACCTACATCATCAAAGGCAGGGCAATAACATGAGTGAAAATAAAGTGACGATTTTCATTGATGACGTGCCTTATCAGCTTAGCTCTGAAGATAACTTGCTGGCTGGGGTGTTATCAGAAAAACTAAATCTGCCCTATTTCTGTTGGCATCCGTCTATGGGGTCAGTTGGTGCTTGTCGTCAGTGCGCCGTGACACAGTTTCAAGATGAAGATGATCAACGCGGCCGTATCGTCATGGCTTGTATTACGCCAGTGACTGATGGTATGCGCATCAGCATTAAACATAAAGAAGCCAGTGAATTTCGTGAACAAGTTATCGCAGCGATGATGACTAATCATCCTCATGATTGTCCGGTTTGTGCTGAGGGTGGCGAATGTCATTTACAAGATATGACGGTAATGACGGGTCATAGCGTGCGGGACTATCAGGGCACAAAACGTACATTCAACAATCAATATTTGGGCGACTTAGTTGGCCACGAAATGAACCGTTGTATTACCTGCTATCGCTGTACACGTTTTTACAATGATTATGCCGGTGGCAAAGACTTTGGCGTTTATGGTTCAAAAAACCAAGTTTACTTTGGTCGTCAGTCTGATGGTGCTTTAGAAAGTGAATTTAGCGGTAACTTAGTGGAAGTTTGTCCCACTGGCGTGTTTACCAATAAAGTTTTTTCATCGCACTATACTCGCAAATGGGATCTCCAATCGGCACCGTCGGTTTGCAGTCATTGCTCGGTAGGTTGCAACCTGAGTATTGGCGAACGTTATGGTTCGGTGCGCCGAGTAATGAATCGCTACAATGGCGATATCAATGGTTATTTTATCTGTGACCGCGGTCGTTTTGGTATTGGCTTTGTCAATGGTGATCAGCGCATCAGGCAAGTTAGAGGTATCGCGCAGCAATCACCTGTCAGCCTAACTAAATTAGATGTTGCGAAAGCTTTGTCACATTTTAGAAAGAAAAACTTTATCGGTATTGGCTCTGCTCGTGCCTCATTAGAAGCTAATTTTTATTTAAAAAATATCGTTGGCGCTGAGCAATTTAGTCCTGGCTATAATGATGAAGAAATGAAAGTAGCCGCGCAACATGCGCAATTACAGGCCGCAAATAAAGCACCAAGTCTGGCGGATATTGAAAACAGTGATTTTATATTAATTATTGCCGAGGATATTAGCCAAACAGCACCCAGAATGGCTTTGTCTGTGCGCCAAGCACTACGAAATGCAGCGAATGACAAAGCAGCAAAAATAGGTATTCCAGCATGGCAAGACAGCGCGGTACGAACCATTGGCGGTAAATTACTATCACCGTTATTTTCCCTGCAAAGTACCAGCACTAAACTTGATGATGTCTCCGAGCAGGCATTACTCTTGCCTATAGAGCAAATATCGCAATGTTTAGTGACATTGGCGAAGCTCTTGTCGCTTGGTCAGGATAAAAAAGTTAACAATGATAAAGCCCTAGAACTTGCGCTTACTGATTTAGCTGAGCAAAATCAATTGAGTGTCAGGCAGCAAAGTTTTATTTCCTCGGTATATAGGGGCTTACGTAAAGCTAATAAGCCGTTGTTTATTTCGGGCACTAGTGCTGGCAGCGCTGACTTATTGTCTAACATCGCGAGTCTAGTATCGGCGTTTAAACAGCAAAGCGAAATCATAGCGCCAGAGTTAATTATCGTACCGCCATGTAGTAATAGCGTTGGTTTATTGTCGATTTTAGATAAGCACTCGCTATCAATTGAACAAGTTTTAGCACAGCTGAATGACTCGAATAAAAGCTATCAAGGACTTATTTTACTTGAGCAAGAACTGGCAAAACTTTCCGAAGAGCAAATCTCACAGTTACGAAAATCAGCTCAAACCTTGATTGTTCTTGATCATTCAGAGCACCGACTTGCCACTATCGCTGATATTGTGCTGCCGGTTGCCGCCGTTAGTGAGGGCGACGGGCATTATGTGAACTATCAAGGCCGAGCACAGCAGTTTTTTCAAGTACATCCGCCGGTACTGCCGGTACAAGAAAGCTGGCGTTGGTTAGATAATATTGCCGATATTGTTGGCATAAAAATGCCGAGTACCACATCAACAGACGGTAATAATAACGCTCAGCATGCTCAAGTTGTCGCTAAAAAGCATCGATGTGAATCACTGACTCAGTTGCAGCAATTTTTTATCGACACTTATCCGCAATGGCCTAAATTGCTAACGAAAAACAGTGAAAAAACTCAGCAAAAAGCTATTGCGAGAATGAGCCACCGAGCTAGTGGACGGACAGCGCAAATGGCTAATATCACGGTACATGAAGCAAAAGTCACGCAAAAAAGTGATGATGATTTTACTTTTTCTATGGAAGGTAAATCGGCTGGACAAAGCAGTGAAATGCCATTTGTTTGGGCGCCTGGTTGGAATTCAAATCAGGCTATTGGTCAATTTCAAGCAGAAATTAATGGTCAATTATTAAAGCAAAATGCCGCGGTTTTTATCCCCGCAGCTATCGACATAGTCAATAACCCTTGTTGGCAACTCACTGAAAAAAATATAGATAACACGTTTAAAAGCAGCGTTACTGAAAATAAAACCTTTAATCTCTTAACTTATGTTCAACAAAAAAATGTTTACTTCAGTGACTGGCAAGCAGCCCAGACCGTCGAATTTCAAATGCTGCGAGCAAGTAATCAAATTCATATTAGTGCTGAGACAGCGAAGCAAGCAGGAGTTAAAAAAGGTCAGTGGTGTAAAGTGGTTTTTTCTGCAACAAATAACAAAATGCAACTGGTCAGTCAAAGTATCATCAGTCAGGTTGTTACCGTCAATCATTTACCGAGTTCACTAGCTTTTGGCAATTTTTCACTTTGTCAGTCATTATCGCATGAACTGGAAATGACTATTGCCTTAGCCTGCGACCAAGAGCTAACGGATTATCTCGCGCAATTTAATGATGGTTTAATCGCAGCGAAAAAAAGCCAAGAAAATATTCTCAAAAGGCTAAAAACCAAGGATCAAACTATCCCTATTCGATTGTGCTCTGGAGGATTGAATGATGGATGAAATGCTATGGAAAGTATTTGAAATAACCATCATTATCGCCTTATTGATCCCCATAGCAGCGATGTTGGTTTGGGTTGAACGCAGAATGATTGGTATTTGGCAAGACCGTTGTGGTCCGAATCGAGTTGGACCCTTTGGTGTTTTGCAGTCATTGGCCGATTTGCTAAAAATTCTCGGTAAAGAAGATTGGATCCCACCTTTTAGTGACCGCCTCGTTTTTGTCTTAGCACCCGTTATTGGTGCTCTGTGTGTCTTGATGAGTTTTGCGGTGGTGCCGTTTTCTCCCAGTATTGGTGTTTCTGATTTAAATATCGGTTTATTGTTTTTTCTCGCGATGGCCTCGCTCGCTGTTTATAGCGTGGTGTTGGCAGGTTGGGCGTCAAACTCTAAGTATGCTTTGTTAGGCGGCATGAGAGCTGCAGCACAAACGGTAAGTTATGAAGTGTTTATGGCACTGTCAGTGATGGGAGTAGTGCTACTTACGGGGAGTTTTAACCTGCGTGAAATTGTTTTAGCGCAAACCGATGGTTGGCTTATTCAATCGCAATTTGTTGGTTTCTTTATTTTTTTAGTGGCCGGTATTGCCGAAAGTCACCGACTACCTTTTGATTTACCAGAAGCTGAAACCGAGTTAACCGCAGGCTTTCATACCGAATATTCAGGGCTGAAATTCGCTTTATTCTTTCTCGGTGAATATTTAGGGGTGACCTTGATATCAGCTATGTCAGTGGTACTTTTCTTTGGTGGTTGGTTGATGCCTGAACCGCTTGCTTCATGGTTACCGCCACTGCTGTGGTTCATGATTAAAATCATGTTTTTTGTGATGTTTTTTATTCTTTTAAGAACATCGCTACCACGTCCTAGATTTGATCAATTACTAAAATTTGGCTGGGTAGTGATGCTGCCCTTAGCATTATTAAACCTTTTGGTTACCGCGGTATTACGTTTAACGGGAGTGCTATAACTATGTTCAAACATCAGCTCACTCAGTTTGCGCACGGAGGCGATAATGTTTAGTCAACTTAGAACCATGTGGTTAGTGCTTAAACACACTTTTACTAAAGCCGATACCGTGCAATATCCAGAAGAAAAACCTTACTTAGCGCCTAGGTATCGTGGACGTATTGTGCTGACTCGAGATCCTGATGGTGAAGAGCGTTGTGTGGCGTGTAATCTTTGTGCGGTTGCTTGTCCGGTTGATTGTATCGCCTTGCAACAAGTAGTTGATGACGATGGTCGCAAGCGTGCTGATTTTTTTCGTATTAACTTCTCACGTTGTATTTTGTGTGGTTTTTGTGAAGAAGCCTGCCCGACCTATGCTATTCAGTTAACTCCAGATGTGGAATTAGCAGAATACGATAGGCAAAACTTAGTTTATGAAAAAGAACATCTATTAATTAGTGGTCCAGGTAAATATCCTGACTATAGTTTCTATCAGCAGTCAGGCATTGCCATTGCAGGTAAAGGTAAAGGGCAAGCAGAGCAAGAAAGACCACCGATTGATATTAAAGGATTAATGCCATGAGTTTTGAGCTAACTTTTATAAGAAAAACTAAAAGTAATACTAAGGAGAGTCAAAATGCTCGCTAATTTTGCCGCCATTGAAAGCTTATTTTATCTCGCAGGTTTAGTCGCTGTAATTGCTAGCTTAAAGGTAGTAACAGGCAATAATACCGTGCACGCTTTATTATATTTAGTGGTGTCGTTATTAGCCGTTGCGGTGTGTTTTTATTTAATGGGCGCACCTTTTGCCGCAGGGTTAGAAGTTATTGTTTATGCCGGTGCTATTTTGGTGTTGTTTGTTTTTGCCGTACTGATGTTTGGTTTAGGTAAAGATGAAACCGCAAACGCGCCGAGAAATAAAAGTTTAGCCAATATGTTGGGGGCGATGTTGTTGGCATTTGCGCTATTGGTTGAAATGGTCGTTATTATTAATAATGCTGATATGCAACAGAGCCTTCAAGCAACAGTTATTAGCTCAAAAGCAGTTGGCATTATGTTATATGGTCCTTATTTACTTGCCGTTGAAATTGCTTCTTTTCTGCTCTTATCAGGTCTGTTAGCCGGTTATCACTATGCAAAACCCGATATTACAGGGGGCCCGCTATGACTACTATTCCCTTGTTTCATGTGCTTATATTATCGAGTTTACTCTTTGTTATCGGCTTTATTGGCGTGGTGGCAAGAAAAAACACCTTATTTATCTTGATGAGTTTAGAAATTATGCTCAATGCCGTCGGCGTTGCTTTTATTGGTGCTGGCAGTGTTTGGCAACAAGCCGATGGCCAAGTGATGTTTATTTTAATTTTAACCCTTGCTGCTGTTGAAGCAGCAGTAGGGTTAGCGTTATTAATTCGTATGCAAAAGAAATATCGCTCGTTAGATATTGATTTATTAAACCAGATGAAGGGGTAAGGATAGTGCTATTAGCGAGTTTACCTTTTTATCCTTTAGTGAGCTTTTTGCTGTTAATTGTTTTTGGTAAAAAACTGTCATGGCAGCTTGCGGCCATCATTAGTGTTAGTAGTATGGCTCTGACGGTGTTAGTTAGCGTGATATTATTGTTTGAATTGTCGGTTAGTCAAAACCAAGTGATGACGGTTAACCTATGGCATTGGTTTGATTTGACTAATCAACTTGCTACTAGCGAAGTTAATATCCGTTTTTATCTTGACGGCTTATCCGCTGTTATGATCAGTGTGGTTACCGGTGTCGGTTTTCTCATTCACTTATTTGCTGCGATCTACATGAAAGCTGATGTTAACTTCTCACGCTTTATGGCCTACATGAACTTATTTATCGTCGCTATGCTGATTTTGGTCTTAGCCGATAATTTAGTTTTGTTATATTTAGGCTGGGAAGGCGTTGGTTTATGTAGTTTTTTATTGATTGGCTTTTGGTATCAAGAAAAAAGTAATGTTTTAGCCGCGCGCAAAGCGTTTATTGTTACCCGTATTGGCGATACCTCGATGGCGATTGGTTTGCTGTTATTGTTTAATACCTTTGGTGAATTCAATATTGCAACGGTCACGACGTTAGCTCAACAAGCCAATAATATTGCTGCTGGACCTAGTGCAGAACAGGCAAACAATATTTACTGGATTGCCTTATTATTGCTCGGTGGTGCGGTTGGTAAATCAGCCCAATTGCCATTACAAACTTGGTTACCTGATGCTATGGCGGGGCCAACACCAGTCAGCGCGCTGATCCATGCGGCGACTATGGTTACTGCCGGAGTATATTTAATTGCTCGTATGCATGGCATCTTTTTATTAGCACCTGAAGTGATGAACTATGTCGCCTGGCTGGGTGCACTAACCTTATTACTCGCTGGTGTTGCCGCATTAGCACAAACCGATATTAAACGCGTTTTGGCTTATTCAACCATGAGCCAAATCGGCTATATGATGTTGGCTTTAGGCGCTGGGGCCTGGTCGGCTGGCGTTTTTCATCTAATGACCCATGCCTTTTTTAAAGCACTGCTGTTCTTAACGGCAGGAGCGGTTATTTATGCGCTGCATCATCAACAAAATCTTTTTAAAATGGGCGATTTATGGAAAAAATTACCCTTTGAGAGCAGCTTATTTGTTGTCGGTTTAATTTGCCTAATGGCATTACCTGGCACGTCAGGGTTTTTCTCTAAAGAAGCGATTATTGCCCAGCTTTGGTCATCGAATACGGCAGGACCACTGCTATGGTGGTGTGCGATTTTAGGGGCGCTATTAACCAGTATTTATAGTTGCCGGTTATTTTTTCTCGCTTTTCTAGGGACTGCACGTTTTACAAAAAAAACACACTCAGAAAAAAGTACGTTACTGCGCAGTACGCTAATTGTTTTGGCTTTGTTGTCGTTATTTGGCGGGCTTATTCCGCTTGATCTTAGTTTAGTGTTCTCAGCATTAAATGAGCGGCCGTTAGCGCAGCTGGATGAACCTAGTTGGTTACATTCGATTGCTATTATTACGCCTTTTATCGGTATTTTGTTTTCTTGGTTTTATTTTAAACACTATCGTACTGCTCCAATTAAAGGTACTGAGCATGATATTCAGCCTAGTGACAGTAAATTGGTGGTGTTCTGCCGACAAGGGCTAGGCTTTGACGCTTTGTATAATGCACTGTTAGTTAAACCCTACCAGTGGCTTGCCGCGGTGAATAAATACGATATCTTCGACCAAATCATTATGCTCAATGCTTGGTATGTTAGTTTATGGCACGAGGCATTATTACTGGTTCAAAATGGCAGTTTACGCTGGTATTTGGCTGCCTTTGGCCTAGCCATAATATTGCTGTTAGGAGTAAGCTTCTTATGACACTCACCGTTATTATGCTGGCATTGCTGATGGCTGGCGCATTGGCTTGGCGAACTGAAAAATACTGGCAAGGCAGTGCCAAGTGGCTAGCATTAATCAGCTTAGCGTTATTAGCGACCGTTTTTGCGGTTTTCGTTATGAGCCACGAGATAAAGCCAAATGATGGCTTCGCGCATTTGCAAGTGCTGAGCCGAGTTGATTGGATCAAAACTTTTAATATTCAATATAGTATTGCTATTGATCAGTTAAGCATTGTACTCATAGCGCTTACATGGCTGTTAGGCATTATTTGCGTATTAGTTTCTTGGCATGAAATTCAACGCCATGTCGGTTTTTATTATTTTAATTTATTGTTAACTATTGCCGGTATTATTGGGGTTTTTGTCGCGGTAGATATGTTTCTTTTCTTTTTCTTCTGGGAGGTGATGTTACTACCCATGACCGCCATTATTGCAATTTGGGGACATGAGAAACGTCAATTTGCTGCGCTGAAATTTTTCATTTTTACACAAGTGAGTAGTCTCCTCATGTTAGTGGCTATTATCGCCACCGGCTATTTTCATTTATTACAAACGGGACAGCTAAGTTTTTATTACCTCGATTGGCTTTTGTTGGATATTCCACTCGAAATTAGTCAATATTTGATGTTAGGTTTTTTTATTGCTTTTGCGGTTAAATTACCTTCGGTGCCCGTACACAGCTGGTTACCTGACGCGCATACTCAAGCACCTACCGCGGGCAGCGTATTACTTGCTGGGGTACTGCTAAAAACAGGCGCTTACGGCTTAATTCGTTTCGTTATTTTTTTATTCCCACAGGCTAGCGAGCAATTTGCTCCTATTGCTGCGACATTAGCGGTGGTTAGCATTGTTTATGGTGCGAAAATGGCTTTTGCCCAACAAGATTTTAAACGTTTAGTCGCGTATAGCAGTATTAGCCATATGGGCTTTGTGATGCTGGCATTGTTTGCCTTTAACAGCAATGCTTATCAAGGCGCAATTGTCACTATGGTCGCACATGGCTTAAGTAGTGCCGCTTTGTTTGCTATGGCGGGTATGATTTACCAACGCATTCACAGTAGAGATTTAGCCGATATGGGGGGGTTTTGGCAAAGTGCGCCTCGCATGGGGGGATTTGCCTTGGCTTTTGCTGGCGCTGCTTTTGGTTTACCGGGTTTAGCCAACTTTATTGGTGAATTTGTTAGTTTAGTCGGCGTTTTTCAGGTGATGCCTGAATTTGCCATTATTGCGGCTTTCGGTCTTATCGGTTCAGCTATTTATGGCATGGTGCTGTTTCAATCGAGTTTTCAAGGTACGCCGAAGCGAGATATTATTGATCTGCAGTCTAGGGAGCTCATTATTTGTGGCTCATTATTATTGACGCTCTTAGCAATTGGCTTATATCCGACGCTATTGCTTAAGTTCTCATTTGGAGTCTAGTGATGATGTCTATAGCGAGCAACTCACAACCTTTGCTAACCATGACTATGGCAGGCGCCATTTTACCGCAACTCATTATTGCTTTTGGCATATCATTAGCATTACTGCTGGTGGCTTGGAAAAGGTCGCAACGCACCATTGCATTGTTTACTTTTTTTATACTTTTCGTGGCATTGTTAGCCAATATTAACTTGCTTTTTATGCCAGCAACCCAAGTCACGCAGCTGTTAAAAGTTGATAGCTACAGCATATTCGCTTTTAGCTTGATACTTATCTCAGCCATGGTGGCTTTGCGTATGAGTCATAGTTTTCTAAAAGCACATATAGAAGTGCATGATGAATATTACCTATTGTTATTATTAATGGTACTCGGGGCTGGAGTACTAGTAACGAGTGATCACTTTGCCAGCTTATTTTTGGGCTTTGAGCTGCTCAGTATTAGTTTAGTGGGCTTGGTTGGCTACCATCGCGAAAGCCATTACAGCGTTGAAAGTGGCTTTAAGTATTTAGTGTTAAGCGCAACAGCATCGAGTTTTATGCTCTTGGGTATTGCCTTTATTTATAGCGCTACCGGAGAGTTGAGTTTTAACACTGCAATACCTGAAGCAATATACCATCAGCATGGGCTAGGGTTGTTTTTTCAATTAGGGCTGTTGCTCTTTGTTTCTGGTATAGCCTTTAAATTATCAATTGCGCCTTTTCATTTCTGGACACCAGACGTATATCAAGGAGCGCCAACGCCGGTAACCCTATTGATGGCCACTATTTCGAAAGTCGCTATGTTCGTGGTTTTATTGAAATGTATTATCGCTCAGCGCTATTTACTGTTGGAAAGTTTCCAATTGTTTTTAATGATATTTGCCGTGATTTCGATGTTATTAGGTAATGTTATGGCACTGAAACAGCAAAATGTAAAACGCTTGTTAGCTTATTCGTCAATAGCCCATATGGGCTATTTACTGATTGTGATTATTGCTACTTCTGAGCAAAGCTTGGCTTTTACTTGGCAGAGTAGTTTATTCTACTTAGCAGCTTATACGGTTGCTAACCTATCAATTTTTATCATTATCGCGTTAATGCAACAGCAAAATACCCGTGCGTCTTACCAAGACGATATTTCATTGAACGATTTACAAGGTCTATTTTGGCGCTCACCGAGTTATGCTGTGTTGATGATACTTGGTTTACTCAGTTTAGCGGGCATTCCGTTAACTATGGGCTTTATTGGTAAATTCTATATTCTAAGTCAAGCAACCATTGCCCATGCCTGGTGGTTAATTGCGGTGCTTATTATAGGCAGTGGTATTGGTTTAGCTTATTATTTACCGATGATCTTTAAGATTTTTGATGATACACCAATAGTTAACGGCCAAATGGATAAAGTCAAGAGTCACACGCTAGAGAAAGTCTTAGTGTATAGCTTTATTACGTTAGGCTTGTTTTTTGGCCTTTTGCCCGAGATGATTAATCAACTTATCATTTCTTAGCGCCTAGCTGAAAATTCACTAATAAATTGTTATTTTCACTAAAATCTATCGTTTTTTGAATTTATTGTTGTTGCCTTGGTTTTAAGTTATTAATAAAAATGGGTTTTATTTGTTGGCGCGATTTTTGATTGTATTGAATGATATAATTAAAATAATCGATAGTTTACCAGGAAATAGACCAATGAAATTAGCTCAAGCATTACTTTTTATATCAGGTGCAACCTTTTTAAGTGGCTGCATTGTTGTAGCAAATCCCTCTCATGCCAATTACCACAGCCAACAAGAACTTATCCTTGATGCCAAAATGCTTAAGGTGTTGGACGTTGAAGCAGGGGCGGGTTCCTTGGTTATTTCGGGCTCTGAGCATGTGACAGAGATCACCGTGGTTGCTGATATATATACAGAGAATAGTGATGCAGATGACTTTGAATTAAGCTTAACTGAATCAGGTCAACGTGCGACTTTGGTGGCGAAAATTAACAGCAGTGGCTTTTGGCTGGGTGATTCTCCGCATATTGATATTAAAGTCACGATGCCAAGTCACCTAATGTTGCAAGTTGATGATGGCTCTGGCGCTTTAAACATCAGTAATATTGCTAGCGCGGTCGCAGTGAAGGACGGCTCAGGTGAGCTGACTATAAAAGGTATTAAGGGAGGACTTGAAATTAACGATGGCTCAGGTGGCCTTTATGTTAGTGAAATTATCGGCAATATCACTATTGTTGACGGCTCTGGAGAAATAGAAATAAATGAAGTTAATGGCAATCTTGATATTAACGATGGCTCCGGTAGCATCTTTGTAAAAGCGGTCTCTGGCAGTGCAAATATTGAAGATGGCTCAGGTGACTTAACTTTACGAAAAGTTGATGGTCTGGTAACGATTAACGATGGTTCTGGCGATATTGATGTAGAGCAAGCAGGTGCTTTAAAAATTATAGAAAGTGGTTCGGGTGGTTTACGTGTCAAAAAGGTAAAAGGTGGTTTTGAAATCGATAGCTAACGTAGAAAACTTAAGTTAAATTTTTGCTAAAGAGCAGCTTAAAGTATCTATTTCAGGTATTTTAAGCTGTTTTTTATGTTAAATAGCGTTAAATACACATTACAGCTTGTATAAAATGACTGCACCTGTATAATGCGCGCCTCTGTAATAGTGAATCGAAAAAGTTTTCAAGAGAAACTTAGATAGTTACAGAAATTTAAAATGAGTGGGGTATATCCGCCCATAGACTTGCCCAGTTAACTTTTCAACGTTAACGTAATGAATGTGCCTTAAGTCTTCCTGGTGGTTTCCTCGTATATGTACGTAGGAATTTTGGCGTATAGCCAGTTTCTACCATGAGAAGACAAAATTATATGACTGATCTTAACAATGCCTCTGTAGGCTTTGACGCCCTTGGTTTGCCTGAAAACTTAGTATCTGCTGTAAAAGCACTAGGTTTTGAATCATCTACTGCAATTCAAGCGCAAACAATTCCCCCTTTATTAGCGGGTAAAGACGTACTTGGTGAAGCGCAAACAGGTACCGGTAAAACCGCTGCCTTTGGTTTGCCTGCACTAGCAAAAATTGATGTAACTCTTCGTAAGCCACAACTAATGGTACTAGCGCCAACGCGTGAGTTAGCCATTCAAGTAGCAGAAGCGATTGAAACTTTTGCGAAAGACATGAAAGGTTTACGAGTTGCTACCTTATATGGTGGCCAATCATACCAACCACAATTTCAACAACTAGAACGCGGTGCACAAGTTGTTGTTGGTACGCCTGGTCGTTTAATGGATCACTTACGTCGCAAAAGCCTTAAATTAGATAACTTATCATTTTGTGTGCTTGATGAAGCTGATGAAATGTTAAACATGGGCTTTTTAGAAGACATTGAGTGGATCCTTGAGCACTTACCAAAAGAAACACAAATGGCATTGTTCTCTGCAACCATGCCAGCGCAAATTCGCAAAGTAGCGAATCGCTTTTTGAAAAACCCTGAGCATATTAAAATTGCGGCAGTGAAAAAAGAAAAAGCCAATATTACTCAGTATGCTTGGAAAGTTAGCGGCATTAACAAGATGACGGCTTTGGAGCGTATTGCTGAAACCGTTGAATACGATGCAATGCTAATCTTCGTTCGTACTCGTAATGATACTATCGACGTTGCTGAAAAATTAGAACGTGCAGGCTACGCTTCTGTTGCTTTAAACGGTGATATGAACCAAGCACAGCGTGAACGTACGGTTGACCAACTTAAATCAGGTGTGTCATCAATTCTAGTAGCAACTGATGTTGTCGCTCGTGGCCTTGATATTCCACGTCTTTCATTAGTTATTAACTATGATTTACCAGGTGATAACGAAGCTTATGTTCACCGCATTGGTCGTACTGGCCGTGCTGGACGTAGTGGTACAGCAATTTCATTTGTTCGTCCACGTGAAATGTATTCTTTACGTCACTATGAGCGTTTAACGTCTGGTACTATTGCCATGTACGACTTACCAAATATTCAAGAAATTGGTAAAGCCCGTATAGAACGTACTTGTAACGAGTTAGCCGCTATTGTTGCTGATAAAGAATTAACGGCAATGCGCGAAATTATTGAAACAATGGCAAGTGAGTCAGAACTTTCAATGACAGATTTAGCGGCAGCGTTACTTTATCAAAAACAGTTAAAGCAGCCTTTACAACCGAAAGAAGATCCAAAGCCTCGCCGTGATGCACGTGAAAGAAATGACCGTGACAGCAATGGTCGCAGTGATGCTCGTGGTGGTCGTAACGATAGCCGTGGTGGTCGCAGTGATGCTCGCGGTGGTCGTAATGAATCTCGTGGTGATAGCCGCAATGAGAACCGTGCAGAGCGCGCTCCTCGTAAAGCGAAAGTGGCTCGTTCAGATGTTGATTGGCAGACTTACCGCCTAGAAGTAGGTAAAGAGCATGGGGCACGTCCTGGTGATATCGTTGGCGCAATAGCTAATGAAATATCATTAGACAGCAGCTACATCGGCGCTATTAACTTACATGATAAACATAGCTTTGTTCAGCTACCTAAAGGTATGCCTGAGAAGTCTTTTACACAGTTAAAGCGTGTGCAAGTTCGTCGTCAAGCACTAGCGATTACGGTATCAGATGTACAGCCTGCGGCAGAGCGTCCAGCTCGCCCACGCAAAGAGCAACGTACTAACTAATCATTTGCTGTAAATAGTATTTCTAAAACGCCAACTCTTAACTGAATTGGCGTTTTTTTTTCATCTGCTGAATTTAGCTGCAAAGACCGCAAGCGCTAAAGCGATTTCTTGCCAGCTATTAAGATTAGCATTTTTGCTTTTTATCTGTTGGTTATCTGAACGATTTGTTACTGCAAAAATTGACTGTAAATATATTGTTACATCTGTGGGTGCTGCCAGCTATAGCTTAGATCTACGTGACCATCAATTCGTCTGTTTATTACGTAACAATAGATTTACGGTACAAAAATTGTCAGTTTTTTCATTCACTTCCTCTGTGTCGAATTCAGAGTAATAATCGCCTCAATGTAAGCGTGAGAGAAATAACTATGACAGAAGTAACAAACCCACTTAATTTACGTGGTATTGAATTTATTGAATATGCATCACCAGATTCTGATTTTATGGAAAATGCCTTTTATGGTTTCGGTTTTTCAAAACTAAAGAAATTTAAAGGCCGGGATATTGATTATTTTAATCAGAATGATATTCATTTTTTCTTAAATCATGAACAAACCGGGTTTTCTAAAGAATTTGCGAAAAGCCATGGCCCGGCAATTTGCTCAATGGGTTGGCGCGTAGAAGACGCTGAGTTTGCCTTCGAGCAAGCCGTTGCTCGTGGTGCAAAATCGGCGCAAGATGTTGATAACAAATTACCTTACCCAGCCATTTTTGGTATTGGCGATAGCCTAATTTATTTTATTGAAAAATTTGGTGCTAAAGGGTCAATTTATCAAGATGATTGTGAAGATATTGCTGAGCCTGTATTAGTGAAAGATAAAGGTTTCAAAGCGGTCGATCATTTAACTAATAATGTTTACCAAGGCACTATGGAGCATTGGGCTAATTTTTATAAAAACATATTTGGTTTTACTGATATTCGTTACTTCGATATTAAAGGCGAAAAATCGGCGTTGGTTTCATATGCATTACAATCACCTTGTGGCACTTTCTGCATTCCAATCAATGAAGGTAAAGGTACCAGCAATAACCAAATAGACGAATATCTAAATGAATATAATGGCCCAGGTGTACAACACTTAGCCTTTATTTCAGATGATTTATTAGGCTCTTTGGACCAGTTAGACAAAGATATTATTGATACCTTAAATATCGTCCCAGAATACTATGATGATGTATTTGACCGTATACCTTGGGTAAAAGAAGACCAGCAACGTATCCGCGATCATCAAGTACTAGTAGATAGCCAAAAAGAAAATACATACTTATTACAGATATTCACGAAGAATATTTTTGGACCTATCTTTATTGAAATGATCCAACGTGTTGATGACAAAGGTTTCGGCGAGGGTAACTTTACGGCTTTGTTCAAGTCAATTGAGCTTAATCAAATGGAACGTGGTGTACTTTAATCACTTGTTTGAATAACTAGTCAATGATTTGAAAGCCAGCTTATGCTGGCTTTTTTATGTTCAGACCGTGCCAAGCCATCTCGGTAATTACTCCTCATTACTCTAATGACATACATTTCTGTAAGAGCATGGCATCACGGGATTAGTGCATCCATTCACGTCAATGAACGATCAGTATTTTTTCCAGAAAAAAACTAAGTGCTTGCGTCTATGCAGGCACAGGTTATATGTTCCCGACATAAGCTAAGTACCAGCGTCCATGTCGGCACAGGTTATATGTTCCCGACATAAGCTAAGTACCAGCGTCCATGTCGGCACAGGTTATATGTTCCCGACATAAGCTAAGTACCAGCGTCTATGCAGGCACAGGTTATATGTTCCCGACATAAGCTAAGTACCAGCGTCC
>CAXBNP010000012.1:0-116937 GCA_963977145.1 uncultured Colwellia sp.
AAAACCGTTCTTTCGGGTTACCCCTTGGAACTGGAGCGCATTCTAGAGATTTCTGCCCTCACGTCAACACCTAAATGCAATTAAATTGCCAATAAGTGTTTGTTTGCTTTTTATTTGTACAACCCTTACTGTGATTGAGTTTTTAATGTTCAAAGTGCTGTAAAATCACACGGCTATATTATCTATTAGCCAACTATTAGCCAACACTTGGTTCAATCACTAAGTGACATAATTACGCCGATCGCTGAAAAATACTGTTTGTGGGCTTATTTTTGCTAAGATATCTATATCAGTAATCTAAAAGCCATTTTATTTATGCGTAAAAATAATTTCCGAAGCTATCGAGGTATTACTCCTCTATTAGGCAGTTCTGTTTATATTGATGAAACTGCCGTACTCGTTGGCGATATTACTCTAGGTGATGATACGAGTATTTGGCCTTTAGTGGCCGCTAGAGGTGATGTCAACAAAATCACCATTGGCGCTAGAACCAATATACAAGATGGTACGGTTTTACATGTCACCCGAAAAAGTGCCGGTAACCCAAACGGTAACCCTTTAGTTATTGGTGATGATGTTACTGTTGGTCATAAGTGTATGTTGCACGGATGTGCTTTAGGTAATCGAATTTTAGTAGGTATGGGCGCTATTATAATGGACGGTGCGATTGTTGAAGATGATGTCTTTATCGGTGCAGGTAGTTTAGTACCACCGAACAAAACCTTAAAAAGTGGCTACTTATATGTTGGTAATCCAGTAAGGCAAACAAGAAAGTTAAAAGTAAGTGAAGCTGATTTTCTTAAACAGTCAGCGATAAACTATGTCGAATTAAAAGCTGAATACTTGGCTGATAACAGTTAGCTTATTTTAGTTATCTCATTTCTATATGTATTTCGTTGTCCTCTGGCTCGTTTTTCTCGAGCCAGAGTTCAGCTATATCTTCTAAATCATATTTAGTGCAATTATCAAGTGCCATCAATTGTTTTAACTGCATAGAATGAAAATATATTGTTATCTTCTGTCCTGACAGCTGGCCAGTAAAAGACCAAGCATCATGGAGCTTATCAAATTGTAAATCATCATTAAATAAAATTGCTTGGTTCATATTGCTACTCTAATACGCTATAAAATTACTTTAATTGCGCTCTTAACGATTTCAATACCGGTTCAATATCTGGGCTCATACCTCGCCATAATTGAAAGCTTGCTGCCGCCTGGCCCACTAACATACCTAAGCCATCAACAACATGTTCAACACCAAGCTGCTTTGCTTGTTTTAAAAACATGGTTGGTTCTTTGCCATATACCATGTCATAACATGCGGTTGAGCTTTTGATGGTTTGCTCTGAAATCGCTAAACTATCGCCCGATAAGCCGGCCGATGTCGCATTTATTATGATATCAAAGACTAAGTTTTTGGTCTCGGCAAAAGTAACCGCCTTAACAGCGTCATTGGGGTACTGCTGAGTAATGGCTTGTGCTTTACTTAATGTTCTATTGGCGATAGTTAACGATTTAAGAGATTGTTCCAGGAGAGATTGCACAACACCCTTCGCCGCTCCGCCGGCCCCCAGTAATAACACCTTACTATCTCGCAGCTGAATTTGATGCCTGAGTAAATCACCTACTAAACCAACGCCATCAGTAGTATCACCATAAACCCCTGTTTTACAAAAAATCAAAGTATTAACAGCGCCCGCCAATTTAGCTCTTTCACTAAGTTTATCGCACAATGAAAATGCTTGTTCTTTAAAGGGAGCGGTGACATTAGCGCCTTTGCCATTGTTAGCTATTAATTTTTTCACAGCTACATCAAATTGATCAAATTCAGCTAACTCGCTTTGGTAGTTCATTATTTGCTTTGTCTGCACAGCAAACTGTTGATGAATAAACGGAGATTTTGATTGGGCAATAGGATTACCAAATACGCGATATTGATCCATAGCATTACTAACTTGAGTGTTTAGCCGTAGATTAACCTAGTTGTTAAACAATGAAAACCAAAAAGCAGTAACTCAGTTACTGCTTTTTATAACAACTTTGCTCAGTTGAGGGCTATTTAAAATTTATAACCTAGCATTAGTGAATAAACCATGGGGTCTATTGCAACTTCCGCTTTACCCTTAACCGTACCAGCGACTTTAAAGCTTGCGTCGGTATCAATATCAATATAGCGAGCCGATACGTTTAATGACCACTTTTCATCAAGTTGGTAATCAGCACCTAGTTGTGCAGAAAGGCCAAACGAGCCACCTAAGTCTAAGTCGCTAAACCCAGCGTCTTTATAAATAGTAGAAAACTTGTCGTCGAAGAAAATAGTATAGTTAAGACCCAAACCAGCATATGGCTTAAGCGCTGAATTGGTATCGAAGTAATACAATACACTCAATGTAGGTGGTAAATGAGATACTTTACCAAGTGTCGTTGTCGTGTCACCCGCATGTAATTTTATATCATGTGAAAATGGTGTTGCTGCTAATAATTCTATCGCCCAGTTTTTGTCATAAAAATAGACAAGATTAAGACCAAGTTGGGTATCACCATCTGGTGATACATCTAGGCCTGAATCAGCACCATCTAATAGTACGTTAGCTTTATTATTTGCAGGATCAACCATAGCTGCGCCACCACGAACGATAAAATCGCCTGCTTGGTTAGCAAATGTAAGTGAAGACAACGTAAGAGTGGCGAGGATCAAGCCATTAATTACTGATTTTTTCATCGGTGCATTACCTTAGTAAATAGAGAGTACAATTCAATATGATAATTTTACGCGGGCACTGTTTTAAACAGCTTGATCTAGCTCAAGCTTTATTAAAAGCCTTAAAATAATTATGGTTCAATAATTAAAACTGCAAACTTGAGGTTTTTATTTAACTCACAAACAAAAGCTATCAGATCTTGTCTAGCGATAGTTTGTTTGTGAGTCATAAAAATTGAGCTAACGTTTATTACAGCCAATTTTGGGCGAGTAAATAGTCTTGTAGTTTAGCTTCAGCGCTATCAGGCTTTGCTTGAAAGTTATATTCCCAGCGAGCAAGTGGTGGCATCGACATTAATATGGATTCCGTTCTACCTCCCGATTGCAAACCAAATAAAGTACCACGGTCGAAGACTAAGTTAAATTCAACATAACGGCCGCGTCGATATAATTGGAATTGACGGTTATTATCATCAAATGGGGTCGCTTTACGCTTTTCCATCAGGGGCACGTATGCATCAATAAAGCCAACACCAACTGCTTTGATGTAATCAAAGCATTGCTCAAAGTCCCATTTATTAAGATCATCAAAAAACAAACCACCGACACCACGGGTTTCATCTCTATGTTTTAAATAGAAGTACTCGTCACACCATTTTTTATACTCAGGATAAACCTCATCACCAAAAGGCTGACATATATCTTTTGCCGTTTGATGCCAATGCACAACATCTTCTTTAAATGGATAAAATGGTGTCAGATCAAAGCCGCCGCCAAACCACCACACGGGTGCTTCGCCTGCTTTTTCGGCAATAAAAAACCGAACATTAGCGTGAGAGGTTGGAATAAAAGGGTTTTTAGGGTGAATCACTAATGAAACACCACAAGCTTGCCATTTTCGGCCAGCCAATTCAGGTCGGTGTGCGGTTGCTGATGGTGGTAACTTATCACCAGAAACTACAGAAAAATTAACCCCTCCTTGCTCAATAACGCTGCCATTGGTTAATACACGGGTCCTGCCACCACCACCCTCTGCACGTTGCCAATTGTCTTCGATAAACTTGCCACTGCCATCCGCGGCTTCTAACGCGGAACAAATCTGATCCTGTAACGCTTTTAAAAATTCAACAACAACATCAATATTTATAGTGCTCATGAGCGAATAACATCTCCAGATAGTGCATCAATAATAGTAGAAGGCTGATCAAAGCCTAAGGTTTTGCCTTTAATAATAAAATCAATTTTATCAGCGAGTTCATGGGGAATATCTTGCCAAGTTTTAGCTGGGGCTTTGCCACTAAAGTTCGCACTGGTAGAAACAATCGGCTTATGGGTTGCCAGACAAAGTGCAACTACGTCTGGCTGACTAGTAACACGCACTGCAATAGTGTCAAAGCGGCCAGTCAGCAAAGCAGAGGTATTAGCATTTTTAGCCACTAATTGCGTAATTCCATCGGGCCAGCGAGATAACACAGCAAAGCGTTTATCTTGTGGTATTTTATTGTCATCTATATAAGGTAAAAGTTGAGAATAGTTCCCCGCAAGCAGTATCAAACCTTTGTCGACTGAACGTGACTTAATAGACAATAGTTTTTCAATTGCCTCTTTGTTATCAGGATCACAGCCTAAACCAAATACTGATTCGGTCGGATAAGCTAAAATACCGCCCTGTTGAAATGTCTCTAATGCTGTAGTCATTGCGTTTTATATTGTGTGTTTAGTAAAATTAATTTAGCGATGATTATACGTTTTTTAATAAAAAACTACATGACTAGTAGGAAAAAAGGCTAAGTGTACGAGAAAGCCTTAGCGTTTACTTATGGAATAAAGCGAAAACGATTAATTTTGGCCTAAGTTTTACATTAGGATAACCTACGCCAATTCAAATTCAGTGAGCCTGAATGTTATAATTTAATGCCTAAGCCGGCAGAAAGAATCAATGAATATCTGCTTACCACGATATTCGCTACTTTATCTAGTCACCCATCTATCCCAGAATTTAAAAGATAACTAGCGTTAATTTTTGCTCGCAAGCAGTCAACCTTATCTAAAGCGTGAACAATAAGTGCAACTTGTCGGCTTTATATCTTTTACCAAATGAGCTTTAATACGCATTTATAAATACCGTGAAAGATTTCTCATTTCAGAATATTTTCAAACACGTTATAATATCGGCTTAAATTTCATCTAACGCAATACCAATCAATATAGCGTTAGGTTTCAAATCACATCATCAAAAGGCACTACGTGTATGAAAGTTGGGATTATCATGGGGTCAAAATCAGACTGGCCTACTATGCAGCACGCTGCTGAAATGTTAGATCTATTTAATGTTCCTTATGAAACAAAAGTTGTTTCAGCGCATAGAACCCCGCATTTACTGGCTGAGTATGCCGAAAGCGCTAGAGATCGTGGTATTAGCGTTATTATTGGTGGCGCCGGTGGCGCTGCTCATCTACCCGGTATGACAGCGGCTTATACCAGCTTGCCGGTACTAGGCGTGCCAGTGCAATCAAAAGCCTTAAGCGGCCAAGACTCATTACTTTCTATTGTACAAATGCCTAAAGGTATTGCTGTTGGTACATTGGCTATAGGTACAGCAGGTGCGGCGAATGCAGGTTTATTAGCGGCGCAAATTATTGCTACTTTTAATCCTGTGGTACAAGCGGCAATTGAGAAGTTTAGAGCAGAGCAAACTCAAGCTATTCTTGATAACCCAAATCCGGCAGAATAAGGCTAGGTAAATGAATGTTTTAGTATTAGGTGCGGGACAACTAGCGCGTATGATGGCCTTAGCCGTTAAACCCTTAAATATCGATATTCGCGCTTTTGATGTTAGCTCAGGTAACGTAGTTGACCCTCTTTCGACTGATATTACTTTCGGTAATTTAACACAAGGTATTGAGTTTGCGGATTTTATCACTGCCGAGTTTGAGCATATTGACCACCAAACACTCGCACTTTGTCAAGCTTCTGGCAAACTACGTCCAGCAAGCCAAGCTATTAAAGTTGGCGGTGATAGAAGATTAGAAAAAGAGCTTTTAATAAAGTGCCATGTAGCGAATGCTCAACACCAAATTATTGAAACCAAAGCTGACTTTCACCAAGCGTTAAACACCTTGTCATTCCCTTTAATTCTAAAAAGTGCCCTAGCCGGCTATGATGGCAAAGGTCAGTGGCGACTAAAAGATAAAAGCCAAGCAGAAGAGACTTGGCTAGATATTAAAGCTTTTTTTGATGGTGGAGAACAAGGTGTTAAGCATGCTGTAATAGCGGAACAGATGGTACCTTTTGATCGCGAGGTCTCTTTGGTGGGTGTTCGTGATAGCCAAGGTAACACGATTGTTTATCCATTAACTCAAAACCACCACAGTAAAGGTGTGTTGAGTGTTTCAATTGCCACTGAAAGAGATGAAGCATTACAATCACAAGCGAAACAAGTGTTTGATAAGATCGCAAATGAATTAAATTATATTGGTGTGCTAGCGATTGAATTCTTCCAAATGGGTCAGCAATTGCTGGTTAATGAAATTGCTCCTCGCGTACACAACTCAGGTCATTGGACTCAACAAGGTGCGGATACTTGCCAGTTTGAAAACCATTTGCGAGCAGTGTGTGATTTACCACTTGGCAGTACGGATTTAATCCGTCCGTCGGCTATGATCAATATACTGGGTGAAGATAAAGTACCTAATGAAATATTAAATGTCGCCAGTGCGACCTTGCATTGGTATGGGAAAAGTAAGCGTGCGGGTCGTAAAATGGGCCATATTAATGTTTCGGGGAATACCGAAAAACAATTGGCTGCGCGACTGATGCAATTGGCTAGCATTTTACCAAAGGCTGCATTTGATGAACTTAAACCTTATGTAACCAGTTACCAAGAGCAATTAAGTTAACGCCTAATATCATCGATAAAAAAACCAGCGCTTAGCTGGTTTTTTTTATCTAGCCATCACATGTCAATATTATTGCGGCTGAAAGTGAGCACAAGATTTAGCGGCACATTGTAATTTTTCACCTGCCGCCATCTGCCTTTTTAATAATAAAGGGAAAGCACATTGTTCACATTCGCCAGCAATAGGCTCATGATTGACGACAAATTTACATTTTGGATATTGATCGCAGGAATAAAACTTTTTACCAAACCGGCTGGTTTTAGACTGTAATTGTCCTTTTTTGCATTGTGGGCACTTAACACTTTGTTGTGGAAGTTCATTTTGATCTTGATCAACAATATGGTGACATTCAGGGTAGTTTGTACAGCCAATAAACATACCATAACGGCCTTGTTTCACCGCCAATTCATGACTACATTCTGGGCATTCGCTACCAACCAAAATTTTGTCATCGACGCGTTCATGTTCGACAACAGCTCGAGTGTATTGGCACTTTGGGTAAGCAACACAACCAAAAAACGAACCTGACTTACTGTGCTTAATAGTGAGCTGCGCACCACAGTCAGGACAAACTTCAGCGGATTTTTCTAAGGCATGTTCATGACGTGAAAACAGTGGTTTTTCGGGATTTGACATAATGTACACCTAAAAATTTAGATTTACATTATGTCATATTTTTTCAGTATAAATGTAGAGTAATTTTCGGGTAAAAAGCTGCGTTAATGCAATGGGCCTTCTTGCTCATCAAAAATTAAGTCTTCCATTTGAGAATAAGCATTTTCTTTACCCGGTACATTAAACAATACCATCAGTACAACCCACTTTAAATCATCGATAGAGAAGAATTTAGTATCCAGCTCCATAACTCGATCAATAACCATTTCACGGGTAGTAAAATCTAATAGGTTAACCTGTTCTAAGAACATTAAAAAGCCACGACATTCCACATCAAGTATTTGGCTTTCTTCGGCAGTATAAATTCGAATAGATTGATTGCCTACTCGAGTCAAATAAGGATAAGTTTCAGTATCTTGCAAGGCGGCAAGTTTTTCTAGCCAAGCAAGCGCTTTATAAATTTCATCTTGGTGAAAACCGGCACGGGTTAATTCATCCGTAAGTAGCTCATGATCCACCATGACTTCGGCTTCACTATGAATATAATTTTCAAAAAGGTACATCAAAATATCAAACATAACTAGCCCCTATTTAATTTAAGGTAGCCTCCTGGCACCGCAGCAACCAGACCTCTAAGCTCAAGTACTGTTAATCGAGTTAACACAACGTCAATGGGTAGTTTACTACGAGAAACCACCAAATCTACCGGAGTGATTTCATATCCCACACTAGCTAACATTGGATCGTTACACAAGTGCTGTTTTTCACTTTTTAGCGTTGAATTGGCTTTCTCATTGTTTCTACTTAAGTTTAGACTACCTGACAAAACATCTTCAAACTCTTCTACTATATCGGCAGCATCTTCGACAAGTTTAGCGCCTTGTTTAATTAACCAATGACAACCTTTCGCCTGGGCATTATAAATAGAGCTAGGTACAGCAAATACCTCTCGATCTTGCTCTAAAGCACAACGCGCTGTTATCAAAGAGCCACTTTTTAAGGATGCTTCAACTACCAGAACGCCTAAACTTAACCCGCTGATCAAACGATTTCGTTTCGGAAAGTGCCCCGCCTTAGGTGCAACACCTGGTGCAAACTCACTGATGATTAGACCGCTGTTGGCAATAATATCTTTTTGTAATGTTTTATGCCGAGCAGGATAAGTAATATCTAACCCGGTAGCGACTACAGCAATGGTATAACCTTGCTTATGCAAAACACCTAAATGGGCTTGAGCATCAATACCTATTGCCAGACCACTAGTAACAACGAATTGCGCTGTTAATTTTCCTGCCAGTTTATGCGCTATTTCTCTGCCAGGTACGCTAGCATTACGACTACCAACAATAGCTATTTGTGGTAATGACAATAAATCGACATTACCGCGGGTAAAAAGTACTAAAGGTGGATCATAAATTTCTTTCAATAAGGATGGATATAGTGGGTCATCATAAGTAATTACTTGACTTTGGCAGTGCCTTGAATCAGAAATTATTTTTGAGAAGACATGCCAGTTGGGGGAGGTTATTGCAGCGCGCTGCGGCTTGGTTAGCCCAGAAGCAGTTAAATCGGTAGTTACGGTAAATAAAGCACTTAAACCATATATTTCAACTAACGCAATCTTTTTATGATTAGCTAGCCGTGGAATAGCTTTCACGGCTAGCCAATAATGTGCAGGCGTTAACTCCGATATTTCATCATTACTAGTATTGGCCACCGGCTCTCCTTAAGAGTGGCTAACTCTAGGGTTACGGCGTAGCAACTCCATCAAGCAAACGCAATGGCGTTTCAGAATGAAGAATCAACGCCATACTGACCTTGTCGTATACTTTAAATACCATGACTTGACCAATCACTTCAGTGGGCATATCGTAATCTGAATTATCATTAGCTAATTTGTTCCACTGTGAAGTGTCTTTCATATATTGCGGACCATTACCAGTTTCGACAACTGCTGGACTTTTTCGATTAACGATTAACACATCACCAACTTGGACGGCTTGGCTATTACCTCTATTAATCATCACCACATCAAATTTAGCAAATTCGCGTAACTTAGTGACCGAACCAATGATAAGTCCTTTCGTTTCATTGGAAGCCGCTCGCATAGTAAATACAGCTGGATATTTTTGATCATCATTTACCGGCAGAACATAGGCACCAGAGCGAATTTCACGTATTGCGCTATCAATAAAAATAGTGCTTGGCTGCTGCTTAGTCATATCACCGCTTTGCAGTGCCTTACCTGTACCAACAAGCTTAATGTTGTAACCCAAAGTTTCATGCGTTTCAGGATCAACAATGGCATCACCTTTATGAAAGATACCGTAGCTTAGACCAACAATCAGGTCGCTGTTGATATAAACTTTAAAGCCGTCAATACTCGACTTATGGCCTTCATCACTACCAATAATATAAGGCAAGCTTTCTAACTCAGCTAAACTCTTCACACTGTCATAGCTTATATAAGGCGCAATGTCATGCAAAGGTAAGGTACTTACTGGGTTTTGATCTTTTAATTGCTTACGAACACTAGGTGTCCATTTAAGCTCAGGCTTCCCTTTAACCAACATAGGTTGACCTTGGGCATCAAATACTATCCGTAGTTCATCGCCAGGATAAATTAAATGGGGGTTGTTAATTTCAGGGTTAAGACGCCATAACTTAGGCCACAACCATGGTTGGTTGAGAAATAAACCTGAAATATCCCATAACGTATCACCTTTCTTTACGATGTAAGATTTTGGAGCATCTTGCTTTAATGTTAGCTCGTCAGCCAGCAAAGAAACTGACATAACAACGCCTAGTAGTAACGAAAATATTCTTATTAGCATGTAAATCGGCCTATTCTTATAGGTTTTATCCTAAACCACTATGATTAATTATAATTAATGGCTAAAATTGAAACATAACACTCTATGCGACATTTCGCGAACGTTTTTGATAAATTATGGCTATTTTACCTGTATTACGATTTCCTGATGAGAAATTAAGAACAAAAGCACTACCCGTGGCTGAAGTTAACCATGAAATTCGCACTATTATCAGTAACATGTTTGATACCATGTATGCTGAAAATGGTGTTGGCTTGGCAGCAACTCAAGTTGATATCCATCAACGAATTGTTGTTATTGATGTTTCGGATAACAAAGAGCACCCTTACGTATTAATTAACCCTGAAATTATCCGTAAAAGTGATGATACGCTAATTAATGAAGAAGGTTGTTTATCGGTACCTGGCTGCTATGCGAAAGTTGACCGTAGTATCGATGTTACCGTTAAAGCGCTTGATGAAAATGGCAAAGAATTCACCTTAGATGGTGACGAGCTTTTAGCTATATGTATTCAGCATGAGCTTGATCACCTTAACGGCATCTTATTTGTAGATTATTTATCGCCACTTAAGCGCCAGCGCATTAAAACAAAATTAGAAAAAGAAGCGCGTTTAGACAAAGCAAACGCTTAAGTGCGATAGCACTTTATATAATTCATTAGCATTTTGGAAACTCCTTTGCCCAACGCCGTAACTAA
Organism: uncultured Colwellia sp.; assembly: GCA_963977145.1. GTDB lineage: Bacteria > Pseudomonadota > Gammaproteobacteria > Enterobacterales > Alteromonadaceae > Cognaticolwellia. Next base: position 10,747 of record CAXBNP010000012.1, read on the forward strand.
ACCATTGAAGATCATTTTTGCTGGTACTCCTGACTTTGCCGCGCAACATTTAGCGGCACTTATTCAATCAGAGCATAATATTGTTGCGGTTTATTGCCCGCCGGATAAACCAGCCGGACGAGGGAAAAAACTCACCGCTTGTGCAACTAAACTATTAGCATTAGCTCATAACATTCCAGTAGAGCAACCGGAGAACTTTAAAGCACCAGAAACACAGGTTTGGTTGACAAGTTACCAAGCTGATGTGATGGTAGTGGTTGCCTATGGTTTATTGTTACCGACCGTCATTTTAAACACGCCAAGATTAGGCTGTATTAATGTTCACGGTTCCATTTTACCTAAATGGCGCGGTGCAGCACCTATTCAACGAGCGTTAGAAGCTGGCGATCCGCAAACTGGCGTTACCATAATGCAAATGGATAAAGGCTTAGATACCGGTGACATGATTTTAACCGCCACTTGCGATATTACCGCAAAGGACACCAGCGCTACTTTATACCAAAAGTTAGCTGAACTCGGGCCAAAAGCACTATTAGATACCTTAACATTAATGGCGAATGGCGAATATCAACGCCAACCACAAGACAATTCAAAAACAAGCCATGCCGCCAAACTCGATAAAGCGGACGCGGAATTAAATTGGCAACTATCCGCTGGTGTACTTGATCGTAAAATTAGAGCTTATATTCCCTGGCCGGTGACACAATTTACTTTTAATGAAAGTACTGAGCAGCACCGTATTCGGGTTTGGCAAGCTAGCGTCATTGAACTTGAACATGATCAAATACCGGGTACTATTATCAGTAGCGACAAGCAAGGAATTGTGGTTGCCACGACAAGCAATGCTTTACGACTTGAAACGTTGCAGCTTCCGGGTAAAAAAGCACTCGCTGTAGCTGACATTATCAATGGTAAGGCTGACTGGTTTGCTATTGGCCAATCAATAAATGGTGTTATACCACCTCAAAAAGAGCATAATTAATTATGGCCGCTAACCTAAGAGCATTGGCTGCTCGATGTACTTTTGCCGTAGTTGATAAGGGCCGTAGTTTGTCCGATGAACTGCCACAACAAATCGCAAAAATAGATGTAAAAGATAAAGGTCTATTACAAGAGCTTTGCTATGGGGTATTAAGACATTTGCCTGAACTGGAACACGACGTTCGTGACTTTATTAAAAAGCCCTTTAGCGGTAAACAGCGCGTAGGTCACTTTTTATTACTGGTTGGCATTTATCAAATTAAGTATACCCGCATACCCGATCATGCCGCATTTAATGAAACCGTTTCTGCCTGTAAACCGTTAAAGTGTGACCATTTAAAAGGCGTTATAAATGGTGTTCTAAGAAATTTTCAGCGCCAGCAAACAGAACAGCTTAAGAAAGACAGCCAAACCGACAGCCGTAATTTACCGGCTGCCATTGCATTTAACCACCCTTCTTGGTTTATTAAAAAACTACAAAGTGGCTATCCAGATAGTTGGCAAGACATTCTCAACGCTAATATGCAGCGACCGCCGATGTGGGTAAGGGTTAATGTGCTGCATCATAGCCTTGCACAATATCTTACTTTATTAGCGGATGAAAAAATTAACTATTCATATATTGATGAAAAGTCATCTGCTATTCGTTTGACTGAAGCCGTCGATGTCAATAAGTTACCCGGCTTTGTGCTTGGTTGGGTATCAATTCAAGATGGTGCAGCACAACAAGCTGCGCGCCTACTTGATTGTCAGCCTGGTGATAATGTACTCGACTGCTGCGCCGCCCCAGGTGGAAAAACCTGCCATATTCTCGAATATAGCCCGCAGATAAAAGCAATGACCGCCATTGACATTGAAGCCGCAAGATTGGAGCGAGTGCAAGAGAACTTGCAACGCCTAAACCTAAAAGCACAGGTTATTGCCGCCGATGCAGCAACGCCAGAGCAATGGTGGGATGGACAATTATTTGACCGAATCTTACTTGATGCTCCCTGTTCTGGCACCGGTGTAATACGTCGTCACCCAGACATTAAGTGGTTACGTAAATACGAAGACATCGCAGTATTAACTGACTTACAACAAGATATATTGAAAAACATATGGTCTTTATTAAAACCCGGTGGTACTTTGCTGTATGCAACATGCAGTGTATTAGCAGAAGAAAATAGTGAACAAGTTCAACGTTTTCTTGAGCAAAATTCAGATGCTGAACATATCGCTATAACCGAAAAAATTGACGATTTAGGCTGGCAGATCCTGCCCAGCGACAATTCGATGGACGGTTTTTACTACGCCAAACTAGTTAAAAAACAACAATAAAAGCAATCTTAAATGAAAATTATAATTATTGGTGCTGGGCAAGTTGGCGGAACATTAGCTGAAAATCTTGTTGGTGAGCAAAACGACATTACGTTGATTGACACAAACAGTGAAACCTTACGTGAATTACAAGACAAAATGGATTTGCAAGTCGTTGTCGGCCATGGTTCTCATCCTGATGTACTAAAACAAGCTGGCGCTGAAGATGCTGAACTTATTGTCGCGGTAACTAATGATGATGCTACCAACATGATTGCTTGCCAAATTTGCTATTCATTATTTAATACTGCCAATAAAATTGCCAGAATTCGCTCGAGCAAAATTCTCAAGTATCAAAAAGAACTTTTTCAAAACAAGAACATACCCGTTGATCATGTTATTGCTCCAGAGCAACTCGTGACCCGCGATATTGCGCGCTTAATTGATTATCCTGGCGCACTGCAAGTACTAGAGTTCGCTCAAGGTAAGGTGAGTTTAGTTGCCGTTAAAGCTTATTACGGTGGTTTACTCGTTGGCCATGCGCTTTCTACTTTACGCGAGCATATTCCGAATATTGATACCCGGGTTGCCGCTATTTATCGTAACGGTAAGCCTATTCGCCCGCTTGGTACGACGGTTATTGAAGCCGATGATGAAGTTTTCTTTATTGCGGCCTCTATGCACATTCGCGCCGTAATGAATGAATTACAAAAATTAGAAGCGCCTTATAAAAAAATAATGATCGCTGGCGGTGGTAATATTGGCGCAGGTTTAGCGCGGATATTAGAGAAAAACCATCAGGTAAAATTAATCGAACATTCTGCTAAACGGGCAGCATATTTGGCCTCTGAATTAAACGACACTTTAGTGTTTGCCGGTGACTCTTCTGATCAAGAGCTACTCATGGAAGAACACATTGACCAATTTGACGTTTTTATTGCTGTAACTAACGATGATGAAGCAAATATCATGTCATCATTATTAGCAAAGCGTTTAGGTGTTCGAAAAGCTATGGTCTTAATCCAACGCAGTGCTTACATTGACTTAGTCCATGGCAGTAATATAGATATTGCGGTATCACCACAACATGCGACCATTTCAGCCTTATTGACCCATGTACGTCGTGGTAATATTGATAATGTCTATAGTTTGCGCGGTGGCGCGGCAGAGGCGCTAGAGATTGTCGCGAAAGGTGATGAAAAATCATCTAAAGTGATCGGTAGAACTGTACAACAAATTAAATTACCACCAGGCACTAGCATTGGTGCTATCGTGCGCGACGAAGAAGTACTTATTGCCCACTCAGATACTAAGATTCAAGCGGAAGATCATGTGGTGTTATTCTTAGTTAACAAACGCTATATCAATGACGTTGAAACCTTATTCCAGTTAGACCCATTAGCGTTTTTCTAGATCTTTTGTTAAAAGATATTGCTATCGATTAGGTCCGCCAAAATGCTGGTGTAAATAACACCAGCAAAGTAAAAATCTCTAAACGACCAAACAACATCGCAACCACCAACACCCATTTACTAAAATCATTTATTTCGGCGTAATTTGCTGCTACCTGCCCTAGCCCTGGACCGAGATTATTCAAACATGCCGCAACGGCGGTAAACGCTGAAATATCGTCCATTCCTGCCGCTAATAGCAATAACATACATATAACAAACACAGCCGCATAAGCAGAAAAGAAGCCCCAAATAGCTTCTACAACACGGTTCGGTAAGGCTTTTCTACCTAACTTAATGGTAAAAACTGCTTTTGGATGGACTAATTTATTTAATTCTCGAACACCTTGAAGATAAAGCAGTAAGACTCGAATGACTTTCATGCCCCCCCCCGTACTGCCAGCACAACCACCAATAAAACTTGCAAATATTAATAAGATAGGCAGTAACGTAGGCCAGTTAGAAAATGCGACTTCACCTGAAGATGTCGCGGCAAAACCTGCAGTGGTGCTAATTGAAACGGCATGAAACATGGCTTGTTCAAAGTTTTCAAAACCTGATTGATAAACATTAAAGCTCATTAGCACCATAAAACACACTAAAACCAATACCAACTGAATACTCAAGAATGCTTTAAATTCTGAGTCATAAAAATAACTGCGTAATGAACGACTATTAACTACCGCAAAATGCAGTGCAAAGTTCACACCCGCAACCAATAAGAAGAACACGCAAATAAAGTTGATCAATGGACTATCAAAATAGCCCATACTTAAGTCGTGTGTTGAGAAACCACCAATAGCAATTGTAGAAAAAGAATGGCATAAGGCGTCAAATAAATTCATTCCTGCCGCCCAATAACTCAACGCACAGGCAATCGTTAATGTCACATAGATTAACCACAAATGCTTGGCGGTATCAGCAATACGTGGGGTCATTTTTGAATCTTTCACTGGACCTGGCGTTTCCGCTCGATACAACTGCATACCACCAATACCTAACATAGGTAAAATAGCCACCGCCAAAACGATTATCCCCATACCACCTAACCATTGCAGTTGCTGGCGATACCAAAGCACGGCATGTGGTAAACCATCAATCTTAGTTAAAATTGTCGCCCCAGTTGTTGTTAAGCCTGAAAAAGACTCGAAAAAAGCATCGGCTACGGAAAGATTAGGTGCATCTAAGAGCAATAATGGCACAGCAGAAAAGCTCGCCAATACGGTCCAAAAAAGTACGACAATTAAAAAACCTTCTCGCGCCCGTAAATCGCCCTTCTCAGCTCGATAAGGATACCAAGATAATAAGCCGGCGATAAGGCAAAAAATAAAAGACATTAAGAAAGAAACACCGCCACCATCTCGATAGATCAGAGAAATTAACGCAGGCGGCAACATAGTAACACTCAGCAAAGCGACTAATAGCCCTAATATTCGGATGATGTTTTTAAATTGCACGGTAGTTTTTTATTGCTTTTAAGTTGTCGGTTGTAGTTTCAATTGCCCAGCAGACATTGTTTGTAATTGCTGTTGGAAAACCTCAAGTTTTTCATCGGGTAATGCTAGTGTAAGGAGAACATTTTCATTGTAGTCTTGCTGGATAACTTCGCCACCTAATTGTGCAAGAAAATACAATACATCATTTACTTGTGTATATTGACACGCTAGTGTTTTGCGTACCATAGGAATCTTTAGTTTTGTTGGTAAAAGCGCCAAGGCTTCTCTAACACTACCACCATAGGCGCGCTGTAATCCTCCTGGCCCTAATTTTGTGCCGCCGAAATATCGCACAACAACCGCACAAAGCTCGCCAATATGACTGCCCATCAGCATAGTTAACATTGGTTTACCTGCCGTGCCTGATGGTTCACCATCATCAGAAAAACCATATAACTGGCTATTCTCAGGCCTACCGGCAATAAAAGCATAACAGTGATGATTAGCTTGTGGGTGCTTAGCGTGTAAACTTTTAATAAAAGCTTTCGCATCAGCTACACTCGAACAGGGTTTAAGGTAGCAAATAAAGCGACTACGCGTGACTATTGTTTCATCAATAATCTCTGTAGCCGCTATTTTGTAAGGGGTAGACACGCGTACAGTACTTAGTTTAAGTCGAAATCTCGTGTCATGTTTTCATTATGCGACTGGTGGACAATAATATTATCTTCTATTCGAATACCACCAAATGGACGCATAGCATCAACTTCTGACCAGTTCACCATTTTCGCATGAACAGACTGTTTCAAATCGGCAAGTAACGAGTCAATAAAGTATAAGCCCGGCTCAATAGTAAACACTTGATTACTTTCTATTACCCGTGAAGTCCGTAAAAAGGCGTGTGGCTCTGGGGTATTAACATGAGTGCCACGTTCGTCAGCCATAAAGCCACCGACATCATGAACCTGTAAACCTAAGTGGTGCCCTAGGCCATGCGGGAAGAAGGTAGAAATAATGCCACTTTCAACCGCCGTATCCACATCAACATTTATATAGTTAAACTCGCGTAATACCTTACCAATTTCCCGATATGTCGCGATATGCAGATCAACATAACTCAGCCCCGGCTTTAAGCCATCAACGGCATTTAACATTAAGGTGTCCATGCGGGCAATTAACTCTGCAAAACGGTCGCGTTTAAAAGAATAAGTACGGGTAATATCTGAAGCATAACCGTTAAAATTAGCACCGGCATCGAGTAAAAAAGAACGATGTGCTTGCGGTACATCACGATCTAAAGCCGTGTAGTGCAATATTGAGGTATTTTCATTTAACGCGACAATATTGCCATAAGGGGTTTCACTTTCGACATGTTGTGTGGCTTTTAGAAACGCGTGCTGAATATCATATTCCGATGCGCCATCGAAAAAAGCGGCTTTTGCCGCTTTATGGCCTTTTACTGCAATAGCATTAGAACGACGCATACACTCTAATTCGTAAGGGGTTTTATAAGCGCGATGGAAATGCATAAAATTAACCAAAGGCTCAGGGTTAATATGTTCAAACCCTAACGCTTTCGCAACTTCAATATGAGCGCCAATATAGGCAAAGGCTTTTTTATCGTAAGGTAATAATTTATCGACTTCACTGGCCTTAGCCAAAACTTTTATATCAAAAAATTCATTCCAATACTCATCAGCCAAGCCAATAACTTTATGCCAAAAATCAACCGGTTGGTAATAAATTAGCGTTGGTTTATCACTGCCATTGACCAGTAACCAACAGTTAGCAATATCAACCACTGGTAACCAAGCTTTAAAGTGTGGATTAACACGAAATGGATAACTGTTATCGTCTAAGAAAGCTTTAATTTCTTGACCAGAATGAATGACTAAGCCGTCTAGGTTTTCTCTTGTTAAAACAGCTTTTGTTCTTTTTTGTAACTCGGCGACGTGAGCTGGGTATTGGCTAGCTAGTGTATTCATCTGGTAACTCTCTAAATTTATTAGTATCGGTATTGTAACGTGTTTAGTGCATTATGATAATGCTTAGCACAATTCGTTTAGTTTATATTCATCGCAATAATCGCATCAAATAACGACGCGGGTTGCCCTACTTTCTGTTGATATATCTGCTGGTAAGCTAAAACACTTTTGACGTATTCGCGAGTTTCTTTAAACGGAATGGTCTCAATCCATACGTCAGCAGGTAGCGAGGCACTGTCTTTTAGCCAGCTTTTTACTCGGTAAGGTCCGGCATTATAAGCTGCAGTGGCGAGTACTTGATTACCATCATGACGGTCGAGTAAATTACGTAAATATTTAGTGCCTAAGTTAATATTATTTTTAGCGTTTAATAAATAGCGCTTAGAAATCGTTTTACGTGCAAGTTGTTTAGCTGTGCCCGGCATGATTTGCATTAAGCCTTTTGCGCCTGCTGGCGAATTAGCATCAGACATAAACGAACTCTCTCGACGGGTAATAGCAAACGCCCATGCCGGATTAATTTTTTGCTTGCTCGCATAATGTTTAATATCATTCTCAAAGCCAAGTGGAAAACGTAAATTAACGTCATTAAGGTAACCAACATTTGCTAAGGTAAATATCGCCCTGTCATACCAGTGCATTTCGTTAGCAACTTTAGCCGCGACTAATTTATCGCGATCGTTAAGTTTTGATAACCAATAATTCCACTCTTGCCTCGCATGATGAAAGCGACCAATGGCAAACAACTCAAAGGCTCTTTTTGCTTCAGGGCTAGTAATAACTAGGGCTTTCTCATCAGCGCTAATAACAAGTGGCTTATTTTGAAAGTTTGCTGGCTTATTTAAGTAACTTGCCGCTAAAAAGCCATAGTAATGTCGACTTTTCGCAAGCTCTGCTAAAATTTCACTTCCTGCCGCTAGTTCATTAGTCGCAAGCAAACTTCTGCTATACCAATAACGCCACTGCAAGCTTTGCTGTGTCGTGTTAGGCAACTTTAACAGCTTAGCTTTAATATGCTGCCAATTTTGGTCACGTAGTGCATCCGTTATATACCACTGGGTCAAATTACTGGTAAATAATTTGTCATCGACTTTCTCCAGCCATAAGCCTGCCTCAGCATGATTTTTACTGGCTAAGGCTAGCGCAAATTTTAGGGTGATTTGTTGCTGTTGCTGCTCAGTAAATGGCAATAATGAGTTTGCTAAGGCATAAGTATCCAGTGCTTGCTTGGGCGATCGCCATATCAGACGCTTTAAGCCATAAGCCACTATCTCAGCCTCTCTGTCAGTTTTATTTTTAAATTTTGATAATTGGGCGGCGTATGCAGGGTTACGGCGTACTTTATGCCAAAGCTGAGCTAAATATTGCTCATTTTCAGGTAATAACATGGTTAAATACGGAATTAAGGTATGTTTACCACCATCCGCTGACAATACGATACGTTGCCATATCGCTTCGTTTGTTCGATAGCCTGCTTGCTGCCATTGCTTAAATAATGGGTCACAAACTTTAGGTTGCGACTTACCCACTATCCAAAGTGAGCTTACTTTTGGCAATATTAAGCTTGGCGACACACCTGACTGCAGTTGAAAGCGATAATATTGACACGTTAGCTCGACATTGCTGGTTGCTTTAAAAAAACGCTGAAAAAGTACCGACTGCTGCCGTTTGGCTAAATACGCTAACCATTTTTTTCTTAATGGCCAATCCAATGGTGTGCCTTCATACTTTGTTAAGAAGTCGTTGATCTGAGGTGCTGATGACAATTTAATTTTAGTCATTAGACGCTTCTGGTCCAAATAGGGTTGCAGTGGATAATAATGCAGTTGGTTATATAGGTTTTCATAAGTCGCAGAACTACTGTTCCACACTTGCTTATCAGCTTGTAGAAAAATTTTCCGCTGTAAGTTATCACCCTCGTTAGCGAGAGTTGTAACACTAACCATTATCGCGCTTAATAAAATGGTTTTGAAAAATCGGAGACTACCTAACGGCATTTGATGACCTTGGGAAAATAAGCGTGAATCAATTATTCACCTCTAACATAACAAAGCAAGTCTATTCAGCGTATTTATTAGCTTAAATGTCATTATTTCAACTTGCTATTGCTAGGGACAGGAAAAATAGCTACTGAATGATTAAATAATTAAAGTAAATTTATAGTTGCGTCATTGTAAATAGCCTTTAAAATTAGCGCTAAACACTATTCCATACAAGGTAACGCATGTTCGATAGCCGCTTTTTAGACACAGACCATCAATTAGATGCCATTGGGCTGCGTTGCCCTGAACCTGTGATGATGCTACGGCTAAAAATCCGTAAAATGGCGACAGGAGAAACACTACTGATGAGTGCTGATGACCCGTCAACAGCGAGAGATATCCCAAGCTTTTGTCGTTTTATGGAACATCAACTTATTGAACAGCAAATCAAAGAATTACCTTTTCAATATGTGATTAAGAAGGGGTTATAATACGGGTCATATAGCGCTATTTTACGCTAACTAAAGTATCGGGCTTTGATAAATAAGCTACTATGGGTATTTACGCTTTAATGCTTAACAGCATAAATGCTGCGGTTAAGCTTATGGCTAATATTATCGCGCTATTGTCATTTTATTGAGTTTTAGCCTTCACAATAACGATTTTTACTACTATTTTAAGCATAATATTTACTTACCTGAGCGTAAAAATCGCTGCGTTAATTCTTAACATAAACTTCTGTTCTATCTCTTCCCAGTGATTTCGCTTTATAAAGGGCATTATCTGCTTGAGCAAATAAATCAGTAAATGAGACTTTATCGGTGGAAATACTTACGCCTATACTTGCTTTCAACGTACTGTCACCAACTTTTATTTGCGTGATTAACTTATGTAATCTTTGGCAAAATAATAATGTATCAGTTTTACTTGTGTCCGGTAACATAAGTAAAAACTCTTCGCCGCCAAAGCGAGAAATAAGATCGGTCTGTCGGCCAAAGCCCTTCAGTAGCTGGCCCAGTTGCTTTAATACCCTATCACCTTCCAAATGACCAAATGTATCATTTATTTTTTTAAAATGGTCGATATCTAACATTAATAAACCTACTGATTGCCGAGATCTTGCTGCTTGTTCTAGCACTAGGGCACTCCGGTATTTCATTTCTCTTCTATTTAGCAACGCGGTTAACTCATCAGTTGAGGCGAGCGACTTTAATTGCTCTGCTTGTTCCTCAAGTTTTTCTCTAGTTTTGATTAACTCGTCATAGAGTTGGTCGCGTTTAGATGCATTGAAAAAACTCCAATATATACAACCATCTTCGCTGAGACTAGCATTAACTGTTATCGGAATACGTTGACCCTGAGCATTAAATATAATCAACTGCATTTCTTCACAGACTTTTTCATGAAGCAAGGTTGGGATTAAATAGCTTTGAAAAAATATTCTCGACGATTGGGTAAATATTACATCGGCACTTTTGCCAATGAGTTCATCCTGTTGCCATAAAAGCTCAGTGGTAAAATAAGAGTTTACATAAGTAATAATTCTAGAGGGGTCGGTAACTAAAGCGCCTGATGGAAAGCAATCAGGAGCGTAGGCAGGTAATTTACGCTCCAGCTTATCATTTTCCAAGGTGATTATTTCGCATAGGCTATTATCGAATTCATAATAGCCTCAGGGTGGGTCATATGTAAACAATGACCATCGGCTGCTATTACTTTAAGTTCACTAGACATTATTTCACTGGCAATAAACTCACCTACAGACATTGCTGCCAGAGCGTCATTCTGACTTTGAAAAATTAATGTTGGCTGTTTGATCGCTTTTAATAGATAACGATAATCTGATAAGAAAGTGGCGGCGGCAAAATTTTTGGCAATAACCGGGTCTGTAGAACAAAAACTGCCTGATAGTTCACCAATAAGATCATCCGAACTTGTCGTTCCCATGACTAGCGGTGCTAAATAATTAGCCCAACCAATATAGTTTTTATCCATTAAATTCAATAATTCTTGCAAATCTTCTTTTTCAAAACCACCGAAATATTCAGGCGGGAAATTTAAAAAACATGGCGAAGGACATATCATTATGAGCTTAGAAAATAATGTAGGTTTTTCAATCGCCGCAATTGCGCCAATAGTACTACTGACCGAATGACCTATAAATATAACATCAGTTAGTTGTAAAGCCTCACATATCTCAATGATATCCTCAGCATACCCGTCAAGTTGACCGTAACGTTTTTTGCTGTAATGAGATATATCTGAAGATCCGGAACCGACATAATCAAATAATACAATAGTAAAGTGCTTTGCCAACTCAGGTGTTAAGAAGCGCCACATATTTTGATCGCAACCAAAACCATGGGCGAGAAATAGCGTTTTACTGCCCTTGCCTATTAATTTAACATTATTTCTCTTTAGTACATCATTTGCATTTAGCACGTTCAATTATTCCTTGTTATTGTCTTAGCTAGGATTATTTTTGGCTGAACTTAAGCTAGCAACTGAAATTTTTAAGGTTAGGTAAGTTAACCAAACCATAGATAATTTATCAATTAGCTTTAATTTAAATTTTGGTCATTCCCGATACCGATCAAATAATAACTAAGGGCAATTTTCGATATTAGCGCTATTGAATATAGCAACTTTATGCTAAAACCCTTAACATTTTTATTTAACATTAAAGCTTTGATTCATTTCGCCAGTCATCGCTAATAAAGCCCTTTTAATGCAAAAAAAAGGAATGCCTGTGCATTCCTTTTCTATTAGCTTTTAATTTTCATAACTAAAAGGGTTACTGTAATAATGAAATATCCGCTATCGCTAAGAAGCTATTGCGAATTTCATTCAGTAAGGTCAAACGGTTAGTTTTAACTTGTTCATCATCCGCCATGACCATTACGTGATCGAAAAAGTTATCAATGGGCTGTTTTAACGCTGATAACTCGGTTAACGCACCTTGATAGTCTTTAGCAGCCATTAACGGTGCTATTTTGGCTTTAACCGCTGAAAAAGCAGCAGCAAGCTCGGTCTCTGCAGTTTCGGTCGCTAGATCGAGTTTAAAGGCGTTAAAAAGCTCACCTTTAAACTTAACCAGAATATTACCAACACGTTTGTTAGCGGCTGCTAACGTCGCGGCTGCTGTTAAGGTTTTAAAATGTGTTACCGCATGAATACGCTTATCAAAATCTAACGGTGCTGATGGCGCATTGGCTAAAACAGCTTGTATTACGTCGATAGCAATATTCTGATCTTGATAATATGCACGGTAGCGACCAAAAACAAATTCAAGTACTTGTTGTGTGGTTTCTTGATTGGTTAACTTATCTTGATAAAGTTCAGCGCTTTTTGCCATTAAGTCGGCAATATCTAAATTAAGATTTTTCTCAATAATAATTCGGATTAAACCGATAGCTGCTCGGCGCAAAGCAAATGGGTCTTTATCACCCTTAGGTGCTTGATTAATGCCGAAAATGCCGACTAAGGTATCGACTTTATCAGCAATAGCTACCGCGCAACCTATGGTTTGCTCTGGTAAGGCATCACCCGCGAAACGTGGACGGTATTGGTCTTCTAGTGCCTGTGCGACTGCCGCTGGCTCACCATCATGCTGAGCATAGTATTTACCCATAGTGCCCTGCACTTGTGGGAATTCCAGTACCATATCTGACATTAAATCGGTTTTACTAAGTAGGCCGGCGCGATATGCCATAGCCGTATCGTCACCAATCTTATCAGCAACAAATTCACTTAAACTGGCAATGCGTTCAGACTTGGCTTTCACTGTACCTAGCTGCTTTTGGAACAATACTGACTCCAAACTCTGCAACCTTGATTCAAGTGTTTGTTTTTTATCTGTTTTAAAGAAAAATTCTGCATCAGCTAAGCGTGGACGAATAACCTTCTCATTACCTTTGATAACTTGACTCGGGTCTTTACTAGCAATATTCGATACAAAGATGAATCTATTCAATAACTTACCTTCAGCATTAGTAACAGGAAAGTACTTTTGATGATCTTTCATTGAATAAATTAATGGCTCAGCCGGAACATTCAAGAATTCTTCATCGAAGCTACCCGTTAGCACCACTGGCCACTCAACTAATGAGGTCACTTCTTCTAGCAACTCATCATCAGGTAAAACGATACCACCAATTTCTGCTGCTGCTGCGTTAATTTGCTGCAAAATAGTTGCTTTACGTGCTTGGTAGTCAACCATAACATGTGCTGCTTTTAACGCACTTTCATAGTCATCAGCATGAGTTAGCGCGACTAAGCCGTGATGATGAAAGCGATGACCGGTAACTAAGTTATTCGAGCTAATATTTAATGACTCACCGGCAATAATAGTTGAGCCATACATTAATGTTAGTGTATGAACTGGACGTATAAATTGTGTTCTACCTGAACCCCAACGCATAGGCTTTGGTACCGGTAACTTCGCAATAGCATTATTCACCATAGCAGGAATTAGCTGTTCAACATGCTTACCTTGTTCAATCGTTTTATAAAGTAACCATTCTCCTTTATCTGTTACTAAGCGCTCAGCCTGAGCAACCGTAATGCCATTTGAGCGCGCCCAGCCCTCGGCTGCTTTACTTGCTTTACCTTCAGTATCAAATGCTACACCTACAGCCGGACCACGCTTCTCAATAGCTTTATCAGCTTGATTCGCTATTAGATTATCAACCTTTACCGCTAAACGCCTTGGCGTGGCATACCAATGGATGTCTGAATAAGAAAGCTTTGCATCATCTAGCTGTAATTTAATATGCTGGAAAAATGTTGTTGCTAAGCTTTTCAAAGATTTTGGTGGTAACTCTTCGGTGCCTAGTTCAATGAGTAGTGTTTCTGTTGTCATTATGATTTCACCTCAGAAGAGTTGCCATTGGCTGAATTATTTTTACAAAGCGGGAAGCCAAGTTCTTCGCGTTTAGCATAATAGGCTTGCGCACAGGCTTTAGACAAAGCTCTAACTCTCAAGATGTAGCGCTGACGTTCAGTGACAGATATTGCATGGCGAGCATCAAGTAAGTTAAACGCATGTGACGCTTTCATCACTTGTTCATATGCTGGCAAGGCTAAACCTGCTTTGATCAATTTTTCACTATCTTTTTCACATTGATCAAAGGTTTTAAACAATGCGTCTACGTCGGCATGTTCAAAGTTGTAAGTTGATTGTTCAACTTCGTTTTGATGAAAGACATCGCCGTAAAGTACTTTCCCCATAGGACCATCAGTCCAAACCAAGTCATAAATACTATCGACATTTTGAATATACATAGCTAAACGTTCTAGGCCGTAAGTAATTTCACCGGTAACTGGGGCACACTCTAAACCGCCCACTTGTTGAAAATAAGTAAACTGAGAGACTTCCATGCCGTTTAACCAAATTTCCCAACCTAAACCCCAGGCACCCAATGTTGGTGATTCCCAGTTATCTTCTACAAAGCGAATATCGTGGACAAGCGGATCAATGCCCATCTCTTTTAACGAGGTAAGGTAAAGTTCTTGAATATTATCTGGTGAAGGCTTTAACATCACTTGAAATTGATAGTAGTGCTGTAGGCGATTTGGGTTTTCACCGTAGCGACCATCTGTAGGACGTCGACATGGTTGTACATAAGCACTGCTCATAGGCTCAGGGCCAATAGAACGTAAAAATGTCATTGGATGAAATGTGCCTGCCCCTACTTCTAAATCTAAAGGCTGAACTATCACACAGCCCTGGCGCGACCAATAATCTTGCAGCTGCAATATTAGTCCTTGAAAGGTCTTTACATTAAACGTACTCATAACATTCCGAATCTATGGTTATATTGTGTTAAATAAGGCTAATTATACCGTTTGTCGCTTTATTAGCCTAGTGTCCTTGCTTAGATGTTTGAAATTTATTTACTCTAAAATACAAGGTTAGAAACAAAAAATGCCCGATTTGATGATCGGGCATTCTTATCTTAAAAGCTTTATAGGCTAAACATCTAAGTTAGCCACTTTAAGCGCGTTTTCTTCAATAAAGTGTCGGCGCGGCTCGACATGATCACCCATTAAGGTAGTAAACAATTGGTCAGCAGCAATAGCGTCTTCAATTGTCACTTGTAGCATTCTACGTGACTCTGGATCCATGGTTGTTTCCCATAATTGATTTGGGTTCATTTCCCCTAGACCTTTATAACGTTGAATATATTGACCACGCTTTGATTCAGCCATTAACCAGTTTAATGCTTCGTCAAACTCAGTAATTTGCTTAATTTTTTCGCCACGTTTAACGTAAGCTCCTTCTTCCATTAAGCCGTTAACGGCTTTATTCAAATTTTGAATTGATGCAAATTCTTTTGAGTCAAAGAATTCATAATCACAGTCATAAACCGTATCAATACCATGTTTACGAACATTAAAGCTTGGGTAGTAAACATTACGTTCTTGGTTTTGTTTAACTTCAACGGTATAAATAGAACCATTACCGTCTTGGTCAGATAGCTGTTTAAGTAGATTAGCCGTCCAAGATTCTACTTTATCTTTATTGCTAAAATCTTCGGTAGCAATAAGGTCACCGTAGATCATTTTCTCTAGAATATCGGCTGGAATTAAGCGCGCTACACGTTTAATAGTATCGTGAGTTTTACGATACTGTTTTACTAAATTTTCTAAAGGTAAGCCTGATAACGCAGGGGCAGATTCATTGACATGAATTTCTGCATTCTCTAAAGCAAGCGTTGTTAAGTACTCAGTTAAACCATTTTCATC
Organism: uncultured Colwellia sp.; assembly: GCA_963977145.1. Taxonomy (GTDB): domain Bacteria; phylum Pseudomonadota; class Gammaproteobacteria; order Enterobacterales; family Alteromonadaceae; genus Cognaticolwellia. Next base: position 26,628 of record CAXBNP010000012.1, read on the forward strand.
TTTTATGTAACGCTCTTGCTTACCTTTTTTCACTTTATAAAGTGGTGGTTGGGCAATATATATATAGCCACGCTCCATTATTTCAGGCATTTGACGATAGAAAAATGTCAGTAGTAATGTCCGGATGTGAGAACCATCGACATCAGCATCGGTCATGATGATGATGCTGTGGTAGCGAAGTTTTTCTGGGTTGTATTCGTCACGGCCGATACCACAACCTAATGCGGTGATTAGCGTACCAACCTCTTGTGAAGATATCATTTTATCAAAACGTGCTTTTTCAACGTTAAGAATTTTACCTTTCAATGGCAAGATAGCTTGGTTTTTACGGTTACGTCCCTGCTTAGCTGAGCCGCCAGCAGAGTCCCCTTCCACAATATATAATTCAGACAATGCCGGATCTTTTTCCTGACAATCAGCTAACTTACCTGGTAAGCCTGCAATGTCTAATACACCTTTACGGCGCGTCATTTCTCTAGCTTTACGGGCCGCTTCACGAGCACGTGCAGCGTCGACAATCTTCATAATAATAGTACGAGCTACAGAAGGTTTTTCTAATAGATATTCACCTAATTTTTCACCCATAGCTTGCTCTACTGCGGTTTTAACTTCAGATGAAACAAGTTTATCTTTGGTTTGAGATGAAAACTTAGGATCAGGGACTTTAACTGAAATCACCGCAGTTAGGCCTTCACGAGCGTCATCACCAGAGGCACTAGTTTCGGTACTACCACCTTTTTTAGTTTTATTTAAACCCTCTTTAACCATATAGCTATTAAGCGTACGAGTTAATGCTGTACGGAAACCACTTAAGTGAGTGCCGCCATCGCGTTGTGGAATGTTATTAGTGAAACAATGGATACTTTCTTGGAAGCCATCATTCCATTGCATTGCCACTTCAACAACGATGCCATCTTCACGCTCTAAGTCAAAATAGAAAATCTCTTCATTAACTGGGGTTTTGTTGGTATTTAGATAATCAACAAAGGCTTGAATACCGCCGTCAAAGTGGAAGTGATCTTCTTTACCTTCTTCACGTTCATCAATGAGTCTAATTGATACTCCTGAATTCAAAAATGATAATTCACGAATTCTTTTAACCAGTAAGTCATAATGAAATAGCACATCTGTGAAGGTATCTTCACTTGGCCAAAATCTTACTTCGGTACCCGTTTTATCACTCTCGCCAACCACTTTCAAAGGCTCTTGAGGTACACCGTGATGATAGAATTGCTCGAATAGCTTACCATCTCTGCGGATATTAAGTTTTAACTTGTGACTTAAAGCATTAACAACAGATATACCAACGCCGTGTAAACCACCCGAGACTTTATAACCTGAGTCTTCACCACCGAACTTACCACCAGCATGTAGTACTGTCATAATAACTTCAGCTGCAGAAATACCTTCTTCAGGGTGAAGCTCTGTCGGAATGCCACGACCGTCATCTCTTACAGATACCGAACCGTCTAAGTGAATTTTAACAATAATATCACTACAGTGACCTGCAAGAGCTTCATCAATTGAGTTATCCAACACCTCAAATACCATGTGATGAAGGCCAGTGCCATCATCGGTATCACCTATATACATCCCTGGTCTTTTGCGAACTGCATCTAAGCCTTTAAGTACTTTTATACTAGCCGAGTCATATTCATTTTCTATTGTCATAGCTTCTAGCCTACTCACTCATTACTGATAGTTTGCCATGTTTCACGTGAAACATTTTATAGTTTTCTTTCTGTGGAACGAGTTGCTCCACTGCTGTTTTATCAATTGCGGTTACAATAACCTGACATTCAATTTCTGCTATTGCATTATTTAATAATGCTCTAGAATGAATATCTAGCTCTGCACCTACGTCATCAATTAATAAAATTGGTTTTACTAGGTTAACTCTTTCTATAAGCTTTGCTTGTGCAAAAGTTAACGCCAGTAAAAACAACTTCTGTTGTCCTCGTGACAACTGGTTATCTATTGAAGCCCCGTTTAGTAAAAATCGAACATCAAATTTCTGTGCGCCAAATAGGCTGTAACCATTAGCTAATTCTTTTTCTTTATATTGCTGTAATACATCGAATAAACTTTTTTTACTATTCCAGCCCTGTAGATATTGAATAACAATGTCATCAGATACTGAAGGTAACATTATTTTCAACCAATAACTTAACTCTTTAGTCAACTCTTCGACATATTCAGCGCGAAGATTAGCTATTATTTGAGAGCTATCTATAAATACTTCTGTCCAATAGCTTAATGTACTGCCCGACATTTTACTGCGTAGACAAGCATTACGTTGTTTTAAAATTCGAGAAAATTCTTTCCAGTGATCAGAAAAGCAATGTTTCACGTGAAACAATCCCAAATCAACAAATCTTCTTCGTTGCTTAGGACCACCAAAAAATATTTTAAAACTCTCCGGTGTAATCACTTGCACCGCTATATTTTTTGCTAGTACAGAAAACTTAGTCTGCTTTTCACCATTTATTCTTATTTCAGTATTAGTTGCACTCTGACCATTAAAAAGCTTGCGTACGCCCATCTGGCAATCTCTATTGGTTTTCGCACTAACGGTAAAACTACTCTTATTATGCTGAAGCAAGTTCTCTACGTTTGAACTACGGAAAGACTTACCGTGTCCCAAATAAAAAATAGCCTCTAATAAACTACTTTTTCCACTACCGTTGTCGCCAATAATAAAATTTAAATCTGAATGTAACTCTACCGAAACACTTGCTATATTACGTAAGTCTTGAATAATTAATTTACCAATACTCATTACAATCGCATTGGCATTACAACGTACAAGGCTTCTCCAGATTCACCTCCTTCGATAACAACACTACTGTTGGCATCGGCTAAGGTAAATTTAACATCTGCTTCTTTAATGGCATTTAGTACGTCTAAAACATAACTGACATTGAAACCGATTTCGACTTCCTCGTAAGGAAAATCGATTTCAATTACTTCTTCTGCCTGTTCTTGTTCTGGATTGTTCGCTGTAATTTTTAGCTCTGTGGTGCCAAAGTTAAGGCGAACACCTTTAAATTTTTCATTAGATAAAATAGACGCGCGAGACAATACTTGTCTCAGTTCATCTTTGTTTGCATTGAGAATCTTGTCACCATTGCGTGGTAATACTCGACGATAATCAGGGAAACGGCCATCAACCAGTTTGCTGGTAAAGGAGAACTCATTATCTATAATTCGAACATGGTTAGAACCTAAAAACACCTGTACAGGTTCATCAATAGGGTCCAATAAACGAATTATCTCTAAAATCCCCTTGCGCGGTACTATTACCTGTCGAGCAGGCAACTCAAGATCTTGATTAGAAATTTTACAAATAGCTAAACGATGACCGTCGGTAGCAACAGAGCGTATTTCATGGCCTTCTGTTTCTATCGACATACCATTTAAATAATAGCGAACATCTTGATTCGCCATCGAAAAATGAGTACTTTCGATTAAACGTAATAATTCAGACTTTAATAGTTTAAATTCAACATCTCCCTTCCATTCTTCGATATTTGGAAAATCACTGGCAGGTAAGGTTGAAAGTGAATATTTACTACGACCTGTACTTATTTTTATAACGTCATTATCAGATTCAAAGGTAAGCATCGAATCGTCTGGTAAGCTTTTACAAATATCAAGTAGCTTACGAGCAGGAATAGTCACTTTACCATCTTCTGCATGATTATCTACAGTCGCATAAGCCACCATTTCCAACTCTAAATCAGTAGCTGTTAATGTAAGTGATTGCCCACTAACATCAAAGAGTATGTTACCTAAAATAGGTAAAGTGCTCTTTCGTTCTACAGCACCAGAAACCAATAGCAAAGGTTTCAATAGTAATTCTCTATTCAATGAAAATTTCATTTCTGACTCACTTTTAACTTACTTATTATTATGATGACAAAGTTCTGGTTAAATTTGAATAATCTTCTTTAATATCGTGTGATTCTTCACGTAAAGCTTTTACCTTACGACAGGCGTGTAATACTGTCGTATGGTCTCTACCACCGTAAGCATCACCAATTTCGGGTAAGCTATGGTTTGTTAACTCTTTAGATAATGCCATTGCAATTTGACGAGGTCTAGCTACCGAGCGATTTCTTCGTTTAGAAAGGAGATCGGCGACTTTAATTTTATAATATTCTGCCACGGTACGTTGGATATTATCAATAGTGACCAACTTATCCTGTAACGCTAATAAATCTCGCAGTGCTTCTCTGACAAAATCAATAGTGATAGCACGGCCTGTAAAATTAGCATTTGCCACCACTCTATTCAAGGCACCTTCTAACTCACGAACATTTGAGCGTAAACGTTTTGCGATGAAAAATGCAACTTCGTCAGCTAAGTTAATATGACTTTCTTGGGCTTTTCGCTTTAAAATAGCAACACGTGTTTCTAATTCTGGCGGTTCAATAGCAATCGTTAGACCCCAGCCGAAACGAGACTTTAAACGATCTTCGACGTCGACTTCTTTCGGGTAACGATCACTAGTTAAAATTATTTGTTGATTACCTTCAAGTAATGCATTGAAAGTATGAAAAAATTCTTCTTGAGTTCGATCTTTACCAGCGAAAAACTGAATATCATCTATAAGTAGTGCGTCAACCGAGCGATAGTATTGTTTAAATTTTTCCATGGCATTATTTTGTAATGCCCGCACCATGTCTTGTACGAATCGCTCAGAATGCATATAAGCTATTTTGGCATTCGGTTTATTAAGTAAAATACCATTACCCACTGCATGTAATAAATGCGTTTTACCTAAACCTGTGCCACCATAAATAAATAATGGGTTATAAGCCGCTCCAGGATTATCAGCGACTTGCGAAGCTGCTGCTCGGGCCAATTGATTTGATTTACCTTCAACGAAATTATCGAAAGTATACTTAACTCTGATATTGGTTGTTTTTGGTAAATTACTTTCTGGCGCTACTGTGTCTTTATTTGCTGGGCGTATATTTGGTTGTAATTGACTAATACTATTTTGAATATTACTTTTTTGCGCAGGAATACTGCCAACGTCGAAACGCAGAAGTGGCGGATTTGCCCTATCTTCCATGCCAACAAGTTCATTAATACGGTTAACATATTTGTCACGAACCCAGTCCAAGACAAATCGATTTGGTGCATATAATGTCATGATATTGTCTGTGATCACGCACTGCAATGGGCGAATCCACATACTAAATTGTTGTGCGGGCAATTCTTCTTGAAGAACAGATAAACATTTTTGCCAAAGTGAATGATCCAACAACAAGCTCCTGGTAAATACTACGCGTCCTGCATTTCATATGCGTGTAAAAATAAACGCTAAAACAACAGAATAGTAAAAATAATAATTTTTATAATTACCCTATTATCACTATAGTTATCCACAACATCAATATTGACTTTTAAATAAATACACTTTATTTTAAACTTTTTTTCATAAACTCAATTAAATCAAACTCCCGGTCTATTTTTAATAGCAAATTAACGCTAAAAATAATTCAATATACTATTTAATTATTACTAAAAAATCACCTTGGTATGACTACTTAAAAGGTAAATTGTTATAAAACTGTGGATATTTTTCTGATCTGGACGATCCGTAAACGATCTTTTGAAAATACCTAGAGAATAAGCATTGACAAAGCTTCATTCTCTATATAGAATTTCGCCTCATTTTTAGACCCAGTGTGCTCATGAAGGCTGTTTTGCCAGGGCAACAACAACAGACGGATTAGCGTAATGAAAAGAACATTTCAACCTAGTGTATTAAAGCGTAAGCGTAACCATGGCTTCCGTGCTCGTATGGCAACAAAAAACGGACGTGCTGTTATTTCACGTCGTCGTGCTAAAGGCCGTGCAAGCTTAAGTGCTTAATCTTTTTACTTGCAACTTTAAGTTAAAAGAATAGTAACCGCTATGGTTACTTATGAATTTAATCGGGAGTCACGCCTGCTGACTCCCGGTCAATTTCAAGCTGTGTTTTCAAAACCTCTGCGTTTTGGTTCTAGTCACATCACAATTCTCGTCACCCCAAATCCTGATAATAACAATCGTCTTGGATTAGCCATTGCTAAAAAACGGGTTAAATTAGCTGTTCAACGAAATCGTATCAAACGACAAATTCGCGAAAGCTTCCGTTTAAATCAACATAACCTGCCCCATATAGATATAGTCGTTATGGTGAAATCTGGCACTGACAAGCTCGAAAACAAAGAAATTAATCAGCAATTGGAAAAAATATGGCGCAAAGTAATTCAACGCCACAAAAAATAGCTATTACACTAGTAAAAGCTTACCAGCGCTGGCTTAGCCCATTGCTCGGACCCCATTGTAGATTTAACCCAACATGCTCTTTCTACGCTATAGAAGCAATAAATCGCTTTGGTGTGATAAAAGGTTGTTGGTTAGCAGGCAAACGTATACTAAAATGCCACCCACTCAATGCGGGAGGACATGATCCCGTGCCACTATCAAAAAAAGAGAAATAAGACATTATGGAATCCCAACGCAGTTTTCTTTTTATTGCGCTTATGGTTGTTACCTATTTGCTATTTAACCAATGGCAAACGGACAATGCTCCAGTTATTGAGCAACCAGCAGTAACTCAACAAACAATCCCAAGCAATAATAACGGCGAATTTGTTCCTGAATCATCAGCTACATCAACGTCTATTAGCAATGAAACAAAAGTAGTAAATGCTACGCTAATTTCAGTAACCAATGATGTTTTATCACTAAAAATTGATACTAATGGCGGCGATATAGTCGAAGCGAAGTTACTTAAATTTTATAGCGAACAAGGTAATGGCATACCCTTTACTATTTTACGTAATGATCGTGACCGTTATGTAGCACAAAGTGGCTTAACTGGCGCTCAAGGGTTAGACCGTGTTATTCCTGGTCGCCCTATTTATCAAACATCTGCAACGTCATATCAAGCAAATGCTAATGAGCCATTAGTCATCGATTTAAATTATGTTGATACGGCAGGATTGTCTGTTACTAAGCGTTTTACTCTAAACCACGACAGCTATGCCATTAATGTCGAATATATTATTGCAAACAACGCTAGTAGTCCTGCAAGTGTACAAATGTATGCACAATTAAAGCAGACCACTTTAATTGATAGTTCAAGTGGTTTAATTCCCACTTACAAAGGTGCAGCTTATTCAACAACCGAAGATGTATACGAAAAATATGACTTTGATGATATAGCCGAAAAAAATCTAAATATTTCAACTCAAGGTGGTTGGGTTGCCATGTTACAGCACTACTTTGTATCTTCATGGGTGCCTGAAAAATCAGTAAATAATCAATTATATACTAGCTATTCTAGTAGCAAAGATGCGGTAATTGGTTTTAAAGCTCCAGCAATAACCATTGAGCCGAACAGTACAGCAACCACATCAGCAATATTTTACGTTGGACCTAAAGATCAAGATGTATTAGAAAGTATCGAAGAAAATCTCGATCTAACTATAGATTACGGTTTTTTATTCATGATCAGCCAACCGCTATTTTGGTTGCTTATAAAAATACAATCGGTTGTTACTAACTGGGGTGTTGCGATAATCATCATTACCCTTATCGTTAAAGGTGGTATGTATCCATTAACGAAAGCTCAATATACCTCGATGGCTAAAATGCGCGCGTTACAGCCTAAGATGACGCAATTAAAAGAACGTTTTGGTGATGACAAGCAAAAAATGTCACAAGCCATGATGGAACTTTATCGCAAAGAAAAAGTAAATCCTGCGGGCGGTTGTTTACCATTAATAATCCAGATGCCTATTTTCTTAGCACTATATTGGGTATTTTTGGAAAGTGTCGAGTTACGTCATGCGCCATTTATGCTGTGGATACAAGATCTATCAGCACAAGACCCGTTCTACATTTTGCCCGTATTAATGGGCGTCAGTATGTTCATTATGCAAAAAATGCAGCCAATGACAGTACAAGATCCAATGCAACAAAAAATAATGCAATATATGCCTGTCATGTTCACCGTATTCTTTTTCTGGTTCCCATCAGGCCTGGTACTTTATTGGCTGGTGAGTAATATTATTTCAATTGTACAAATGAAAATAATATTCTCGGGCATCGAAAAAGCCAAAGCTAAATAACATTATTTTTATAAACTATAAAAGGTGGCTCTGGCTGCCTTTTTTTATGACCAAAATTTAGCGCTTAAATTACCTTTATCTACCGGCAAAGATGGAAAAAACAAAACAAAAAGTCAGTGCGCATTTCATGCAGGTAATTAACGGTTTATAATATCGCCAATTAAAGAATTTAACGTTAACTGAGAACATGTCATGTCAGACCTTGCTTTTTCATCAAACCACAAAGAAACAATCGCAGCACAGGCTACGGCTCCTGGCAGAGGTGGTGTTGGTATCATCAGGATTTCAGGGCCGGAAGTTAAAAATGTTGCTCAAGCCATTTTAGGCAAAGTGCCGGAATTAAGAAAAGCAGAATATCTCACTTTTAAAGATCACAAAGGGCAAGCCCTGGACCAAGGCATAGCACTCTATTTTAAAGGCCCTAATTCTTTTACGGGTGAAGATATTTTAGAACTACAGGGCCATGGCGGACCGGTCATTCTAGATATGCTACTAAAAGAAATTTTAGCCCTATCTAAAGTACGTATGGCGGGTCCTGGTGAGTTCAGTGAACAAGCATTTCTTAATGATAAGCTGGATTTGACCCAAGCTGAAGCCATTGCAGATTTAATAAACTCAAGTTCAGAACAAGCAGCACGATGCGCTTTGCACTCGCTACAAGGTGACTTTTCTAAACTTATACACCAGATGGTCAACGACACCATACATTTACGCATGTATGTTGAAGCCGCCATTGATTTTCCTGAAGAAGAAATTGACTTTCTCGCTGATGCAAAAGTTGTTAACGATTTAAAAGCGATCATTGCACAAGTGGCTGAGGTAAGAAATAAAGCACAGCAAGGTAGCATTATTCGCGAAGGTATGAGGGTGGTTATTGCGGGTCGACCTAACGCCGGTAAATCAAGCTTGCTTAATGCGCTAAGCGGTAAAGACAGCGCCATAGTTACTGACATTGAAGGCACCACACGAGACGTATTATCTGAACAAATTCATATTGATGGCATGCCACTACACATTATTGATACCGCTGGCTTAAGAGAAAGTGCTGATAAAGTAGAACAAATAGGTATTGAACGAGCATGGCAAGAGATTAAACAAGCCGACCGAGTATTGTTGATGATTGACTCTGCACATGATGAAACAGACGATCCAAAAGCGGTTTGGCCGGAATTTTTTGAAAAACTCCCGACTAATATCGGCTTAACTGTAATCAGAAATAAAGCGGATATTAGCCATGCTAAAACCGGTTACAGTGAATTAAATGCAATACCCACTGTAACCTTGTCTGCAAAAACCGGTGCAGGGATTACAGAGCTAACAGAGCACCTTAAACATATCATGGGTTATCAAGGTAGCACTGAAGGTGGTTTCATGGCGAGACGACGCCATTTAGTAGCACTTGAGCAAGCACATCAGCACCTCGAAATAGGCTTAGAGCAACTGGAATGCTATGTGGCCGGCGAAATACTGGCTGAAGAACTACGCTTCTGCCAACAAGAGCTCAATAAAATTACCGGTGAATTTACCAATGACGATCTATTAAGCGAAATATTTTCGTCCTTTTGTATCGGTAAGTAAAACAAACACCAATAATGTGCTAAATTCGTTAAAATTAATTTACCACTATTTTAATGCTAACTTTATATTCTTCAATTAATTTAGCTAAATTCAGATACTTTTTGTTACAAGGAAAAAAATGAAACTTTTAAAAATACTACTTTTAGTGACAAGTTTTGCTGTTACGAGTCAATTTGTCGCAGCCAAAAATTTAACGCCTGATTTAATAAAATGCACAAATATAAAAAATGATAAGCAAAGACTGCAATGTTTTGATCATTACGTTGTAAAAAATACCGCTTTAGTGCAAGAAAAAATTACGCCAGCAGCAGTTACCGCAATAGAAAAAAAATCAGCAACAACAGCTATTGAAAGTGATAAAAGTTTAATTTCATCTTTCGGCCAAGCTCATAGATATTCAAATAAAGAACGAGAATTTGATGAAATGACATCTATTGTTAAATCTGCCAAAAGAAATTTACACAAAAAGTGGAAAATTGAATTAGAAAATGGACAGATTTGGATAGAAAAAGGTGGTGATAAACTCGCTAAGTTTTCTGCCGGTGACTCTATTGTAATAGTCAGGGGTATTATGAATACTTTTCAGCTTAAAAAAGTTGGGACTAAACGAAGAGTTAGAGTGCGTCGTATGCTATAAATCAAATGACATGCAATTATTAACGCCATGATTGCATGTCATATTTTATTAGCTACTTTTATCCAACTCAGTCAATCATAGCACTGTATTGCTGGTCATCAACAAAATAGTAGCCATTGGTTATTTCAATTTTATTACAACGATGTGTTGGATATTTAGAGCCTAACTCTTTTACGTTTTTGCATTTTAAGCGCTGACTTTTAGCGCCATATAGTTCGACATATTTATTACCTTCTGATGCTAATACACTCAGGTAATCAGCAGGTAACTTTTCTTCCAGCATTTTTAATGGTCGTTCCCACGCGTCGCTTCTTTGTTCGTTAGCCACCGTAAGCCAAGCATAGCTTTTAACTAAATCTTGTTTTGTACCTTGTGAATTTAAATACATAGTACCAACAATGTACTGAGACATTTTATCGCCTCTTTTAGCAAATATTTCAAGCTGAGGTAAAGCCTGTTCATAATCATCATCTTTATATAGTCGTATCGCCGTCCTTAATTCTTTATTATAGCTATCAATATCAAGGGTATTATTTGAAGAAGAAGAAGCCGAACTGATAGACGACATCGATAGTAAAAGCATCATTATAGTTAAATTAATCGTTAGTTTTTTCATGTCATATTCCAAAATATATTTTTTGTCTTTGTCTTGCACTAATAATAACTAATTTGATATTTCTATGTTTTTCTAATTGTAATAATGTGTGAATTACATCGTAAAAAAACATCTCTAATTTAAATATTTGGTAAAAGACACCTTAATAGGAAGTTAAAATGAGCTCATTTCAAGTTATTGTTGGCAGTATGTTAGGCGGATCAGAGTACGTAGCAGAAGCCTGTGAAGAAACATTAACGGCTCTTGGTCATCAAGTAGAATTGCATTTTCAACCAGATTTTGCGCAAATATCGAGCGAAAAACAAACTTGGTTAATTTGTACCTCTACTCATGGCGCAGGTGATTATCCTGACAATATTCAAGCATTCGCCACCGATCTTGAAAATACAGCCCAAGATCTATCCTCAGTAAAATTTTTCACCATCGGTCTTGGAGATTCAGGCTATGACACTTTCTGTTATGCGGCAAAAAACATAAATAAATTATTAATATCAAAAGGTTGCAAGGAGATCATACCTTTAATAACACTAGATATGAGCGAAGATATCGATCCAGAAGAGCGATCTCAAGTATGGATAAAGGAAAATAAAGATCATTTATAACTTACTTACCCATAAGTTATTAACAATTACTGCATCTAATTACCCATATTGTGTATAACTATGGGTAAAAGCTATTAATTTCTTATTATTATTCAGTGTATATATATTAACTTTATTTCACCTGTGGATAAGTCGGTGTTTTGATCATAGCTTATAAGTAAGTTGATCAACGCTTGATCACAAGGAAACATGTCACTTAGTTACTTGTATTATAAGGTGAAAAAGCACTTACCCACAGAAAACAAGGATCCTAATAAGTAATAATAATAAGATCTTTAAATAGATCTTTATATATTATTTAAGGATCACGTTAAGATCTTTAGCTAAATTAGATCATTCCCCTTAGGCAAAAAAAGCGCTAAAATATCGCTCTGAAAATTTAAACAGAAAAAAACTAAGGTCAGTAATTTATGTGGTATCAAGAGTCTTATGACGTAATTGTTGTTGGTGGAGGTCATGCTGGTACAGAAGCGTCACTTGCAGCAGCACGCATGGGCTGTAAAACATTATTGTTGACCCACAATATTGATACGCTTGGCCAAATGTCATGTAACCCAGCAATAGGCGGCATTGGCAAAGGACATCTCGTTAAGGAAATTGATGCTCTCGGTGGCTTGATGGCTACAGCTGCTGACCATGCCGCTATCCAGTTTAGAACATTGAATGCCAGCAAAGGCCCTGCCGTTCGCGCTACTCGTATCCAAGCTGATCGAAATTTGTATCGAAACTTTGTGCGAAATTATCTAGAAAACCAAGAAAATTTAACAATTTTCCAACAGCCCTGTGATGATCTTATTCTAGAAAATAACAAAATCGTTGGTGTATCTACACAAATGGGCTTGAAATTTAAAGCGAAAAGCGTTGTTTTGACCGTGGGTACTTTCCTTGCGGGTCAAATCCATATTGGCTTAAATAATTACCAAGGTGGTAGAGCCGGTGATCCTGCTAGTGTTAACCTTGCCGCTCGTTTACGTGATATGCCATTTCGAATTGATCGTTTAAAAACGGGCACACCACCACGCTTAGACGCTAGATCTCTTGATTTCTCAGTAATGGCAGAGCAGCCAGGCGATGATCCTCGTCCGGTGTTTTCTTACATGGGATCAGCCGATCATCATCCAGCCCAGGTGTCATGTTTTATTACTCATACCAATGCCAAAACACATGAAATTATAAAATCAGGCTTAGACCGTTCTCCTATGTATACTGGGGTTATTGAAGGAGTTGGCCCTCGTTATTGCCCATCAATTGAAGATAAAATACATCGTTTTGCAGACAAAGACAGTCATCAAATATTTGTTGAACCTGAAGGTTTAAATACCCATGAAATTTACCCTAATGGTATCTCTACTAGTTTGCCATTTGATGTCCAGATGGATCTTGTTAGATCGATCAAAGGTTTTGAAAATGCTCATATAACTCGTCCAGGTTATGCTATTGAATATGACTTTTTTGATCCGCGAGACTTGAAACAAACGCTAGAAAGTAAATTTGTTGAAAACCTTTATTTTGCTGGTCAAATCAATGGTACTACCGGCTATGAAGAAGCCGGTGCTCAAGGGCTTGTTGCTGCAACCAATGCTGCAGCCAGGGTGCAAGGTAAAGAAGAGTTAATACTTACCAGAGATCAAGCTTATATGGGCGTCCTTATCGACGATTTAGCAACCTTAGGGACGAAAGAACCTTATCGTATGTTCACCTCTCGTGCTGAGTATCGTTTATTGTTACGTGAAGACAATGCTGATATTCGTTTAACTGAAAAAGGCCGCAGTTTAGGTTTAGTTGATGACTTACGTTGGCAGCGTTTTAATGAAAAAATGGAAAATGTTGAGCTAGAGCGTCAACGTTTACGTTCAACTTGGTTACAGAAGGATCACGTAGCTATTGCTGAGGTCAATAAATTATTGAAAACACCATTAAGTCGGGAAAACAGTTTAGAAGATCTTGTTCGACGTCCAGAAGTTCGCTATGACGATTTAGTTTCTATTGAAGGCTTAGGGCCTAAACTTGCTGATAAACAAGCGGCTGAACAAATTGAAATTCAAATAAAATATGCCGGTTACATTGATAGACAGCTCGATGAAATTGCGAAAAAGAAGCGTCATGAAAACACCTTGATTCCTATGGACTTTGACTTTACCCAAATATCTGGCTTGTCAAATGAAGTTGTTGCCAAGCTTTCCGATGCTCGCCCTGAAACTATTGGTAAAGCATCGCGTATTTCTGGTATTACTCCAGCAGCAATTTCGTTATTATTGGTTTATCTGAAAAAACATGGCTTATTACGCAAAAGCGCTTAAAGAGCCAGCATAAATGAAAGATTTAGCCTTATGACATTATCTGAACAGCTCGTTGCCCTGATCAAAGAAACCTCACTTGAGGTTTCAACAGAGCAAATTTCTTTACTTATCCAGTATGTTGAATTACTAAATAAATGGAATAAGGCATACAATTTAACCTCAATACGCGATCCTAAAGATATGATAATAAAACATATCATGGATAGTTTAATGGTGGGTCCGTTACTTAAAGGGCAATCATTTATTGATGTTGGAACCGGGCCTGGTTTACCGGGTATTCCACTTGCTATATTGTATCCTGATCGTAATTTTGTATTATTAGACAGTTTAGGAAAAAGAATTACCTTTTTAAGGCAAGTTGTTTTTCAATTAAAACTTAAGAATGTTACGCCAGTTAAATCACGCGTCGAACAATATCATCCAGAACAACCTTTTGATGGTGTATTAAGTCGAGCATTTTCGTCATTGATCGATATGGTAACTTGGTGTGAACATTTAGTCAGTGCTGAACATGGTCGGTTTTTGGCATTGAAAGGTATTTATCCTAGTGACGAGATATCGGCATTACCAAGTAATATATCTGTTACAAATAGTTATGCTATTGTCGTTCCTCAATTAGAAGGCGAACGCCATTTGATTGAATTAGTAAAATCATAAATAATAATAAGCTTTTGATCAGAAAGTCATTGAGGATCTTGTGGGAAAAATAATCGCGGTTGCTAATCAAAAAGGTGGTGTTGGTAAAACGACAACCTCAGTCAATCTGGCTGCTTCTCTCGCGGCTACTAAACGTAAGGTTTTATTGGTCGATCTTGATCCCCAGGGTAACGCTACTATGGGGAGTGGAGTAGATAAATACGAAGTACCAGCGACCTGCTATGAATTACTGATTGAAGATCGTCCATTTGAGGACGTAGTTTGTAGAAATACAGCGGGTGTCTATGATCTTATTGCTGCTAACAGTGATGTAACCGCAGCTGAAATTAAATTGATGGAAGTATACTCTCGAGAACATCGATTAAAAAATGCTTTGTCAAAAGTAAGAAAAGACTACGACTTCATCATCATAGATTGTCCACCTTCTTTAAATATGTTGACGGTAAATGCGATGACTGCAGCAGACTCTGTATTAGTGCCGATGCAATGCGAGTATTATGCATTAGAAGGTCTAACCGCATTGATGGATACTATTTCGCAATTAACCACTATCGTAAATAGCAAACTCCATATTGAAGGTATTTTACGTACTATGTATGACCCGCGTAATCGTTTAGCTAATGATGTTTCTGAGCAATTAAAACGCCATTTTGGTGATAAAGTATATCGTACGGTTATTCCACGTAATGTGCGTTTAGCAGAAGCACCAAGTTTTGGTGCACCGGTAATGTACTACGATAAGTCGTCTACGGGTGCAAAAGCTTATCTTGCCTTGGCGGGTGAAATATTACGTCGAGCAGAACAAAAAAAACAACCTATACCGCAAGCAACTACTGAGTAAGAATAAGGAATATCATGAGTCAAACAAAACGCAGAGGTCTAGGTCGCGGTCTTGATGCCTTATTAACCAAGCCAGCTGATAATTCAACAGATAAAGCTGAATCGACAAATAAAAATGCTGAATTACAAAATTTACCGATAGAGCAATTACATCCTGGTAAGTATCAGCCACGTAAAGATATGTCGGCAGAAGCATTAGACGACTTGGCTAACTCAATTAAGTCGCAAGGTATCATTCAACCTATTATCGTGCGGCCAGTAAGTGAACACAGTTACGAAATTATTGCCGGTGAACGTCGTTGGCGTGCCGCGCAAATTGCTGAACTAGATACTGTACCTTGTATAATAAAACATGTGCCTGATGAAGCGGCGGTTGCTATTGCCTTAATCGAAAATATTCAACGTGAAGACCTAAATGCTATGGAAGAAGCCATAGCATTAGAGCGACTATTAATTGAGTTTGAGCTAACGCACCAAGAAGTAGCCGACGCTGTGGGTAAGTCACGTACCACGGTAACTAATTTATTACGCTTAAATAATCTCAATAGCGAAGTTAAAACATTACTTGAACATGGTGATATCGAAATGGGTCATGCTCGAGCTTTACTAGCATTAGACAATGATATTCAAACCAATACTGCCCGTATTGTCGTTGCCAAAGAGTTAAATGTTCGCGAAACAGAAGCGTTAATTAAAAAACTACAACAACCCGTTAAGGAAGTTGAAGCTAAGCCAGTAGATCCTAATACTAAAGCGTTAGAGCAAAACTTGTCTGAAAAACTGGGCTCGCATGTTGCAATAAATCACAATAAGAAAGGTAAGGGTAAATTGATTATATCCTACAGTGATTTGTCAGAACTTGATGGCATTGTTTCGCGCTTTAATTCTTTTTGATTTGATATCAACATAAAGTGCAATTGTCGAAAGGATAAAACTAACGGCTTGGATATTAGTTTTATCACCAGATGAAAAACAGCAATTCAATTGCTGTTTTTCTTTTTGGTTTTGTAATTCAACGGCAAAGTTTTTATATTCGATTATACATTGGTCGTAATTTATTCATTTAGCGCTAAATTTTGCAGATAATGTCGCCAATGAACGGCCTCTTTTGTTGCATTAGCGCTGTAATTAAGTATACTTGCGTCGGCTTTTTAAAGATGAATTTATTTCTTTA
Source organism: uncultured Colwellia sp. (assembly GCA_963977145.1). Classification (GTDB taxonomy): domain Bacteria; phylum Pseudomonadota; class Gammaproteobacteria; order Enterobacterales; family Alteromonadaceae; genus Cognaticolwellia. The sequence continues at coordinate 43,167 of CAXBNP010000012.1, forward strand.
AAAAACTGTCAGCATTACGAAAAATATCGTATGGAGTTTCTGGTGAGTTTATTTATTCACAATGAGTTAGCTAAACCAGGAAGAAAATTTGCGTTTAAGCAAATATTGATTTCGATAATCATTGTTTTAGCTTGCAGTGTAGCAACATATTTTATTTGGGGATTATCTTTTGCGCATTCAGTATTAACGGGTGGAGCAATAAGTATAATCCCTAATTTTGTCTTTGCTCATAAAGCATTTAAATATGCTGGAGCAAGATCGTCAGAAAAGGTCTTAGATGCCTTTTATAGTGGCGAAAAATTGAAAATAGTACTAACGGCTGTTTTATTTGCGCTAGCCTTCAAGTTTTTAGCGATAGAGCCAATAGCTTTTTTCAGCAGTTTTTGTTTAGTAGTGGCTTTGCCGTTATTAACACCAATTTTTTATAAACAATAAATTTTAAACTTTAATCATTAGGGTAATTAATATGTCATCAGGTGCTGAAATAACCAGCCAAGAGTATATTAAACATCATTTAACCAACTTGAGTGCTGATAGTCAGGGACTTTGTTCCGCTAATTCTTTAAATCCATGTGATGGATTTTGGACAGTACATATAGATACACTTGGTTGGTCGGTGTTTTTAGGTTTGGTTTTTATCATGTTGTTTCGTTCAGTTGCTAAAAAAGCGAGTACCGGTGTACCCGGTAGATTGCAATGTGCTGTTGAAATGATTGTAGAATTTGTTGACGACAGTGTTAAAAGTACCTTTCATGGTAAAAACCCTGTTATCGCTCCATTAGCATTAACCATTTTTGTCTGGGTATTGTTAATGAACGCAATGGATTGGGTGCCAGTTGATTTAATACCACGCATTTTTGAGTTGTTTGGTGTTCATTATATGAAAGCGGTACCAACAACAGATCCAAACATGACTTTTGCCTTAGCATTAGGTGTATTTGCTTTAATTATTTACTACTCAATTAAAGTGAAAGGTGTCGGTGGTTTTATTAAAGAATTAACCACTCAGCCATTTGGTCATTGGTCACTGTACCCAGTGAATTTTATTTTAGAGATGGTTACTTTATTGGCTCGTCCGTTATCACTAGCACTTCGTTTGTTTGGTAACTTATACGCCGGTGAATTAATATTCTTATTGATTGCGACAATTGGTTTATTTCAATTGCCAGTACACTTTTTATGGGCTGCTTTCCACTTGTTGGTTATCCCATTACAAGCGTTTATCTTTATGATGCTAACGATTCTATATTTGAGTCTAGCACACGAAGATCACTAATTTGTAGGGAACAAATTAGCACGAATTTATTCGGCCCCTTGGGGGGTAAGGCAGGATGCCTGTAATACTAAATTTTTTGCCCTTGTTTCTCTAAAGGTAATAAGGGCATGAATAACAGTTTCAACCTTAGTTTTTTAACTTTATAACTTTACTTAAATAATCGGAGATAAATATGTTATATATCGCTGTTGCTTTATTAATCGGTCTTGGTGCTCTTGGTACTGCGATTGGTTTTGGTTTACTTGGTGGCAAATTCCTAGAGTCTGCTGCACGTCAACCTGAATTAGCACCTCAACTTCAAGTTAAAATGTTCATCGTAGCAGGTCTTATCGATGCTATCGCAATGATCGGTGTTGCTATTGGCTTATACCTATTATTCGCAGTTGGTGTTCCAGCTTAATTTAAACGCGAATTTGAATAGGAGATACATAAATGAATCTTAATATGACCTTAATTGGTGAATTAATCGCATTTATCGTATTCGTAATTTTTTGTATGAAGTATGTATGGCCACCAATTATTGGTGCCATCGAAGCACGTCAAGCAATTATTGCTGACGGACTTGCTGCTTCTGACCGTGCCGCTAAAGAACTTGAGCTTGCTCAAGGAAAAGCTACAGCACAATTAAAAGACGCTAAAGCGCAAGCAGCTGGTATTATCGAAGCTGCTAAAAAGCGTGAAGCTCAAATAATTGAAGAAGCTGCAGTTAAAGCACAAGCTGAGAAAGTTAAAATCTTAGCTTCAGGTCATGCAGAAATTGATACTGAACGTAATCAAGTAAAAGAAGAACTACGTCAACAAGTTGCTATATTAGCAGTTGCTGGTGCAGAGAAAATTCTTGAACGTTCAATTGATGCCGCTGCACATAGCGACATTTTAGATAAACTTGTAGCTGAACTTTAGAGGGAAATGAGCTTATGTCTGAATTGACAACCATCGCTCGTCCCTACGCTAAAGCGGCGTTTGATTTTGCTATCGAAGCAAATGCAGTAGAAAGCTGGTTAGAAATGCTAGTTTTCGCTGCAGAAGTTGCTAACGACACCACCATTAAAGATTATCTTTCTGGTGGTGCATCGGTCGAGCAAGCACAAGACATTTTTTTGAAAGTCTGTGATGTTCAACTTGATAGCAATGGCCAAAACTTAATTAAAGTAATGGCTGAAAATCAACGTTTATTGGTGCTACCACAAGTTGTTGCTCAGTTTCGCGAATTAAAAGCGGAACATGAGAAAATAATTTCTGTGGATGTAACGTCTGCTGTTGAATTAACGGCAGAACAAGAAACTACATTATGCGCTGCGCTTGAAAAGCGTTTGGCTCGAAAAGTAAAACTTAATTGTAATATTGATGCAAACGTAGTCTCTGGCTTAGTAATAAGAGCTGGTGACATGGTAATAGATGGTTCAGTACGAGGTAAATTGAGCCGCTTAGCAACAACAATGCAATCCTAACGGGGAACAGAGTATGCAACTGAATTCCACTGAAATCGCTGAACTGATCAAGAGTCGTATTGAACAGTTTGACGTAGTTAGTGAAGCTCGTAATGAAGGTACTATCGTTTCTGTAACAGATGGTATCATTCGTATTCATGGTCTTGCAGATGTAATGCAAGGTGAGATGATTGAACTTCCTGGCAATCGCTTTGCTATCGCGTTAAACCTTGACCGAGATTCGGTCGGTGCGGTAGTTATGGGTCCTTATGCGGATCTAGCTGAAGGCGTTAAAGTAAAATGTACTGGTCGTATTTTAGAAGTACCAGTAGGACGTGGCTTATTAGGCCGTGTTGTAAATACCCTTGGTGAGCCAATTGACGGTAAAGGACCTATCGAAAACGATGGTTTCTCTCCAGTTGAAATGGTAGCACCAGGTGTAATCGATCGTAAGTCTGTTGATGAACCTGTACAAACAGGTATTAAATCAATCGATTCAATGATTCCAATTGGACGTGGCCAACGTGAACTTATCATTGGTGACCGTCAAATTGGTAAATCTGCAATCGCATTAGATGCAATTATCAACCAGAAAAATACTGGTATTAAGTGTGTATACGTAGCTATTGGTCAAAAGGCCTCTACGGTTGCTAACTTAGTACGCTCTTTAGAAGAGCACGGCGCGCTAGCTAATACTATCGTTGTTGTTGCTGGTGCTTCTGAAGCTGCAGCATTACAGTACTTGTCAGCTTATTCTGGCTGTACTATGGGTGAATACTTCCGAGATCGTGGTGAAGATGCACTAATCGTATATGATGATTTGTCTAAGCAAGCAGTTGCTTACCGTCAAATTTCATTACTTTTACGTCGTCCACCAGGTCGTGAAGCTTACCCAGGTGATGTTTTCTATCTTCACAGTCGTTTACTTGAACGTGCTGCTCGTGTAAACGAAGCATACGTTGAACGTTTCACAAAAGGCGCAGTTAAAGGCAAAACAGGTTCTTTAACAGCATTACCTATCATTGAAACGCAAGCGGGTGATGTATCTGCATTCGTACCAACTAACGTAATCTCAATTACCGATGGTCAGATTTTCTTAGAATCTAACCTATTTAACTCAGGTATTCGTCCTGCTGTTAACGCCGGTATTTCTGTATCACGTGTTGGTGGTGCTGCTCAAACTAAAATCATCAAGAAGTTAGGTGGTGGTATACGTTTAGCATTAGCACAATATGCCGAATTAGCAGCTTTTGCTCAATTTGCCTCAGATTTAGATGACGCTACACGTGCTCAATTAGAGCATGGTCAACGTGTTACTGAATTGATGAAGCAAAAGCAATACAGCCCATTGTCAATTGCTGAAACAGCCGTATCTTTATTTGCCGCAGAAAAAGGCTACTTAAACGATATCGCAATCAACAAAGTTGTTGATTTTGAAGATGCATTACGTACATACGTAAACAATGATCACGCTGAGTTGATGGCTACTATCAATGAAAAAGGCGACTATAACAAAGATATCGAGTCTGGTTTAGCGAAAGCGATTGAAGCTTTCAAAGCTACCCAAACTTGGTAATTTAGTTAACCTTTTCGGGGAGAATAGTCATGGCCGGTGGTAAAGAGATAAAATCGAAGATCGGAAGTGTTAAAAATACACAGAAGATCACCAGCGCAATGGAAATGGTTGCAGCTAGCAAAATGCGTAAAGCGCAAGATAGCATGGCTGCCTCTCGTCCATACGCTGAAAATATGCGAAATGTGATCGGTCACATCGCGCTTGGTAATTTAGAATATCGTCATCCTTATATGGTTGAACGTGAAGCTAAGCGTGTAGGTTATATCGTTGTCTCAACAGACCGTGGTTTGTGTGGTGGTTTAAACATTAACTTGTTTAAAAAAGTACTTGCTGATGCAGGTCAACACCAAACAGCTGGCGCCGACGTTGAATTTGCCGTAGTGGGTTCTAAAGCTACGTCATTTTTCAACAATATGGGTGCTAAAGTTGTTTCACAAACTTCTGGATTAGGTGATAACCCTTCACTAACCGATTTAATCGGTAGCGTGAAGGTGATGTTAAATGCCTATGATAATGGTGAGATAGATAGATTGTTCATTGTATATAACAAGTTTGTTAATACCATGACGCAAAAACCGACAATCGATCAACTTTTACCTTTGCCTAAGTCAGATGATGACGCTATTAAGCATCGCTGGGATTACATATACGAACCTGATGCTCAAGCAATACTTGAGCACTTATTAGTTCGTTATACAGAATCTCAAGTATATCAAGGTGTGGTTGAAAACCTCGCATGTGAACAAGCCGCTCGTATGGTTGCAATGAAATCTGCAACTGATAACGCGGGTGACTTAATTGATGATTTACAATTGGTATACAACAAAGCGCGTCAAGCAAGTATTACTCAAGAATTGGGTGAGATTTGTGCTGGTGCAGCAGCGGTATAAGCAAAGGTTCTTTGTTTATTTTATTAGTAAATAAGAGCACAAGATTAGAGGATTAAACATGAGTACAGGTAAAGTCGTCCAAATCATTGGCGCAGTTGTGGATGTAGAATTCCCACAAGATGCTGTACCTCAGGTATATGACGCATTAAATGTAACTGAAGGTGACCTTTCAGGCTTAGTACTAGAAGTACAACAGCAATTAGGTGGTGGTGTAGTTCGTGCTATCGCTATGGGTTCATCAGACGGTTTGCGTCGTGGTCTGAATGTAGAAAACACAGGTAATAACATCCAAGTACCAGTAGGTACATGTACATTGGGTCGCATTATGAACGTTTTGGGTGAGCCTATCGATGAAGCTGGCCCAATCGGCGAAGAAGAAAAGTGGTCAATTCACCGCGCAGCGCCAGCTTATGCTGACCAAGCGATGTCTAATGAACTACTTGAAACTGGTATCAAAGTAATCGATTTAGTATGTCCATTCGCTAAGGGTGGTAAAGTTGGTTTATTCGGTGGTGCTGGTGTTGGTAAAACCGTTAACATGATGGAACTTATTCGTAACATCGCGATCGAGCATAGCGGCTACTCAGTATTTGCTGGTGTAGGTGAGCGTACTCGTGAAGGTAACGATTTCTACCATGAAATGAACGACTCAAACGTACTTGATAAAGTATCGCTTGTTTACGGCCAAATGAACGAGCCTCCAGGAAACCGTTTACGTGTTGCCTTTACTGGTTTGACAATGGCTGAAAAATTCCGTGACGAAGGTCGTGACGTATTATTTTTCGTAGATAACATCTACCGTTACACACTTGCTGGTACTGAAGTATCTGCACTACTTGGTCGTATGCCATCAGCGGTTGGTTATCAACCAACACTTGCTGAAGAAATGGGTGTATTACAAGAACGTATTACTTCAACGAAGAAAGGTTCAATCACTTCAATCCAAGCGGTATACGTACCAGCAGATGATTTGACCGATCCGTCTCCAGCGACAACCTTTGCTCACTTAGATGCAACGGTTGTATTGAGTCGTGATATCGCTTCGCAAGGTATTTACCCTGCAATTGACCCACTAGATTCTACTTCTCGTCAACTTGACCCATTAGTGGTCGGTGTCGAGCATTATGAAACAGCCCGTGGTGTTCAATCAACATTACAACGTTACAAAGAACTTAAAGATATCATCGCCATCTTAGGTATGGATGAGTTATCTGAAGAAGATAAATTAGCAGTGAATCGCGCACGTAAGATTCAACGTTTCTTATCTCAACCGTTCTTCGTTGCTGAAGTATTCACAGGTTCTCCTGGTAAGTACGTATCACTTAAAGACACGATCAGTGGCTTTAAAGGATTACTTGCAGGTGAGTATGATGATTTACCTGAGCAAGCTTTCTACATGGTTGGTTCTATTGAAGAAGCAGCTGAAAAAGCTAAAAACATGTAATGAAGGCTGGTGATTAACATAAGTTAATCACCTATTAGGAGGTCACATGGCAATACTTTCTGTAAATCTGAATGTTGTTAGCGCTGAAGAAAGTTTATTCTCCGGTGCAATCGAATCATTACAGATCACAGGTAGCGAAGGTGAATTAGGCATTATGCCTGGTCACGCACCTTTGCTGACCTCACTAAAACCTGGCATGGCTAGAATCGTTAAAAAGGGTGGTGATGAAGAAATTATCTACCTTTCTGGCGGTATGCTCGAAGTTCAACCAAATAATGTTACCGTATTAGCAGATGTTGCTATACGCGTAGCTGATTTGGATGAACAACAGGCATTAGAAGCAAAAGAGCGAGCAGAGAAGCACTTAAATGATCATGGCGGTGACGTCGATTATGCTGAAGCTGCCTCTGAATTAGCTCGCGCTGTTGCACAGTTGCGTGTCATACAAGCTTCAAGCAAAAACTAGCAAATACTAAGTTTTAGTGATCAAAAAAGCGACTTTTACTTCGGTAATTAGTCGCTTTTTTATTGTGCTTAATTTTAAAATATTTATTCGCTCTTAGCTATACCTACTAGATGTTTGGCACACTGTGGGCAATAAAAATAACCCGTAGGTTAGTAAAAGGCGCTAATAATAATAAGTGACGGGAAGGTAATAAAATAGAGCCGCATTAAAAATCGTAAATTTTTATTTGCTTGCTTTAGTTCCATAAAATGATCGATAACAGTAAAACCTTTGTACGTTACCGTAAGAGCAATTAGGCAATTTACTAAAGCGGGTGATGCAAATTGTTCAGCCAAAAAAGTATTAAAGAGTGTGATAGCAATAAGCGCAGTTAAATAAATTTCGAGTTTTCCAAAAAAAAATTTCATTAATTGTCCTATCTGAGTACGTATAATAATGGAAAAATGAGTATCCACATTAAATCTATCATGTGCCAATAGACGGCTAAAGCTTCTAGCCCTGAATTTTCTTTAGCACAATATGCGCCGTTTCTTAATCTATATATTACCCATAAAATCGCGCAAGATGCCCAGCCAACATGTAAAAAGTGATTAAATGTCATATAGTAGTAAACAGTAAAAAATTCGCTGGTATTACTCGTAAATCCTTGCAGATCATTCCAATAGAATTCCCATGTTTTTATCAATAAATACAAACAGCCACAACTTAAAGCAAGCCACAAATAGCGTTCGCATTTTGCTTTATTATTAACACGAATAAAGCACATGGCCTTGGCCATAAAATAACTACTAAATAATAATATGACGGTATTTGTTACCCCTAAAGAAGTGTTAAGACTTTGTTGTCCTGAAATAAATTCATTGGGGTAATAAAATTTTGCAATAAAATATGCAACGAAAAAAATTCCAAATTCAGTGAGCTCTGACAGTATGCCGACCCAAATTGGGATATTTCCTGGCACTCTTCCAGCGTTTTCTTCACTCCAAGATTTTGGAAAAATATTAAGAGAGCTAGTTAAGTGTTGATTTTTCATATTATTAATTAGGTATCGTGCGCTAGGGATAGAAGTATAAAGACCACAGAATGACTGCCTATTAAGCGTTTTTGTTACTACATTTATAGCAAAAATAAATTAAAAGCATTAAATGAATAAGGTTTGTTTCCTTTAATAATAGAGTCTACACCTGCTTTGATGCTGTTGTTTGATACACATCAATATTACTGATATTAGCTGCATGTATATTATGTTTAGTGGAACTTTCATTGACTAAAAGTAGCGGTAATTAAAACTTAAAATGAAAGTAAGCGCTATTTATTTTATATCGAATATTTTAATTAACCTCCTAATATTAGGAGCTTTTAAAGCAAGAAAAGGTTAGATAAACATGAATATAAAAAGTATAAGTACATCGCTATTGATTGTTGGTTGTTTGGTTGGGCTTTCAATTTCTACACAAGCACAAACAGATATCAGTAAATTACCTCGAGTGACGCAAAAATTAGTTAACCCACCGATGTTACCAGCGCATGATCAAGTGTCAAAAGGACAGAAAGTTGTCCAAGTTCGTATGGTCGTGGAAGAAAAGAAAATGGTAATCGATGACCAAGGGACAGAGATCTGGGCATTTACCTATAATGGCAGTATGCCAGGTCCAATGATTGTAGCTCACCAAGACGACTATATAGAGCTTACCCTTGTTAATGCAACAAGTAGTTCAATGCCGCACAACATTGATTTTCACGCGGCAACTGGCGCGTTAGGTGGCGGAGCATTAACGGACGTAGCGCCTGGTGAAGAAGTTGTACTTAGGTTTAAAGCGACAAAACCCGGTGTCTTTGTTTATCACTGTGCTCCTGGTGGCATTATGATCCCCTGGCATGTAGTTCACGGCATGAATGGTGCCATTATGATATTACCAAAAGAAGGGTTATCTGACGGAAAAGGCAAAAAATTAACTTATGACCGTTCATATTATGTCGGAGAGCAAGATTTCTATATCCCACAAGATGAAGACGGTAAATACAAAACATATGCTTCACCAGCGGCTGGTATGTCAGATGAATTAGAAGTGATGAAAGGTTTAATCCCGACACACATTGTCTTCAACGGTAAGGTTGGCGCACTGACAGGTGAAAATGCGATGAAGGCAAACGTAGGCGAAACCGTGCTCATCGTTCATTCTCAAGCTAATTATGACACTAGACCTCATTTAATTGGCGGCCATGGCGATTATGTATGGGAGAGAGGATCATTTAATAATCCACCGCAACTAGATTTAGAAACTTGGTTTATTGCAGGCGGCAGTGCTGGTGCCGCGCTCTATACATTCAAGCAGCCAGGCACCTATGCCTATGTGAACCATAATTTAATTGAAGCGGTATTAAAAGGCGCTACTGCTCACTTTAAAGTGCAAGGTGAATGGGATAATGATCTGATGGAGCAATTAGTTAAACCTCGTCCGATTCAGAAATAGCCGATGGGCTTTAAAAAAGCGATTAGTTTTATAGTCGTGCTATCTATGGCGTTACACACATCGTTGTCTAACGCCACGTTAGCAGATAAAAGCGCTGCACCAATGCACTATCAAACTATTAAAGTGCCTAAAGGGCGCTATACCTTATACATTCCAGATAATAACTTTTTCAAACTAGGATATTATGAAAAGGCAGTGGTATTTGAGTCCGTATTTTATATTGGTAAATTCGAAGTCAGCAACAGCCTTTGGAACCTATGTTTCACATTGAAAGGCTGCAATAGGCCTGCAACAATCCGTGCGGGAGAAACACTTGATTCGCCGGTTGTTAGAGTTAATTGGCATGATGCTTATCAATTTTCCAAATGGTATTCATCATATACCGGAAAAACTTATCGACTGCCTACCGAGGAAGAGTGGGTTTATGCGGCATATATGGCTAAAGATCATCGCAGTATAGAAATTATATATGATTATTCATCGCTAGAAAAAATACGTAGTATTTCAAAAAAAACCATGCCTTTAGGTTCATTTAAGGAAAATTATTGGGGCCTTGCTGATTTTCAAGGTAATGTCTGGGAATGGACATTAACTTGTTGGTATGCTTCAAAAGCTAATAAATTAAAACCTCAGACTGTAGCGGCGCTAAATTCTCCTGATGCGTGTACAACTAGAATAGTGCAAGGTGAAAACAGAGCACATATTCCTGATTTTATTCATGACACCTACAATGGCGGCTGCGCAACGTTACAGCCAGCTGCAAACTTAGGTTTTAGGTTAGTACTGGAAGAGAAAAAATGAAATCAATTGGTTTAATCCTGTGTTTGGTATATTCAATGTCTGCTGGAACCGTGGTTTTCGATGGAACTGAAACTACAGGCGGATCGCTTATCGGTGGCGATTTTAATCTAATCGATCATCACGGCAATGCGGTCACTGAGAAAAACTATCTTGGGAAATATTCATTAGTGTTTTTTGGTTTTACCCATTGCCCGAATGTGTGCCCATTAGGTTTGCAAAGAATGGTTGCTGCTCTACAAAAGATTGATAGCTTTGAATTGAAAATAACGCCTATATTTATTAGCGTGGATCCTGAACGAGATTCGCCACAAAGGCTGCAGACTTATCTACAAAACTTTCATCATAGTATCGTCGGGCTGACAGGAACAGAGCTTCAACTTGAAAATGTTGCTCGCGCCTATAGAGCATATTTTAGTAAATCAACAGACCCTAATTCAGAAAACTACACGTACGACCATAGTGCCGTTATTTATTTGATGGATGCGCAGGGAAAATATGTTACGCATTTTTCTGGTACAACCCCAATAGATGAAATGTCGGCATTGATCGCTATTAATTTTAATAAAAAGTAGTTCATACTCTCGTTTAGTTACTCGTACGTTAAATGTCAGTTGAACCGATTTTAATTTCGCAAAAAAGCATACAGAGGATAATAATATAAATATTCAACACACAAAATTACCGCTGTTTTATCAAGAGCAATCAAATGAAGTTTCACTATTTGAATACGCTTTTGAGCATAAACTACCTGTACTTATTAAAGGGCCTACAGGGTGTGGTAAAACACGTTTTGTTGCTTATATGGCTGAAAAGCTAAATAAACCCTTATATACCGTAGCTTGCCATGATGATTTAACGGCAGCAGATCTTGTTGGTCGGCACTTAATTGGGCCTGAGGGCACTTATTGGCAAGACGGCCCCCTGACAAAAGCGGTTAGAGAAGGTGGTATATGTTATTTAGATGAAGTCGTTGAAGCGCGTAAAGACACCACGGTTGTTTTGCACCCATTAGCAGATGACCGCAGAGTGTTACCTTTAGAGCGAACAGGTGAAATTATTGAGGCGGCACCTGGCTTTATGTTAGTCGTTTCGTACAATCCAGGTTATCAAAATTTATTAAAAGGCATGAAACCAAGCACCCGTCAACGTTTTGTCGCATTAAGGTTTGACTACCCAACAGCGGAGTTAGAACAAGAGATTTTAATAAAAGAAGCTGGGGTCGACCCTCACTTAGCCTTTAAGTTGATTGAGTTAGCGCAAGCTTTACGTCGATTAGAAAAAAATGATTTAGATGAGGTTGTATCAACACGTTTACTTATTTATGCGGCAAAAATGATTGCAAGTGGCATGAATCCTATTGATGTATGTCGTTGTTGTTTAGCAGAGCCATTATCTGATGATCCTGATACGGTTAAAGCATTAATGGATGTTGCAAAAATATATTTTGATGAATGATTAATGGCTAACTTATCGTTGGTGGTTAGCCCTAAAAGTATCAATAAAAGACTGCCTGGCGACTTAGCCATGTGGTTTTTTATTTTGGCTGAGCTGACTGTATTTTCACTGTTTTTTATCGCTTTTGCCGTTACTGAACAATTCAATGTTGAAATGTTTATCGCAGGTAAGAGCATGCTTCATACTTTTGCTGGCTTGATCAACACTTTAGCATTGATCACCAGTAGCTTTTTGGTTGTGTTATCTCTGAAATCTGTATCCGTAGGAAAAAGTCAACAATCAGTATACTTACTGATTTTAAGTATATTAGCCGCATGCGTGTATATGGCCACTAAGCTATGGGAATATAATCAGCTGTTTGTTATGGGGATTGATATTGAAACCAATACATTTTTTACTTTGTATTTTCTTATTACCGGGTTTCATTTTCTGCACGTACTACTTGGTATCGTTATATTGATATGCATTGCTGTTAACGTTAAAAACGGCGGTTATAAAGAGTCTATTACCGGGTTTGAAGCTGGAGCAAGTTATTGGCATATGGTTGACTTGGTCTGGATTATTTTATTTCCCTTAATCTATATTCTTTAATTTACCTTAAGCAATTTTAAGGAAGACCATGATTACAATTAAAAAAATCACCTTAAGTTGGTTGTTACTAATAAGTTTAACACTTGTATCTATACTCATATCAAGTGTGATTGATGAACCTAGGTTACTTACTTTTATCGCCTTGTTTATTGTTTTTCTAAAAGCCCAGCAAATTATAGATAATTTTATGGAGCTTAAACATGCACCTCGTAAGTGGCGTTTTATATTGTTGAGTTATATATTTATTACCCCTTGTATTATCTTTTTAATTTATATTATTTAGTCAGATACTGTCGACTCAACACATAGATAGATATGTGCTAATAAGGAGATTTAATAGTGAGTAAGCACAAGTTGCATCAGCGATCTGCCATTATTTATCAGTCACTATATTTAATGAATTTACTGCTATTACCGGGCATTGCTTTTATTATCTTACTCTGGTTATTTTACAAAAATAGTAAGCAACTTGGCTGGCAACGAATTCACCTATATCGTGCCATACAATTATCACTTTTAGCGGGTTTATTAGTAATAATAATGCCTTTAATCATTATTTTTACAGCAAAAAAATTTGAAGCATATCTACTTGCGATGATTCTCTATTGTATATCAGTACATACTGCCTTTGTAATGATGGGTATGTTAAATCTTGCAAGAGCAATGGCGAGGAAAGTCCCTTTCTTTTGATCTGTAACAATATATTAATCTAGCAAGGCTATATTATATTGCGACTTAAGCAAGTTACAACAAGCTCTCTATTGAAATTTAGTTAAGTAAGTATGATACATCACAGCCAGTTTTTATTTCTTAATAAGGGAAAATATTATGTCTGAGAGTTTTACCAAAGGGATGGCTCGAAATATTTATTATGGCGGAAGTGTTTTCTTCTTCCTGATATTTTTAGCATTGACCTTTCATACAACCAAAGTCATGCCCGAAAGGGATCACCGTGAAAACTTGACAGAGGCAGTCGCGCGCGGAAAAGCACTTTGGGAAGAAAATAACTGCATTGGTTGTCATTCATTAATTGGTGAAGGCGCTTATTTTGCTCCAGAGCTTGGTAATGTCTACCAACGTCGTGGCGGAGATGCAGGTTTTAAAGGTTTTTTTAATGGCTGGATGAAGGCTCAACCTTTAAATATCCCAGGTCGTCGTCAAATGCCTAACTTTCATCTTAACGATGAAGAAATTGATGATTTAGCTGAGTTTTTGAAGTGGGCTTCAGAAATGGATACTAATGCTTGGCCACCAAACATTGAAGGGTAGTGCAATGAATACATTAAAATATCAATCACAAGCGGTCGCAAAACCCTATTTCGTTTTCGCAATGATTCTTTTCGCAGGTCAAATTCTATTTGGCTTATTAATGGGCTTACAGTATGTTGTCGGTGATTTTTTAGCTGGCCCAATACCATTCAATGTTGCTCGTATGGTACACACTAACCTACTTATTGTATGGTTATTGTTTGGCTTTATGGGCGCTGCATATTACTTAGTGCCCGAAGAAGCCGAAACCGAGCTTTATAGCCCTAAATTAGCCATCGTACTATTTTGGGTTTTTGCTGCAGCGGGTACATTAACCATTTTAGGTTATTTATTTGTTCCATATTCTACATTGGCCCATATTACGGGTAATGACATTTTACCTACCATGGGACGAGAGTTTTTAGAACAACCAACAATCACAAAAATAGGCATTGTTTTGGTTTGTTTAGGTTTTCTATTTAACTTAGGTATGACCATCCTTAAAGGTCGTAAAACAGTTATTAACTTAGTATTAATAACTGGCTTAATCGGCCTTGCTGTATTCTTTTTATTCGCTTTTTATAACCCAACAAATTTAGCGCTAGATAAATATTTTTGGTGGTTTGTTGTACATTTATGGGTAGAAGGTGTTTGGGAATTGATCATGGGCGCAATCCTAGCTTATGTATTAATTAAAATTACCGGAGTTGACCGTGAAGTAATAGAGAAATGGTTATATGTCATTATTGCTATGGCGTTAATTACCGGTATCTTAGGCACAGGTCATCACTTTTACTGGTTAACGACACCAGTATACTGGCAATGGGTAGGTTCAATATTCTCAGCTTTAGAACCACTGCCTTTCTTTGCGATGGTGTTATACGCGTTTAATATGGTGAACCGTCGTCGCCGTGAACATCCTAATAAAGCCGCGACATTGTGGGCATTAGGTACGTCAGTTATGGCATTTTTAGGCGCGGGTGTTTGGGGGTTTTTACATACGTTAGCGCCAGTGAATTACTATACACATGGTACTCAAATTACGGCGGCTCATGGCCATATGGCTTTCTATGGTGCTTACGCCATGATTGTAATGACAATGATTTCATATTGTATGCCTAAAATTCGTGGTATTGGCGAAGCTAACTGTAATCGCGCTCAAGTATGGGAAATGTGGGGCTTTTGGTTAATGACGGTGGCTATGGTCTTTATCACCTTGTTTTTAACCGGGGCTGGCATACTACAAGTGTGGCTGCAGCGTTTACCAGAATCAGGTGAAGCACTGAGTTTTATGGCAACACAAGATAAACTATCCATTTTCTACTGGTTACGTGAAATCGCGGGTGTATTCTTCTTTATAGGATTAATGGCGTATTTTAGGAGTTTTTTCATTAAAGAAAAAGTTGAAACACAAACCTAATTGAATTTAATTCAGTTAAAAAAGCCGTGATAGTGATATCTCGGCTTTTATTTAACGAATAAAAGGATAAAAAATATTGGATTCAGACAATGATATAATGCCAAGAAAAGAAGGTCACAAACGGCTATTACAAAAAATAGCGAAAGTAGTTAGTATTATTTCGATATTTTTAGCTGTGGTAAGTGCCATATATCTTCTGACAATAAATAGCGAAGATGAAAAAGTATTGAAAGCTAGCATAGGAGCAGTAGCTTTTTTCTGTTTTACCTTGGGCATAGTATTAAATGCTATCGCCAATACTAATTTACCCGATTTACGCATTAACAAAAATAACAAAAATAACAAAACCAAGTAGTTTAACTGAAATTTCCAAACAATAGTCGCTTGGATTACTGGCATGTCAATATTAATCATAAGCGTTTGATCGTCTTTATGTATGCAACTTAAAATTAGTTATTAAAAATGGAAGAGTGGATTGGTGGGATCTGGCACAAGTACATTATACGTAAAGCCAGTAGAAACTTTGAAGAGGCAAAAGTTGATTTTACTGACATAAGTAAATCGGTGGGTATTGTTTATCGGGCCCTTGGTGGTGATGCAGCAAAACGCATGGAGTCAGCCAGTGTCCGTGATTACTTGATCCGAAAATCTTTTTTGCAAAAAATTGCCGCAGACAACGCGCCAATAAGTTTGGCATGGCAAGATGAAGAAAGCTTACGCTTACCTGAAAGTCTTGCGGTATTTCCAACTATTGAACTTAATCGCGATTTATATATTTGGTTGGCAATATTAGCTGCTCATCATCAAGGTTCGTTCAGACACTGGGCGATAGATAATCAACAAATAGTTGTTGATGTACTGAAAAAATATCCATCCTTAAAAGCTAGGTATAAAAAGCTTGCCACAGCATTTATTGAAACTCGGGCTGATCAAACCAAACGGCCTGTAGATGAACAATTAATGGAAAAAGCTATTTGCCAAGCAATATTATCACCTGGTACTGTTAATGAATTTCCTGCAGTGAATTATGCTCCGCAAGCCGTATATTTATGGCTATATCCGTCTGCACATTTAGATCCTCAATTACTCCCTGAATATGGCGACTTTGAAGAAACCGATAGCCAAAATAGTAAAAATAAGACCAAGAAAAGTAAAAGTAGTCGCAAAAAAGCGGAACGTGTTGATACCGGCGATGGTAAAGACGGCATGATGATCTTTCGGCTGGAAAGTATGTTCTCATGGAGTGAGTTTATTAAATTAGATCGCGGCAGTGATGATACCGATGAGGATGATGAAGAAAACCAACGAGTCATTGAAGATTTAGATACTATTACTTTGTCACAACAGCAAGAGCAAAAAAGTGCACGGGTAAAAATAGATTTAGATTTACCTTCAGCATCTGAAGACGATATTCCCATTGGGCAAGGCATTAAACTGCCTGAATGGCACTATAAAAAACAGTTGTTAGAGGCCGACCGTTGTATTTTACAGCCTATGCTGCCTAAAGACAGCTCGGCTAAAAAGTTGCCGCTGAAATTACAAAAAACGGCGAAAATTATTCAAGCACAGTTCGAACAACTGCGAAGTGCAAAGTATTGGCTTAAATCCCAACCTCAAGGTGAAGAAATTGACTTAGCAGCATGGCTAGACTTTTATGTGGAAAGTAAGATATCGCCAACGCAAGAAAAAGGCCTATTTAAAAGTTTTCGGGGTAATAATCGTGATATTTCCACCTTATTATTGGCGGACCTTTCTATGTCTACAGACTCATATCTGGATAGTAACAATCGTGTGATAGATGTTGTTCAAGACAGCATGATGTTGTTTGGTGAAGCATTAAATAGTGTGGGCGATAATTTTGCCATGTACGGGTTTTCGTCAGTAAAGCGCACCAATGTGCGCTTTACTATGTTGAAGAATTTCAATGAACCATATACCGATCATGTGAGGGGACGTATTCAGTCCCTTCGCCCTGGGTTTTATACCCGAATGGGTGCAGCCATTAGACAGGCAACTAAGGTGTTGTCAGAGCAAAAAAGTAGCCAAAAATTACTACTTATCTTAACGGACGGTAAGCCAAATGATATTGACCATTATGAAGGTCGTTTTGGTATTGAAGACACTCATCAAGCGATTATTGAAGCTGTTAATTTAGGTATAAAACCATTCTGTATTACCATAGATCAGGAAGCTGAGGAGTATCTTCCTTATTTATTTGGCAGCGACGGTTACACGGTTATATTGCGTCCATCTCAGCTGCCCATGCGCTTACCGCAACTATATCATCAATTGACGAGCCATTAATCATGTCTGTAGAAAAGGTAAAATGTCTGTATTGCCAGACAGAAAATAAGATTACGGCACAGTCTTGTAGCAATTGTGGAATGCCGGTGTCAAAAAAACCACCTGAAGGCGTTAACAGTCGCAGAATATTTTTCAAAAAATGGTTTTGGATGGTGTTTATATTTTGTATTTTCATGATGTATTATTTACCTCGGTAATGGTAAAAAAATTGTAAGATTATGATTTGAATTAAAATAGGTTTTTACCGAAACGAAGCGAAGATTTTTTATTGACCTAGGTCATTACAGCTTATTTGATTTATCGGGCAGTGCAAATGAAGTGCAAGTTGCTCCTACTTTTAATAAAAGCAGCGCTAATAGTTTTAGTTGAGGGGACAGATAAGATTCGAAGCCGTTTTTATAAGCCTTTAATACCGTGTTTTATTCGCCTAAATAAGGTCTTATACAAAAGGTATGATATAAAAAATATAACTCAGTTACCGGACTATTTTTGGCAGATTTAGATTCACTTTTCCGGACGGTCACAGCTCATTTATTATAAGCTTTAAATAAACGATTTTTAAGTGACAAATTTCCAACTTAAACACTGAAAACTCATGGTGTAAATTGTATTTTTATCTCATTAAAATTACCGCTATTTAGCACAATTACTACAAGTATCGATATAAGGTAATATGCGTAAGCGATCGGGGTTTATCGCTTGAGTACATTGGCTACAAAAACCGTATTTACTATTTTCAGCACGCGTTATTGCATGTTCGACAAGCGTAAGCTCACGCTTTGCCTCGTGATGTATTTCATTCAGTACTTCGTTATTTTCATTTTCGCTTGTTTGTTCTGAAAAGTCTTGAGACCGGCCTTTTCTAAAGTCGGCTTCTATCGCGTTAATACGTTGTTCAAGCTCAATTTTTTTATCAAGTAAATTACTTAGAATGGCTTTGCTCATCATGTTTCTCCTGTGACTTATACTTATTCTATGCCTCTAGTTAGCAAGCGTTTTGATCTGGCGCAATAATTTGTTCAATGTTGATCATTACTTATTTACTAGGGTTTAGTTGAAATACTTGCGATAAAGCGCACTTTTTTGCGGCTAAATGATTAGGTTTATTCTCTGTGAGTCGCTAAACTAAATAAAACAAAAAGTACTGAGAAAGAAAATGATTCGCAATAAGTTATTGTGGAAAAACAATCAACAGCAATATGGCTTATTAGGTAAATTTCTGCACTGGCTTTCAGCATTAGCGGTATTGACATTATTTGCTTCAGGCTATTGGATGGTAGAGTTAGATTACAGTAGCCAATGGTATCAAACTGCACCTCATTGGCATGAAAGCATTGGCATACTTTTAATTGCAGTAACATTATTCCGGCTATTTTGGCGCGGTATTGCGGGCTCTCCAGCTGCAATCACTAGTCATAGCCTTGTAGAGAAGAAAGCTTCAGCTACCATGATAGTATTTCTGTATTTTGTGTTGTTCAGCGTTTTGATATCCGGGTTCTTAATTAGCAGTGCCAATGAACAAGCGATTGCAGTTTTTGATTGGTTTAAGGTTACACCGGTTGTACTGGCGATAAAAAACCAGGAAGACATTACCGGCTTAGTACATTATTACGCAGCATACGCCATAATCATTTTCGCATTACTGCATGCAGTGGCCGCATTGAAACACCATTTTATAGACAAAGATAATACGCTTAAACGCATGACTAAATTATAGTTTTAGATAAATAAACCATTAAAGGAATAGATATGAAAAAAATATTACTTGCTAGTGCTCTATTAACCTCGAGTGTATTAATGCCAGTTGTAGCGGCTGATTATGTCATAGACACTAAAGGGGCTCACGCATCAATTAATTTTCAAGCAAGTCATCTTGGTTATAGTGTTCTTGCCGGACGATTTAATGAATTTTCGGGTAATTTTTCTTATGACAAAGATAATATCGCTGCGTCGAAAGTTACCGTAACAATAGACACTTCAAGCTTTGATTCAAACCATGCTAAACGTGATAAACATGTGCGTTCTGATGATTTTTTGGATGTGAGTAAATATGCACAAGCTACATTCGTTAGCAATAAAGTTGAAGATAAGGGTAATGGTAAACTTACCATTACCGGTGATTTTACTATGCATGGTGTTAGTAAACCATTAATCATTGATGCGGTAAAAATTGGCGAAGGTAGTGATCCTTGGGGCGGCTATCGTGCTGGTTTTAGTGGCACAGCCACTATCGCTATGGCTGATTTTGGCTTTAAAAAAGACTTCGGTAAAGTCGATTTAATATTGCATATTGAAGGCATTCGCCAATAGAGTTTTATGGTTATTTAAATTCGAGGGCTTAGCGCCCTTTTTTAGAGCTATTAATATATGAAAATATATTAATAGCTCAGTTATATTTTTATTTATTTACCCTCAAAACCAATATAATCGCAATATCGGTTTTTTTACCGCTGCTATTCTCTTAATTACTCGCTAAAGGTAAACTCTTTCGGTGGTGTTGCCCCCATTAAATGCTGAACAAAATAGTCCCAGCGCTTACGCGTCATATAAGGCTTTCTAGCGAAGCCGTGACCATGGTTTGGTAGCATTAGCATATCAAAGTCCTTATTGGCTTTAATTAACGCTTCTACCACAACTAAGGTGTTATATGGCGGCACATTGGTATCCGTAGTTCCATGGGCGATCAATAATTTACCTTTTAGATTTTCCACTATTAATTGATTCGCTTGGCTGTCATAGTTAGTGCTGCCATCGGCATTTTTTACTAATACACCGTGATACTTTTCACCCCATTCATCGGCATAATTTCTGTTATCGTGATTACCGGCTTGAGAAACCGCCACTGAATAAAAATCAGGGAAAGTTAAAAGGGCGCGTGTTGAAGCAAAACCACCGCCGGAATGGCCCCAAATACCGACGCGAGAACTATCAATCCAGCTATATCTTTTTGCTAACTGTTTAATCGCGGCTACTTGATCTGGAATACCACTGTCGCCCATGTTTTGATAATAAAAGTCATGAAAGCTTTTCGAACGTCCGGGGGTACCTAGCGCGTCAATTTCGATAACAATAAAGCCAAGTTCAGCGATGGCTTGATTATCGCCTCTAGCGCTTCTAAAGTGGCGACCACGAATACTGCCGACCTGCGGACCTGGATATAAATAGTTCACCACAGGATAAGATTTGCTAGCATCAAAATCAGTAGGTTTATACATCAATCCGTAGATATCATGTTCATTATTTCGGTCTTTTACAATAAATGGCGTTGGTGCTTGCCAGCCCGTAGCAGTGAGCTTGGTAATATCCATTTTTTCTATCATAAAGCCTGCTTTACCGCTAATACTGCGAATAAAACTCGTTTCTGCTTGGTTTGGGGTTGAAACTCGATCTAAAAAGTATTGCGCATTTTTACTCAAGCTAACACGGTGATGTTTTTGCTCAGGTGTTAATAACGTTAGCTTTGAACCGTCTTTATTAATACTGTAAAGGTAGTGAAAGTATGGATCACCACCCTCTTTGCCAGCGCCCGAAAAAATTAACTTACCGGTGTCTTGGTTAACATCAAGTAATGCTAATACTGTCCAGTCACCACGGGTTATTTGATTTTTAATTTTACCGCTCGCCGCATCAACTAAGTATAAATGTCCCCAGTTTGAACGCTGTGAAAACCAAATAAACTCATTGCTTTGATCAAGGTATTTCCAACTAATGGCACTAACGCCAGATTCAAAGAAGCTGTTAGCCGTTTCAATAAACACCGTGCGAACTTTACCGCTTGTTGCATCAGCAATTTTTAACGTAGCGGTTTTGTGATCACGTGTTGAGGAAACAAAAGCAAAGTGGCTACTATCGCTCGCCCAGTCGATATCTAATAAGCTGCCATCGCGACCGGCAACATGATCGGTTATGGTTGAGCGGTGATCATCGGCGACCATAGCAAGTGGTGTTACTTTAGCTTGCTCAACATCAATCACCACACGATGAATTTTAAAGATATCTTTATCGCCAGGTAATGGATATTTCCAGACATCGATATTTGGGTGGCCAACTTCTGTGGACACTATGCCCATTTCACCGACGTTTCGACCATCATGCTTAAAAGTGGTTAGCTTTTTAGAATCAGGCGACCACTTTACGACGGGCTTTTCATCACGTACCCAGCCTGCGTTATTAGTGCCATAACCAAAATCTTTTATACCGTCAGTGGTTAATTGTTTTTCGCTATTGTCATTTAGGTTGCGCAGCCATAAGTTGTGCTGGCGAATAAAAACCGCTCTTTTGCCATCAGGAGCGATTAATTCATTACTCTTAACGGTATTTTTATTTAGCTGACATAAGTAAGTTTCAAGCTGGCATTGGTATGATTTATCGTCTATTTCTAGCGAAATTAGGTTTTTATCGATAAGCTCAAAAGCATTAAAAGGCAGCTTTTTATGATTAACTTCTTGTTCAGTCACATTAGCTAATGCGGCAGCAAGTTTTTGATGATCGAAGGCTAGTTTCTTTGCTTTAGTTGCGGCATTAACAACAAAAAATTGTTCGCCCTGCTCGGTACGACTTCGATAAATCAATTGATTGTGTTCTGCCCAATTTGGCTGCTCTATGGTACCAACAATTAACTTTTTGGTGTGTTTGCCCAGCTGTTGCTGGGCTTGTTGATATTTTTCAATGCTTAACGACTCAGCGTTAGCACTAAAAACCAGATTGGCTAGGCAGGCTAATATTGCCTTAGATGATAGAGTTTTTATTTTTAAAATCATGAATAACCTTTACTTATCAGCTATAAAATTAGAATTTTTCAATAGTCTATCATTTCTTTTTACACTGCTGTTGCAATTATCGACCAGTAAAGCAATCACTGCGATTAATACTGTTAACTTGTATATTCATTTAGCGAGAATCTCGATGGAAATGTTCAGCGTGGGGCTATTTAACTGACTAATAAGGCGGCAGCAAAGCCAACGAATATCCCGCCCGTTGTTTTCCCTACCCAGCGCTGGCCAATTGCGGATAAAAAATATTGGCGAAAGCGAAAAGCTACCAGCACGTAAACGGAGGTAAAAATAAATGCATTACAAAGACTTGTACCAGCGAGTAATAAAAACTGTGGCAATATAGCTTGGCTTGGTTCGATAAATTGTGGAAATAAAGCAGAGAAAAAGACTAACGCTTTTGGGTTACTTAAGCCAAGGAGTAAGCTTTGTTTAAAAAGCGCTCTTTTAGCCGGTATTTGTTGTTTATTATCAGCAAATGCCCAACTACCTTTACTGCGCCAAATTGCAATACCGATATAGACTAAATAACCAGCACCAATATATTTTATCACTGAAAAGGCAATATCAGAGGTCATTAAAATAACACCTAAACCTGAAGCCGATATCAGCGCTAAAATCATTACGGCACAAACATGGCCAAAAACACCGGCTAATGCTCGTTTACGGCCAAAATTTACGCCATTACTTGCCGCCAAAATAACCGAAGGGCCAATACTAATAGAGGCAAGCAGTGAAATACTAAAATAAAACGAATAATTGCTGAAATCCATGATTTTCCGAAGCTAGCTGAGGTTCTAGGTTTAAGGCCGGCTATGGTAGCGAGTCGCTATAAAAGTGCAATCAATTTAGGTTTATTATAATTAAAAAAGCCGCAAATAGCGGCTTATCTAAAGTTTAGCTTACTTAAGCAAATAATTGTTTCGGGGGGTTATTTTTTTAACTTGGCAAAAGCATCTGCAAAGGCATTACCCATAGCCGCATTGTTGTCTGTTTTAGGTTGCGGTGTTCTCGTTTTATTTTTATTGTGCTTTGCGGGGTTAGTATCTTTGTCATTATGCTGCGCTTTCTGTGGCCGTTCTGAAGGCTGACTTTTAGCTTGTGGTGTAGTTGTTTCATCTAGCCGCATGGTTAAACTGATGCGTTTACGTTGCGGGTCGACTTCGGTCACTTTAACTTTAACGACTTCACCGGCTTTGACTATTTCGTGCGGATCACTAACAAATTTATTGGTTAGCGAAGAAATATGCACTAAGCCGTCTTGATGAACGCCAATATCGACAAACGCGCCAAAATTTGCCACGTTTGAAATAACGCCTTCGAGTACCATACCAACTTTTAAATCATTAATGGTATTAACACCTTCTTGAAAGGTCGCCGTTTTAAACTCTGGGCGCGGGTCACGACCGGGTTTTTCTAACTCGCTAATAATATCTTTAATGGTCACTGCACCAAACACATCGCTAGTTAAGGCCTCAACATTAATTTTTTCAAGTGCTGATTTATTACCTATGACATTAGTGATATCAGTATTAAGTTGCTGTAAAAGTTGTTCTACTAAACTGTAAGTTTCAGGGTGAACACCTGAATAATCAAGTGGATTATTGCCATTGTTTATCCGCAAGAAACCGGCCGCTTGCTCAAAGGCTTTTGGCCCTAAACGAGCGACTTTTTTTAATTCATTACGGTTGTTAAATCGGCCGTGTTCATCACGAAAACTGACGACGTTATTCGCCATGGTTTTGTTTAAACCAGAAACCCTTGAAAGCAAAGCGGCAGAAGCACTATTTAAGTCAACGCCAACCGCATTTACACAATCTTCAATAACATTGTCTAGGGTTTGGCTGAGTTGGCTTTGGCTAACATCATGTTGATATTGTCCTACGCCTATCGCTTTCGGATCTATTTTAACTAACTCAGCTAGTGGATCTTGTAAGCGGCGCGCAATAGATACCGCGCCACGAATTGACACGTCTAAATCAGGAAATTCTTTCGCGGCAAATTCTGACGCTGAATATACCGATGCGCCGGCTTCACTGACAATAACCTTGGTTGGTTTATTATTTTCTAACTTAGTAATAACATCCGCAATAAGCTTGTCACTTTCACGTGATGCTGTGCCATTACCTATCGCCACTAATTCGACTTTATGTTGCTGGCATAAGTTTACTAAGGTGCGTACCGACTTATCCCAATGATTTTGTGGCGCATGAGGAAATATTGTTGCGGTTTGTAATAATTTACCGGTCGCATCAACAATGGCTAATTTACAACCCGTGCGAAGCCCGGGATCTAAACCTAAGGTGGTTTTTGGCCCTGCAGGTGCTGCCATCATTAAGTCGTTTAAATTACGCGAAAATACTTTTATCGCTTCAACTTCCGCTTGTTCACGTAATTGACCTAATAATTCAGTTTCTAAACTTTGGCTGAGTTTTATTTTCCAGGTTGAATGTACCACTTTGGTTAAAAAAGTCGCTGCGGCTTGGCCAGTTAAGCGTAAATTAAAATGTTCGGTAATTAACTGCTCTGCACTTGAAAAAGCGCCTTCTTGGCCGGGATCAGCATCAATACTTAAGGATAATAGCTTTTCATTACGACCCCGTAACATCGCCAACATACGGTGTGATGGTACAGACTTTAATAATTCAGAATGCTGAAAATAATCGCGATATTTTGCTGCTTCTTGCTCTTTGCCTTTTACCAACTTACTGCAAAGGTGAGCTTGCTTGAGTAAGTGTCGACGTAATTTTTGAATCAAGTTAGCGTCTTCAGCAAAACGCTCAACTAAAATATAGAGTGCACCTTCTAGTACCGAGCTTTCATCACTAAAACCTTGTTCTTTATTGATAAAGGCTTTTGCTTCTTGCGCTGGGTCGAGCTGCCAATTATTGTAAATTTTATTGGCTAAAGCTTCTAAACCTGCGGTAATGGCGATTTGGCCTTTGGTTTTTCTTTTCGGTTTAAAAGGTAAATAGAGATCTTCTAAACGGGTTTTATTGTCGGCATTATTGAGTTCAGAGGCTAACGCAGGGGTTAATTTTCCTTGCTGTTCAATATTGCTGATAATAACCTTGCGACGATCAGCTAAATCACGTAAATACACTAGGCGTTGCGCTAGATGGCGCAGATGATTGTCATCTAGCCCCTGGGTAACTTCTTTTCTATAGCGAGCAATAAAAGGGACCGTTGCACCCTCATCTAATAAGTTTATAGCAGCATTTATTTGGCTGGTTTTTACATCGATTTCTTTAGCTATTTGCTCAGCAATGGGCGTCATTTATACGGGATCCTAAGTTTATTCAATGGGGATGATTTACCGTGCTCTGTTGCGCACAGTATATACCCAATTGCTAGAGAGGTGCGATATACCCGTGAAGGTTTTTTCTTGCCAAGGCAAAAAAATTACTGAGCTCAGTTGTTAATATAATTTTAATAGAGAAGCCGTTAATTAAACGCTACAATACTGACATACGTTAAAAGCAAGTTGCTCAATATATTCAACAATTTGCTCTATGTAATCTTATAAAAAAAATCGGATAAATTATGGCTCTCTCTGTTGTTATCTTAGCTGCGGGTAAAGGCACCCGCATGCGGTCTGCTTTACCAAAAGTGCTTCATCCTGTGGCTGAAAAGCCAATGGTCTCTCATGTAATTGACGCTGCACGGCAAGTAAATGGCGAAAATATCTACTTAGTTTACGGTTTTGGTGGCGATGTACTAAAAGCGAAAGTTACGGGTGACGATTTAACTTTTGTTGAACAAAAAGAGCAATTAGGTACCGGCCATGCGGTTGATATGGCTTCGCCATTTTTAGCGGACGATGAAGATGTGCTCGTGCTTTACGGTGATGTGCCTTTGACTAAAGTGAGCACATTGCAGCGTTTAATTGCCGCTAAGCCTGATAATGGTATGGCATTATTAACGGTACATTTAGCTAACCCAACGGGCTATGGTCGCATTATGCGCGACAGTTCAGGTACTGTAGTGGGTATTGTTGAACAAAAAGACGCGACAGTTGAACAACTATTAGTTAACGAAGCCAATACCGGCATTTTATTAGCCAATGGTGGTGATTTAAAACGCTGGTTAGCTAATTTATCAAGCGATAATGCCCAAGGTGAATATTACTTAACTGACATAATTGCCGCATGTCATCAGGAAGGTAAAGTTATTGCTACCGCTCACCCCGATAGCGAAATTGAAGTAGAAGGCGCTAATAACCGTGTGCAACTTGCGGGCTTAGAACGTGCATATCAATTAAGAAAAGCGCAAGCCTTAATGCTTGCTGGCGCAAGTTTACGTGACCCTAGTCGCATAGATATTCGTGGTAACGTTACGGTTGGCCAAGAAGTAGTGATTGACGTTAATTGTATTTTCGAGGGCAATGTCGACATTGCAGATCATGCCATTATTGGCGCCAATTGTATTTTGAAAAACTGTTCTATTGGACAAGGTGCTGAAGTTAAACCCAATACCATGATAGACGGTGCTGTTATTGGTGAATTAGCGTCAGTAGGTCCATTTGCCCGCATTCGCCCTGGCACAGAATTAAAACGTGATGCCCATGTTGGTAATTTTGTTGAAATGAAAAAAACAACCTTAGGGGAAGGGGCAAAAGCTGGTCACTTAAGCTATTTAGGTGATGCTGAAATAGGCGCAAACGCTAACATTGGTGCCGGTACTATTACCTGTAACTACGATGGCGTGAATAAAGCTAAAACTATTATTGGCGCTGGCGCATTTATTGGTTCAAATGCTTCATTAGTGGCACCGGTTATTATTGGTGAAATGGCCACAACCGCTGCGGGTTCAGTTATTGTTAAAAATGTTGATAATCATGACCTAAGTGTAGCGCGCAGCAAGCAACGTAATATTACCGGTTGGAAGCGCCCGAGCAAAAAATAATATTAGCGGAATTTATCACTTTATAAATGCACTGGTTGAAAAGCTAGTGCATTTTATTTTTAAAGCACTAAATACTGAAACCAGGGTAATAGTGCTCAGTTAATAATATTAAATGAGCGAGCTTTAGGCTGGAAATAGCCTTTATTGTCATCAATGTAGGGTATATTGGTGACCGATCGTTAGATAAATATTGTTTTTATTTTCAGCTTTTGTTTTAATAGCTAAGTTTTAAAACGAAACTTTTAAGAGTAAAACGAAAGAAATGTCAAAAAGAAACACTCAGCAACGTCGTCACACTATTATTGCAGAGTTAAGCAGTCTAGGTGAAGTAAGCGTAGATAGCCTTGCAAAAAAATTCGATACCTCAGAAGTTACTATCCGTAAGGACCTAGCGGTATTAGAAAATAGTGGTTTGTTACTGCGTAGATATGGCGGCGCAGTGCCTTTACCCCATGAAATAATCGAGCCGAAAACAGAAAAAGTTTCGAAACGAAAGATATTGATCGCAAAAACTGCGGCATCACTGATCCGTGACCATAATCGTATTATTTTAGATAGTGGCAGCACAACATCAGCTTTAGTGCGCGAATTGAGTGTCAAGCGAGGACTAGTGGTGATGACTAACTCGCTTGCTATCGCGTCTGATTTACACGCCCTTGAAAATGAACCGACATTATTGATGACCGGAGGCACTTGGGATCCACACTCTGAATCATTTCAGGGTCAAGTGGCAGAAAGTGTTCTGCGCTCTTATGATTTTGATCAGCTGTTTATTGGCGCTGATGGCATTGATTTAGCGCGCGGCACAACAACATTTAATGAACTTTTAGGCTTAAGTCGAGTGATGGCGGAAGTGTCTCGTGAAGTTATTGTGATGTTAGATTCGGAAAAACTTAATCGAAAAATTCCTAATCTAGAATTACCTTGGGGAAAGATTCACACGTTGATCACAGATGCAGATATGCCTGAAAACGTGCGAAGTGAAATAATTAAACAAGGCGTTAACCTCGTTATCGCAAGTTAAAAAGGATAGAGAATATGTGTGGAATCGTAGGAGCTGTCGCACAGCGTGATGTAGCAGACATTTTAGTAGAAGGCTTAAAACGCTTAGAATATCGTGGTTATGACTCTGCAGGTGTAGCTATTGTTGATAACAATAACCAGCTCAAGCGCGCGCGTCGTTTAGGTAAAGTGCAAGAGCTTGCTGATGCACTGCAAGCGAGCCCAATATCAGGTGGTACCGGCATTGCGCATACACGCTGGGCAACACATGGCGCACCAAGCGAAGTCAATGCTCACCCACATGTTTCGTCAGAAACCATTGCTGTTGTGCATAATGGTATTATTGAAAACCATGATGCATTACGCACCCGCTTGCAGGGGTTAGGGTATACCTTTACCTCTGAAACTGACACCGAAGTTATCGCGCATTTAGTTCACCATGAATTAAAGTCAACGGATAGCTTGTTGAGTGCAGTTCAAATCAGTGTAAAACAATTAACCGGTGCTTACGGTACTGTTGTTGTTGATACTCGTGATAAAGACCGTGTTGTAGTTGCCCGCTCTGGCAGCCCATTAGTCATTGGCTATGGCGTTGGCGAAAATTTTATCGCCTCAGATATGTTGGCATTATTACCGGTTACTCGTAAATTTTCATTTTTAGAAGAAGGTGACGTTGCCGAAGTTACCCGTTTTGAAGTTAATATTTTTGATACTAACGGCAAGCCAGTGGTACGCGAAGCGAAAGAGTCTGAAGTTAGCCATGATATTGGTGACAAAGGAGAATATCGTCACTATATGCTTAAAGAAACTTACGAGCAGCCAACCGCTATTCGTAATACCTTAGAAGGTCGCTTATTGGGTAATGTGTTAGATATTCAAACCTTCGGTGAAGGTGCTGATGCTATATTTCAAGAAATTGAACATGTACAAATTATTGCCTGTGGTACCAGCTACCATTCAGGTATGGTGGCGCGCTACTGGTTAGAAGCCTTAGCCGGCGTTTCATGTAATATCGAAATAGCGAGTGAATTTAGATATCGCCAATCACATGTACCAAAAAATGCGCTATTAGTGACTATTTCACAGTCGGGCGAAACCGCGGATACTTTAGCCGCGTTACGCTTAGCTAAAGAAATAGGCTACCGCGCTAGCTTAACTATCTGTAACGTTGCTGGTTCTTCATTGGTGCGTGAATCAGACCTAGCGTTTATGACCAAGGCCGGTGCTGAAATAGGCGTTGCTTCAACGAAAGCTTTTACCACACAACTTGTTGGCTTATTAATGATGACGTTAGCTATTGGTCAGCATCATGGCATGACACAAGAAAAGCAAAACGAAATTGCCCAATCATTAATGACCTTACCGAATAAGCTAGAAGAAGTGTTAGCACTAGCTGGGTCAATTGAAGAGTTAGCAGAAGACTTTGCTGATAAGCAACATGCCTTATTTTTAGGCCGTGGCGACCAATACCCTATCGCGATGGAAGGTGCATTAAAGCTGAAAGAAATTTCATACATTCATGCTGAAGCCTATGCCGCTGGTGAACTTAAACATGGCCCGTTAGCGTTAATTGATGCTGAAATGCCAGTGATCGTAGTGGCCCCTAAAAATGATTTAATTGAAAAGTTAAAATCAAATGTGGAAGAAGTACGTGCTCGTGGTGGTTTAATGTATGTATTTGCTGATGCAAGTGCGAACTTCAGTAGCGATGACACCATGAAAGTCATCAATGTACCTGTATGTGATGACTTGATTGCCCCTATCGTTTACACCTTACCGTTACAGTTATTATCCTACTATGTTGCCATTATTAAAGGGACTGATGTAGATCAACCGCGTAATTTAGCAAAATCTGTTACTGTCGAGTAAGTTATTAATAAATTAAGTGTATTGGTTCTAAATAAAGTTGGAAACGTCTAAATAAAGATGGAAACAAACGAATAAAGTTGGAATCACCTCTGCGTGAATTAAAGCGACTTACTCTATTGAGTAGTCGCTTTTTTGTTTTAACAAATTAAGAAAAATTATTAAATCTAGATCAGTGTACATAGATTATGAAATGCAAAAAGAGTGCGTATTGATCTTGGAATGGGTCGATTCAACCGAAAGTGCCGTTAACGGGTATGAAAATGAAATCATCCCTGCATTAGGTATGACTCCGTTGCAGGCAGTCGAATGTGGTGAGTATCGCAATGTCTTGAAGTATATAGAGCATATTAGCTTGGGTGGCTATGCTTAAGAGTATTATCGTAGGTAATTTTCTTATCTGGTATTTAGAAAAATATGTGATATACATAAACATGTGTTGGAAATGAACTTTATTCTTTATAGATTTTATAGATGGAATGTTTAAATTTAGATAGTTCATAGACTCAGAATCAAACCCAAAGGAATGTAATGAATAAGTTAAGAGAACTTTTATCAGTCTCACTAGGTTTTTTATTAGGTGCTATTTTATTAACACCTTCTTTAAAAAGTGTTATTCAAAGCCCTTATGTCTGGTCTGGCGCTCTAATTTTATTTTATTTATTAGCCTTTTTTTCTGTTTGTTTGTTAGCTGGTGCATTTTTTATTACTTTTTGGGATGAGAAACACCAGTCGACTGTACATCGGCTACAGGGCCCTGGTAACTGGATTTCAGCTTTCGCCTATCTAACTCTCTTATTTTACCTTGGGTTCAACATAAATGAAGATAGAACTTCATTACCAACAGTAGAAGACATTACAATTTCAAATCTAACTCCTGAAGAAGGGGAGTTAATAAAAATAAGTGCAAAAGTTAAGGTTTCAGATTTAGCCTCTCATAAAATAGAGTGGATTATTGATGGGGTAAAACAAGAGCTTACTGATAGTTTTCTTTTTTATATAGTACCTAAACAAAAGAATAGCTTATCTATAAAATTAAAAGTGACTACAAAAAATAATGAAATAACCAAATCAATAGAACTGCCTATTAAACGTAAAATTACTAAAGAGATATCAAATGAAAGTAAAAGGACTTGTGAAGAGCAACCTATCGATAAGGCAATTGAAGAGCTTAGAAAAAGGGAAAAACCTTGTTAGACCTCGAAAAGAATTGAGGATACATGTTTCTACAGCATATAAGATTTTTGATAAATTCGATATTACTTCAAAAGATAAGTATTTAATACGCACTATTTTGCAGGACGTAGTTGATGCTATACAAGAAAACTGTAATGAAGAAAATCTTCCAACATCAGAAGAGTTAGCAATGAGTCTTTTAGCTATTGTTCCAGAAGTAAAAAGGCAATATCAATACTCAAAAGCTAAATCAGTTGCACACCGAGTACATGTAAAAGGACTTATGGCACATCGTCTTAGGCTCTTTCGTTTTGAAAGACCATGTTGTAATAAAATCCCCGGGATCTGGCCTCTTTGTAAAACACCTTGTAAATGCACGCCAAGGTGTAATTAATAGCTAGATACTAAGGTTGATGTATAGTGAATGAAGTTGACAGTTTCCAACTTTATTTAGCATCTACATGTATTTTTTGTTTTTTGATAAATGAAAAAATTTGAATATATGGTTGAATATTAAAGCTGGTTAGTTGCGGTTTTATAATTTTAGCGACTAATTTATAGTCTATATTTATGGCGAAGCACCTTAAAGTATCCATTATAAAAGTAACTTTATATCTCAGTTTGGGGCACTTAGTAAGATAGTAATTATCAAAAAAAAGTCCAAATTAAGACGTGAATATATCTTAATAAATAGTCTGCTTCGTCACAATTGATCTTGCCTCAAAATAGTAGACATTGGTAACGCCAAGCAAACGGGTTGGCGTCGCGCAGCACAGACAGTCCAATACTAGCGAAGCCGGACAGAAATTTGAACACCTTATACTATTATTTTAATAAAAATTAGACGTGGCCTGTTTTTTACTCTTTTTTAAGGATTGACCTTAAGTTACAGGTTCATCTGCTTAATGATGGCGTAAACTCTGTCGGCCAGTTGTTCGTCACCAAAACATTGCTTTAACAGATATTCCCTGGTTACCCAACCGATGCTTCGTAAGTATTCATACTTGTAGCGGTTGCTCGCATTTTGTGATTCAACAAAGCCTCAAACGAATTGATTTCAAGAATACTCACCCCTTCACCGCAAGCTTGCAGAACATCGAGTAGATGGTTCTGGTACAAAGCATATTCGTCAATATCAATCGGGTAGGAATGGCAGGCGATAGTGGGCCAATCAGCAATTTTATTGGACTCTGGTACTGTTGTCGAAACAACAAAGCTGCCATCGGACAACAAACTTTCAAATTCAAAGAAACCCGCTTCAAGTAGCGGAATATAGTAAAAAACCGCTAATGCGTTACTGGTTCGGTTTCGCATAATCCGGCTAAAGGTTACGATCTTGCCCTGATCGCTGATGGTCTTGTCTTCCAGATCACACAACCACGCGAACCCCAGCTCCTCAAAGCGAGCCTGCCGCTGAGTATAAAACTCAGGGTTGATACCTTCAAAAGAGTTATGGACAGCTCGGATAAATAGATGGTTAGGCTGGAAACTGGCCTTTAATAACGCTAATACCTCTTTGGCAATCTCAGCAGGTTTAGCTTGATCATCAGTATCTTCTTGGACCGTTGCTGATGGCGACAGACCGCCGGTGGATTTGTTATGCTCATCACTATTCATACAAGGATGTCCATAAAATTAGTCAAAATTAATCTATCCCATTTTTATACTAATATAAATTTTTGCGAAATCTTAAAATATCCATATCTCTCGCCTGTACAGCTAACGCTTATTTTCTAAAGCTAGCATACCTCGTTATTTAGGTTAACTCCACCGTCAGCTTATTAGCTCACAAGCAGAAGTATTGTTTATGTTAGCTTCGTGGCTACAAAGGTGGTTGGCTCTATCTCACTTTGCGGCACATAACTCGAGAGAATTTATTGTCACTTTGTGCGCACAAAGACATTAGCCTCAATATTTTTGTCATATATTTTCTAATGAATAGCTGTCTAAATATATTGGCACGTTATGTAAAGTCACTATTAAAGCTCGTTTATACCAAATGAATCAGTACACAACTGTTTTTATTATCTTTATTATCTTTATTGCTCATTGAGAGTATGCATAACGTGCCATTTGTTGGCTCATATATCTCATGGCTCGTTATGTAAATTCATAGATGAAGTTGAATGCAGTCAAACTTACTGGTAAGTTGCTAAAAATATTATAAAAAGTATTGTACGCGACCGAATTAATCAGAAGTTTTCGACGGTTTAATTCGAAATGCGCACTAATACACTGTTAGGTATACAAAAAAGGATGTCATCTCAATGAAGTATTTAATATTATTATCAATTTTAGTTTTATCTGCATGTACAACAACGTCAGGTGTAACTTCAAATCCAGTATCGACTGATGTGATGCGTTTAATTGAACAAACCGAAGCAAATGCACCCGGTGGTGTAAAAGGTACTTTTCAATTTTCAATAAAAGCTTCAGGCATAGAGAGAAATGTTGTCTATTTAAATACTGAATTAGATTACAGAGATAGAAGAAATTTCACGGTAGCACTCCATCCTAAAACCATCGAAGCGTTTACAAAAAAATATGGCTCTTCGCCTGATGCATATTTTATTAATAAAAATATCGAAGTTACGGGTGAAGCCAAACAAACGAAAGTTTGGTTCTTTTCTAATGGTATGCGAACTAAAAAGTATTATTTTCAAACTCATATTAGAGTTAAATCAATCAACCAAATCAAAGTGTTGAGCTAAATATACCTAACAAGAATTTCAAGAGGGACAAAATACAGTTGGCTATTTTGTTCACTCCGTTCACTTATTTTAGCCAACATATTATTTGCCTCTTAACGAGGCGTTAGGTACTCAAGGAGAGTTTCGTGCATAAAGGGATCATTACTTCATTAATTCTATCTGCTTTAGCTGGTGTTATTTATTTTGTCCTATTAGGTTATATATGGACTTATATTGCTCTATACAATCCCATAGCAAATTGGCTCACCGTTAATTTCCCCCAATCTGAATGGCTGTATCCTCTGCTTTATTTACATGATTCTTTGATAAATCTAGTACTAGCTTTTCCATTAGCTTTATTAATTTATTCGTTAAGACCTAAGCATTATTTTTTATATATCGCTGTTGCCCTTGTGCCAAGCGTTGCTTTGAATCATAGGTTTTGGGTCTTTGATGCCGAATTGAACAGAGAGTGGCTACAAATGGTTCCTGGCTTAGCAACTGAACTATTTTGCGTTCCTGTTGTATTGATTATAATCTGTTGGTTTAAACGTAATTGTACCTAACAAGGCATTAAAGAATGGACTGCTAACAGTTGGCTGTCGTTCGTTCCTCACTAATTTTAGCAAACAATTATCAGCCCCTTAAATGAGTGTTATCAAGCTCTCAGGCTTTGCATTTAAAATTTACTTCAAGTATTAAAAAGGATTTAGAGTTATGGAAAAATCAAAAAATAAATATACAGCTACAAGTTTAATGTTAACTACGATTGGAATTGTATTAATCACTCAAAAGCCACCACTTTATTTAGATATAGTTATTTTATGTGCAGCTTTGGCTTTCGGTATAATCGGCTACAACAAAGGTGAGAAGTAAAGCGTACTGCTAACAAGGCAATCAAGCAGGACTAAAAACAGTTGGCTCACGCTCGTGCCTCGCTGATTTTAGCCAACAATTTTTAGCCCGTTAATTAGGCGTAATATTTTTAAAAATGAGAGTCACTTGTATTCTCTATTATTTACTCAAAAGGAAATTGAAATTGAAATCGCAAATGAATCAACTAACTTACCCAAAAGAACGTACCCTTGGAGCCATAACCCTAGTATTAGGCCTTATAGCATGGTTGGGGTTAATAGTTGGCTCCTTCGGAATTGCCTTAATTATACTAGCGCTTGGTTTTATCCTATATTTATTCGTCCAGTCCTCATTAATCGCACATATCAAGGGGAATGGAGTTGAGCTATCCGAGACACAATTTCCCGATTTATTCTCGCAATTCGTTAGCTGCTGTGATCAACTAGAGATAAAATCACGACCTCAAGCTTATATATTAAATGGAAATGGTGGCCTGAATGCTTTCGCAACAAAATTTATAGGTACGCAATATGTAGTCCTTATGACTGATGTTGTCGATGCGATGGATAAACACGATGATGGTGTCAGTTTCTATATTGGTCACGAACTTGGTCACTTACGTATGAAACATTTAAGTGGTGGGTTACTACGATGGCCTGTTCTATGGTTGCCATTACTTGGAGCCGCTTATTCACGAGCACGTGAGACTACGTGTGATCGTCATGGACTAGCTTGTTGTAAATCTCCAGAGGGAGCTGCACGTGCTCTTGCAGCTCTTGCCGCAGGTGTTGAGCGCTGGAAAGACCTTGATGTTATTTCTTATGTAAAACAATCTAATCATTCATCAGGCTTTTGGATGTCATTTCATGAATTAACTGCGGGCTATCCTTGGCTGACTAAACGTGCTGCACGAGTCATGGATGTCGATGCTACAATGCCTAAACGTAGCTTTTTTTCTTATGTTCTAGCTGCATTCGTGCCATTTGCTGGTCGTTTGGGATCTGGTTTTGGTGTTTTGATATTAGTATATATAATCGGTGTTTTAGCTGCCATTGCGCTTCCTGCATATCAACAATATACAACTAAAGCTGTATTGTCGGCTAATATTATTCACTCGCAAGATGCCCGTGATGCGCTTGGTGACTATTATGAGACTAATCAAAAGATTCCTGAGTCCTTAGACATCCTAAATATTAAGGCAGAGTTAATCGATGGCTCTTTGATGACATTCAACACTGATAATATGGCACTGTCTATTAATACCAAGAAGGGTGAGCTTATCTTTACACCAGCAGAAAATGATGAAGGTAAAATCATTTGGGATTGTATCAATGGGGAAGGAGTAACCCCTGAAGAATTACCACTTTCGTGCATCCGTGTGGAAATTAAATAAAGTGTCGCACTTAGTATATGAATTCGGCTTTTATCTAATAAGTTGAAAGACCATTTAAATGACAATATTTATAGCGTAAGTTGCCTCATTGGGCTAGTGAGCAATCGCTAATGCTTGGGCATTTTTCTAACCTATTGTCATTAACGTTTTCATAAACACCTTGAGAATAGCAATAATGGTTTAATTAAATTATTACTTCATTGATCTACAACAATTTAACCATTATAGTGCGCGACAAACGGACTTTGAAGCTAGATGTGTAAACATTTAAGCGCTTAAATACTGCGATAATATCATGTCCGTTTATTTTTCCTCAGAGTTTAATTTAAAATATATAAAGGATATATATAATGAAAATATGCACATTACTACTTGGTTTATCTTTACTTTCTTCTTCTGTACTAGCCGATAATTACAATACTCAAGTAGATTTTAACTACATTAGCGTCGATGATCTCGACTTAATAAGCCTTGAAGGTACTTATTACTTTGATAATGTTACTACAAATAATACTGCATGGGCTGAAGCTGCTTTTATGGGGCGAAACAACAGCGTTTCTGTTGGTTACATAGATTTTGATAGTTACGCTTATGGATTGTCGTTAAGTGGAGATTATTATCATAAAAACATTTTTGTTGGCTTAGATGTAAATTACACTGATGCTGATGGTGGATATAGTGATACTAATGTCTCTGGTGAAGTTGGCTATTTCTTCTCTGAAAACTGGTTAGTATCTGTTTCTGGCGATGACGAAGATTTTTCTGACTCTTTAGCACTTAACACTAAATATATTACAAGATTATCTAATGGGGCATTTGTTAACGTTGAAGCATCATTTCTTAATTATGATAATGACTTCGCTGCTGCTGCCGATTATTATTGGACCGCTCGCTCAAGTGTTGGTGCTAGCCTTTCAACACAAGAAGGTTATAACTTTGGCCTTAATGCTCAGCATTTCTTCTCGCCAACTATTGCAGCGCGTATCGAATATGTATCGTTAGATGACGAAGATGCGTTATCTTTTGGCGTAACAGGTCGTTTTTAATTATTAAAGATTAATTCATCATTATATAAGGAGGAATATTTCCTCCTTATTGCTCTTGTTCAATAGGGTAACCCTAAGCCAACCGTTATCGCCCATTTCCAAATACTTTATAGATTTTTTTCATGAGCTATAAGCTATTAATACGAAAAGTTATCCCCGCTTGTCTGGTAAATATTTCACTTAACTTAGCGCACGTTATCCGAGTTAAATAATGAAAAAATATAATATTCAAATATCAAAACCTTAAGTTTTTTTCTATTGGCATCAATAATGCCTTAAGTCAGCGTAGTTGAATAACCAGAGGAAGTATTTATGTTAAGCTGGGTACTTACTTTTTTAGTTGTTGCTATGGTTGGTTAGCTCATTAATCGGCAATGCCGCTCATGGTAAATCACCAAAACTTAGGGAAAAACGCATGACTTTTATTAAAAAATTATCAACCACACTTATTACTTCTATTGCAATCTTTGGCTTAGCGGCTTGTAGTGGTGACAAAGCCGAAACTACCGGTGAAAAAGTAGATGAAATGGTACATGATGCTGGCCATGCTATGGAAGCTGCTGGCGATAAAGTCAGTGAAATGGCAACTGATGCCGGTAATGCCGTTGAAGATGCTTGTGAAAAAGCTAAAGAAGGCGTAAAAGCTGAAGATACAGATTGCTAATCTGCAGCTAGTCTATTTGAAAAGGCCTTGTTCGGCCTTTTTTTATGTTCTATACATTATTTATATCAGGCTGAAGCATTGTATAGTTCTGCGTTTTTAATTTATCAAGCAATGGCGAGAGCTCAGATTTATAACTATTGATACCTAGCTGCTGTTCTCAAGTTAATTATCCGTTATTGATTACTCAATCGTTTGCCAAAAGATATCGCATAGGCCGGCGAACGCATGCTTAATATGGGATCGGCGCTGGGCGTAAAACCTGCTGACATCATGTTAGGGTCAAAGTTTGTGTTTTTGCAGGCATCGCCACCGCTAGTGTTAACCGTTACCGTGCCTAGGGTTACTTTAGGGCGTTCACTCGGCCATTGTTGTGATGGATCAATATCACTATCTTCAGCTTTACCTATGCTTGCCATAACGGTAAAGCGAACCGTCTCGTTTTTAAGTTGCTGAGCAAAAACAGCAGCTAAAAACTCAGTTGGCATCTTAGCCGCCTCTGCTTTTTCCAGTGTTTTTACACCTAAGCTTGGCGCGATATTCCAGCGAAATTTAGTTCTCTTATTATTTGCTTGATCGAAGTAGAAGGTGTGCAGACCAAAAAATTCAGTATTGGCAAAGGACGCAGGCGTTTTAGCTGTTTTATACCACAGGGCATTAGCTTGTACACTAGGATTATTCTGGATAAAAGCTAGTGTTTTAGCCGGATCTTTTTTGCCATTTTCATCAGGCAGTAAAGTGGATAAAAAGCCATAAAAGGTTTCTGGATCTTTGCCAGCAAAAACTGGGAAGTTGTTGCCAGTGAAAGTATGTAAAGCGCCACTAGGAAGTTTAATTTGTATGCCCATACCACGAGTGCCCGCAGCCTTTTCATCAGTATTTGGGTTAGAACCACCTAATGAAAAACGTATAGATACGGGTAATTCGCCGTTTGATAATAGCGCAGCGCCTTTAAAATGTGTATTTGGCGTCGGCACAAAAGTTCCTGAGGCGCACAAGCCTTTAGCATGGGCTTTTCTATAGCCTGGATATTTCCCACCTAGCTTTTCGAACATTTCAACTAAATCAGTTGCTTGAATTTTTTTATCGTTTGCTACAGCACTAAACGTCGCTGAGGCACCCGACATTAGCAAAAAAATCGCAATGCTAGAGGTGTTGAGGTTATGCTTCATTTGTCTTCCTTGGTGTTATTGTTAAGGCTATTTATTAATTATACGAAAAACTGGTTTGCTAAGTTCAACATGTTGGTTAAAAGATTATTTAAGTGTTTTTATGCTGGGTAATTGAAGAGAGTGATACTTATTGTGGGGACCCTTTCGAGGGAGAATATTTATATCATATCACCAGCAGGTTAAACCATTTCTGCTGGTGATAGCTTGTTTATTTGGGCTTGTTAAACATTCCCACGAGATTAAATAACCCTATTTAAAGTTAGAAACTCTATTAAATAGTGCGTCGCAATCACTGCTACTTTTATCAAAATAAAAGCTGACAGGATAACCCAGGTTGTCATCAAATAGTGGCAACGCTTTTACGTTAGCGCTACTGGTAAACTGAAGGGATTTTTCTTGAGCTAATTTAGTAACTAGTTCGAATATTTGATTGATAGTCACACCGTTAGATATATCAGTACTTGTACTTGTTCCAGACCAATATACCGAGGTGACTAAACCATCTTCTACCGTTATATCCATTGCTGGAATTTCATCAGCTGTTGGGCAATCTCCAGGGCTTCGGCGATAGGTAAATGAATAATCTACCAGCGATGTAAAATCCCATTTTTGTTTGTTTTCTAATACATGCAGATAAGCTTTTTCGTTATAGCTTTGCTCATCACCCCCGCCACAAGAGGACAAAAAAAATGCCAGTGGCAGTATTATTAATCTTAAATTCATCGAAAATCCTTTTTAAAGTATACGCCATTAAGGGGCGGTCATGTGTTGGCTGAAATGTGCTATTAAGTAAAAAATCAATGATAATTTATTTTTTAACATAACATTAGGTTATTGGCAGGCCATAACAACATTAGCATCTTGAAGTGCTGATAGATTACTAAAACCTAGATTCTCTGCGTTTATCAGTGCTGACTTAGTGATCTCATAAACATTAATCTCTCCTGTTTCTGCACCGCACAGAGTTATCGCTACATTGCCATCATGGCCATCAGCAGCGCATAGTACTTTAATATTAGCCGCGGTTAAATCTGCTGCCATATCATCTAAAAGTATGCCACTGTCAGGCGCACACTGCACCGATGATTTATATTTGAACACAAGCACGGTATCTTCTTTATCATCGTCATTACAACTGGTCAAAAGTAAAATAATCGTCAGCGCTAAAACCAAACTTCTCATAAAATATCCTTATAGAATAATAATTTTAAATAAATAAAAGTGGGTGCTTAATCGATCGAAAAATATCGACCAAGCAAAAAAAAGCTAATGGTACATTTTTTGTAAAGTATATATTAACGAAAATTTTTTATAATAGCTGCAATGGCTATTAATACTAAGGTTAAAACTATCAGGCCTAAAATTATAGCTAATCTATGCACCCTTTTCTTATATGCCCGATCATATTTAAGCTCTTTTAGCTTAACTTTGGCGCCACAAAGACTACAGGAATAATTTCTATTGCGAGCTATAGCTAAAATCATTTTGCCGGAACAACCTTTTATTGTACAAGTTGGTGGCAAGTAAAAAATCATGATTATCCGGATAATAAATAAAGTGCTAAGAGGGCCGAATATAAATAAAGCAGGGTTAAATAGGTTATGCGCTTTAAGAAAATCTATAGCAAGAAAAAAAGTGAGCATAAAAGCAGAAATCCCTATAAATTGAAAAATCTGCACTAGATTGTGGTGGCGATTTATATCCATGATCTCCTTATCACTAATAAATATTTATTTTATACTTTTTGAAAGCTTTTTATAAAATTATCAAGGTTATTTGGCATATCGTTGTATTTGATAGCATCGCCACCAATGTTGTCCCAAGTAGCTTTGGAACTACAGCATAAATGCGCAATTATTTTCATATCAAGGTTATCAACCAAGCCCATCGGGATCCAATAAGCGTTGGTTTCTCTGAGTTTATTTGGCACAGGAGAACCACATTTCGTACAAAAATGGGCAGTAAACCCAGAGTCTTTGCTCCAACGAGTAATAGCGTCAACGCTTGATAGCCAAGTAAAATCAGAGGCTTGAACTATGGTGGCGGTATTAGACGTTGAGCCCGACTGCTTTTGACATAATTTACAGTGGCATTGATATAAACCAGTAACTTGATTTGAAATTTCAAAACTTATATTGCCACAATTACACGACCCTTTCATACGACTCCTTAGCAGTAAAACGGGCTAAACGATAAATATAACGAGGTTGCAGAGTTTCAATTTTCGCTTTTTATCTATTTAGCCACCACAGATAAACTTTTATTTTACCCTAGTAATACCAATCAAAACGGCAATTACACCACCAGCCATTCCTGCCCAAGCTTCGATTGGCGTATCCCCGCTTAATGCACGACTAACCTGAGAGCTAGCTGCATCATAAATGTTGTAACCCCAAATCGCTAAAGCAACACCGAAAACGATAAGTATGATGCCGATAATTTTATTATTCATTTTTACTCCAGTTATTTATAAATTAAAACGTTATCAAGCTGATATTTAACAAATATATTAGGCTAATATATTGCACGAAGCAAAAAACACGAATTTCCCTGCGTTAGCGACTTATTTTTGTTCAACCTTTTTTGTCGGTAAATAGCACTGTTTTCGCCTCGATCGCGAAAATAAACTCGTACAGAAAGACGATGGCAAGTATAGCTCTCAAAGCCTATATCAACACTAACTCTAGCGCGAAAATAAAAATAATGATTCCAGTTGACGCTCTAGGTTAATGTTAAAACCATAGTGTAGAGGTAGTATTTGAATTAATTGTTTTATAACTGCCTTTATGGTGCAATAAACACCCGTTTTTTAATAACCTGAGTATGACGTCAAGGTCTAGAAAATATTGGTGAAATCAGCAATCAAAAGCATAAAAGTAATGTCGCTACGATTGTTTATATCTTGTGAAAGTTATGCCGACTTAGCCGATAAAAATTTCACGTGGTTTGTGCTAGCTTTCATTACTCTAAAAATATAGCAGTCGATAATATGATAAGTATCATTGGTTTATGTTTTTATTTTTGATTGGCATGTAAAGCGCATTAAGCAGACAGTAGTTTGGTATTTTAATCAATAGTGGAGAAGTATTATGTTAAGCTGGTCTCTTACTTTTTTATTTTCATTGTATTGTTGGTTATCGCATTAATCGGCATGCTTTACGTGGTAAATCACCATAAATTTAGGAAAAAACATGACTTTTATTAAAAAATTATCAACCTCACTTATTATCTCTATTGCAATGTTTGGTTTAACGGCTTGTAGTGATCAAGATGCAGAGAAAGCTGGCAAAAAAGTAGAGGAAGTCGTTAAGGGTGCCGGAAACATGGCTAAAGATGCTGGTGATAAAGTCACTGAAATGAAGGCAGATGCTGGTAAGGCCATTGACGCTGCTGGCGAAAAAGTAACTGAAATGAAAGCCGATGCGGGTAAAAGCATTGAAGCTGCCAGCGAAAAAGTAAGTGAAATGAAGGCCGATGCTAGTGAAAAAGTAAGCGCAATGAAAAACAGCATGAGCAAAAAATTAAGTGACATGAAAAAAGATACTGGTAATATCATTGAAGATGCTTGTGAAGAAGTAAAAGAAGGCGTAGATGCTAAAGATGACGATTGTTAATCTTTAGCTATAAATTCTAAAAGGCCTATTGGGGCCTTTTTTTATCTTCAACAGTAATAAAAACTATCGACAGCACTCAAGAATCACAGGCGATCAACAATAACGAACAAATAAATAAAAATAACGAGGTGAATAATGAAAATACTTATTACATTGATATTAATGACTTTATTAGTAACTGCTTGTGGTTCAACGTCAGAATATCGTGCTGCGAATAAAGGCTCGGTTGGCTATAGTGAGCAAAAAATTACCAACGACAGGTTTCGTGTGCAGTTTAAAAGTGTTTCCAATAGTGTTGCAGATGCCGCTGATTATGCACTATTAAGATCAGCTCAGCTTACTCAAGAGCAAGGGTTTGATTGGTTTGTCATCACCAGTAAAGAAACCTTTGTTGAGTCTGAAAAAATTACACCAGCGTCGGCGATTGGTTTATCACATCAACAGCGTATTGAGCGTCATTGTGGTCTATTAACTTGTGAAATTGACCGCCAAACAGATGAATCAGGCTTTTCGTTTAGTCCTACTAAAAGCCGTAAAGAAATACATAGTATTTTAAAAGTTCACATGGGCAAAGGTGTTATGACTAATGAGTCTGGCTATAATGCCGCTGAGGTGATTGAAAACTTATCTAAAAAATCAACCACTAATGCTAATTAACTTATTGGCTATCATAGGCTAAAAGCAAAACGGAAGAAAAATCATTCATTTTCAGTTAAGTTTTTAAAGGCCTGTTTGGGCCTTTTTTGTTGCTCAAGCTAAAATTCGGCATGGTGTTTTAACATGACACTATTGTTATCAAAGCTTAATCGTTCGAACTATACTTGATGTGTTGTGGTAGATTTATTAAAAATTTTTAAAAAGTAACATACTGTTTGTAAATAGCGATTTGGTTCATTGAATATTAACTTTTCATCATTTAAGCGGGTATAACTTATGAGTTACAAACTGGCACCGCTCATCGAAGATATTCAATCTAGTTTTTGGTTTGTGCCAAGTTTAATGATGTTGTTTTCCCTCATTTTGGCTGCGGGCACTATCTATATAGATGTTACGCATTTGTTGGCTGGTCAAGGTGCATTGGCTTTCTTATATGCGAACGATGTACAAGCTGTGCGATCTTTATTAGCCACAATAGCAGGCGCTATGATCACAGTAACCAGTATTGCATTTTCAATTACCATCGTTATTTTGACACTGGCCTCTTCGCAATTTGGTCCGCGTTTGATGCGAAATTTTATGATGGATAAAGGCACACAGTTTGTATTAGGCAGTTTTATAGCCACGTTTTTGTTTTGTATCGCAGTATTTTGTGCCATTAGCTTTAAAGAACCTTATGCATTTAAACCTGGCATAACTTTAGCGGTTGCCATTGCCATGACCTGTTTTAGTGTTTGGATTTTGATTTATTTTATTCATCATGTGGCACAATCCATTCAAGCTGACGTGGTTATTGATGGCGTATATCGTGAGTTAGAGAAAACTATAGCAAAGCTATTTCCAAACGTGTCAGATGAAGATGATAGGCAAGAGCAAGCTTCGTCGTTACGGGGAGATAAAGGCGCTTGTCAGCTTGAGGTTTATTCACCATTTAGCGGTTATTTGCAATTTACTGATCAAGAATGCTTGCTTAATTTAGCGGTTAAATCGCAATGTACTATCCAGTTACATTATTCAGCGGGGGATTTTATTGTACAAAGTGCAACAATTGCGACCGTTTATGGTAACGATACTGTTCAGCCAGACATAGGTGAAGATATAGTTAAGCATACAGTTCAAGGTGCTTACAGAACGCCAGTTCAGGATCCAGAATTTGCAGTAAATCAATTAGTAGAAATTGCATTAAGAGCTTTGTCGCCCGGAATTAATGACCCATATACGGCAATTACCTGCATAGATAAACTCAGCGCAGTGCTATGTAATTTAATGGCTAAGGCTTTTCCAAACGCTAATGTTTTTGTTGATGGTGAACTGCGTTTAATTTGCAAAGAGTTAACTTTCAGTGACATCGCAACAGCCGCTTTTGATCAAATAAGGCAGCATTGTGAAACTAATCTTGCAGTCACTATTAAGATGCTTGATGTTTTACATGTGCTAGCTTGCCAAGCTAAATCAGCTGAACAGCATGATTTTGTGTTTGTGCAGACTGAAATGATTACGCAACAACAGGCTAAACAATCACTCAGTGACCATGACAGATGTGAATTATCACGAAGAATAGAGAAAATAACTCG
The DNA here is from genome assembly GCA_963977145.1 of uncultured Colwellia sp. GTDB lineage: Bacteria > Pseudomonadota > Gammaproteobacteria > Enterobacterales > Alteromonadaceae > Cognaticolwellia. The sequence goes on from CAXBNP010000012.1 coordinate 87,925, forward strand.
CCCGACTAAAGTGGTGTAATATTTAAGATAAGGTCTTGTAAATATTCGCTAGAGCAGTTTGGTTAATGCTAGTTATGCTAACGGTTAATATACCCTCACGCCAAGACTATTTCGGCGTGAGAGTATGATAATCAAGGATATGGTGGCAGTATTAAGCTAGGTCAAAGCGATCAGCGTTCATTACTTTAGTCCATGCTGCGACAAAATCTAGGACAAATTTTTCCTGATTATCGTCCTGCGCATAAACTTCGCTATAGGCACGAAGAATCGAATTTGAACCAAAAATAAGATCAACCCGCGTCGCTGTCCACTTGACCTTATTTGATTTGCGTTCACGCACTTCATACAGGTTGTCAGCACTTGGTTGCCACGTATAGTTCATATCGGTTAGGTTGACGAAGTAGTCATTCGACAGCACACCTTCACGGTCAGTAAATACTCCATGTTTTGTATCATTTTGGTTAGTCCCTAACACTCGCATACCGCCGATCAACACTGTCATTTCATGCGCGGTTAAGCCCATTAATTGCGAGCGATCTAGCATCAGTTCTTCCGCGCTTACACTATAGTCATCTTTTAGCCAGTTACGATAAGCATCATGAAGCGGTTCTAACACGTCAAAGGCATCAGCATCGGTCATTTCGTCTGTCGCATCACCACGGCCCGGAGAAAACGGCACGTCGATATCAAAACCAGCAGCTTTTGCTGACTGTTCAATACCAACATTACCTGCTAAGACAATGATATCAGCAATGCTTACACCGCTATCGTTGGCAATACCCTCTAACGTAGTGAGCACTTTATTAAGACGTTTTGGCTCGTTGCCTTGCCAGTCTTTTTGTGGCGCAAGTCGAATACGTGCACCGTTGGCACCACCGCGTTTATCAGAGTCGCGGTAAGTTCTTGCACTATCCCATGCGGTGGCAACCATCTCGCTAATACTTAAACCACTGGCGGTTATTTTTTCTTTCACTGCTTGGACATCATAGCCTGTCATACCAACGGGTACTGGATCTTGCCAGATAAGGTCTTCTTGCGGTACGTCTGGGCCGATGTAACGTACTTTTGGTCCCATGTCACGATGGGTTAATTTAAACCATGCTCGAGCGAATACCTCTGAGAAATATTCTGCATCGTTAGCAAAACGTTCAGAAATTTCACGATAGGCCGGATCCATTTTCATTGCCATATCAGCATCCGTCATAATCGGCATGCTGCGAATAGAGGGGTCCTCAACATCTACAGGCTTATCTTCTTCTTTAATATTTACTGGTTGCCACTGCCACGCACCAGCTGGGCTCTTTTTTAGTTGCCAATCATGCTTGAGTAGCATAGAAAAATAACCGTTATCCCACTGAGTCGGATGCGTTGTCCAAGTACCTTCTATACCACTGGTGACTGTATCACGACCAATGCTTCGCTTTGTATTATTGTTCCAACCCATGCCCTGCTCTGCAATGTCAGCCGCTTCTGGTTCTTTACCTAGCAAGTCAGCATCACCGTTGCCATGGCATTTGCCTACTGTGTGTCCACCAGCGGTTAGCGCGACGGTTTCTTCATCATTCATCGCCATACGTTCAAAAGTTATACGAATATCATGAGCGGTTTTAAGTGGGTCAGGTTTGCCGTCAACACCTTCTGGGTTGACATAAATTAGTCCCATCATGACGGCGGCCAGTGGATTTTCTAAATTACGCTCGCCAGAATAACGGCTACCTGCACTACCACTGGGTGCAAGCCAGTCTTTTTCGGAGCCCCAGTAAGTATCTTTTTCTGGCTGCCAAATGTCTTCTCGACCGAAAGCGAAACCAAAGGTTTTCAATCCCATCGACTCATAAGCTATGGTGCCAGCATAAGCGATTAAATCTGCCCAGCTAAGTTTGTTGCCATATTTTTTTTTGATCGGCCAAAGTAGCCGACGGGCTTTATCCAAGTTGACGTTGTCGGGCCAAGAGTTGATCGGCGCAAAACGCTGATTACCGGTAGCAGCCCCGCCTCTACCATCAGCAATACGGTAAGTACCGGCTGAGTGCCACGTCATCCGGATCATAAGACCGCCATAATGTCCCCAGTCGGCAGGCCACCAGTCTTGACTGTCCGTCATTAATGCGTGAAGGTCTTTATTAAGCGCCGTTATATCGAGATCCTTAACGGTCTCGCGATAATTAAAGTCAGCTCCCATAGGGTTGGTTTTATGGTCATGCTGATGAAGAATGTCAAGGTTAAGTGCCTTCGGCCACCATTTCATGTTGGTCATTGAGCTTGCTGTGGCACCGCCGTGCATTACAGGACATTTGCCACTCTCGGTTGTTTTATTCTTATTCATCTTTTGTTTCCTTTCGTGAGATGCTATCAATATAGCCAAGCTTGGAAGGTCATACGTTAAAATTGCTTATTGTGATCACGTTGGCTTAGTAATATAAAGCTAAAGAGGTTTAATGTTAGCTGGTTTGGCTATTAGTTATACTAGGTCACCTTTAATGGGTAAACTTCAGCTAAATTGTGATAATTAGCGTTAAAAAATCAAGTAAGCGTCAGTTTTACCTGGCGCTGTCATATCGGGGTTACTCATTAGCCTATTTAGCCATTCGCGGCATCTTGCACGGCTTCACCGGCACTTTCGATATCTTTTCCTGCACCTTCAATTGTGGCACAAGCAACTAAGGCAGTCGTTAGCAGTAATACCGTTAACAGTGATTTTATGTTGGCAAAATATGTTTTCGTTTTCATGTTTTTTCCTTTTAGGTTTATCGCTATTAACGACTATTATTTAGAACTCTGTAGCAGGTAGATTACAGTATGGCGTAACTAGGGATTTTTGCTTTTAATCGTGTTATTTTTAGCGCTATGCTCAGTGCTATTAGTGCTAGCGATATTGGCCTTTTGACTCAGCATGGTATTAAGCTGTTTACCATCTTTAGCGCCTAAATACAGTGTTATGATCGGACGTGGTATTAATATATCTACTTGTTCTACTGAAGTTTTTATTTTGGTTAGGCCTAGTGCCTTGCCAGTATAAAATCCGTTTCACTCGGGTAATCTATCCAGAACCAAACCAATAAGGTAATACAAGCATCACCAAAAATTTCGGCAAATAATGCGGTTTCATCTTTTTTGATAATAAAGTCACATTTGTTCAATTCTTCTACAATAATACTAGCCGGCGCTTCTGGGGCATCCGCATAAGATATGCCTTCTGGAATTTCTACCCGTCTGATCCCATGGCAATACCTGCTTTCAGGTTTTCAGTCATATCTTGGAAAGCAAAACCGATTGCCAAACCGATCATACCGGCCCGCTAATAATGATGTCACGGTATCTCTTAAGCTAAGAAAGCCTATCGCGACAACATGGCTGAAAATAATACACATACTTTGATTGTGGATGATAGCAATTCGAAATTTATTCGGAGTCTAGTGCTTTGCGTAAGACGTTTTTAGTTGCTCTACGGAAAATTCTGGCGATGAAGGTCAATAGGATAGCGATGAAGATCAATAGGATAGCGATAAAAATCGCAACAGCCATATTGGGCAGGTGTTTAATATCTGCTTCTAACCTGTGCTGGAGTTTTTCGTTAATCAAACTGGAAAATTTTTCTAATTCAATAAAGCGTCTTGTTACCTCTTTTTTGTATCGATTTTAGCCGTTACTCAAGCCATTAGATGGGTGAACGGAACACTTACGGCTTTGCGTAAACGCTGCGTGATGCTCTGATTTACAATGATTTTATTGAATATAATCGTCGTCTGAATCAAGGGGTAAAATGATAGTATTCATCTAGTCCTCACCTGTCGAAGGTAATTGTTAAGCTTTGGTAAAAAGCTTTTTATACCTATACTCAACAACTGTTTTTTTAATTAACTGATATATAAGAGTTATGTTGATTATTTGGGTGGTGTAATTGGCTAGGTATGTAAATATTTTTAGAATTACAGGTCAGGCTTGCAGTATTGAAACTAAAACCTAACCTAAGGCCATTTAAGTGGTTATTATCTTGCGTGTGCAGTTATTATTCAGGTTAGTTAACGAGAATATTTAACGATTTTGGCATGACTTTAATGCACAAACTATTGGCAGAAAACACTTCACCATCAATAACGTATTCAAGTTCATGATTAGCGCTAATAGTTATTTTTTTCGCCCTAATATGCTGGCTTTGTAAGGGGGTTTTGTGTTCAGATAAGCCTGCAAAGGCCAATTCTGCCAAACTTAGCATGCTACTGGTGACATCTTTTTGAGGTGGTATCCATGTTATATCGAGCAAACCATCTTTAATATTTGGCTCACCACCGCCTTGCGCTAATATGGTGGTAAAAGGTGCGGCATTGGCAACGACTAAACTGGTTGTTTCAATATTTTTTATAGCTGCATCATCAACTTGAACTTGTAGGGATAATATTTCGTTGCAACTCACTGCTTCTAAAAATGCTTGCACATAGGCTAGTTGACCTCCGACATCTTTTTCTGCTCTATTAGCATCGGTAATCATTTTATTTTCGAAACCTAAGCCGGCTAAAAGCAACATGGTATTATCGTTGCAACTTGCACTATCAATTTGAGTGACTTTACCGGCAATAATGACATCGCAAGCGATACTAAGCGGGATTAATTTTGTACTAAAGCCAAACAGCACATGAGCCAATGCATTAGCTGTGCCCATAGGTAGAATGCCCATGGTGATATCCGTGTTGACTAACGCTGTAGCTACTTCAGTTAATGTGCCATCACCGCCACAGGCAACAATAGTTTTTGCACCACTTTTCAGTGCTTGCTCCGTTAGTTCTGCCGCTGTGGTTTCTTCGGTAGTTTCTAAGATATTAATAACAAAATATGCTGATAAGCGTTCAATGACTTCAGTTTTACTTAATGGCCATTTACCGCCACCAGATACTGGGTTGGCAATTAGCCATATAGGCGCTTTTAGCTTTAATAGGCCTGCTTTATGAAAGCTATTTAGAGCGTTCAGCTGCACTTTATTTAAACCCGCTGTAGCACGTATCCCCTGTATTTTTTCTAATGCTTGTTCAACAGTAAGTGCTTTGTTCTTACTTAACAAATATGCTGCCATAACCAAGACTGAACGGCCTCGTCCTAAGGCACAATGTATAACCACGGCACGTGAATTTGAAATATGGTTTTCTAGCCAATGAATGGCTTTAATCAGCGCGTCTGCATGGGGACTTTTGTGATCAAGTACTGGCAAATTTAAATAATCTAACGCTTCACTTTCTGCCGTCCAATCAAGACCATCAAACTCAGCCGTAACATCCAATATTGCGCTAACACCGATTTTTTGTAGGTAATCGATATCTGAAGGAAACAGCCGGCAGGCTAGAAATAAATTTTCATCAATTTCTTGAATGGCTGGGACCTTGTCGTGCTTTCGCGCCCATGAGTTGTACAGCTGAGAACCCAGTAAAAATGGGATAAAAAGCCAACGAATATAAAAGGGAATACTGCCGTTGGTTTTTTTTCTGAAAATCCATGGTAAGTCGAAGATGTAGGCGAGGCTCACGACAGATAGTGACAGTCCAATCCAGGCAAATAAAACCTTGAAATAGAGTTCAGTGCTGAGAAATAGCGCGGCAAACGCTAGGATTGCACCAGCAATATAGTATTTAACGATAAACATAGTGTGACTCCTATTTAAATTCGTGTGCTATTAACGATTAAATGAATTTGAGTTGAATACCTAAACCGAAACGTTGCTGATGACGGTTGTAATCTACTAGAGAATCACCATAGCCGTTGAAGTATTGTACTAAAAAATCGTATCTTTCACTGATTGGATAAGAGATGTTGAGCTCAACACTACCTTTATTATCACTGGTTTTTAGGTTATTTCTGACCAGCGCTAACAGGTTGAAATTGCCAAGCTTAGTACCATAGCCAAATTCGGTATGCCCGATAAATCTAGTGATATCTGGATTGTCATCGCCCGCTGAGTCAAAAAGATTTTCTTTTTCATCTTCCTTTATTCGATACCATGCTTTTACATAGTAAATCGACGCTTCATTACTGAACATAGCTGAAGCGAATAGGCGATTCCAGCTACGAGAACGTAAACCACTTTGGCCATTAGATTGGTGGTTGAAGCCAAAATGAATTTGATTAAACTTAAAGCCAGCAAAAGAGAACTCATTGCGCCAAGAATAGAATAACTCAGGCTCATAGTTGGTCTCTCTAAATGGTTTAGACGCTTCACCATTATAGACTTGCCAATAGGAAACCGCGGTGAAACCGAGATATAAGCCAGAAGTACTGCTGTCTTCTTGGTATATCGGCAATTTAACGCTAATTTGGTACTTAGCTTCAATATTATCAACATTTTCAGTATTTAAGCCGCTAGCGCTGAGTGTATTGGGGTTGCTGACATATGTTAATGGCAATATGTAGTTTAATTTATGTTGAGACATAGCAAACGGATTGCTTACGGCTTGATTAACCGCTTTTGCTCGTTGGTCAAGTATCGATTCGGGCACTGAATCAGCATTAATGTTTTCGGCGTAGATACTTGTTGTTGTAAAAAATACGCCAGTTGCGAGCAGTAGCTTTTTTCGCCAGGTTATAATTTTTTCTTGTTTTATATTGCGGAAAAAAAATTGCATTAAATTGTTCATTATAGTCTCGGGTTGTTCGCTATTTCACCGTCGAAACGGCCATCTTACGGCCATTTAAATTATTGAGTCATTTCTGCTAGGTATTGAACCGAAAGTTCGGTTTTTTGCACAGCACTTAGATTTTTACCTGCCTGTTGAAAGAATTCTCTTTCTTCTTCATTTATATGATGTAGTAGTACTTTATGTTGTAGGGCTTTCATGGTTTTCAACCAAACAGGCGAGCTCATATCTGTTTGCTCTAACCGTGCAATAAATTCATCTATGTCATGATGTTCTGTAATAGCATGGCGAGCAAGCTCAATAGTCTTACCTAGCTCCATTAGTGGTATATAAAAATGACGCTCTTCAGCGATGGAGTGTTGTTTAAGCTAAAATTTTAAATCAAAGAAAAAATCTCGACGACTTGCTGAGTCTCCGGTGGTTTCTACTAAAACCTTCATTAGAAGTCGCTGTTTTTCGTGACCATTGCGCAGTGCGGCAAAAATATCCATGTTGGTCCCTCTTTTTACTGATCGATTAATTAAGTCTTTATCTGTAGCTATAAAGTGAATAAATAGATCACTTAGCAAGAATTTTATTTTACCGTTCTAGGCAATGCTTAGTAAAGTAAGTTAATTTTTTCTTATAGTAACTATACTGCTAAGGAAATGCGCAGCATAAATTAACGTATTGTTTTTAATCGGGTTAATTTATATCCACATTTGTTTGTATTGAATTGTTTTTGGCTAGTTAGTAATAATTACAAGACATTAGGTGATTTTTATAGCATGGCTTTAGTGGTTTTAAACGCATTGCATGAGATATTAATTGGCGACGATAGCCATAGTTACGAAAGAACCTTTTTATAGCCGACTTTTTAAAATTTCTAGATTAACCGGTTTAATATCGCGCTATCAATTTCAGCTTGTTTGCCGTTAAGTATGGGTCTAGGTATTTTCAATATTGGCAGTATAATAACGGATTATGCTATCAATATACCGATAAGGCTCTATCCGCAATATTGCAAAATAATGATGTATTTAAGGGACTTCTTTATCTATTACAAAACTTGATAGATAATACGTTTTTTTCAAGGAGTATAAAATTATGGAATCAATTCGCATTAAATCGTTTAGCCTACTTTTAGTCTTAGCTACATTAGTAGGTTGTGCGACAGAAACACATCAAAAAGTCACGGTTACCCCAGTAGAAACTAATAAAACAATTTATAACGGTCCAAAATCAACGCTAGTATTAGGCGAATTTAATAATAATTCAAATTACATGCAGGGATTGTTCTCATCAAATATCGATAAACTGGGTAATCAAGGACAAATAATTCTTAAAACTCATTTACAACAAACTAATCGTTTTAAGGTTGTCGACAGAGATAATTTAGCAAATTTACAAAAAGAAGCTGAGCTATTAGGCATTAAACAAGAAATTAAAGGTGCTCGATACGTGATAAGTGGCGGGGTCACTGAGTTTGGTCGTAAAGTTATTGGTGATAAGCAGCTGTTTGGCATCTTAGGGTCAGGTAAGAGCCAAATCGCCTATGCGAAAGTGTCACTTAATATTATTGACGTTTTGACTTCAGAGATTATTTATTCAACGCAAGGCGCTGGTGAATATCAACTTAACGAAAGACAAGTTATCGGTTTTGGCTCTAAGGCTGGTTATGATGCCACTCTTAACGGTAAGGTTTTGGACTTTGCTATTAAAGAAAGCGTTAACAATATGACCAGAGACCTAGAAAACGGTAGATTAAATTTCGTTTTATAAAAATAATAAGAGTAAGGTATGAAAAATAAAGTATTAACTATTTGTGCAGCCATTTTGTTTTTTTCTGGTTGTGCGTCAAATGATAACCAGTATTACTGGGGGGAGTATGAAAATTTAGTCTATAAAAGCCATCATACCCCTGGTGAAGTGCCGCCAAGCCTACAAATAGCGCAATTACAAACTGACATTGCAAAAGCTGCAGTCGCGGGCAAACCCATTCCGCCCGGTGTTTATGCCCATTTAGGTTTAATGTATGCCGCGAATGGTAATAAAGAACTTGCTCTAGCATCATTAATTAAAGAAAAAGAACTGTTCCCTGAATCTTCAAGGTTTATTGATGGTTTAATCAAACGTTCATTAACGAATAGCTAAAGGGTAAAAAATGAAGACAAATATTCTCACAGCCCTGCTATCAATCCTTGTTTTATCGGGTTGTGCTTCAGTTGAACCGTATAATTATACCGCCTTAAAGCAGGCGGCACCTCGTTCTATTTTAGTACTGCCACCAATGAATAGTTCAATGGAAGTAAATGCACCGTATTCATATTTATCAACAGTATCTAAACCTCTTGCGGAAAAAGGCTATTATGTTTTTCCTGTTTCAGTTATTGATAGGTTTTTGAAAGAAAACGGTTTGCCTACACCTGCTGAAATGAATGGTATCGCTTTAGATAAAATTGATGAAATTATTGGTGCTGATGCCGTACTTTACGTTGATATTAAAGATTGGGGGCAAAAATATCAGGTACTTTCATCTGTAACCGTAGTTCAAGGTCACGTAAAACTTGTTTCTGTTAAAACCGGCGAGCTATTATGGGATTCAAGCATTAGTGCGCAATATAATCCAAATAATAATGGTGGTGGCGGTTTAGTAGGAGCATTAGTAGGTGCTGTGATATCACAAATAGCAGGTGAAATTTCAGATAATTCTCCACTAGTTGCTCGAATGGCAAATGCTGCCGCCTTTAACTCTCAAAGCCGTGGCTTACTGAACGGTCCGTATAAAATAGAAAAAAAGAAAAATTAAATTTTTAACGATGAATAATAAGAATTACCTTGCTAGCTATCAGGCTTCTGAATAAATTCAGTAGCCTTTTTTCAGAGACATTTGTGGTTAGCCCAAGCGTTTACGATTTTCATAACGTCGATAATAAGGTAAGAAAAACAAAATAATACCCGTTATTGAAATTAAAAGTAGCAACACGGCAATCGGCAAGGTAAACCAAAGATTGGCTTTGTCTTGCCAATAACTTGCGTCGTGTAATTGTTCAATGATATCTGAACGTCGAAAGGCGGTTTTTAAAATCTCACCGGTTGTCGCATCAATTTGAATTTCCCAGTGTGATTTTGCGCGTATTTTAATAATGCCCTTGTTTGGTCGCACGTCTAAACGATCAATTGCTTGCCATGAGTCTATTTCTGCATGTTTTACGGTTTTTGCAATTTTTAGTACTTGTTCAAAACTGATACTTGGTTGTTTTAATAGACCTTTTACGCTCGCCGGCTGAATATATTCCACTTCCTTTTTTAGTAACAATAAAATTCCCGTCACCAAAATAATTAGAAAGGGTATCGCGATAGCAATACTTGCCCATCGATGCGTACTTCGATTGATGCTGTTAAATTTCATTTGTTACGCCTACATTGTTGCTGGGCTTTATCGTGGTTTAAAAGCGCCACAGTCCACTGATATTAACGGTACGCTCAGGTTGAAAAGCGGCGTCTTCATCGCTTGATGCTTTATAGCGATTGTCAGTTAAATTGAGTACAGATAAAGTTAATGTAACATGTTCATTAACTTGATAATCACCCGTAACTTGCCAAATAATTTCGCCAGCTTGTGCCTGTTCAGACGGACCCATATCGCTGCCTTTGAATTGATAAGTTAATTGTTGGCGGATAGTAAACTGTTCATTTTGCCAATTTAGTGACCATTTTAGTGCCTTTGGGATACCATCATCAACGGTATTGTTGTTTACATCACGTGCTTGTTGCCATTGTAAGCCTATATTTGTTTGCCATTGTTGATTTATCGCCCAGTGATTAATAAGCTCAAAGCCATTTATTGTCACACTTAGGCTATTGCGGTAATAACGCACGTTATCGAGCGTATAGCGTGCAATATAATCATCTATTTTATAATGATAAGCATTGAAGGTGGTTGAAAAATCATCGCTGAAATGATGGTTGAATGAAAATTGTAGGCCGATACTCTGCTCTGGTGCTAACTCAGAGTTGCCTTGGGTATTGCCCCTTGGTGTTTCACCAGAGAAAAATAGCTCGCTGACGCTAGGAAAACGAAAGGCATTGGCTATTTGCATACTTGCCGAGCTATGAGCGGATATTTGATAGAAAAAATCCGTCGATAAAGATAAAAAATTATCGCTTTTAGTTGTTTGCTGTTGTTCTAGGCGGATTTTATCGTATCTTGCTCCTGCCGCAATGGTAAGTTTGTCGATAGTCCAATCATGTAAAGCGTACGCTGAATAAGTATCTTCATCAGCGTCAACGAGCGACTTTTTCCAAGCCAATGTATTACTTGCCGTAAACTCACTTTCACCAATCATGATATTGTGACGACCAAACCACTCTACGCCAATGGTAGTGTTATTAACTAACCATGCGCCATAGGCGCCATAAGTATTTGACTGATAGTCAGTTAAGTTACGTCGTGAGATTTCTTGCTGGTCATCGAGGCGCAAAATGTTGGTTTGCCATTGCTGTTGGTGTTGGTAGAGCTTTAATTTCCAATGTCTTGAGGATGAAAACTCAATTTGTGATAACAGGTGGTCATCTTGTGGATAGCTACTGATGCGTTCGTTGGGATAAGTACCTGAACTTTTGCCAATATCGTCACCTTGGCTAACAATAGCTGAAACAAAAATATCAATATTTTGCCAAGTTATTTCGGTTGATATAGTCGCGGTTTTTTGCTGATATTGGCTATTTAATTCATTGCCTGGTGTTGAGTCATCACTTGCTGATTTTGCGTGATCTGCTTGGCGATGAATGATACTGGCATTGACTGTATCACCGTTAAAACGCGCCCATATATGTTGGGCATTATCTTGGGGTTGTAATATTACACCCAGTGCAGACTGATCATGTGTTTGTGTTGAAATACTCACGATACCGCCCATAGCACCCGATCCGTACAAGGTTGATTGTGGACCTTTTTGAATAGTTACGCTTGAGATTAACTCTGTTGGTAGGAAAGAAGCTGAATTTCCTGCTCGTCGATCGGTAATAATGGCAATGCCATCAACCTCTGTTTTAATGCGAGCACGGCTAAAACCTCGAATATTATAACTTTGAAATAATCCTCCTTGGCCATTCAGTGTTACGCCCGTACTTTGTGCAATGATATCACCAACCGTGTGTGGCGCACTCGCAACTTGTTCAGGATAGATCATGACGTCGTCACTGGTGCGACTTTCGTCGAGGGATTTTATTGATTTATTATAAAAAATCGTAATGGTTTCAGTACTATTTTCTTCGCTTTGCTCAATAGCATAAATTGCAGTAGATAAAGTGGACAGGAAAAAAGCCATACAGGGCAGAGAAATAACTTTCATAGCAGAATTTAGCATCTTAGCGATTATGCAGGTAAATAAATAGTAACGAATTGCTGATCGCTACTGGTATCAAAGCTTGTTAGGTCTTGCTTAGCAGGTCCTTTTATGACATGGCCTAAGTGCTCAAAACGAGCGCCATGACAAGAGCACACAAAACCATTTTCCGCCGGCGTAACAGCACACCCATTATGAGTACAAGACAGCAATGAGGCAGCAAAGTTATTAGCCTCAAGCTTTACCGCGCCGATAGCATGTTGTACCGAACTTTTACACGCAGGTAACAGGCATGCGCTTGCTAGGCACGCAGACTTTAAGAATGCCCTACGCTTCATGATGTGTACTGCTGCTTGTCGCTATTTTTCTGGATTTTTTAATGCGTGGTTTTTTTTGAAACTTACCGGCACTTCTTGCGGTTTTGATATGAAAAATAAGCAAAACCGGTAGGCATAACCCTATAATGGCATGAGAGTTACCTAGTAATACATGCCAATCTTCACTAACTAAATAGTACAAACTATAGGCCGACAATAAAGAAAATATAACGAAGCCCAGTAATGTTGAACCGGTTTTTTTTGCTCGTTCTTTGTACCATGTTTTCGGAATATGTGCGGTGAAAATAGCGCCTAAGGCCATTAACATCATAAATGCAGCGAAGCCGTGTAGTTGTAATACGGGATATTGCAAAGCGTGAGATTCGGGACCAAAGTCGCCTTCAACCATGGCAAATTTCCTCAATAACCAAAATATACTGCCGCTGAATGCGCTTAATGCTAAGGTGTAATAAAAAATATAACGATATTTTTTGGCAATTTTTCGACTGATATTGGACATGTAAATGCTCTAGCTTAATTGGCGACTAAAACCAAAGCGATTAATGCTGATTGCGATAGCGTTATAGGCTTTTAATAGTTGCTTTGCATCCTTGCGAGTCATCATTAAGGTTGCTTTAGTGAGTGCATCAGCGTGCATAGCTTCTGTGGCGAACACCGAAATACTGCCGTTAATTTTCATATAACGATTAGTTTTGGGGTTGAAATATTGCGAACCTTGTTGCTTATAATAACTTGCACTGGTGGCTAACGCGCGGTTCGACATGGTTATTTTTTTCCCCGTGTTAGTACTGTATTTCACTTCAACCTTTTGCTTTTGCCAATCAATAACTCGCATATCGCCACCGGCATTAATACTACCACGGATACCTTCTGGTAGAAGTGATATTGCTTGATCAACAGCATAGCCCTTGGCTATACCACCTAAATCAAAAATAACCGGCCGACGACTGCAAATGTAATTATCAAAAATAGTGATATCTGCAAAGCTACCTAAGGGTTGATAATTTTCGAGCGGAGTTTCAGCAAATAAATGATCCGGCAAATGTTTCGACGCCACTAATGCTAATGCTATGCTGATATCGTAATAACCTTGGGTTTTTTTGAATAACGTTTCAGCAAACAACATTACTTTAGCAAGATCAGTAGATAATAAAAATGCAGTTGAAGGTGCGGTTAATAAAGCTCGATTTAGTGCTGATAAATCGCTGTCAGCTTGATGAAAACTCAGTGCTTGATGAATGCGTGCTATTTCATCAAAAGCTATCGTTGACCAGTGTATAAGCTCTAGCTCTGACATGATGCCACGCAAGTTTATTTCCACAAAAGTGCCTAACAAGGGCTGACAACGCTTTATGTTGTGCTCTGTCACAAGGTATTTACCGATTAAATCGCGATTTTACTCAGCACAGTAGACCAAGTATGGTTAAGACGATTAATACCATCAGTGACATGGCGACAGGATAACGTTGCGCCAGAGATATTGCTAATTTGCTGGTCGAGTTTTAAAAACTCACGGCTATCTTTACCATGAAATTGTGCCCGCCATTTTGGATGCATAATTTGATCGCCATAGGTTTCTCGGTAGGTTAATACTTCAATACCCATCACTTTTCCATCAGCGCTAATGGCAATGGCTAAGTCAATATTTTCATGTTTACCAATAACTTGGTCAACAATAAACCAACCGCCGTCAGTTGAACGCCAACTATTGATATGATGACTTCGTACTCGAATGTCAGCTAAGTCTTCAATTAACTCGGCTTGCACTGCTGTTAACGTTACGGGGGCTGGCGTTAATTTTTGTTCAGGCCATAATATTTTTTGTGCCTGCTCAATGGTTAAGTAATTTTTTGCGAAAGCGACTTGAATAGGTAAGGCAAAGCTTGCTGCTGTGGCCACCACAGCTTTTAAAAATCGTCTACGTAACATACTCATAATTCAAATAATCCATTGAAATTATTTTTGTTAAAATACAAAAGGAAAATGCCAAAGGCTGACAGTTAACTGTAAGCCTTATCGCAATAAATTAAGTCGCTAAAGTGCTAAAATTCATAGCCGTATGCGAGACCGATATGCATTTTTTCATGCTCGTCCCAGTTGCGGCCGTTACGCACGTCGGCATGTTCTGAGCCGCCGCCGTTAATTTGCCATAGAACACCAGCGGTTAACCACCATTTTTGTTCAGCAAAGTGTAGCGTAGGACCAAAGTAGTTACCGTTTTGATGTTGGCTACCAATGCGGAAATCACCTAAATTAAAGTTAGATTTTTGCAAACCAAGGGTATAACCATCTTCGTCAAAACCACCTTCAGTATTGCCTCTTTCTGCTTTATCTTGTGGGTTTAAATAGTCTGATTGATGTCTAAACTCTAAACCAACAAACCATTGTGGCGCGAAACGGTAAGAAATACCGGCTGAAATATCAAGTGCTAACTCGTCTTCAACCACAGTGCCTGATTTTCTGCGTTCAAATTCTGTTTTAATGTTTAATACCGTTACTACGGTGTCATCAAGGAAATCTTTTTGAAAAAATAAAGTACCAACAAATGAGTTTTGATCAATGTCCGCACCGTCTAAACGGTATTTGTCTCGACGCTCATAACTTAGACCATACGAAAAACCAAAAGCATCTTTGTATGGGCTTAAAACATTATATTTCATGGCTAATTCGTAACCAGCAAATTGTGTATCGCTAAACTTGCCAGTACCATCGCCTGCTTCACACATTGGGCAAGGAGCGCCTTCTTCTTCTGAACCAACGTCATAATCATGAATAAAGATAATCGCTTCAGCAGCTATGGTTAATTTGTCTGTAACACCGTATTCAATTTCAGGACGAATATCATGAAATGTGTAATGATCGCCGGCATTTTTATCTAAGCGAATAGTATCCGCGAGTTTAAATTCATAGCTAGCTGCTGGCCGAGTATCTGTGCCTTTTGCGTAAACCCATAAATTTTCGCCTGCAGTGGCGGTAAAAGTGGCAGCAGAAATTGCAGCAGCCATGATGGTATTGAAGTTTAATGTCATGTTATTCAACGCTAATATTATCCAGAGAGACAGTTTTTTATTTTGTCAGCAGTATAGTTACCCGTAAAGCGTAATGCAACTGATAATTGTTATCATTTAGATTTATTAGGGAGAGAGTCGAAAAAAAGTTTGAGCTGGTGCAGTAAGTGGCTTGTTGATGATTCGTTTTAGTAGGCTTGATAGGCGTTATATTTCGGATGTATTTCGAGATAATCGCACCAAGTACTAAAATTTCGGAAGTTAAAACGTTTGTCGGTAGTAGTAACCCAGGGAGATGTTGATTTCCTGAGTAATTGAAATTTAGTTTTATGGCCGTCGATGGCAACAAAACACGCTAAAGGCTCGAAGGTCTCATTTTTTATTTTTACTTGAGTAAAGCCATTAGCTGACTCGCCAAAAGTAATGGTAACTCGCGGCAAAGCCATGCTCAAAGGGCTAATAATAATTAAAGCAGTACAAAAATATTTTGTGATTTTCATATATTAACTTTTTGTTTTAAAAAATATTTAACTCATTATTAAGCTTATACAGTTTGAGAAAATTAAAATTATCTTGAGATAATTTTAATTATACCATTGAAAGCGCTGCTGGGTGTCTCCATAACTAATACCATCAACAAAAAAGTGTCAAAAACGATAACGATTAAAAGACGCAGTAAAAAGAGATATTATTAATGGCTAACATTACCCCAATCAGAAAAGAAACTCATCAGAACATTAAAATTGCAGCTCAACGTGATTTATCACATGTTGCAAATCAGCACATAGCACCAATTACAGCTCCAGAGTATTCACAAGCAGCTACTAGCTACCCAGTGGTTATCGTGAAAGATCAAGGCACAGAACGTTACCGTAGTGTGGTCATGTTGGGTTTAGAAGCCGGCGAAAACCTATATCATAAAGAAGGTTCTTGGAATGCTGTTTATATTCCACAGAGTATTTCTATGGCGCCGTTTTCTTTAGGTTTAGATCCAGAAAAAGAAAAAACATTAACTGCTTGTGTTGATTTAGACAGTAAATTTGTTGGTGAAGATAAAGAACACGCGTTATTTGACGCGGAAGGTAATGACACTGAATTTAGTAAAGGTGTACAAGATTCATTAGGTCGCTTGTATGACAATGAAGTAATGAACGAGAAATTCATTAAAGAGCTAGTAGATAACGACTTACTATTAGAGCTTGAATTAAATATAAATCTTGCTTCAGGCGAAACTAAAAAGCTTGTTGGTTTATATGGTGTTGACGAAAAGAAAGTTCAAGCATTAAGTGATGAACAAGTACTTGATTTTCATAAACGTGGTTTATTCATCCCAATTCATGCGTTGTTAGGTTCTGCCGGGCAAATTAATCGCTTAGCACAACTACGAAACTTAAGTGAGTCAACGGCTAAAGTAAACGCTATTCGTTTTATGCCAGCGACTGCTGAAGCAGAAGCAGAAAAATAGTATTTAGATGCTTTATATTTGCAGAAAGAGCCATATGGCTCTTTTTTTATATGCAAGACGCGTGGTATGTCGCGATTATCTAGCTGTAAAAACGCAAAAGTAATATATTTAGCCTTTTAGACTTTATAACCAAAGTACTTCGAGATGAGTAAGCCTAGATCTTGATGTGGCTTGGCGATATGTTTATTATCTAAAGTAATTGATACAGACTAAGTGTCTTAAGTGATGGAACAGATAAAAAACATTGACACCATCTTGGCAAAACTGAAAGATCAGGGTGCCATGACATCAGGTGCATTAGCAAAAGTGTTAAAGATGACAAGTATGGGTGCCAGGCAACATTTATTGCGCTTAGAGCAAAAGCATTTAGTGAGTCATTTTTTGCAAAAAGCTACCGTTGGTCGCCCTAAAAAAATGTGGCAACTGACTGAGTCGGGTCATAAACGATTTCCTGACCGACATGCCGATCTAACGTTACAGTTAATTGACTCGGTGAGTGATGTCTTTGGTGAGCAAGGACTAGAAAAATTGATCGTTGCTCGTGAACAACAAATGTTGGAAAAGTACGGCTCAAGGTTAAAAAATTGTATAAGTTTCATCAGTAAAGTTGAAGCCTTAGCGCTTATGCGCTCTGAAGAAGGTTATATGGCGAGCGTTGAGAAAACCTCGGTTGATGAGTGTTTGCTGATCGAAAGTCACTGCCCTATTTGCGCAGCGGCAACGCAATGCCAAAGTTTTTGTCGTTCGGAGTTAGCTATTTTTCAACAATGTTTTGGCGAGCAATATACTGTCGAGCGTAGCGAATATTTACTAACAGGTGATCGACGTTGTGCTTATAAAATTACAGCTATCAACAATTTAGTTGTATGAATTTCAGTGAATATAAATTAAACGTCTGCTAGGATGATTTTGACTGAAGACGTTTAATTGATGTAGGGTTAGGGATTTATACCGTATGACCGAGTTAAAAAAATTACCAAGTGATATTGAAGAAAACATTCAAAACTTAGCGGGCGATATTTATCTACAAATAGAAGATAAAATTACCGCTCTTTTGACTAGTTACGGCGATAATATTCAAGTTACTCCAGAAACCATTACTCAGCATCCCCTTTACATAGAGCTTAAAGAGCAACAGCAATCCCACCAGCAGCAGGAAAGTGAAAGTAACGCAGTACATAATGCTGAACTGACGGCTTTAAAAGCAGAAAAAGCAAAGCAAGAAGAAAAATTAGTCCAGCTACAGGAAGATTTAAGCAATGCCACAAAACTTAATAGTGCAAAACTAACTGATTCAGAACAAATTCTAAAAGACAAACTCGCTGAAAACTCACAGTTGAATAAGCAAGTGGCGACACTGAGTAAAGAAAACACTGAGCAAAAACAGCAATTAAAAGAAATCGGTTTTGAAACAGAAAGTTCGACTAAGCAACTGAAAAAATTAGAAAAAGAACACGAATCTTTAGAGAAAAATGATAAGGCAAAAGCCGCAACTCTAGCCGTTCAAAACCAAAAATATTCAGAATTACAGCTTACCTTTGAACAAGTGTCGAGCGAACTTGAGTATTTAAAAGCGGAGCAAGAACATAAGCTCTTATCAAGTCATAAGCAGTTAAGTCATGAACAGCACCAAGCTGTGCAATTAAATGAACAAATGACGGCTCTACAAAAATCCCTTGAAAACAAGCAAGCGACTTTGACTCAGCAACAAGAAACCATCACCAGTAAAAACCATGAAAATAAAGACCTAACAACAAAAATTAAAAACTTAGAGCAGACTATTGACGAACTAAAACAAAATGAACAAACGGCTCAAAAGCAATATGAAACTCAAAAGCAGCAAATCAACAGCAAGTGGCAAAATGAACAAGAAAGAAATACCAAAGAGTTAAAGAAAGCAGCAGATGAAAACGAAAAAACGCTTAAACAGCTGCATGATATTGAACGCAGTAAACAAGCACTTGAAAGTAAGCTTGTGAAGGCAAATGATGAACTAGCCGCGGTAAACAAGCAACAGTTACAGGGCCTTGATAAGGTTAAGTTGCTTGAGTCACAAGTACAAAAAGAGCAGGCCGTGGCAGCCAAACTTAGCGAAGCGAAAATTCGCTTAGAAGAGTCAATGGCGCAAGCAGAGCAAGAATACAGTAAAGTTAATGTGCAGCGCGCCCAGCAAAACACTGAATTGACAAAACAACTAGCGAAAATTGTCATTGAACATAAAGACGCCCAGCAAACCATTACAAACTTAGAACAGAAACATCTAGCGCAAGTAGAAAAAGCTAAAAACGAAACAGTGAAGCTTGAAAAAATCATCACGCAACATCAGCAAGTGGTTACTGATAAAAATACCGTGTTCACTGAGCTTAAACAACAAGCGGATAAAACGGCAGCAGAGTTATCTAAGCAGCTAAGTAGCCAAGTCGAGTTACTAACAGCTGAGTCAACTAAACTCACCGCGCTACAGCAGTTGCATGACAAAACGCTAGTCAGTATAGAGAAAATTGAACAGGAGTTGAGCGAAAAACAGCAACAATTGACTACTGCGCAAACTGAGTTAACAGCAGATAGAACCGCAACGGCGAAAAATAGGCTTTTACAGCAAGAAAATAAGCAGAAACAAGAGTTGGAATATAACAAAGCTCGCGAAACAATAAAATATTTACGTGATGAAAATAGTGAGTTAAACGCTAAACTTGAGCAACAAGTCAACGAGCTTGAAGATAAGTTGACCGAGTATCGCTTACGCTTTGAATATGCACAAAAACAGTTAACAAAACTGAGTAAATAAGCTGCTAATATCAACCGAATCCTTTTATACTAGAGCTCTATTTTTTATCATTGAGAATGAGATTATACGTGGCAATTGAACTACCTTTTAAAAAATTAAGCCAGTGGCAACAAGTGGCTTTTTGTGCCGCACTACTTGAGCGCATGCTACCTAACTATCAAATGTTTGCCGAACATGTTGAGTTTGGTGATTTCAAGGTCTTGAGAAATCAACTTGATCTTATTTGGCAATGGCTTGATAAAGCTAACCGATGCAAAATTAACTATGATGCACAAATTGCTAAACTTGAAGAGCAAGTACCGGATCCTGATGCCTTTGATTTTTTAGGTGTATTTCCTGCCCTTGATGCTGCCATGGCATTAATGTCGTTATTTCAAGCCATGCAAGACCCAGAAAGTGATGGTTTTATTAGCGTCAGTAAATTGTCCGAAAATAGTGTGAGTTACTATGTTGAATTGAGCTTAGCGCAGCAAATTGATGAAATAACGCCTGAAGAAGAGGAAATAGTGATCTCACCAGAGCAAATTGCTCAACATCCGCTAATGCAATGGGAAATTGCCACGCAAAACGAACTCTTTGATGTTTTATCGACGGCGAGTGAAAACAAGACCAGCTGCTTGCAGGCAAAAGCTATGGTGCTAGAAGAAGGCTTATCCAATCTAGGCATAGAAATTAACGCTTAATCGCAAGTGGATTAATTTTTGGTTCATTTTCTCGGATGAAAAAGTAGCGCACTTAATTAACCACATTACCAGGGAGTTTGAAGTACTGCTTTAATCGGTAATAATACCATACAGTGTTGCATCAGTATTGCTAAAGGTCAGTAGGTTATCGTCACCCACCATGCCAGCGACCATTTTAACTCGCATATCGGTTGATGATGCCCCTTGAATATAGTCTGCTACTTTTTGAAAGAACATCTGTGGTGCAATAGCAAAGCCGTCATTGTTATAAGAAATCCCGGCATTAAGTTGGTAGGCCGTTTCAACGGCTAAGTTGATATTACCCACGTAGGCTTTACCGTCGGCTAAGCCCCCAGTTACTTGCATCGGTAGCCATAAATAACGTTCTTGATAGTTTCCTTTGTTTAATAACAATGACGGCGTTTAACGCTAATGTGTTAGTCCATTGATATTCGCTGTTCAATACCAGATCAAAAGTTGTATCTGACAGCGCTCTAACGATATTATTGAATTCGTCGCGTAAGGCTTTGATATTAGGATTTATCATCGCCATAGAGTGAGATTTTTCTTTTGCACCAGGTACTTTTTTAAGCCAATCGGCCACATCCGGCATGACTAAATTACCCTCAGCGAATGCGGTATTTGATTGGCTTAACTTGGGTGCTGCAATGGTAATAACTTCGATATTATTTTTTGCCAGCGCATCAGCGAAAGCACTGGTGGTTGTCACTGAAAAAATAATGGCAAGGCTTTGGGGGACTTTAGAGATTTTCATGATGATATCCTGAGAACTAAGCCATATTGGCTAACAGGACAATTTTTACTGATGTATCGACAAAAAACAAAAGGAGTTAACCAGAGTGCGGCATTATGTCACCGCCTGGTTTGATGTCGTTCAAGCCATTTGGTAAAGGCAAACTCAGCATTGATGATGCTGAGTTTTTTTAAAAAACTTATTTTAAATAGGTATAACCCAGTAAACAGTCGTCGTAAAAATCGATCAACTGCACTCCTTCGCGTGGTTTTATTTTACCCAGTGCGATTTGCTTATCAATTTCTTTTTTTACCACTTGTGCCATTATCGCCGGTGTATATTGCATGGTCGATAAGACATTTTCTACCGATGAGCCATTGACCACTTCTTCAATGTAAAAATCCTTAGGATCATCATCATAACTGACAATATGCACTTCGTTTAAGCGTCCGAAAAGATTATGCATATCGCCCATAACATCTTGATAGGCACCCGTTAAAAAGATACTGATAAAATAGTCTTCGTCAGCATTTAACTGGTGTAACGGTAAGTGTTTGGCAACATCATCATCACCAATGAATTTGTCGATTTTACCGTCACTATCACAGGTTATATCCACTAAACTACAGAGTTTAGTCGGCTTTTCATTTAAACGGGATATCGGCATAATCGGTAATACTTGGTCAATGGCCCAAGAATCAACGGCAGATTGAAACACTGAAAAGTTAGCCAGATATTGTGAAGACAGCATTTCTGGAATCGCTTCAAGTTCTTCGGGTATAAAGTCACTGTGCTCTAATTGTCGTTCAATGGTATTTAGGATGCGCCAATATAGGGTTTCAACTTTAGCGAGTTCATCTAAGCTGAATATACTTAATTTAAAGGCCTGCATTGCCTGTGATTTTAACTGCCCGGCATCATGATAAATTTCTTGATAACTACTGATTTTATCCACTTTGCTGAATTCGGTTTCTAGTGCCCTCATATTAGTGACTATAATATGTTCATCTGCAGATTCGTCAGTTACATACTCAGTTCCGCTTGGGTGTATTTCGCCAATAACCTTAGTTATTACACAAGAGTGGTGTGCCGTTATGGCTCGGCCACTCTCGCTAACTAAGTTAGGGTGTGGAACATTTTCAAGGTCACAATTTTGTTTAAAGCCATAAACAATATCAGCGACATATTCAGACAAATTATAATTACATGAAGAATCATTAGTTGACTGAGAACCATCATAGTCAACGGCAAGCCCGCCACCAACATCGATATACTCGAGCGGCACACCTTGTTTTACTAATTTGCTATAGATTAATGAAGCCTCTTGTACCGCTTCTTTAATAGCCCTGATATCAGTAAGTTGGCTGCCAATATGAAAATGTAAGAGTTTAACGCAATCGATAAACCCTTCGGCTTTGAGTAAACTAATCGCATTTAATATTTCGGTGATACTGAGACCGAATTTTGCCCGTTCTCCACTAGAGTGTTCCCATTTACCCCGGCCTTTCGCCATCATTTTAACGCGAATACCAATGATCGGTTTGACGTTTAGCTCTTTAGCTAAGGTAATAAGCGTGGTGAGTTCACTAAATTTTTCAATGACGATAATAATATTTCGATCGATTTTCAGCCCGAGCAACGCTAAGCGTAAATACTCTTCGTCTTTATAGCCATTGAGAATAGTAAGTGAATCTTTATTAGTGTTGTAGGCTAATGCGGCGATTAACTCAGGTTTTGAGCCGGCCTCTAAACCATAATTAAATTCACTACCTGCATTGACAATTTCTTCAATCACTTCGCGCATTTGATTAACTTTTACCGGGAAAACACCGAAGTACTGTGCTTGATATCCAGCTTCTGCAATAGTCTGGCGAAAGGTTTTATTTAATAGTTCAACTTGCGAGCGTAAAATATCATGGAAGCGGACAACCGCAGGAAATTGAATACCTGCACTTTGCATTTCTTCTACGACTTCACGTAGGTTAATTTTTAAGTTCGGTTGATCATAGCGTGGAATAACATTGATATCACCACTTTCGCCAATATCAAAATAGCCGTTGCCCCAGCGCTTAATACGATAGGTGTTTTTTGCGTCTTCGATTGACCAAGAGTTAGCTGTGCTTTTCAATTTTAAATCCTACTTACTATGCATGCAAAGAATGAGTTCACGAACAACCTTGGCAGCAAAAACATCACTGTTGCCTGTGCTATCTATTTTGGGCGAAAGTTCTACGACATCGCAGCCGACCAAGTTTTTATTGCGTAATATTTTGCATAAACTAACGAATGAATGAAAATCTTCACCGCCGGGCTCTGGTGTGCCGGTACCGGGGAAAAAACTCGGATCAAAGTAGTCGAGATCTAGGGTTAAATATATCGGTTTTTTATCATTAATATCAACAATACTTTGTAAAAATTCTGACCGAGAATTTTTTAAAGTTTTATGCGCTTGCATCCATTGGTATTCTGCTTTTGTACCAGAGCGAATACCGTATTGAATAAGCCTATGGTCTGGACCAAAGTGGTCGGTTACCCGGCGAATTATAGCGGCATGGGAGTGATGAAAACCCAGATAGCCATCGCGTAAATCAGCATGGGCATCCAAATGCACTAAGGTCAGGTCGCTAAATTGTGTTAAATAAGTGGTAATTGGCGCATAAGATATGGAATGCTCACCGCCAAGTGTTAAGACCTTAATATTATTGCTAACTAAGTCCAGCGCACCAAATAGCTTAATAAAGTCATCGGTTGCCGTTTGCCATTGTTGCTCAATGTTTTTATGTTCATCATCACTTGACGTAATTTTTGTTGATAAATTACCTAAATCGTAAAATACGACATCGTCCAAGTCGGCATCTAGGTAAGGCGAATATGATTCAATACCATCTGAGACTTCACGTAAAGCATTAGGACCGTCTTTGGTACCTTTTCGAAAGCAAGCGGTGCCATCGAATTCAAAACCAATTAAATGAATACTATTACTCAATATTTTGTCAGTTAACTGTGCGCACTCGAATACAGTTTCGGCGGTGTTTAAACTGATATTAATATCAGCCACTTTAGCTTGAGTAAGTACAGCATTGCTTAGGTTAGTCACTGGGTTTTTCCCTTGAATAGCGGCCAATAATAAAAAAGCGCAATTATGCTGAAAAATAAAATAAAGTATAGTATTTTTTATAAAATAAATTTGTTTGCTTATTAAGCAAATATTTATGCTATTTTTGTTGATATTAGCTTTTTTCTTTGTAAAATAGCGCGCACTTTTTTGCTGGATAATTCGGCAAGATAATATTACGCCATCGGCTGTTGCCGCTTGGGCGTTGAGGATACGTTTTTGTTTTTTGAAGGTTCAGAAAAAAAAGCTGAAATTGTTGTTAAAGCCAAGCAACTTTCGCTACTTGATGATATCGAAGATGATTTTTGGACCGCACTTGTTCAATGTTGTAATGCCCAAATTTTGTCGTCAATTCGTAACGATGACTGTAAAGCTTTTTTGCTGTCAGAGTCGAGCTTATTTGTCTGGCACGATCGTTTACTTATTTTGACTTGTGGCAATACGCGCTTGGTACACTCGGTGGAATATTTTATTCAGCAAATCGGCATGGATAAGATTCAGCAGGTTATATATCAACGTAAAAATGAATATTTTTCTCATGCTCAGCCCAGTAGCTTTGGTGACGACATTAAATTACTCGGACAATATGTCGCGGGAAAGGCCTATCGTTTTGGTGAATTAGACAGCCACCACAATTATATTTTTCACCAAGATAACAACTTTCAAGCAGATAAATTAGATAAAACCTATGAACTACTAGCTTATCAAATTAGTGATCGGGCCTCTGAGAAACTCACTACGGTTGGCTTAAAAGCAGAAGAAATTCGTCAATTTTTGCAGTTAGATAAATTTTTTGCTGACTTTGCCTTAGATGATTTTGTTTTTGAGCCCTTTGGTTATTCTGTTAACGCCATTAAAGGCAAGCAATACTTAACGATTCACGTGACACCCCAAGCTAACAGCAGTTACGTTAGTATTGAATCAAATATTAATTTAATAAAAATTGCTGGCGAGTTTTTAGCGATTCTCGAACCCAAGTCGTTTGATTTGTTGAGCTTTAATGACTTTGATTTTGTTGATTTAATTAACCAGTACATCCCAAAAACGTATGTAAGTAAGTCATTAGTAAACGAGCATTTGAGCAATAATTACTCAGTTTGTTTTGCTAACTATATTTTACCGCAGCAAAACTTTACACAAGCCACGGTGCTTGATTTAGCAGGAGAAAACCATGCACTCTGATTTATGGGTAGAAGAAAAATTTGAAGATTTTTTAGGCTTAAAATTTAAAGTAGAAAAAGTACTTTTTTCAGGGAAAAGTGAATTTCAAACCGTGGATGTCGTTGAAACCAAAGGCCATGGCAAGATGCTACTCAATGATGGCTTAATTATGGTGACCGAACGTGATGAGTTTGCCTATCATGATATGATCACTCACGTGCCGTTGTTTGTTCATCCAGCACCAAAGAATGTTTTGGTTATTGGTGGTGGCGACGGCGGTACAGCACGTGAAGTGTTGCGCCATGCCGGGGTTGAAAAATGCACTATGGTAGAAATTGACGCTATGGTGGTTGACGCTTGTCGAGAATTTATCCCGCAAACGTCAAAAGATTTAGACCATGAAAAAATGCAGTTAATTATTGGTGATGGGGTTGAATTTGTTAAGCAAACCAAAGAAAAATTTGATGTAATTATTGTTGATAGTACCGACCCTATTGGCCCTGCTCAGCCTTTGTTTGGTGAAGCATTTTATGTTGATGTGTTTAATTGTTTAACGGATGATGGCATCGTGGTATCGCAAGGAGAATCATCATGGTATGCCTTGGAAATTCAACAATCACTATTAAAGGTGCTCAATGCGGTTTTCCCACAGAGTTATTTATATTCGTTTAGCAATTTAACTTATCCAGGTGGTTTGTGGAGCTTTACTTTTGCCAGTAAAAAATATCACCCTGTACAGGACTTTGACCCGCAACGCGTAACAGCAAGTGGCCTAGATTTTCAGTACTACAATCAAGATTTGCACAGTGCGGCATTTGCTTTGCCAAACTTTGTTAAAAAAGGTTTAGCGGGTTTAATCAATAATAGTTAAATTTTTTCTTATATACGCCATAATTTTATCTGAATTTATGGCGTTATTTATCAACTTCCAGAGCAATATCGTGCTTAATCAACCTGATATGGCGATCTCCTAATACTAGTCAAAGGTAACTATTTCCGTTACGGTTGTGGCAATTAATAATAAATATAGAGTTTGTAAATGAACTTACCTTATTCTTGGCTATTGCTCGGTGCCGTACTTTATTCTTCAGTCGGCTTTGCTGAAACGGCAGATAACGGGCTTAGTAGCAAGGTCGCTAACATTGAGCTGTCGGTCAGTAAAGCGATGGCGGCATTTCAAGTACCCGGCATCGCAGTGGCGATTATTAAAGATAACGAAGTTGTCCTGAGTAAAGGCTTTGGCGTACTTAAACACGGTAGTACAGAAAAAGTGACTGCCGATACCTTGTTTGGGATTGCGTCAAATACTAAAGCGATGACAACAGCGCTACTTGCGGGCTTAGTGGATGAAGGTCAATTGACTTGGCAAACTAAAGTTATTGATATTATTCCACAATTTCAGTTACCCGATGCCTATGTTACCCGTGAATTCACTATTATCGATTTACTGTCTCACAATAGTGGTTTAGGTTTAGGTGCTGGCGATTTAATGATCTGGCCAGAAACAACGCTTACCAATCAAGACGTGATTAAAGGCTTGAAACATTTACCGCAAGTGTCGAGCTTTCGTAGTGAATTTGCCTATGACAACCTAATGTACATTATTGCGGGTGAGATCATTGCAAAGCTAACCGGTAAGCCATGGCAAGAGGTTATTCAAGCACGCATTTTTGATAAGCTAGGGATGAGCAACACCCGGGCAAAATTCTCTTTAATTCCTGAAAGTAATAAAAACGTCGCCCGCGGCCATGTGCCATTAGATGGCGAGTTGCATGTTGTTGGCGGAAATTTCTTAGAGAAATTCTCATCTGCTGGCTCGGTTGCGTCAAGCGTTAATGATATGTCGCTATGGCTTAAAGCCCAGCTTAATCGCGGGCAATATGGTTTTAATGGTAAAACCGCATTGAGGCTTTTTAGTGCACAGCAAAGTCGTGAAATGTGGCAAGCACGTACGCTTTTATCGGTTTCAGAGCGCGTAACCGAGCAAGATAAAACGCATTTTAATGCTTACGCTTTAGGTTGGTTTGTCAAAGATTATCATGGTGTAAAAGTGGTACGACATACCGGTGGTATTTTAGGTATGGTGTCAAAAGTGGTGATGGTACCAGAAGAAAACTTAGCCATGGTGATCTTAACCAATCAACAATCAGGTTTCGCCTTTAATGCTTTATCGCAACAAATTCTGACCGAATTTCTTGAGCTACCAGCAAAAGACTGGGTTGAGCATTATGCGGCATTACAGCAAAAAAATAACGCCAAGAAAAAAGCACATTTAGCAAAAGTGGCGGCAAGTATCGAGAAAAATTCAACACCATCCTTGCCTTTAGCTAGCTATGCCCAAAGCTATGTTGATAATTGGTACGGTGAAATATCGATTACGCTAGAAAATGATGATTTAGTGATGCAATTTACTCATACCCCGGCATTACACGGTACATTAGCGCATTATCAATACAACACTTTTATTGTCCGTTGGGATGATCGAACCTTAGAAGCTGATGCTTATGTGAATTTTAATTTAAATCCAGATGGCAGTATTAATTTTGTCACCATGAAAGCGGTGTCTTGGGCAACAGACTTTAGTTTTGATTTTCATGATTTAAAGTTACGCCCTAAGGCGACAGATAAATAATATGGCTGATGATAAAGAGGCTGAGGCCTCTTTATTTAAGCTATTTAATAATCGACTTTACAGCGCACTATTTTGATAGAGTCGATAAACAACTTGACCAGCAACCTTCTCTTTTAAAAGTTGCCAATGATCAGGCATGGTTTGCTCGTTATGGTCAGTTTCCATTTCTACATATATCAAAGCATCTTCCGTTAAGCCTTTCTCGCTTAATAACATCGCGGTTTGCTGTGCTAAGCCTTTTCTAAAAGGTGGGTCAATAAATACGAGTGAATATCGTTGCTGGTTATGTTGCAAAAAATCCAAAGCATTTTGCTGCACAACTGTAATGTTATCTGCGTTGAGTAAGGCTTTATTGTCTTTTAATTGCTGCGCTGCTGATTTATTCAACTCGATTAGCGTCACTGAACTTGCACCGCGTGAGGTGGCTTCAAAACCCAAGCCCCCAGAGCCGGCAAAACAATCTAAGCAGTTAGCGTCTTGAATGTAAGGCATCAGCCAATTAAATACGGTTTCCTTAACCCGATCTGTAGTTGGGCGTAAACCCTCGGCCATTAATACCGGCAGTTTTCGACCGCGATATTGGCCTGCAATGATGCGAATTTGACCTTTTGGCGAATTTTTTTCTGATTGTTTTTTGACTTTGCTCATAACTTAAACAGCTTTTGTTTTTTGTCGGCAGGTTAGGTGATACTATATTGACAATTTTATCCTTGTTTACTCGTGAATACCAACTGATCTAATGAATTGTTCAAGTTAGAGCGAGCTTTAGTCAGATGATTTTAGTGGTGAACCTATACATCCAATTAAGATTGTAAATACATTTATGTCGAAGAAAAAAGGTATGTTTTCCTGGTTAGGTCTAGGCAAAACACAACAAGAAGATATTACTCCTGTCGTTGATGATGTTAACGAAAATATTATTGCAGAAGCAGAGCAAGAGACTGATTTTGATCAACACTCAGTCGTTGATGAAATTAGTGACCAAGTAATCGCGGTAGAAGATACTGAACAACTATCTGCAGAAGTAGTTGCAATTGATGAGAACGTTGTTGAACAATTACTTGCAGAGCCAGAGCCAGAGCCAGAGCCAGAGCCAGAGCCAGAGCCAGAGCCAGAGCC